>NZ_JAELXW010000024.1 GCF_016428645.1 Glycomyces salinus | reverse complement strand
GCCACGAACGTCGTTCCCCACGAAGGTGAGTGGATCATCGGGTCGCTCGTCGGCGAGCCGGTGCGCGTCCTGCCCTCCCCGCTGGGAACCGGCGGCTGACCTCGTGAGGCACGGCCGGGGGCCGCCGATCCATCGGCGGCCCCCGGCCGGACCGACATAGGTCCTAATCGCAGCAGCCGGAGCCGCAGCAGCCGGGGTCTTCACAGCAGTCGTCGCTCATCGGGCACCTCCTTCCGCGCACTCCTCGGGCGGACACCAGTAGTCCGGCAGCGGCTCGTCGCACTCGCCGCCGCCCTGGGCCGTCTGGACCGCCGTCAACATCGAGGTCAACTGGCTCCGCAGCCCCTCCAGTCGCGCGATCTCGGCGGCGACCTCGCCGATGCGCCGCTCCAGGTGCTCCCCGGCCGGCTCGCACGGGCACGTCCCGGTGTCCCGCACGGCCAGCAGATCGGCGATGTCGCTCAATCGCAGGCCGGCGCGCTGGCAGGTGCGGATGAACCGGCCCCGGTCGACCGCGTCGGCCTCGTAGCGGCGGTACCCGGCCGGGCTGCGCTCGGGAGGCGGGAACAGTCCCTCGCGCTCCCAGTACCGGATCGTGTCGGCCGAGACGCCCACGGACTCGGCGACCTTCCCGACGGTCAATTTCGCGGTTGCGGTGGTCATACATCGAACCTAAACCTTGGAGCCGGGTCCAAGGTCAAGTCCGCGAGCGCGGGAACTTCGGGGCGCGTAACGCGTTGGAGGGCGGCCCGGACCGGCGACTACCATTGACCCGAATGTCGAGCGCCGGGCAGATCCGGCCGCAATCAGATCGAGGGAGAACCGTGGCATCCGCAGCGCCCAACACCAGTCCAGCCGTCGTCGAACCGCTCTGGGTGACGGCTGGCACTACGTGCGCCGATGCCGTCGCCGAAGCCGGCCTGCCCACCGCCGGGCCCGACGCGGTCGTCGTCGTGCGCGACCCCGAGGGGCAGCTCCGCGACCTCTCCTGGGCCCCGCCGGCCGACACCAAGGTCGAACCGGTCCCGCTCGGCAGCCCGGACGGGCTGAACGTGCTGCGCCACTCGGCGGCCCACGTCATGGCCCAGGCCGTGCAGGAGCTGCGCGAGGCCAAGCTCGGGATCGGCCCGCCGATCACCGACGGCTTCTACTACGACTTCGACGTCGACGACCCGTTCACCCCCGACGACCTCAAGCAGATCGAGAAGCGCATGCTTCAGATCATCAAGCAGGGCCAGCGCTTCGAGCGCCGCAGGTACGACTCGCTCGAGCAGGCCCGCGCCGAGCTCGCGCACGAGCCCTACAAGCTGGAGCTGATCGAGACCAAGGGCGAGGGCACCGACGCCGCCGAGGTCATGGAGGTCGGCGGCGGCGAGCTGACCGCCTACGACAACCTCGACCGCAACGGCGAGCGGGTCTGGTCCGACCTGTGCCGGGGCCCGCACCTGCCCTCGACCAAGCTCATCGGGGCGGTCAAGATCATGCGCTCGGCCGCCGCGTACTGGATGGGCTCGGAGAAGAACCCGCAGCTCCAGCGCGTCTACGGCACCGCCTGGCCCACCAAGGCCGAGCAGAAGGAGTACCTGGAGCGCCTGGCCGAGGCCGAGAAGCGCGACCACCGCAAGCTCGGCAGCCAGCTCGACCTGTTCAGCTTCCCCGAGGAGCTGGGCTCGGGGCTGCCGGTGTTCCACCCCAAGGGCGGGATCATCCGCATGATCATGGAGGACTACTCGAGGCAGAAGCACGTGGAGGCGGGCTACTCGTTCGTCAACACCCCGCACATCACCAAGCGGCAGCTGTTCGAGACCTCCAAGCACCTGGAGTGGTACGCCGAAGGCATGTTCCCGCCCATGGAGCTGGAGGGCGCCGAGTACTACCTCAAGCCGATGAACTGCCCGATGCACAACCTGATCTTCGACTCGCGCGGCCGCTCCTACCGGGAGCTGCCGCTGCGGCTGTTCGAGTTCGGGTCGGTCTACCGGTACGAGAAGTCCGGGGTGGTGCACGGCCTGACCCGCGCCCGCGGCTTCGCCCAGGACGACGCGCACATCTACACCACCAAGGACCAGATGAGCGAGGAGCTCACCCGGCTGCTGAAGTTCGTCCTGGACCTGCTGCGCGACTACGGCCTCAACGACTTCTACCTGGAACTGTCGACCAAGGACCCCGAGAAGTACGTCGGCGACGACGAGACCTGGGAGGAGGCCACCCAGATCCTCGCGGACGTGGCGGCGGCCTCGGGCCTGGACCTGGTCGACGACCCGGGCGGGGCGGCCTTCTACGGCCCCAAGATCTCCGTCCAGGCCAAGGACGCGCTGGGCCGCACCTGGCAGCTGTCGACCATCCAGGTCGACTTCTTCGAGCCCGAGCTGTTCAAGCTCGAGTACGCCGCGGCCGACGGCTCCCGGCAGCGTCCGGTCATGATCCACCGGGCCCTGTTCGGTTCGATCGAGCGGTTCTTCGGCGTCCTGACCGAGCACTACGGCGGGGCCTTCCCGGCCTGGCTGTCGCCGGTGCAGGCGACGGGCATCCCGGTCCGGGAGGAGAACGCGGACTACCTGGAGGGCTTCTTCGCCAAGCTCCGCGGGCGGGGCGTCCGCGCCGAGGTCGACCACTCCGACGACCGGATGCAGAAGAAGATCCGCAACGCCCAGCAGCAGAAGGTCCCGTTCATGGTGATCGTCGGCGACGACGACCAGAACGCCGGAACGGTCAGCTTCCGCTACCGAGACGGCTCCCAGCGCAACGGAGTCCCGTTGGAGGAGGCCCTGGCCCACGTGGTCGAGGTAGTCGAATCCCGAACCAATGAGGGCCCCTCCGCCGCCGAATAGCGCCGAGCACGCGACGCGCCTTGGGAACTCGGTTCCCAAGGCGCGTCGGTGTTTTCAGGCTCGGTCATGGCAAGTCCGGGAAGTCGGAGACACGGCGGTGCCGCAGTTCGCCGGCAACCTCCGCGATGGTTCGGAAATCATTATCGTCGTGGAGGACTATCAGGTCGTGGTGGACCGCGGTAGCTGCGACCGTGAGATCGACCAATGATAGGCCCTGGTGGAGGCCCTTGGCGGACAAACGGTACTGAGCGCTCTCCACCCAACGGGCACATGATTTGTGAACCGGAATGTCCGGATAGAGCACCTCAAACATTTCGGTCATTCGTTCAAATTCTGCATGATTTCGCGCGGATCGACGGAACTCGATTCGTTGAGGATGGCAGGATCCGATTGCGAGACTGGAGGCGGCGGATTCCCATGCCCGATGAGTGTCGCGCTCGCGGGAGATCCGCCAGAGCGCCGAACTGTCAAGAAGGTACCGGATCACTCCAAGCCTTCCTTCTCGCGCTCGTGGCGAGCGCGCCAGGACTCATAGTCCCAGTCCTGAGCCAGATCGAAGAAATGATCATAGGCCGCGATGCGTTCGTGTCGTTCGGCGTACTCGCGTAGCGCGAGGTTTACCGCGTCCTTCTTCGTGTGCAGGCCGGAGAGCCGCAGGACCTTCTGTAGTACCGAGTCATCTATGTCAAGTGAAGTAACGGCCATGAATACTCCTTATATAGATAGTGTGTGTATCTTATATAGATGGTATCAGCCACGGCCGGATTCGCCGAGCCAGCGGGCGAGTCTTCCTGCCCTGGCCAGGGCCGTCAGGCGTTGTTCGGTGGCCTCCCTCAGCCTCGGGGTCGTGACCACTATGAGTTGGTCTCCCGAGCGGAGGCGGTCGGTGTGTTCGGGGACGAACAGTTCATCGCCGCGCACGATCCCCGCGATCACGCTGCCCTTCGGGAGCCGCAGCTCGAAGACCCGCAGGCCCGCCAGGGCCGACTTCTTCGGGATGGCAATCGTCAGCACCTCGCCGTCGACCGCGTCCAGCGGAGCGGTCTCGATGTCGACCTCCTGGACCGCCGCCGGATCGGACAGGCCCAGGCGCTTGGCCACCCACGGCAGGGTCGGACCCTGGAGCAGGGTGAACGCCACCACCAGGATGAACACGATGTTCCACAGGGCCTGACCGCCCGGCAGCCGCTCGGCCTGGGGGATCGTCGCCAACACGATCGGCACCGCCCCGCGCAGCCCCGCCCAGGCGACCAGGGTCTGCTCCCGGATCGAGAACCGGAACGGCAGCAGGCACGCCACCACCGAGACCGGCCTGGCCACCAGCGTCAGCACCGCGCCGAGAATCATGCCCGGGACCACGGCGTCCAGCAGGCTCGCCGGGCTCGCCAGCAGCCCCAGCATCACGAACATGCCCAACTGCGCCACCCAGCCCAGGCCCGTCGCGAACGACTGGGTCGCCGCCCGGTGCGGCAGGTGCGAATTGCCCAGGATCAGCGCGGCCAGGTAGGCCGAGATGAACCCCGACGCGTTCAAAGCACCGGCGGCCGCGAACGCCGCCATGCCCAGGCTGAACACCGCGAGCGGGTAGAGACCCGAGACCGGCAGCGCGAGCCGGCGCAGCAGCCACGCCCCGCCGAAGCCGACCGCCAGCCCGATCGCGGTGCCTGCGGCGAGCTGCCACAGCAGCGTCCCCACCAAGGCGACCGCGCTCGGGATGCCGGCGGTCGAGGAGAACGCCAGGACCAGGATGACCGCCGGGGCGTCGTTGAAGCCCGATTCGGCCTCCAACGTCCCCGACAGGCGCTTGGGCAGGCCCGCCCCGCGCAGCTCGGAGAACACCGCCGCCGCATCGGTCGAGGCCACGACCGCGCCCAGGATCAGGGACGTCTGCCAGGAGAATCCCAGCAGGTAGTGCGCCCCGCAGGCGACGACGGCCACGCTGATGCCCACCCCGGCCGTGGCCAGCAGGCTCGCCGGGGCCAACTGCGCCGAGATCGCCTTCCAGCGGGTCGACAGGCCGCCCTCGATGAGGATCAGCGCCAGCGCGAACGTGCCCAGCACCTGCGCCAGCTCGAAGTCGTCGAAGGGGATGCCCAGGCCGTCCTCGCCCATGACCATGCCCATGCCGAGGAACACCAGCAGCGCCGGCAGGCCGATCCGATGGGTCGCCCGGATCGCGGCGATGGAGACCAGGACGGTGGCGCACCCTATGAGCAGAACGGGATACAGCTGCGCCAGAGTCACAACTGGAGCCTAACCGACACAGCGTGTCACCGAAGTTTCGTGGGATTACCGGCACACGACACGGTGGCCTAGGATCGTTCCCGTGAACGATCAAGCACCTGACGGCGTCGGCGAACCTGACGGCTACGAGCGGCTGTGGACACCGCATCGCATGGCCTACATCAAGGGCGAGGGCAAGCCGACCGGGGACGACACGGACATGGAGGGCTGTCCGTTCTGCGAGATCCCGGGGCTCGGCGACGTCGACGGCCTCATCATCGCGCGGGGCGAATCGATGTACGTCGTGATGAACAAGTTCCCCTACAACAGCGGCCACCTGATGGTCGTGCCCTTCCGGCACGTCCCCGACTACACCGAGCTCGACGCCGACGAGGTCGCCGAGATGGGGTCGCTCACACAGCGGGCCATGCGGGTGATCCGGGCCGCGATGGGCGCCCACGGCTTCAACATCGGCATGAACCAGGGCCAGGTGGCCGGGGCCGGCATCGCCGGTCACCTCCACCAGCACGTCGTTCCCCGCTGGGGCGGCGACTCGAACTTCATGCCGATCATCGGTCGCACCAAGACCCTCCCGCAGCTCCTGGCCGACACCCGCGACGAACTCGCCGCCGCTTGGAAGGAGGAATAGGCCGAAGGGCACTATAGAGTCATCCCCTACCAGCCCGTTGCCCGAACACCCAGTGGGCGCCGCCGAAGAAATCAGGAGACCATGGCGAAGTTCCTTCGGACCTCTGGCAGAGCCAGCTTGCGGCGCTATGTCGACGCCGTCGCGAAGGTCCTCATCCGCATCGGCGTTTCCGCCAACGCCGTCACCGTGATCGGCACGGCCGTCATCGTGGCCGCCTCGATCTTCCTGCTCTCGCAGGGGCACCTGCTCGCCGCGCTCATCGTCGTGGCCCTGTCGGCGTTCACCGACATGATCGACGGCGCGATCGCCCGCGTCCAGGGCAGCGGCTCCAAATTCGGGGCGCTGCTGGACTCGACCTGCGACCGGATCGCCGACGGCGCGATCCTGGCCGGCCTGGCCTACTGGCTGCTGGCCGAGGACCGCTTCCTCGGCTGCGCGTTCGCCCTGGTCGCCCTCATCACCTCCCAAGTGGTCTCCTACGTCAAGGCCCGCGTCGAGAGCCTGGGCGGGGAGTGCAACGTCGGCATCGCCGAACGTCCCGAACGGCTCATCCTGGCCGGCGCGGCCGTCCTGGTCGAGATCGTCGGCGTCCCCTACTCGCTGGAGGTCGGCATGGGGCTGCTGGCACTGCTGACGACCATCACCGTCGCCCAGCGCCTGGTCCACGCCCGCGCCAGCCTCACCGCCGTCGAGGAGCGCCATGCCGATGCCTGAGAAGCTCAACGAATGGGCCTACCTCGCCGCCTGGCGCGGCGTCAGGCTCATGCCCGAGGCCGCCGCGGCGGCCCTGTTCCGCGCCGGAGCCGACCGCGCCTGGCGCAAGGACGGCCGCGGCGTGCGCCAGCTGCGCCGCAACCTCGCCCGCGTCGTCGGCGGCGAACCCGAGCCCGAGCTCGTGCGCGAGGCGATGCGCTCCTACGCCCGCTACTGGATGGAGGCGTTCCGCCTCCCGTCGATGAGCCGGGACGACATCGACCGCAACTTCGAGATGAACGGCTACGAGCCGGTCGCCGAGCGCGCCGCCGCGGGCAAGGGCTCGATCGTGGCGCTGCCGCACTCGGGCAACTGGGACTTCGCCGGGGCCTGGGTGCCCCAGATCGCCGGCAACAAGCTCACCACCGTCGTCGAACGGCTCAAACCCGAAGGGGTCTTCCGCCGCTTCGTCGAGTACCGCGAATCGCTGGGCATGCGCATCGTCCCGGCCTCCGGCGGCGACCGCGGCCCCGATGCCGTCCTCGGCGAGGCCCTGGCCGACGGCCACGTCGTCGCCCTCGTCGCCGACCGCGACCTGGGCCGCAGCGGCGTCGAGGTGAAGTTCTTCGGAGAGACGACCACCTTCCCGGTCGGCCCGGCCCTGCTGGCCATCCGCAACGACGTCCCGCTGTTCACCGCCCACATCCACTACGCGAGCGACCGCGCCGTCTGCCACATCACCGGGCCGGTCGACACCGGCACCGGCCGCCTGCGCGACCGCCTGGGCCACACCGCGCAGGCCGTGGCCGACGCCTTCGCCGACGGCATCGGCGCCCATCCCGCCGACTGGCACATGCTCCAGCGGTTCTGGACGGCCGACTTCAACGCCCCATCCGGACCGTCGAGCGCGGACACCCTGGAGTCGTGATGGGGGACCTGCGGATCGGGATCGTCAGCCCCTACTCCTTCGACGTGCCCGGCGGCGTCCAGTTCCACATCGCCGACCTGGCCGAGACCCTCATCGGCGCCGGTCACGACGTCTCGGTCCTGGCCCCGGCCACCCAGACCGCCGACCTCCCCGACTTCGTCGTCCCCGGCGGCAAGGCCCTGGCCGTCCCCTACAACGGCTCCATCGCCCGCCTGGCGTTCGGGCCGCGCTCGGCCGCCCGGGTGCGCCGCTGGTGCCTCCAAGGCGAGTTCGACGTGGTCCACGTCCACGAGCCGCTCACGCCCAGCCTCTCGTGCCTGGCCGTGCTCACCGCCAAGTGCCCGGTCGTGGCGACCTTCCACACCGCCATCACCCGCTCGCGGATGCTCGCGGCAGGCAAGCACATGGCCCAATTGGTCCTGGAGAACCTCTCGGCGCGCATCGCCGTCTCCTCCCACGCCCGCAAGGTCCAGGTCGAGCACCTCGGCGGGGGAGCGGTCGAGATCCCCAACGGCGTCCCGGTCGCCTTCTACCGCAAGGCCGCGCCGCTGGTCGGCAAGCCCGACGGGCCCACCATCGGCTTCATGGGCCGCTACACCGAGTCCCGCAAGGGCTTCGGCATCCTCCGCGAGGCGTTCGCCTCCCTCGCCGTCGAACGGCCCGACCTGCACCTGCTCGTCGTCGGCCGCGGCGACCCGGCCGAGGCCGTCGCCGGACTCGACTCCGAGACCGCCTCCCGCGTCCACTTCCTCGGCGCGGTCTCCAACGAGGAGAAGGCGTCGATGCTCGCCGGCGTCGACCTCTACGTCGCCCCCAACACCGGCGGCGAGTCGTTCGGCATGGTCCTCACCGAGGCCATGGCCGCCGGGACCTGCGTGCTCGCCTCCGACATCGAGGCGTTCAAGAGCGTCCTCGACGGCGGCCGCGTCGGGGGCCTGTTCCCGGTCGGCAGCGCCCACGCTCTCGCCGCCGAGGCCGCCCGCCTGCTCGACGACCCCGGCCTGCGCGACGACTACGTCGATCGGGCGAACGAGTGGGTCAGGCGCTACGACTGGCCCGAGGTCGCCGACCGGGTCGTCGAGGTCTACCGCGCCGCCATCGAGGCCGGCGCCGTGCGGCGCCGCTGAGTCGCGACCCCTTTACTCACAGTCGCTACGGGTCCATAATGAGGGGGAACGATCCGTGTATCCCCGTGCAGCCGCACGCGCACGGATCGGACGGAGGGCAGTCGGATGGCCGATGTCTCACACAGGGGTGATCTAACGACCCACCCGGACGTACGAGAGATGCGGACCCGCTACGCCAAGATGATGGGCCGGAGAGACGTGGTGCTCATCGACGCGCCGTTCTTCCTCATCGGCCTATACTGCGTCATATCGCCATGGGTGGTCGATTTCGCGACCTCTCAGGCGGCACTGGCGACGCACAACCTGATCATGGGCGTCGCGATCGGTCTGCTCGCGCTCGGATTCACCGTGGCCCCGGAGCGAATGTACGGCATGAGCTGGGCCATGAGCGCGATCGGGCTCTGGTTGGTCATCTCGCCGTGGATGGTGGGGACCGACCCGACGGTTGGCGTCATCTGGAACAACATCATCGTCGGCGCACTCGCATTCCTGCTCGGCCTGGTGGCCGCAAGGCAGGTCATGAGCCATCGAGAACGCAACGCGACGGGAAGTGATGAGTAGCGATTAGCACAGTCGAAGCACCGAAGCGCGCCCACGCCGGACCACCGGTCGTGGGCGCCCTCGCTTACGATGATCCAGATGTGGTGGCTGGCCGTTCTCGTTGCGATCGTCGCCGTCGTCGGCGCGTACGCGACGTGGACGGTGACGCGGGTGGAACGCCTGCACAGACGCGCCCACACCGCCGAGACCGCGCTGCTGACCAAGCTCGACGAGCGGGCCGAGACGGTCCTGAAGTTCGTCGGCCAGCCCGGCTTCGACGAGGTCGTGGCCCTGGCGCTGTCGGTCGTGGCCGTCCCGGCCGACGACAAGCGGCAGCGTGAGCTGCGCGAGTACGCCGAGAACGACCTCACCCGCGCCCTGCGCGAACTCGATCCCGACCCGGCCTGGGCCGAGGACCTCGGGACCGCGAACCGGCGCGTCGCCCTGGCCCGCCAGATCCACTCCGACTTCGTGCGCGACGCCGTGGCCTCGCGCTCCCTGCCGGCGGCCGTCCTGCTGCGGCTCCACCGCCGCCTGCCCCGCCCCCAGTACTGGGACATCGAAGACCCCATGCAGTGATCGAGCGGTTCTGTGAGGTCGGTCGCGGCGTAGAATCGACGCCGTCAGGTACCCCTAATGACAGAACTTGTCAACCACTAGATGGAGCCGGTGACCGTGGCAGAGACCCAGAAGACCGAGGCCGAGATCGGCACCGCCCGCGTCAAGCGCGGCATGGCCGACATGCTGAAGGGCGGCGTCATCATGGACGTCGTCACCCCCGAGCAGGCGAGGATCGCCGAGGACGCCGGGGCCGTGGCCGTCATGGCGCTCGAACGCGTGCCCGCCGACATCCGCGCCGAAGGCGGCGTGTCGCGCATGTCCGACCCCGACATGATCGACGGCATCATCGAGGCCGTCTCCATCCCCGTGATGGCCAAGGCCAGGATCGGCCACTTCGTCGAGGCCCAGGTCCTGGAGGCCATCGGCGTCGACTACGTCGACGAGTCCGAGGTGCTCACGCCCGCCGACGAGGCCAATCACATCGACAAGTGGAAGTTCACCGTCCCGTTCGTGTGCGGGGCGACCAACCTCGGCGAGGCCCTGCGCCGCATCACCGAGGGCGCGGCCATGATCCGCTCCAAGGGCGAGGCCGGCACCGGCAACGTCGTCGAGGCGACCAGGCACATGCGCCAGATCCGCGCCGACATCGGCCGCCTGTCCAAGCTCGACGAGGCCGAGTTGTTCGCCGCCGCCAAGGACCTGCGCGCCCCCTACGAGCTGGTCGCCGAGGTGGCCAGGCTCGGCAGGCTCCCGGTGGTGCTGTTCACCGCCGGCGGCATCGCCACTCCCGCCGACGCGGCCATGATGATGCAGCTGGGCGCCGAGGGCGTCTTCGTCGGCTCGGGCATCTTCAAGTCCGGCGACCCGGCGGGACGCGCCGCCGCCATCGTCAAGGCCACCGCCTTCTACGACGACCCGAAGGTCGTCGCCGAGGTCTCCCGCGGCCTGGGCGAGGCGATGGTCGGCATCAACGTCGACACCCTCGACGAGGACCAGAAGCTCGCCAAGCGCGGCTGGTAGAGACGCAGAGTAGCGGCGGGCCGAGCAAGACGCTCCGGCCCGCCGCTTTCGCGTCTGGGCTCAGCCGAAGTCGAACAGGTACCCGCCGGTCGCCTCCACGGCCCGGCACAGGTTCCCGAACTCGGCCTCGAAGCTGCGGAAGTCGCCGTTCCAGTGCCCGTGGGCGGCCACGGTCACCGGCCGGTACATCAGGTGGCAGAACCCGCCGGCCGGCGGGATGCCCGAGATATCGCCGCCGGTAGCCGCCAGTTGGGAGCAGGACTCGGCACCGTGGGGGTGCAGCCAGCCGCCCGGACAGGTCAGCACCGCGTCGGCCACCAAGCCGTCCTGGTCGGTGACCTTGAGGTAGAACACGCCGGAGTCGTGCGCGACCGGGTGGGACTGCGCCGGAGCGGCGAGGGCGATGAGCGCGGCGGCGGCGAGCAGCGCGCCCGCGCGAAGGACTCTCTTGATCATGACGAGATCCTAAGTAGCCGAAGCCGCGCAAACGCCCATCGACACACGCAAACCAGGCTCGAAGCATAGGCTGGTGGCATGAACGCCGAAGACCTCGAGCAGTTGTCGACCGCCGACCTTCAGCACCGGGCGTTCGCCCTGGCGCGGCACCGGCGCGACTGGCGGTTCTTCATCGACCTGATCCAGCACACTCCGGCAGCGGCCAACACCGACCTGGACCCGGACGTGGCCGAGATCGGGGTGGCCATCGACGACCTGGTGTCGATGTGGCGCCAGACCACCCAGGGCAGGTGGGGTGAGGCCGAGCCCTTGGCGCGGGCGAGGTTCATCGACTACCTCGCCGAGCACGAATCAGACGGGGACGGGGTCGAAGAGGACGAGTCCTGGTTACTTCCGCTTCTCGCTCATCCACCACCGGACGTCCCCGGCGAACAGCCACCACAGCGACAGCACCGAGGCGACCACCCACGGCGCCACCCAGTAGCCGAACACGGTGGTCATCAGCATTCCGGTCAGGAACAGCAGCACCGAGGTCACCACGGCGGTCCAGCGCACGGACTTCAGCCGGGTCTTGAGCCGCAGCGCGCACAGGGCCGTGACGATCGCGGCCAGGACCGCCACGATGGCCATCGTCAGGGTCGAGGCGAGGAACCCGGTGCCCTGGTAGTAGTCGAAGGCGTCCCGGGCCAGTCCGGCCGGGTCCTCGACGCCGTCGGCGCCCTCGTAGATGTCGGTGAGCTCGTCGAGGCTCATGCCCCGGTACGAGAAGACGGCGACGACCAGGAAGTTCCCCGCGATCACCGCGCACACCGCCTGGACCCACATGGAGATCCGCAGGCGACCGATCTGCTTCGGCGGACCGAGCTCCTCGTCGTCGTCGCCACCGACGGGGTCGGGCTCGGAGGCGGGGCCGAAGTTCGGTTGGGGGAGCATTTGGCAGTCAGCCTCCGGGAGCTAGTGGTTGAACCATCTCCGAGCGAACCGCTCGGTCAGGGTACCGACGATGATAATCGGAACGATAGCCAAGGCGATGCACAGTGCCCAGTACAGGCCGCCGGTGGCCATCAGCCATGCCAGGCCCGCCAGGCTCAGGACCTGGCTGAGCAGGACCAGCAGCCACAGCGCCCGCCACTGGGTGCGCAGCAGGGCGATGGCCAGGAGCAGGCACACCGTGAGCGTGCCGAGGCCGACCGCGGCGCGGTAGACGTCGTGTTCGGCGGCCGGGGGCACCAGGTCGCGGGCGGTGTGGTGGGCGAGCACGACCAGCCCGCCGACGACGGCGCTGATCGCGGCCTGGAACCACATCGCGTTGCGTCCGGCCCGGACCGAACGGGGCATCGGGTTGCGCTTGACAATCTCAGGCATGGTTCCTCAGGGCTCCTAAGGGGTGCGGCACGTTCAGCCGGTGAGCCTAACGGATCGCGCCCAACGCCCGAACCCCCACCCGGATCCGGTCACAGTACCGATCGCCCAGGTAGGCAGCCCGCGCGGCCGGAACTACGCTTGAGAAGCCCGCCGTAAGCACAACTTTGGAGTTCTCTGACATGCGCGTGCCCCAGATCGGTGTCCTGGCGCTGCAAGGCGACGTGGCCGACCACGCGCGTGCGGTCGAGGCCGCCGGCGGCCGGCCGGTGCCGGTCCGGCGCGCCTCCGAGCTCGACTCGGTCGAGGGCCTGGTGATCCCCGGCGGCGAGTCGACGACCATGAGCCACCTGCTGCGGGTCTTCGAACTGTTCGACCCGATCGCCAAGCGCCTGGACGCCGGAATGCCCGCCTTCGGGTCGTGCGCGGGCATGATCATGCTCGCCTCCGACGTGCTCGACGGCCGCCCCGACCAGCGTTCCTTCGGTGCGATCCCGATGACGGTCCGCCGAAACGCCTTCGGCCGCCAGGTCGACTCCTTCGAAGCCGAGATCGACCTGGACGGCCTCGACGGCGGCCCGTTCCGCGGCGTCTTCATCCGCGCCCCTTGGGTCGAGCGGGTCGGCGAGGGCGTCGAGGTGATCGGCCGCGTCAGCAGCGGGGACTCCGGGCCCGAGGGCCCGGGCGGTAGGATCGTCGCGGTACGCGCCGGCGCCTGCCTGGCCACCTCCTTCCACCCGGAGGTCACCGATGACGCGCGCGTGCACCGATACTTCGTGGACATGGTCCGGCGCTCCGGCGCCGGAGAGGCCGACTAGAGGAACGAGGAAACGCCGGTATGAGTGGCCACTCCAAGTGGGCGACGACCAAGCACAAGAAGGCCGCCATCGATGCCAAGCGTGGCAAGCTGTTCGCCAAGCTGATCAAGAACATCGAGGTGGCGGCGCGCACCGGTGGCCCCGACCCCGACGGCAACCCCACGCTGTTCGACGCCATCCAGAAGGCCAAGAAGAACTCGGTGCCCAACGACAACATCGACCGCGCCGTCAAGCGCGGCGGCGGCCTCGACGGGGCCGGGGTCAACTACGAGACGCTGATGTACGAGGGCTACGCGCCCGGCGGGGTGGCCGTGCTCATCGAGTGCCTCACCGACAACAAGAACCGCGCCGCCTCCGAAGTGCGGGTCGCGCTCACCCGCAACGGCGGCACCCTCGGTGAGGCCGGCAGCGTGGGCTACCTGTTCTCCCGCAAAGGCGTGATCATCGTTCCGAAGACCGAGGGCCTGACCGAGGACGACATCCTCATGGCCGTCCTGGACGCCGGGGCCGAAGAGGTCAACGACCTCGGCGAGGGCGGCTTCGAGGTCCTGTGCGAGCCGAGCGACCTGGTCGAGGTCCGCACCGCGCTCCAGAAGGCCGAGATCGACTACGACTCGGCCGAGGCCGGCTTCCAGCCCTCCACGAGCGTCCCGGTCGACGCCGAGGGCGCCCGCAAGGTCATGCGCGTCGTGGACGCCCTGGAGGACTCCGACGAGGTCCAGGAGGTCTACACGAACGTCGACATTCCAGATGAGGTCCTCGCCGAACTCGACGCGTAGGGGGACACGGAACGGGCCGCCCCCGCGAGCGGGGGCGGCACCGAGTTCCCGGTCGGCGTCATCCGCCGACGCCGAGCACCATGCTCGCGGTGAACCCCTGGTCGACCGAGCCGGACAGGTCGAGGGTCGATCCGGCGCCCGTGCTCGGATAGAACATGTCGTCGGCGTTCGCGGTGTCCGGTCCGCTGTCGCGGGCGTACTCGGCGACCTCGGCCACCTCGCCGTTGACGTCCTCGGGGAAGTAGAGCTGACCGGTGTGGACCGTCTCGCCCTCGACGTGGACCTTGACGTGTATGTGGACGGTGCGGCCCGAATACCAGCCCGGATAGAGCGTGTCGAACTCGGCGCGCCCGTCGGCGTCGGTGAGCTGGACGCCGCGCAGGTAGGTCTCACCGACCGTGCCGTGGGCCTCGGTCCCCGAATAGGTCCCGTCGGGGTCGGCATGCCACACGTCCACCGCCGCGTCCTGGATCGGCGCGCAGGAACCGGTGTCGACCACGGTCAAGTCCAGCCGCAGCGGCACCCCCGCGCGGCCCTCGGTCAGATCGCCGCGCGAGAGGTCGAGGTCCAGGTAGTACGGGCCCTCGGTGCCCTCCGGGGTGAGCACGCAGTCCGGCGTCGGTCCGCCCTCCGACGAGGATGAGGCCGAGTTTTCGCCGCAGGAGGCCAGCCCCAGGGCCGCCGCGCCGGCGCCCGTACCGCGCAGCAGCCCGCGGCGGGTCACGCTCGACTCGGTCATCGGACCGCGCTCGCGACCGGGCGCATCCGGTCGTAGACCGGCTTCAGCAGCGGGTCGAGCCCGAAGCGGCCCGACCCGGTGACGGCCAGCAGCAGCGAGGCCGCGCCGACCGCGAGCGGGAAGGCGTAGCCGCCCTGCTCGGCGTACAGGCCGCTGGCGCCGTTGACGAACACGATCGCGCCGGTCATGAGCAGCGCCGCGCCGATCGCGGCGGGCCGTACCGCGACTCCAAGGATGATCGCCGAGCCCGCGAGCAACTCGCCGAACGTCGTCGCATAGGCACTGACCTGCGGCAGCGGCACGCCTCCGCCGGACATGATCTCGGCGGTCGTGGACAGGCCCCAGTCCGCGAGCTTCTGCCACCCGTAGGCGAGCAGGATGATCCCCACTCCCAGACGGGCGACGAGCACGCTGAGGTCGCCGAGGTTCCGCTGTCGAGCTTCCATGAGCACTCCCGATTCGAACGTTGACTGAACCCCTCTCAGTCTCATCGCGCCCGACCCGGTCGCAACCCGGCCGTTCGAGCGGTTCGGCCCCACCGAAGGAGGAGGCGCCTCCGCGTCCGAGCCGACTACAGTTGCCCGCATGAGGCCCCAGGAGCACGCGACCGTCCTCGCGCAGACGCGGGACCTGCTGGAAGCGCCGTTGCCGGAGATCCTGCCGCGCGTCTCGGCGATCGCCGGCGCCGTCCTGCCCCACCGGGGCCTGCTGCTCCAGAGCGGCGACTGCGTGTCCGTGCCGGTCCGCAGCCACGGTGACGCCCCCGACTGCCCCGAGACGGTCGCCGAGATGGCCAGGCTCGCCGGCCTGGTCGAACCGGGCCGACCCTGGCACGGCGAGATCAGCGTCGCCGGAGCCGTCCTGCCGGTGGTCGCGGTCGCGTCCGCCCCTCCCGGATCGGCCGGTTCCGTGCTGGCGGCCCTGCCGACCGAACCGAGCCCCGACGAGGCCGCCGGGGACGTCCTCCAGCGCCTGTGGGACCTGGCCGCGGCGCATGTCATGATCCTCAACGCCCAAGTCGAACCGGTGAAGCTGTCGCGCTCGCACGTCGAGTCGGGCGACCGCGCCCGCCTGATCCTCGAGCTCACCGACGCCCACGCGGCCACCCTCGGCGGCGTCCTCGGCGCCCTGCGCTCGGGCCAACTCTCCGACGCCGCCGCGCGCCGCACCGCCGCCGACATCGCGGCGGCCGCCATGGTCGATCTGCGCTCGGCGACCGGGCGCGAACGCCACGGCGGCGCCGAGACCGCCGGAACGGCCTTCGCGCGAATGACCGACAAACTCGTCCTGCTCATGCGATACAACGACGCCGAGCTCGAACTTGATCCGCCCGAACGGGCCGACCAGGTACTCCCCGGTGAGGTCGCCGCCGCGGCGCGGGCACTGGTGCGCGGCGCGGTCCTGACCGCCCTCGACCAGGCCGGGATCGACCGTATCCGCATCTCCTGGGACCTCAGCGATGGCGCGCTGCGCGTGACCGTCCGAGACGACGGCCCCGGTGTCCTCGCGGAGACGGACACCGGCGTGAGGCGCATCGCCACGGCCGCCGCCGCGCTGGGCGCGCAGTTCGACCTCGACGCCGTCCCCGGATGGGGCACCACGGTCACCGCCCGCATTCCGCTGGGCGGAGCCGCGCCGCGCGCCGCCGACCTGGCCGAACGGCTCAATCCCCGCGAGATCGACGTGCTGCACCACCTTGTCGGCGGCCACCGCAACCGGCGCATCGCCGAAGTCCTCCACATCAGTGAGCACACCGTGAAGTTCCACGTCGCGAACATCCTGGAGAAACTCGACGTCGCCTCACGAGGCGAGGCCGCGGCCGTGGCTCGGGAGCTGGGATTCGTCGCTCCAGCCAGGCCCGAATCCCGCGGGTCCTAAGCCGAGCAGCTCTCGGACCTCGTCGTCGCCGGTCTGCTCGAACTCCCGGTACGACTGGCCGACGGCCGTGAACGGTTCGGGGTTGGAGGCGCACACCAGGTCGTCGACGAGCCGGGCCAGTTCTTCGCAGGTGCCCGCCGGGGCGGTCGGCACGGCCACGGCCAGCCACGCCGGTTCCGTCGCGCGTGCGGCCCGGATCGCGGCCTTCATCGTCGAGCCGGTGGCCAGGCCGTCGTCGACCAGCAGCACGGTCTTGTCGCGCAGCCGCGGCGGCTCGCGATCTCCCCGGTAGGCCCGTTCGCGGCGATCGAGTTCGGCGCGCTCGCGCTCGGCGATGCGATCCAGCTCTTCGCCGTCGACGCCGAAGCCGCTCAAGACCCCGGCGTCGACGACCATGATCCCGCCGGTGGCGACCGCCCCGAAGGCCAGCTCCTCATGCCCGGGTACGCCGAGTTTGCGGACCATGAGCACCTCCAGCGGCGCGTTGAGCGCCTCGGCGACCTCGAACGCCACCGGCACCCCGCCGCGCGGCAGCCCGAGGACCAGCAGGTCCGAGCGGTCCCGGTAGCGGTCGAGCATCCCGGCCAAGACCCGGCCTGCCTCCCGACGGTCGTGGAATCGCCTGTCACGCACACAGGGGAGTTTCCCGCCGCCGAAGGGGGCTAAACGAAACCGCCCGGCCCCGCAGGGGACCGGGCGGATGTCGTTCGTCGCGGCTAGGCGGCGACCGGTTCGCGCCGGTAGACGCGGAGCATCGCGATGACGGCGATCGTGGTGACGATGCCGTAGGCGACGATGCCGCCGGTCATGCTCGCCAGGCTGACGCCGCCGATCGTCGCCAGCGCGGGCATCACGCCTCCGGCGGCCATCTGCAGGCAGCCCATGAACGCCGAGGCGGTACCGGCGATCTGCGGTTCCTGCGAGGACATCGCCGCGGCCCCGGCGTTCGGAAAAATCACGCCGCTGCCGAGCATCATCACCGCCAGGGCGATCGGCACCGAGATGAGGCTGTCGGTCCCGGTCAGTGTCAGGCCCGCGAGCACGGCCACGCCGGTCATGGAGATCGACAGGCCGATGACCATGCGGCGGCTCGATTCGATCCGGTCGATCATCAGCATGTTGGCCTGGTTGCCCGCCAGCAGCGCCAGGACTCCGACGCCGAAGATCAGCGAGTAGCTCCCGGCCGAGGCCCCCATCTGGTTCTGGGAGACGAAGCTGAAGGTCGACACGTAGGTGAACAGCATCGAGAAGTTGAAGATGACCACCAGGACGGGGGTGATGAAGTACCGGTCGGTCACCAGGCTGCCGAGGGTCCGCGCGAACGCGCCGCCGCTGAACTCCCGGCGGCGCTCGGCCGGGAGGCTCTCGGGCAGGAAGCGCCAGACCAGGAAGGTCGCCAGTGCCGACATGACTCCCATGAACACGAAGACCAGCGGCCAGGGGCCGAAGGTGATGATCTGGGCCCCGATGATCGGGCCCAGCATCGGGGCGAGCATGGTGATGAACAGCATCTTGGCGGTGAAGCGGGTCATGTCGTCGCCCACGAAGTGGTCGCGGATGACCGCGCGGGCGATCACCATGCCCGCCGCGCCGGACAGGCCCTGGAAGAAGCGGATGACGATCAGCTGGTCGGCGCTGGTCGCCACGGTGCAGGCCAGCGCGGTGACGGTGAAGAGCCCCATGCCGATCAGCAGGGGTATCCGGCGCCCGAAGCGGTCGGAGAGCGGGCCGAGGACGGCCTGGCCGAGTCCGAGTCCGATCATCATGGAGGTGAGGGTCAGCTGGATGTGGTTCTCGGTGGAGCCCAGGGCTTCGGCCATTTCAGGGAAGGCCGGGAGGTAGAGGTCGGTCGCCAACGGCGCGGTCGCCGTCAGGGCGCCGAGGACGAATACCATCATGGTGATGAAGCGGCGCGAGTGGCCGTTCTCGACGGCCACAGGGTTGAACGCAGCAGCGGACACGGTAATCTCGCAAAATTCGTTGGGAGAGTTCGGGATTCGGGGCCGAAGTGCGAGGTCTTCACAACCTGGCCCTGTTCAGGTTAACCCTGAGCTTGCCGGGCGGCAAGTAGTTTATTGGCAACATCACCGGCGTCACCGGACGCACCTGTCGGCCTCGGCCGATAAGCTGGCGCGAGCGAGCGAACGGAGGGGCGAGTGCGCGTGATGGGGATCGATCCGGGGCTGACCAGGTGCGGCGTCGGCGTCGTGGAGGGGCGTCCCGGCGCGCCGGGCAAGATGGTCGCCGTCGAGGTGATCCGCACTGACCCTGAAGCGCCACTTGCCGATCGACTGCTCGCGCTCGACGAGGGACTGCGACGGCTGCTGGAGGAGTTCGAGCCGGAGGCGGTGGCGGTAGAGCGGGTCTTCAGCCAGCATAACGTGGCCAGCGTGATCGGCACGGCCCAGGCGTCCGGCGTCGCGCTGCTGGCCGGGGCCAAGTCCGGGCTGCCCACCGCCACCTACACTCCCTCCGAGGCCAAGGCCGCGATCTGCGGCAACGGCACCGCGGACAAACGCCAGGTGACGGCCATGGTCACCCGCATCCTGCGCCTGACCGATCCGCCCAAGCCGGCCGACGCCGCCGACGCGCTGGCCATCGCCATCTGCCACCTGTGGCGCGGCGGGCTCAAGGCCAAGCTCGCATCGGCCTCGACCGGACCGGACCACGGCCCGCGGGCCTCGCCGAGAAGGGGACAACCGCGATGATCGCCCAACTCACCGGGACCATAGCGGCGGTGGGGGAGACCCACGCCGTCATCGACGTGAACGGGGTCGGCTACGCCGTCCACTCCGGACCCCACACCCTCGCCAACCTCAAGGTCGGCGACAAGGCCGTCCTGCACGTATCCACGATCGTGCGCGAGGAGTCGATCACCCTGTTCGGCTTCAACTCGCCCGACGAGCGCGACCTGTTCGAGCTACTCCAGACCGCCCAGAAGGTCGGGCCCCGCATCGCCCGCGACGCGGTCGACGCGCTGCGGCCCGACATCATCCGCCAGGCGATCGCCACCGCCGACACCGCCACGCTCTCGCGCATCCCCGGGGTGGGCAAGAAGAGCGCCGAGCGGATCGTGCTGGACCTGGCCGACAAGATCGGCCCGATCGAGACCTCCCCGCCCAAGCAGTCCGGTTCGCGGCCAGGTGGCTGGCGCACCCAGGTCGGCCAGGGGCTCCAGGCCCTGGGCTGGTCGGCCTCGGAGGCCAAGACCGCGATCGAGAAGCTCGACGCCGAGGGCGTCGACGGCGCCGACGTCCCCACCCTGCTCAAGCAGGCCATCCGAATGCTCGGGAAGCGATAGTCCATGGACGAACCCGAATACACCGCCGAGGAGTGGGACGCGGCCCTGACCGCGGCCGAGGCCACCGAGCTGGACCGCAAGGCCGAGGCCGGCATCCGGCCCGCCAAGCTCGACGAGGTCATCGGGCAGGCGCGGGTCCGCGAGCAGATCGGCCTGCTGCTGGAAGGCGCCAGGCAGCGCCAGTCCCCGCCCGACCACATCCTGCTCTCGGGCCCTCCCGGCCTGGGCAAGACCACCCTGGCCATGATCGTCGCCGGCGAGCTCGGGGTGGGGCTGCGGCAGACCTCGGGCCCGGCCCTGGAGCGCTCGGGGGATCTGGCGGCCATCCTGACCAGCCTCGGGCCCGGCGAGGTGCTGTTCATCGACGAGATCCACCGGATGGCGCGCCCGGCCGAGGAGCTGATGTACACCGCCATGGAGGACTTCCGGGTCGACGTGGTGGTCGGCAAGGGCCCGGGGGCGACGGCCATCCCGCTCGATCTTGAGCCGTTCACGCTGGTCGGCGCCACCACCCGTGCCGGGCTGCTGACCGGTCCGCTGCGGGACCGCTTCGGGTTCCTGGGCCAGCTGGAGTTCTACGAGGAAGCCGAGCTGGAGTCGATCGTGACCCGCTCGGCCGGGATTCTGCGGGTCGAGGTCACCGGCGACGGGGCCGCCGAGATCGCCTCGCGTTCGCGGGGCACGCCTCGCATCGCCAACCGGCTGCTGCGCCGGGTGCGCGACTTCGCCCAGGTCAGGGCCGACGGGGTGATCAATTCTCGGATCGCGGTCGAGGCGCTGGCGCTCTACGACGTGGACGAGCTGGGCCTGGACCGGTTGGACCGGGCGGTCCTGCGGGCGCTGGTCAAGACCTTCGGCGGCGGCCCGGTCGGGCCGAAGACCCTGGCCGTGGCGGTGGGGGAGCAGACCGACACGGTCGAGGAGGTCTCCGAGCCCTACCTGATCCGGGCCGGGCTGATCGCCCGCACTCCGCGCGGGCGCGTGGCCACGGCCGAAGCGTGGAGGCACCTGGGGCTCGAACCCCCTTCCACCGAAGGACTGTTCGCCGGTGACCCCGCGTAGGGTGGGGATTGTCTGATACGTGCGCGGTAGACTCCGCGCACGTCTTAAGAGTCCACACAACGACGAAAGGCACACCGTGCTCTCAGCTGTAGACGTTCTCGCTCAGGACAGTGGTGGCGGCAGCAACCTGATCTTCCTGATCATGATCGTGGGCTTCATCGCCCTGATGTACTTCGTGATGATCCGGCCGCAGAGGAAGCGCCAGCGCGAGCAGCAGGACATGCAGACCAAGGTCGGCTCCGGCGCGCGTGTGATGACCATCGGCGGCCTGTACGGCACCGTCGTCGACTCCGACGACGAGACGGTGACCCTCGAGGCCAGCGATGACGTCTTCCTCGTGTTCGCCCGTCAGGCCATCGCCAAGGTCGTGTCCGGCGCTGAGGAGGAGGCCCCGGCCGAGGAGGAATCCGCCCCGCTCAGCGAGGAGGAGGCCACCCTCACCGACGAGGACCTTGAGAAGCTCCGCTCGACCGACGACGGCGGCGACGACCAGCACAGCGGCAAATCGGACCGCAAGGAATACTAGTCGTAAACACGGCTCATATTCCTTGACGGGTGCCGAATCGCACGCCCACTCCAGCCGCTGATCGCGGCCGTCTAGAATGAGCCGCGCCGACACAACGTGTGCTGAACCACCCCTCCGGGACCGGCACGCCCGGCGCGGTCCATCGTGTGCGCCCGCGCCGAACCGACCGAGGAAGAGACTGACCATTGCCGTCCAACATGGGTGCAACCACGGGCGCCGACCGCCCGCGCAAGAAAATCCAGCGAAAGCGGCTGCCCGTCGCCCCTTATTTCGTGGCGCTGCTGGCCGTGATCGGAGTCCTGTGGGCGTCATCGGTCGCCGGGGCGGGCCTGAAGTTCCCCACTCCCAAGCTCGGCCTCGACCTCCAGGGCGGCCTGTCGATGACGCTGACGGCCTACCTGACCAACTCCGACGACCAGCCGGACGAAGAGACCATGGAGCAGGCCCGGCAGATCATCGAGAGCCGCGTCAACTCCACCGGCGTGGCCGAGCCCGAGGTCTACGTCGAGGGCAATGAGAACATCGTGGTCAACGTGGCCGGGCACGACACCGACGAGGACGCCCTGCGTGACGTCGGTGCCCCCGCCGAGCTGCGCTTCCGCATCGTCACCGCCTCCACCCAGGACTTCTCCGTCCTCGAAGACCTGGACCTCGGGGACGGGGAGGAGCCGACCGACGAGGCCACCGACGGCGCCTCGGACGAGCCGACCGGGGAATCGGACGAGGAGGTCGGCGACGGCGAGGAGCCGACCGACGAGACCACCGACGACAACTCCGGCGGCGCCCAGGTCGACACCGAGAACGACCAGGACGACCAGGACCAGACACCCCAGGGCGACGCCAGCATCGAGGACATCCTGGCCAAGGTCGGCGAGGAGGCCGCGACCATGGCCCAGAGCCTGACCACCGTCCCGACCGACGAGGCCAGCCTCGCCGCGCTCGAACCGTTCGGCGAGCTGACCCCCGAAGAGGTCGGCCTGCTCCCGGCTTCCGTGCAGTACTACGTCCCCACCATCACCTGCGAGCAGCTCGACGCCCGCCCGCCCGGGTCGGTCCAGGAACCCGACGCCGAGGTCACCGCGTGCCAGCCAGCCGTCACCGAGGACGGCCAGATGGTCGCCCCGCCCCAGAAGTTCCTCCTCCAGTCCGCCACGGTCCTGGGTTCCGACGTCGCCTCGGCCGACGTCGGCACCGACCAGGCGAGCCTGAACAACTTCGTCGTCAACGTCGAGTTCACCTCCGCCGGCGCCGAGCGCTGGGGCAACCTGACCACCGAGAACGTCGGCCAGAACGTCGCGATCGTCCTCGACAACGAGGTCGTCAGCGCCCCCACCATCCGGGAGGCGTCCCGCAACACCACGCAGATCTCCGGCGACTTCACCGCCGACGAGGCCAACCAGCTGGCCGACCAGCTCAACTTCGGCTCGCTGCCGATCAGCTTCGTGGTCCAGACCATCAACGACGTCACCGCGACCCTCGGTGTCGTCCAGCTCGAGGCCGGGCTGCTGGCCATGGGCATCGGCCTGGCCCTGGTCTTCCTGTTCTGCCTCGTCTACTACCGCATCCTCGGCCTGGTCGTCCTGGGCAGCCTGACTACCGCCGCGGTCGTCCTGTACCCGCTGGTGGCGCTGCTGGGCTCCCAGATCGGCCTGACACTGACCCTCGCCGGCGTGGCCGGGTTCGTCGTCGCGATCGGCATCACCGCCGACTCCTTCGTCGTCTACTTCGAACGCATCAAGGAGGAGATGAGGGACGGCCGATCGGCCCGCTCGGCGGTGCCCAGAGCCTGGATCCGCACCAGGCGCACGATCCTGTCGGCCAACACCGTCTCCATCATCGCGGCCCTGGTCCTGTACTTCCTGGCCATCGGCCCGGTCCGCGCGTTCGCGTTCGCCCTCGGCGTCTCGACTCTGGTGAACGTCCTGGTGGTGTTCCTGTTCACCCACCCGATCGCCGAGTGGATGGCTCGCGGCAGGGTCCTCAGCAACGTCCACCTGTCCGGGCTCCACACCAAAGCGGTCCCGGCCCCCGGCAAGGCGCGCGGTTAAGGAGCACCGATGAGCACGCACAACACCGACAAGCCGCTGTCCATGTGGAGCAAGCTCTACCGCGGCGAGACCAACATCCAGTTCGTCCCCCACCGGAAACGCTGGTACCTGTTCTCGGCGATCATCATCGCCGCGAGCATCGCGGTCATGATCGTCAAGGGCTTCTCCCTTGGCATCGACTTCGCCGGCGGCAACCAGTACACCGTTCCGGCCGAGGGCGACGTCACCATCACCGAGGTCGAGGACGCCGCCTCGGCGGCGGGCGCCGAGGTCGCCTCGGGCCAGATCGCCGGCTCCGTCGGCGACCAGACCTTCATCATCCGCACCGCCACCCTCGACGGCGACCAGTCCCAGGAAGTCCGCCAGGCCATGGCCGAAGCGGCCGGAATCTCGGCCGACGACATCTCGATCTCGGAGGTCTCGGCGACCTGGGGCGCCTCGGTCTCCCAGCAGGCACTGATCGCCCTGATCATCTTCCTGATCCTGATCACCGGGTTCATCTGGCTCCGCTTCGAGCGGCGCATGGCCGTGGCCGCGCTCGGCGCCCTCGGCCACGACCTGGTGCTGACGGCCGGGGTCTTCTCGCTGATCGGCTTCGAGATCACGCCCTCGACCATGGTCGGCATGCTCACGATCCTGGCCTACTCGCTGTACGACACGGTGGTCGTGTTCGACAAGGTCCAGGAGAACACCGCGAACCTGCTCCAGACCCGCCAGCGGACCTTCGCCGAGGGCGTCAACGAGGCGATCAACGAGACCCTCATGCGCTCGCTGAACACCTCGCTCATCGGCGCCCTGCCGGTGGGCGCGCTGCTGTTCATCGGCGTGGGCATGCTCGGGGTCGGCACACTCAAGGACCTGGCGCTGGTGCTGTTCGTCGGCATCATCACCGGTACGTACTCCTCGGTGTTCCTGGCCGCCCCGTGGGTGGTCGACATGGCCGAGCGCAGCCCGGTCTACAAGAAGCACAACCAGAAGGTCGCCAACAAGCGATCCGGCACGCGCGATGAGGACGACGAGGACGACGCCCCGAACGCCAAGACCGAGGACCTCCCTATCGAGCTGGTCGAAGAGGAAGAGGAGCCGGCCACGGCCGGCGCCGGCAGCCGCTCGGGCGGCTCGCGGCAGGGCGCCAAGCGGCAGCAGCAGAAGCGCCGCAGGAAGCGCTAGCGGCGGCACCACGCACATGAGCAGGGGCGAATCCGACCGGATTCGCCCCTGCCGCGTCGCGTTCGGCGCCTACTAGTCGTCGCGCCTGAACTTGGAGACGGTTTCCTGGGCCCGCTCCTTGACGTCGTCGGCCATCTCGTCCATCTTCTCGCCGGCCGGCGATTCCTTGGCCTTGTTGTAGAGGTCCTCCGCCTTGTCCTTCGCGTCCTCGGCGGCGTCGGAGGCCTTGTCCTTCATCTCGTTGAACTTGTCTGACATGCCCACTTTGAAACCCCTCCCTGGGTGAGTCGCCCTCAATATAGGTGGTTCGGAGCCGCCGTGCAGCGGATCGGCGAAGGCCGCCTACTCCCAGGGTCGACACCCGGACGCAACTCCACGCCGATTCGCGGTGCCACTCCATCGCCCTAGCGTTGCCGTCGGCAGCGCAAACGAGTGGAGAACGACATGCAGCACCGAACGAGACCCCAGACCAAGGCCCGCACCGCCGTCATCATCGGCGGAGGCGTCGCTGGCCCCGTGGCGGCGATGGCACTCCGCATGGCCGGAATCGAGGCGACGGTCTACGAGGCGCACGAGCCCGGCTCCGGCAGCCGCGGAGGACCCCTGTCAGTCGCGCCCAACGGCCGAGCCGCCCTCGGACTCGTCGGCGCCGACGACATCCTGACCGAGCTCGCCACGCCCACCCGCCGGATGGTCATTCGGAGCTACACCGGCAAGATCCTGGCCGAGATTCCAGAACCGCCCGGACAGGCGCCCCGCTTGACGCTCCCGCGCGGACAGCTGAGCGCCGAACTTCAGCGACTCGCCGCCGCAGAGGGCATCGAACTCGTCCACGGCAAACGGTTCGTCGATGCCACCGACACCGGCCGCAGCGTCATCGCCCGCTTCGACGACCACACCACCGCCGAGGCCGACGTCCTCATCGGCTGCGACGGCATCCGCTCGGCCGTCCGCGCTGTCGTCGATCCCCGCGCCCCCGGCCCGCGCTACACCGGCCTGGTCAGCTTCGGCGGCTACGTCGACGGCACCGGCGTCCCCGACACCGCAGGCGCCCAGTACTTCATGTTCGGACGCCGCGCCTTCTTCGGATACCAGGTCGAGGGCGACGAATGCGCCTGGTTCGCCAACCTCCCGGTCAAGGGCCTCGCCTCCGGCGGGCTCGAGGCGACCGGCTACGAACACTGGATCGAGGCGCTGCGCACCGCCTTCGCGCGGGACAACGGACCGGCACTGGAGATCCTCGACCGCGTAACGCCCGAGAAGTTCATCCCCGCGCACAAGCTCGAGGACCTGCCGCACACGCCGGTATGGTCCCGCGGCAGGGCCGTCCTGGTCGGCGACGCCGCCCACGCCACCTCGCCGTCCTCCGGCCAGGGCGCCTCCCTGGCGGCCGAATCCGCGATCGAACTCGCCCGCTGCCTGCGGGACCTGCCCATCGACCAGGCGTTCCGGGCTTACCACCGGAACCGGCGCGAACGGGTCGAACGCATCATCGCGATAGCGGCCCGCACCAACCAGGCCAAGGCCGCCGGTCCGATCGCCGCCAGGATCAGAGACCTGGTCCTGCCGATCATCATGGGCCGCTTCAACACTCCTGAACGAACCGCCTGGCAGTACGACTACCGAATCAACTGGGAAGAGGTCGCCTGATCTTGCGCGGACGCGGATATCCGGCGGGTCAGCAGCGGCCTGACGGCTTCGAGCCGCGATCCTCCGGACCGAGACCCGAAGCCCAAAACCGGTACCTATCCACATCCCCGCGCTCGCGGGGATGAGCCTCGATTCAGACCACCGGGGCCCTGCCGCGCAGCGTGCTCCCCGCCCACGCGGGGATGAGCCCGGGCTGCTGATGGAGACGGAGCGGGTCTCGCTGCGGTGTGCCTGCGCGCTGCTGGAGGTGAGCCCCGCTGGCTACTACGCCTGGCGTGACCGCCCGCCCTCGAAACGCGAGCAGGCCGACGCCGAGTTGACCGCGGTCGTCGAGGAGACGCACGCGGCCAAGAAGCGCCGCTACGGGATACGGCGGCTGACCGCCGAACTCGCCCGCCAGGGCCGACGGCACGGCGAGCGGCGCCTCCGCCGACTGGCCCGCACCGCCGGGCTCGAGTGCGTGCACCCGACCTCGGGACCCAAGACCACTGTGCCCGGCACCGAGGCCGAGGGCCTGGTCGACTTCATCGGCCGCGAATTCGTGCCCGAGCATCCCGGTGAGGTGCTCTATACCGACATCACCTACATCGCAACCGAGGACGATGACACCGCCTGGCAATACGACTACCGAATCGGCGGGGAAGCCGCCGCCTGACCCGGGGCGAAGGGAGCTCCTGTGAAGCCTGCGGCGTTGCTAACGCCTACCCGGCGGCAAGGTGAGTTTTCCCCCGGCCACCCGTCTTTCTCGTGGCACTCTCCAGGCCAAGGCGATTTCGATCATCATTCGGTAATCGTCCTAGAGCGACATTCGGCCCTGGGCGCTTCCCAACACAGAACCATCTCATAGGTGTGCCCGCTCTCCAGTGGTACGGTCCCGTAGTTGCACCCTGCATCCGAGCCATCCCTAACAGTCGAACCGATCTGGGTGCGGCCCTCCCAGATTGATCCGGACACCGTGTACCCGTCCGCATACGTATCGCAGACCTTGATTTTGTCGGGCTCCGCATCGAGGTGAACCATGTATCCGAGCCGCGTGTGGTCGAGGTCGTAGTAGTACAGATAGGCGTCGGCGGCCTGGGCCTGTCCTGAGGCGGCGATGATGAGCGCGGCCATGGCGGCGAATACGATCGTCGCACGTTTTGCGAATTTCGCGAGCATGTATATTCCTATGCAGGATTTCGGGCGGAACTGGACTGGTTCGATTCTTCGTGATGGCGGCATGAATGTCGCACGGGTTCCGCACGGTTGAGCCATGCCGTCCCTGAATGGAACTCGACCGACACGGCGCCGAACTGCTCTTCTAAGTCCTGACCAACCGCGACGAGAAGAACCCCGTCGTCATAGCCTCCAACGAGTCCTTCCCCAAAGCGCACATGCTCGCGCCAGCCTGTGTCAGGGCTTGGATTCGGCTCCGGTTAGACGGTAGGCGTCGTAGACTCCGTCGATCTTTCGGATCACTTTCAGCAGGTGGTCCAGGTGTTCCGGTGTGCCCATTTCGAAGGTGAAGCGCGACAAGGCGATCCGGTCCCTCGTGGTCGTCACCGTCGCCGACAGGATCGAGACCCTTTCGCCCGAGAGCACCTGCGTGACATCGGCCAGGAGCCGGTGCCTGTCCAGGGCCTCGACCTGGACAGTGGCCACGAAGGTCGCCTTGTCGTCCTGGTCGGACCATTGGACCTCGACCACCCGGTCCGGTTGCAACTCCACGCGCTCTTCGGCGTTCTCGCAGTCCCTGCGGTGCACGCTGATCACGTGGTAGCGGGTCACGAAGCCGATGATCGGATCGCCCGGGATCGGGTTGCAGCAGTGGGCGAGGCGCACCGGCATCTCGCCCTCCTTCATGCCCGCGACCGTCACGGCGACATGGATGTCGCCGTGCTCCTCGGGCACGATCCGCGCCGGTTGGGTCGGGGCCGTGGCCTCGGCCATGTCCTCCGTGGCGCCCTCGGCTCCACCCTGGACCTCCAGCAGCCGCTGCACCACCTGGGTGGGGCTGATGTGATGCTCGCCGAGCGCCGCGTACAGCGCCTCGACGTCCTTGAGGTTCATGTCCTTGGCCAGCGAGGTCAAGTTGTCGTGCGTGAGCATGCGCTGCAATGGCAGCCGCCGCTTGCGCATCGCGCGGGCCAGCTCGTCCTTGCCGAGCTCGATCGCCTCTTCGCGGCGCTCCTTCTTGAAGTGCTGCTTGATCTTCGTGCGGGCCCGGGGGCTCTTGACGAAGTTCAGCCAGTCCTCGCTGGGGCTGGCGTTCTCGGAGTTGGAGGTGAAGACCTCGACCACGTCGCCGTTGGCCAGCTGCGACTCCAGCGGCACGATCTTGCCGTTGACCTGAGCCCCGATGCACCGGTTGCCGACCTCGGTGTGGACGGCGTAGGCGAAGTCCACCGGGGTCGAGCCGGCCGGAAGCGCGATCACGTCGCCCTTGGGAGTGAAGACGTAAGCCTCCGAGGAGGCCAGGTCGAACCTGAGCGCGTCGAGGAACTCCGACGGGTCGGCCGCCTCGCGCTGCCAGTCCAGGAGCTGGCGCAGCCAGGCCATGTCGTCGATGTGCGCCGGGGGACCGGCCACGGTCGAGTTCTTGGTCTCCTTGTACTTCCAGTGCGCGGCGATGCCGTACTCGGCGGTGCGGTGCATCGCCCAGGTCCGGATCTGCATCTCGACCGGTTTGCCGTTCGGTCCGATGACCGTCGTGTGCAGCGACTGGTACATGTTGAACTTCGGCATCGCGATGTAGTCCTTGAACCGGCCCGGCACCGGCTGCCAGTTCGCGTGGATCACCCCGAGCGCGGCGTAGCAGTCGCGCTCGGACTCGACCAGGATGCGAAGTCCCACCAGGTCGTAGATGTCGTTGAAGTCCCGGCCGCGCACGATCATCTTCTGGTAGATCGAGTACAGGTGCTTGGGTCGCCCGGACACGTCGGCCTTGATGCGGGAGTCCTTGAGGTGCTCCTTGACCTGCGCGGTCACCTGCTGGAGCAGCATCTCGCGCTGCGGGGAGTGCTCGGCGACCAGCCGCGCGATCTCGGCGTAGCGCTTCTTGTAGAGGGTGGCGAAGGACAGGTCCTCCAACTCCCACTTGATGGTGTTCATGCCCAGCCGGTGGGCCAGAGGAGCGAGGATCTCGAGCGTCTCGCGGGCCTTCTGCTCCTGCTTCTCGGGGGCCAGGAACGTCAGGGTGCGCATGTTGTGCAGCCGGTCGGCCAGCTTGATGACCAGGACCCGCGGGTCCTTGGCCATGGCGACGACCATCTTGCGGATGGTCTCGGCCTTCGCGGCGTCCCCGAGTTTCACCTTGTCGAGCTTGGTGACCCCGTCGACCAGCAGCTTGACCTCGCCGCCGAACTCGTCCTCGAGCTCGTCGAGGGTGTAGTCGGTGTCTTCCACGGTGTCGTGGAGCAGCGCGGCGACCAGCGTGTTGGTGTCCATGCCCAGCTCGGCCAGGATCGAGGACACCGCGAGCGGGTGGGTGATGTAGGGGTCGCCGGACTTGCGGAACTGGCCGGAGTGCAGGTCGTCGGCCCGCGAATAGGCCCGCTCGAGGAGTCGGACGTCGGCGCGCGGGTGCGCCGCCCGGTGCGTGGCGACCAGCGGCTCCAGCACCTCGGGCAGGGTCGAGGACTGCCAGGGCGCGTTGAATCGCGCCAGCCTCGCCCGCATGCGCCGCCCTGTGGGCGGTCCGACCGGGGCGGCCTCCTGATCGGAGGCCTTCGTCCCGGCGCCCGCGGTCTTGCCGCCGGATCCCGCGGCTCGTTCGGTCGCCACCGTCGCCTCCTCTAACTCGATTCGCTCGCTGCTCATCAAGCTTAGGTTTCCATCGTAGCCGGGGGCGCCCTCGGGCCCGGGCGTGTGCATCACACTGCGCCCGCGGCGGCGACCTCCTCGACGATGTCCAGGCCCGAGGTGATCTGGCCCAGGACGGTGTAGTCCGGTCCCAGCGTGGTGTCGTCGTAGACGATGAAGAACTGGCTGCCAGTGGTCCCGGGCCCGGCGTTGGCCATGGCGATGGTCCCGGCCGGGTAGTTGTTCTCGCCTTGGTCGGGCAGGTTCTCCTCGGCGTACTGGTAGCCGGGGCCGCCCTGTCCGGCCATCTGGGGAGAGCCGGCCTCGATCGCGCCCCGCGCGTCAGGATCACCGCATTGGAGGACGTAGATGCCGTCGGTGGTCAGCCGGTGGCACTGCGAGCCGTCGAAGTAGCCCTGGCCGGCCAGGTAGGTGAAGGAACCGGCGGTGCAGGGGGCGGCGGCGGTGTCGATGTCGGCGGTGATGGTGCCGAGGTTGGAGACGATGGTCATCTCCTGGGTTCCGGCGCCCGGCTCGGTCGTCGGCGGGACCTCGGAGCCGGTGGTCGGGGTGTAGACGCAGTCGGCGGTCTCGGACGCGTCGGGGACCGTCATCGACATGCATTCGAGGTAGACGTCGGTGGCCGGCTGGCCGTCGGGGCTGCCGCTGGTCTCGGCGACCTCGCCCTCGCCGCTGGGCTCGACGCCCTCGCAGCGGGCTGCCGCCTCCTCGGCGGTGGCGACGGTGTCCTCGATCGGGGTGTCGTTGCCCGCGGCGTCCTCGCCCGCGGCCTCATCGGAACCCTCGGTCTCGGAGTCCGAGGCGGCCTCGGTGCCGTCGCCGTCGTCGCCGCCGACGACCGAGAACACGATCCAGGCGCCCAGCGCGAGTACCACCAGGGCGGCGACGCCGCCTGTGGCCCACAGGACCGTGCGGCGCTTCTGTTCCTGCTCGGCCTTCTGCGCCATGCGCTGCTGGAGCTGGGCCCGGGCGGCCATGCGCTGTGCCTGTTTCGACGCCACCGTCGGTTCTCCTTAGAATTTCGTCGCTTGAAGGGTTATTCGGTCGTCTCTTCGCCGGGGGCTTCGCTGGCGTCGTCCTCGGGGACGTCGGTCGCCTCCTCGGTGGGCAGCTGGTCTGTGGGCATCTGGTCGGTCGGGATCACATCCTCGGTCGGCATGTCCTCGGCCGGGGGCTCGGGGTCGTCGAAGAACCCGGTCTGCCACAGATAGCCCAGGGTCAGGACCGCGGCGATCACCACCAGCCCGAGGAGCGCCTGGAGCTGTCGGCGGCGGCGGATCTTGCCCGCCAGACGCGCGTTCTTCTTCGCGTTCGCGATGCGCTGCTTGCGCCGCTCCATGTGCTTCGACTTGGCGGGCACTGCGGGGCCTCCTCGATCAACCAATGCTTGCAAAGGGGGTTTATGGGAATTGGAGTGTATCGAGGCTCCGTCGGTGTCATGACCGTGCCTACCCGGTGTATCCTGAGGCGCGGCGAAGGAGGGAAAGCGGGTGCTCATCGAGACGCTGGTGGCGGACGCGTTCGGCACGAACTGCTACGTGCTGGCCTCTTCCAGAGGCTCCGAATGCGTCGTGGTCGACCCCGGCATCGGCATCGCGCCCCGCCTGGAGGAGACGCTGGCCGAGCACAAGCTCAAGCCCGTCGCCGTCCTGCTCTCGCACGGGCACCTGGACCACACCTTCTCGGTGACGCCGGTGTGCGGCGCCAGCGACGTGCCGGCCTTCATCCACTCCGACGACTCCCACCTGCTCCAGGACCCGACCCTCGGCTTCGGGCCCGGCACCAGCGCCATGTTCGGCACCGGACTGGAATGGACCGAGCCCGACGACGTCGAGGTCCTGTCCGACGGGGCCGCCCTGGAACTGGCCGGGATGCGGTTCACCGTCGACCACGCCCCCGGCCACACCGAGGGCTCGATCATGTTCCACACCGCCGCGCGCGATGCCACGCCCTACACGCTCACCGGCGACGTGCTGTTCGCCGGGGCCATCGGGCGCACCGACCTGCCCGGCGGGAGCGCGACGAAGATGTGGGAGAGCCTGGAGCGCAAGGTCCTGCCGATGGCCGACGAGGTCCGGATCCTGCCCGGCCACGGCCCGCGCACCGACATGGCCGCCGAGCGCGCCTCCAACCCGTACCTGCGCCAGGTCGCCCAGGCCCATCGCTGAACCGCGCCGCAGTATTCGCATCGAGCTCGAACTTCGAATCAGGAGACATCCATGCCACGACCCCAGCCGCTCTCGGGTTTCCCCGAACTGCTGCCCCGGCAGCGCATCGTCGAGCAGCAGGTCGTCGACCACCTCCGCCGCGCGTTCGAGCTGCACGGCTTCGCGAACGTCCAGACCCGCGCCGTCGAGCAGATGGACCAGCTGCTTCGCAAGGGCGAGACCTCCAAGGAGGTGTACGTGCTGCGCCGCCTCCAGGCCGACTCCGGGGGCGGCGACGCCGGGCTCGGCCTCCACTTCGACCTGACCGTGCCCTTCGCCCGCTACGTGCTGGAGAACGCCGGGAAGCTGAACTTCCCGTTCCGCCGCTACCAGATCCAGCAGGTCTGGCGGGGCGAGCGCCCGCAGGAGGGCCGCTTCCGAGAGTTCTGGCAGGCCGACATCGACATCGTCGACCGCGACGAGCTCCCGGCCCACTACGAGGTCGAGATCCCGCTAGTCATCGCCGACGCCCTGCGCGGGCTGCCGCTGCCGCCGGTGCGGATGCACGTCAACAACCGCAAGCTCTGCCAGGGCTTCTACCAGGGCCTGGGCATCGACGACACCGACGAGGCGCTGCGGATCATCGACAAGCTCGACAAGGTCGGGCCCGAGGCGGTCCAGAAGCTCCTGATCGATCAGGTCGAGGCGACTCCCGAGCAGGCCGAGGCGTGCCTGAAGCTGGCCGAGATCAGCTCCGAGGACACCTCGTTCGTCGACCGGGTCAAGGCGCTCGGAGTGACCGACCCGCTCCTCGAAGAGGGCCTCGGTGAGCTCGCGGCCGTCGTCGAAGCCGCCGCCGACCAGGCGCCCGGCCTGGTGGTGGCCGACCTGAAGATCGCCCGCGGCCTGGACTACTACACCGGCACCGTCTACGAGACCGTCCTCGAAGGGCACGAACAGCTCGGCTCGATCTGCTCGGGCGGCCGCTACGACACGCTCGCCTCGGACGGCAAGAACACCTACCCGGGGGTCGGCATCTCGATCGGCGTCTCGCGGCTGCTGGTGCCGCTCCTGAGCTCCGGTGCGCTCGACGCCACCCGCGAGGTCCCCACCTGCGTCCTGGTGGCCCTGGCCGACGAGGACGGCCGCGGCGAGGCGAACGCGCTGGCCCGGCGGCTGCGCGAGCGCGGCGTCCCCACCCAGGTCTCGCCCTCGGCGGCCAAGTTCGGCAAGCAGATCAAGTTCGCCGACAAGCGCGGCATCCCGTTCGTGCTCTTCCCCGGCGAGGAGCACCAGATCAAGGACATCCGCTCGGGCGAGCAGACCCCGGTGGACGTGGACTCCTGGGAGCCGCCCGCCGAGGATCTGCACCCGAGGATCGTCGCCCCCTAAACGGACGCGGCCTGCCGGACCCGCTTCGCGCGGCGGCGCCGTCCGGCGCCGAACGGGAGCGGATGGGCCGTCAACCACAGCGAGAACCGGCAGATCATCTCCTTGTACCGGGCCCCGGTCCGGCCGGTCATGAGCAGTTTGCGGGGGCGGCGGTCGTCGGTGGAGACCGCCTGGATCAGACCGCGCTCTCGGCCCAGGCTCACGCACTGCTGCACGAAGAAGACCGGCATGCGGTGGCGGCGGCTCCCGGTCAGGTCCGCGGCGATCTCGTCCGCGGCCTGCCACGAGGCCGGCAGGGCCGAAGCGCACCTGGACAGCAGCGGACTGCCCTTCGGTCCGGGCGCCAGGGCGGCGTCGCCGACCGCCCACACGCTCGGGTGCGAGACCGACCTCATGGTCCGGTCGACCTCGATCCGGCCCGCCTCGTCGGTCGCGAGCCCCGCGGCGGCGGCGATCGGGTGGTGGGCGAACCCGGCCGACCAGATGGTGGCCGCGCTCGGCAGCGCCCGTCCGGTGTCGGTGATCGCCAGGGCGGCTCCGATGCGTTCGACGCTCGTGTGCTCGTGGACGGTCACGCCCAGTTCGTCGAAGGCCCGTCTCAGGTAGCGGCGCCCGGCCGGAGTGAAACCGGCGGCGAACTCCCCGCGGGCGGCCAGCGCGACCGCCAGGTCGGGGCGCGCCTCGGCGATCTCGGTCGCGGCCTCGATGCCGGTCAGTCCGCCGCCGACCACCAGGACCTCGTCGGCGGGGCCGAGCGCGTCGAGCCGCTTGCGCAGCCGCAGGGCCCCGGCCCGGCTGCCGACCTCGAACACGTGCTCGGCGGCGCCGGGCGCGTCAGCGAGGCTCCCGGTCGAGCCGAGCGCGTACACGAGCGTGTCGTAGTCCAGCTCGCCGCCGTCGAGGGCGACGGTGCGGCGCTCAGGGGCGATCCCGGTCACGCGGTCGACGCGGAGCCGGACCGCGGTGCCCTCGAACAGCTCGGCCAGCGGCCGGGCTTCGATCCGCTGGCCGACGGCGAGCTGGTGGTAGCGGATGCGCTCGACGAAGTCGGTCTCGGCGTCGACGACGGTGATCTCGAAGTCGTCCGGGTGGAGCCGCTTGGCCAGGCTGTTGGCGGTGCTGGTCCCGGCGTATCCGGCGCCGAGGACGACGATGCGGTGCTTCATGGCTTCGCTCCCGTTCGGGTGGGTGTGCACCCTGAACCGGACAGGGCCGCGAAACCTGACAGCGGCCGGTGGTGACGCTGGTCACCAGGAGTGGACGACGGGTTCGTCGTGGTCCTGCCGCCGCCATTGCTCGGTGACGCGCCCGAGCCGGGCCGGGGAGGCCATGCCGATCCCGCGCGCGATCCTGCCGTCGCGGACCTCGAACACGACCGTGCCGACCACCCGGTCGCCGAGCACGGCGATCACGGCCGGGCCGCCGTTGACCAGGGCGGCGTACAGCGCCGGGGAGCCGCCGATCCGCGCCAGCTTGCCGGGGGAGGGCTTGAGCGCGCCCCGCGCCGCGGCGGAGACCCGCTCCGGAGTCGACAGCTCGATCAGCTTGTCGGCCAGGCCCGCGCCGTCGGAGATGGCGCTGGCGTCCTCGGTGAGCAGCGCGACCAGCCGCTCGGTGTGCCCCGACATGGCAGCGTCCAGGAACGCCTCGACGATCCGGCGCGCATCGGTGCGGTCGACCGCACCGGCGCGGCGCGAGGCGCCCATGTGCCGCCGGGCCCGGTGGGCGTGCTGCTGACTGGCCGACTCGGTGATGTCGAGGATGCCGGCGATCTCGGCGTGACTGTACGAGAACGCCTCACGCAGGACGTACACGGCCCGCTCGACCGGTGGGAGACGCTCCAGCAGCAGCAGGACCGCCAGGGAGACCGATTCGCGCTGCTCGGCGGTCTCGGCCGGGCCCAGCATCGGGTCGCCGTCGAGCAGCGGTTCGGGCAGCCAGGCGCCCACTGCGCGCTCGCGGCGGACCTTCGCCGACCGGAGCCGGTCGAGGGCGAGGTTGGTGACGACCTTGGTCAGCCACGCCTCGGGCACCTCGATCAGGTCCCGGTCGGCGGCCTGCCAGCGCAGGAACGCGTCCTGCACGGCGTCCTCGGCGTCGGCGGCGGAGCCGAGCAGGCGGTAGGCCAACGAGGCCAGCCGGTCGCGGCTGGCCTCGAAGCGCTCGGTGGCGGCGCGGTCCATCGACACCCGTCCCACTCTAGGCGGCGACCTCCTCGACGGCGTGTCCGAAAGCGACGGCGCGGAGCCTGCGCTTGGGCATCCCGTAGGTCGGGTGCCCCACGGCCCATCCGGCCGTGTTGAGGATGCCGTTCTTCAGCCCCGCGGCCGCCCGGCCGCGCAGGGCCCAGGACTTCGACCGCGCGCGGCCGTCGACCATCTGGAAGATCGCGTCCTTGCGGCCGAGGCTGATGTGGTTGCCCACGTACGGCAGCGAGCTCTCGGCGATCTTGCGGCCGGTGAGGTGCCCGACGATCGCGGCAGCGGCCTGGATGCCGGTGTAGCCGGCCGAGGCGCACGACATCGGCAGCGGTTCCCCGTTGTCCCCGATGGCGTGGACGCTGTCGCCCGCGGCGAAGACCTCCGGGTGCGAGACCGAGCGCATCGTGCGGTCGACGACGATCCGGCCGTTCTCGGCCACTTCCAGGCCGCTGGCGGCGGCGATCGGGTGGACGGCGAAACCGGCCGCCCACACGGTCGCCTCCGAGTCGAAGGCGGTGCCGTCGTCGGCGACCACCCGCCCGGCCTCGACTCGCTCGACGGCGGTGTGCTGGTGGACGTCGATGCCGAACCGGTCGAACGCGCGCAGCAGGTGGCGGCGGGCCGCCGGGCCCAGCCAGCCGCCCAGCTCGCCGGTGGTGACGAGGCTGATCCGCAGTCCCGGGAGGGACTCGGCGAACTCGGTGGCGGCCTCGATCGCGGTCAGGTTCCCGCCGACGACGACCACGTTCCCGCCGTCGCCGATGCGGTGCAGGCGCTCGCGCAGGCGCAGCGCCGAAGGCCGGCCCGCGACGTGGAAGGCGTGCTCGCCCACGCCCGGCACGCCGTGGTCGGCGGCGGTGCTGCCGAGCGAGTACATGAGGGTGTCGTAGGCCAGCTCGCCGTCGTCGAGGGCGACGGTGCGGCGCTCGACGTCCACGGCGGTGACCCGTCCCAGCCGGAACCGGGCCCCGGCGCCGTCGAACATGTCGTCCAGCGGCCGGTGCTTCAGGTCGTGTCCGGCGGCGATCTGGTGGAGCCGCATCCGCTCGACGAAGTCGGGCTCGGCGTTGACGACGGTGACGGAGACGTCCTCGGGGTGGAGACGCCGGGCCAGAATGCCGGCGGCGTAGGCTCCGGCGTATCCGGCCCCGAGGACGACGATGCGGTGCTTCATGGTGTCTCTCCTTCTGGTTCGCTCGCCCCTTGAACGGGGCGGCGCCCGAATTCCTGACACCATTGGCTTGTGTCGCGGGCCACTGGCCTCTCAGGCGGCGACGGCGGCCTCGGCGCCGCCGTGCGCGAAGTGGCGGCGGCGGGCCGGCATTCCCAGGGTCGGGTTGGCGACGCCCCAGGCCGCGACCTTGCAGATCGCCTCCTTGTAGCGGGCGGCCTTCTTCCCCTTGAGCACGTACGGCTTGGCGCGGTCATCGGCGGTCACGAACTGGATGAGCCCGTCCTCGCGGCCGATGCTGATGCACTGGTTGAAATAGCGGATCGGCACCTTGGGGAGCCTGCGACCGGTCAGGCGCGCGGCGATGGCGTCGGCGGCCTGCCAGGCGGTCGGTGTACCCGAGGCGCACGACATGCGCAGCGGGCGGCCGCCCGGGCCCTCGGCCAGCGCGGCGTCGCCGACGGCGTAGACGTCGCGGTGCGAGACCGAGCGCATGGTCCGGTCGACGACGATCTGACCGGACTCGGCCGTCTCCAGGCCCGTGGCGGTGGCGATCGGGTGGACGGCGAAACCGGCGGTCCACACCGCCGCCTCGGCAGGAACGGTGCGGCCGTCGGCGGTGACCACGGTCCCGGGTTCGACGCGGGTGACGTCGGCGTGCTCGTGGACGGCCACGCCGAGCCGGTCGAACGCGCCCTTGAGGTGCCGTCGGCCCTTGGGCGAGAGCCAGTCGCCGAAGCCGCCGCGGGCGACGATGGCCACCCGCAGGTCCGGCCGGGACTCGGCGATCTCACTGGCGGCCTCGACGCCGGTCAGGCCGGCGCCGACGACGGTGACGGTCCCGCCGGCGTCCATGCGGGTGAGGCGGTCGCGCAGCCGCAGGGCCGAGGCGCGGCCGGACACGTCGTGGGCGTGCTCGGCGACCCCGGGAACCCCGTGGTCGGCGGCGGCGCTGCCCAGGGCGTACACGAGCGTGTCATAGTCCAGCTCGCCGTCGTCGAGGGCGACGGTCTTGCGCTCGACGTCCACGGCGGTCACGCGGGACAGGCGAAGCCGCACTCCCGTGCCGTCGAACATGTCGGCCAGCGGCCGGGGCTTGAGGTCCTGCCCGGCGGCGAGCTGGTGCATGCGGACGCGCTCGACGAAGTCGGGCTCGGCGTTGACGAGGGTGATATCGGTGTCGCCGGAGTGGAGGCGGCGGGCCAGGCGCCCGGCGGCGCTGGCTCCGGCGTATCCGGCCCCGAGGACGACGATGCGGTGCTTCATGGCGTGCTCCCGTTCTAAGCGTGTTCGCTCCCTGAACCGGATGACGCCGTAAAAGCTGACCGTTCTTTGTTGTGAAGTCAGTCACATGTCCTCACCAGTGGGCGAGAAGCGGCTCCCCGTGTGGTCCGTCCGCGGCCCACTGCCTGGTGGCGCGGGCCAGTTTGTCGGGGTTGGCCTGGTTGAGGACGGCCGCGACCCGCCCGTCGACGACCTCCAGGGCCATCACCGAGACCACCCGGTCGTCGACCACGACGAGCAGGGCCGGGGACCCGTTGGCGAGGCCGGGGTACACGTCCGGCGAGCCGCCGATCATCGCCCGCTTGGCCTCGGAGGGCTTGAACAGGCCGCGCAGGAACTTCGCCACCGCCAGGGCGCCGAGCACCGGGCGCTTGCGGGCGGGGATCCTGCCGCCGCCGTCGCCGATGCCCATGGTGTCCTCGGCCAGCAGCTTCACCAGCGCCTCGGTCTCGCCGGTGGCCGCGGCGGCCAGGAACTGCTCGACCAGCTCGCGGGCCGCGTCGCGGTCGACCTCGGCGCGGACCCTGCCGGCGGCGACATGCCTGCGGGCGCGGCTGAGCAGCTGCTGGCTGCCGTTCTCGGTGATGTCGAGGACCTCGGAGATCTCGCGGTGCGTGTGGCCGAACGCCTCGTGCAGGACGTAGACGGCCCGCTCATTGGGGGAGAGGCGCTCCATGAGCCGCAGCATCGCCAGGGAGACCGATTCGCGCTGCTCGGCGGTCTCGGCCGGGCCCAGCATCGGGTCGCCGTCCAGGACCGGCTCGGGCAGCCACTGCCCGACGTAGGTCTCGCGCCTGGCGCGCGCCGAGGTGAGCTGGTTCAGGCACAGGTTCGTCAGGACCTTCGTCAGCCACGCCTCGGGCACCTCGACCAGGTCCCGGTCGGCGGCCTGCCAGCGCAGGAACGCCTCCTGCACGGCGTCTTCGGCCTCGGCCGCCGAGCCGAGCAGCCGGTAGGCGATGGCCCCCAGGCGATCCCTGGCGGCCTCGAACAGGTCGACCTCATCGGTGCGCAGCGACATGGCTCGATCGTAACCGCGCTATGGCTCTAGCCGTCGACCTCGCGCATGCAGTAGATCGCGGTGATGGAGTCGATCTCGGGATCCCAGTCGCGGCCGGCGGCCAGCGCGGTGTCGGTGTAGTAGAAGGTCGTGTAGTCGTAGTCCTTGCACACGTTGTGCCCGGCGGTGCTGTGCGCCGAGTCGTCGGGGTCCGGGTCGTCCGGGTTCTGCTCGATGTGGAGGACGATCCAGTAGGCCTCCTCCGCGTCGCAGGGGACCACGTAGAAGCCGGAGTCGACGTTCTCGATGCACTCGTCGACCTCGGGCGGGCGGTACTCGGCCTCGTAGCCGTCGGTCGTCTCGTCCTCGGTCGGCTCGGGCGAAGGCTCGGTGGTCTCCTCGGCCGCGGTCGTGGCTTCGCCGGTCGTGGTGTCGTCGGCGATGTCGGTCTCATCGTCGTCGCCGCCGACCAGCGTGGCGATCACGGTGCCGCCGATGGCGAGCGCGACGACGATGACCAGGATGGTCACCATCAGCGGCGTGTTCGACGAGCCGCTGGGCGGGGGCGGAGCGGGCTGGTGGGGCTGGAACGCCTGCCCGGTCTGGAAGCCCTGCGCCGGCGGCGGGCCCGGTGGGACGCTCGGTGGGACGCTGCCGGGCTGGACGCTCATCGGCGGGCCGCCGCCGTAGGGGCTCTGCCCGTACGGGTCGGGCCGCGAATACGGGTCGGAGTCGGTGGTGAAGTGCCGGGGGTTCTCGGGCGTGGGCTGGCCGAACCCGGGCTGCTGGTTCGGATCGTAGGGGTTCTGAGGTGGGTAGCTCATTGGTCTCTCCGTTGCTCACCGGGCAGGGGGCCTGCCTCCCATCATAAGAGGACCGTGCGACCACCCGCGCCACGAGAAAGGCCGCCCCGGCCGAAGCCGGAGCGGCCCAGTGGTTCTCGCTCGCTAGAGCTCGTTGCCGCAGAGGATGCCGCCGGTGCGTCCGAGCTGGTCCTCGATCTGCCAGTAGACCTCGCCGCCGGAGCACTGCCCCGCCAGTCCCTGGGCGTCGGACTGGCTCATGTCCTGCTCGGGCGGGCTGACCGGAATGGCGTCGACCACTTCGCCGATCGCGGTCGCCGAGGAGCAGTCGACCGTCCACCAGTCGGCGGCGTCGTCGAAGCACTCCCCGGTGGTCGGGACCTTGGGGAGCTGGCCGTCCACGTTCTCCTCCTGGATCGCCTCCAGGCAGAAGAACTGCTCGGTGGTGCCCTCGAGCTCGACGAAGTTGTAGTCGAGCCAGACCTCGCCGGGGATGCGGGCGTAGACGTTCTCGCCGCAGATGTCGACCGCGTCCTGGAAGTCGGTCACGTCGCCGGCGGTGATCGAGACCGCGGCGTCGTTGTCGACCTTGGTGATGGTCCAGAATGCCAGCTCGTCGCCGCAGTCGACGACGATCTCCTCGCCGTCGCCGCTGCCGTAGTTCTGCGGCATGCAGTCGCCCTCGACGGCCTGCTCGGCCGCCTCCTCCTCGTCGCTGGAGAGGGTGGTGTCGCCGGCGTAGTCGTTGTTGCCGCCGTCGTCGGAGTCGAACACGAAGACCTTCACGAGCGCGATGACCGCGATCAGCACGATCGAACCGACCGCGCCCAGAATCTTCGCGACCAAGCCGCCGTTGCCGCCGCCCGAGGGCGGCGGGATCGGCGGGGGCGCTCCAGGCCCGGGGGGCGGAGCGCCCGGTCCGCCGTATCCGGGCTGCTGGTAGCCGCCCGGGGCTCCGGCCGGGTTGTACCCGCCCGGAGCGGCCGGAGTGTAGCCGCCGGGCTGCTGGGGTGCGCCGTACCCGGGTTGCTGTGGGTTGTACCCACCCTGCTGCTGGGGATAGCCCGGCTGCTGGGGCTGCTGGCCGAAGCCAGGCGGCGGGGTGCCGCCGGGTGGGGGATAGGTCATTGTCGAACTGCTCCTTGGATGCGTACCTTTGATGCACTCACATGGCTCGGCTGAGTCGCGATGCGGGGGGTGCCTCATTCACGGTTCGGGCGCCGTGCGAATTCGAACACTCTAACCGCCCTCCGCAAGACCGCTGCGGGCCTGTGGGGGTTTCGAATATCGGTTACATCGCGATTGCGCGGCGATTGCGCCCATCGAGCGCGATTTATCTGCTTCGACGTTTCTAGCTGCTCGTATCGTAGGACGCGGGTGTCCTGAAGATGAGCTATGCATTACACTCGTCTGACACTTTGCATTCTTTCGGGCCGACGTCGTCCCGTACGAAACACCGCCGTGTTCCAGCGCCCCCACCTTGCTGGAGCCCTCGACGACGAAGGAGGCCAAGGTTGAGTTCTGCCCTGAACACCACGCCAGGTCTTTACCGCCCAGAATGGGAACACGACGCTTGCGGCGTTGCCTTCGTTGCGGATCTGCAAGGCCGCGCCGACCACAAGGTGATCGAACGGGGCCTGTCGGCCCTGGTGCGGATGGAGCACCGCGGCGCCACCGCGCCCGACCCCGACTCCGGTGACGGGGCGGGCATCCTGATCCAGATCCCCGACGCCCTGCTGCGCGACGCGGTCGACTTCCGCCTCCCCGAGGCCGGACGCTACGCCGCCGGACTGGTCTTCACGCCGGTCGACGACGACGAGGCGACCGACCGCGCCCGCACCATCATCGAGAAGTACGCCATCGCCGAGGGCTGCCGCGTCCTGGGCTGGCGCGAAGTCCCGGTCGACCCCTCCGGCCTGGGCGAGGGCGCCCTGGCCTCCATGCCCCGCGTCAGCCAGGTCTTCGTCGCCTCCGAGGACGAGTCCGTCTCCGGCCTCGAACTGGACCGGCTCGCCTTCGCCGTCCGCAAGCAGTCCGAGCGGGAGCTGCGCGAGAGGCGCCTCGAAGGGGCCGCGATCGTCACCCTCTCGGCGCGCACCATCGTCTACAAGGGGATGCTCACCCCCGCCCAGGTGCCCCAGTTCTACCCCGACCTGCGCGACGAGCGCACCGCCAGCGCCGTGGCGCTGGTCCACTCGCGCTTCTCGACCAACACCTTCCCGTCCTGGCCGCTGGCCCACCCGTTCCGGATGGTCGCCCACAACGGCGAGATCAACACCATCAGGGGCAACCGGAACTGGATGACCGCCCGCCAGGCCGAGCTGGCCAGCGAGCACCTGCCCGGCCGCCTGCGCCGCCTGTTCCCGATCAACACGCCCGGCGCCAGCGACTCGATGAACTTCGACGAGGTCGTAGAGCTGCTGCACCTGGGCGGGCGCAGCCTGCCGCACGCGATGCTGATGATGATGCCCGAGGCATGGGAGCACAACGCGACCATGGACCCCAAGCGGCGCGACTTCTACCGCTACCACGCCGCGATCATGGAGCCCTGGGACGGACCGGCCGCGGTCGCCTTCACCGACGGCACGCAGATCGGCGCGGTCCTGGACCGCAACGGCCTGCGCCCGGCCCGCTGGTGGCGCACCACCGACGACGTGGTGGTCCTGGCCTCCGAGTCCGGCGTGGTCGACTTCGACCCCGCGCAGGTCGCCGAGAAGGGCCGCCTGCAGCCGGGCCGGATGTTCCTGGTCGACACCGCTGAGGGCCGCATCGTCGACGACGAGGAGATCAAGGACGCCCTGGCCAAGGAGCACGCCTACGGCGACTGGCTCCATGCCGGGCTCATCCACCTCGAGGAGCTGCCCGACCGCGAGCACGTGGTCTACAGCTCCGAGATCGTGCGACGCCGCCAGCTGACCTTCGGCTACTCCGACGAGGAACTGCGGATGCTGCTGGCCCCCATGGCCTCCTCCGGCGCCGAGCCGGTCGTGTCCATGGGATCGGACACCCCCATCGCAGGGCTGTCCAAGCGCCCCAAGCTGCTCTACGACTACTTCACGCAGCTGTTCGCGCAGGTCACCAACCCGCCGCTCGACGCCATCCGCGAGCAGCTGGTCACCGCCCTGGGCAACATGATCGGTCCCGAGGGCAACATCCTGGAGCCCGGCCCGCACTCGTGCCGCCAGATCGAGCTGTCCCGCCCGATCCTGTCCAACGACGAGCTGGCCAAGATCCTCCACATCGACGACGACGGCGACATGCCCGGCTTCCAGGCCGTGCGCGTCTCCGGCCTCTACAAGGTGCGGCACGGCTCGCGCGGCATGAAGGACCGCCTGGTCGAGATCTGCCGCCACGTCTCCGAGGCGATCGAGGACGGGGCCCGCATCCTGGTCCTGTCCGACCGCGACGTCACCGCCGACCTCGCGCCGATCCCGTCGCTGCTGCTGACGGCCGCCGTCCACCAGCACCTGGTTCGGGAGCAGACCCGCACCAAGGTCGCGCTCCTGGTCGAGACCGGCGACTGCCGCACCGTGCATCACGCCGCGGTGCTGCTCGGCTACGGCGCCGCCGCGGTCAACCCGTACCTGGCCTTCGACTCGATCGAGGAGCTGTGCGACCTCGGCGTGGTCGACGCCGAACCGGCGCAGGCGGTCGAGAACTACATCGAGGGGCTGTGCAAGGGCATCCTCAAGGTGATGTCCAAGATCGGCATCTCCACGGTCGCCTCCTACACCGGCGCCCAGATCTTCGAGGCCGTCGGCCTCGACGAGGACTTCGTCGACCGGTACTTCACCGGCACCGACTCCCGTATCGGCGGCATCGGCCTCCAGACGATCAGCAAGGAGGTCGCCGAGCGGCACCGCCGCGCCTACGAGCAGGAGGTCGACCCCGACCAGCCGCTGCCGCCCGGCGGCGACTACCAGTGGCGCCGCGAGGGCGAGGTCCACCTGTTCAACCCCGAGACGGTCTTCCTGCTCCAGCACTCGACCAAGTCGGGCCAGTACGAGGTGTTCAAGCGCTACACCGACAAGGTCAACTCGATCGCGGCCGACTCCGGGCTGCTGCGCGGCATGCTCGACTTCGAGACCGAGACCCGCCAGAGCGTCCCGGTCGAGGAGGTCGAACCGGTCGAGAGCATCGTGCGGCGCTTCCACACCGGCGCGATGAGCTACGGCGCGCTCTCCCAGGAGGCACACGAGACCCTCGCGATCGCCATGAACCGCCTCGGCGGCCGCTCCAACTCCGGCGAGGGCGGCGAGGACGTCGACCGGCTCTACGACCCCGAGCGGCGCAGCGCGATCAAGCAGGTCGCCTCGGGCCGCTTCGGCGTCACCAGCGAGTACCTGGCCACCGCCGACGCCATCCAGATCAAGATGGCCCAGGGCGCCAAGCCCGGCGAGGGCGGCCAGCTTTCGGGCAAGAAGGTCCACCCGTGGATCGCCGCGACCCGCAACGCCACGCCCGGCGTCGGGCTCATCAGCCCGCCGCCGCACCACGACATCTACTCCATCGAGGACCTGGCCCAGCTCATCCACGACCTCAAGCACGCCGGAGGCGGCGACACCGAGGTCCACGTCAAGCTGGTCAGCGAGGTCGGCGTCGGCACCGTCGCCGCGGGTGTCTCCAAGGCCAAGGCCGACAACATCCTCATCTCCGGCCACGACGGCGGCACCGGCGCGGCCCCGGCCAACTCGGTCAAGCATGCCGGGACGCCCTGGGAGATCGGCCTGGCCGAGGCCCAGCAGACCCTGGTGCAGAACCGGCTGCGCGACCGCGTCAAGCTCGAAGTGGACGGTGCGATGAAGACCGGCCGCGACGTCGTCGTCGCCGCGCTGCTCGGTGCCGAGGGCTACGGCTTCGCCACCGCGCCCCTGGTCGTCGCCGGGTGCGTCATGATGCGCGTGTGCCACCTGGACACCTGCCCGGTGGGTGTGGCCTCCCAGGACCCGGTCCTGCGCGAGCGCTACACCGGCCAGGCCGACCACGTGGTCAACTTCTTCCGCTACATCGCCGAGGAGGTCCGCGAGCTGCTCGCCGAGCTCGGCTACCGGTCCCTCGACGAGGCCATCGGCAACGTCGAGCGCCTCCGCCAGGTCACCGGCGAGAGCCGCAAGGCCTCCCGCATCGACCTGTCCAACATCCTGGCCGCCCCCTCCGATGGTCCGCGTACCCGAGGGCGCGAGCAGGACCACGACGTCGAGGGCACCATGGGCGCGGCGCTGGTCGAACTCGCCCGGCCCGCCATCGAGGAGGGCACCACGGTCTCGGCCGAGATGTCGATCCGCAACACCGACCGCTCCGTCGGGGCCCTGCTGGGCGCGGCGGTCAGCCGCACCCACCGCGAGGGGCTGCCCGACGGCTCGATCGACGTGACCTTCCGCGGCACCGCCGGCCAGTCCTTCGGCGCCTTCCTCACCCGGGGAGCGAACTTCAAGCTCGTCGGCGACACCAACGACTACCTCGCCAAGGGCCTGTCGGGCGGCCGGATCACCGTCCTGCCCGACGCCGCGGCCCCGTTCAAGGCCGAGGAGAACGTCATCGCCGGCAACACCATCCTCTACGGCGCCACCTCCGGCGAGGTCTACATCCGCGGCAAGGTCGGCGAGCGCTTCGGCGTCCGCAACTCCGGGGCAGTCGCCGTCGTCGAGGGCGTCGGCGACCACGGCTGCGAGTACATGACCGGCGGCACCGTCCTGGTCCTGGGCCCCACCGGCCGCAACTTCGCCGCGGGCATGTCCGGCGGGGTGGCCTACGTGTGGCGCCTGGACGAGAGCCGCACCAACACCACCCTGGTGGACCTCGACGAGCTCGGCGCAGCCGACATCGACCTGGTCCACAACCTGCTGCTGCGCCACGGCCGAGCCACCGGCTCGACCGTGGCCGCCGAGCTGCTGTCCAACTGGCCCAGGGCCGCCAGCGGCTTCACCAAGGTCATCCCCACCGAGTACAAGGCCGTACTCGCCCGTCAGGCCCAAGAGAAGGAGGTCGCCAATGCCTAATCCCAGCGGGTTCCTCGAGCACGGCCGCGAAGTGCCCAAGAGGCGGCCGGTGCCCGTCCGCATCCTCGACAACCGCGAGGTCTACGAGCGCACCACCGCCGAGATGGTGACCTCCCAGGCCTCCAGGTGCATGGACTGCGGCATCCCCTTCTGCCACGACGGCTGCCCCCTGGGCAACCGGATCCCGGAGTGGAACGACCTGGCCCGCACCGGACGGTGGGGCGCGGCCATCGAGCAGCTCCACGCCACCAACAACTTCCCCGAGTTCACCGGCCGCCTGTGCCCGGCCCCGTGCGAGGCATCCTGCGTGCTCGGCATCGGCGACGACCCGGTCACCATCAAGAACATCGAGGTCGAGATCATCGACCGGGCCTTCGACGACGAGAACGTCAGGCCCCACCCGGCCGAGCGGTCCACCGGCAAGTCCGTGGCCGTGGTCGGCTCGGGCCCGGCCGGGCTCGCCGCCGCCCAGCAACTGGCCCGCGCCGGACACGCCGTCACCGTCTACGAGCGCGACGACGCTCCCGGCGGGCTGCTGCGCTACGGCATCCCGGACTTCAAGCTCGAGAAGCGCCACATCGACCTCCGCCTGGACCAGATGCGGGCCGAAGGCGTCGAGTTCGCCTGCGGCGTCAACGTCGGCGTCGACCTGTCCGCCGAGGACCTGCGCGAACGCCACGACGCCGTGGTGCTGGCCGTCGGCGCGCTCGAAGGTCGCGAGACCGACCAGGAAGGCCGCGAACTGGCCGGCATCCACCAGGCCATGGAGCACCTGACCGGCGCCAACCAGGTCGCGGCCGGCAAGGCCCCGTTCGCCCCGATCGACGCCCGCGGCAAGCACGTGGTCATCATCGGCGGCGGCGACACCGGCGCCGACTGCCTGGGCGTGGCCCACCGCCAGGGCGCCGCCTCGGTCCGGCAGCTCGACCTGTACCCGATGCCGCCGACCGACCGCGACGCCGACCGCGACCCCTGGCCGGTCTGGCCGGTCATCGTGCGCAACTACCCGGCCCACGAGGAGGGCGGCGAGCGCAACTACGGCTCGGCCGCGCTCGAGTTCATCGGCGACGAGCACGGGCACGTGCGCCAGATGCGCCTCTCGGAGGTCACCGTCGACAAATCCCAGGGCCGCCGCGACATCATCCCGGTGCCCGGCAAGGAGCAGGTCGTCCCGGCCGACCTGGTGCTGCTGGCCATCGGCTTCTCCGGCACGGAGGACCAGCAGCTGCTGCGCCAGCTCGGCATCGAGCGGACCGGCCGCGGCGTCATCGACTGCGGAGCCGACTGGCAGACCGACGCGCCCGGCGTGTTCGTCGCCGGGGACGCCCACCGGGGCGCCTCCCTGATCGTGTGGGCCATCGCCGAGGGCCGCGCCGCCGCGGCGGCCGTCCACCGGTACCTCGGCGAGACCACGGCTCTGCCCGAGCCGGTGACCGCCGACGCCCAGCCGCTGGGCGTCTAAAGGAATCGAATTACGCGGAATTGCGCGCCCTCGACTATTGCGGCGGGCGCTCAATTCCGCGTATTCGCAATGTGCGCCTATGCCATTCGGGGACGGTGAATTCCGCCTCTCATCTGCGGTGACCGCCCGAGTCCGAATTCGCGTCCGATATAAGCTCGCAGGGTGACTCGTAGAGCAAAAATCGTCTGCACCATCGGTCCCGCCACCGCCACTCCGGAGCGGATGGCCGGTCTGATCGACGCCGGCATGAACGTCGCCCGAATGAACTTCAGCCACGGCACCCAAGCGGACCACGAGGCCGTTTACCAGATGGTCAGGGAGGCCGCCGAGACCGCCGGGAAGCCCGTGGCGATCCTGGCCGACATGCAGGGGCCCAAGATCCGGCTGGGGACCTTCGAGAGCGGCTCCGAGCAGTGGGACGCCGGCGACCGCGTCCTCATCACCTCCGACGACGTCGACGGCACGCACGACCGCGTCTCGTGCACCTACAAGAAGCTCCCGTCCGAGGTCTCCAAGGGCGACCGGCTCCTGGTCGATGACGGCAAACTGGCCCTGGAGGTGCTCTCCTCGACCGACACCGACGTCGAATGCCTGGTCGTCGAGGGCGGACCGGTGTCCAACCACAAGGGCCTGTCGCTGCCGAACGTGAACATCTCGGTTCCCGCGCTCTCGGAGAAGGACATCTCCGATATGAAGTTCGCGCTCAACCTCGGCGTGGACCTGATCGCGATGTCCTTCGTGCGCCACCCCGACGACGTCCGCCTCGGACACAAGGTCATGGACGAGGTCGGAGTGCGGCGCCCCATCATCGCCAAGGTCGAGAAGCCCGAGGCGGTCGCCCGCCTCGAGGAGATCGTCCGCGCGTTCGACGGCGTCATGGTCGCCCGCGGCGACCTGGGCGTCGAGATGCCCCTCGACGAGGTGCCGCTGGTGCAGAAGGAGATCATCCGCCTCTGCCGCGAGAACGCCAAGCCGGCCATCGTGGCCACCCAGATGCTCGACTCCATGATCGAGAACGCCCGCCCCACCCGCGCCGAGGTCTCCGACGTCGCCAACGCCGTCCTCGACGGCGCCGACGCGGTCATGCTCTCCGGCGAGACCAGCGTCGGCAAGTACCCGGTCGGCACCGTCCGCACCATGGCCAAGATCGTCGAGACCACCGAGTCCGGGCCGGTCGGCCCCCGCGAGATGCACCACGAGCCGCGGACCAAGCCCGGCGCGGTCACCGCCGCCGCGGCCCAGATCGCCGACGCCCTCGACGCGAAGGCCCTGGCCGCGTTCACCCAGACCGGCGACACGGTCAAGCGCCTCGCCCGCCTCAAGCCCCAGCAGCCGATCGTGGGCATGACCTCGATCGAGTCGGTGCGCAACCAGATGGCGCTGTCGTGGGGCACCGACGCCTACCAGGTCGAGCACGTCGACCACACGGACACGATGTTCACGCTGGTCGACAGGACCATGCAGGAGCACGGCCTGGCCTCGCCGGGCGACCTGGTCGTGATCGTGGCCGGCACCCCGGCCGGGACCCCCGGCTCGACCAACACCGTCCGCGTCCACCAGGTCGGCTCATAGTGTCCGAGGTACTCGTCGGGCAGGACGCCGTGGACTCGCTCCTCGGCGTCCTGGACCTGGAGGAGATCGACACCGGCCTGTTCCGCGGCCCCCGCGCCGAGGTCGGGCTCCAGCGCGTGTTCGGCGGCCAGGTAGCCGGGCAGGCGCTGGTGGCCGCCGGCCGCACCGTCGCACCGGATCGGCGCGTGCACTCCCTGCACGGCTACTTCGTGCGGCCCGGGGACTCGTCGAAGCCGATCATCTACCAGGTCGAGAACATCCGCGACGGCCGCTCCTTCTCGGTGCGGCGCACCGTGGCGCTCCAGGGCGGCAAGACCCTGTTCTTCATGTCGGCGTCCTTCCACGTCGGCGAGAACGGCCTCGAACACGGCGACCCCGCCCCCGAGGTGCCCGGCCCCGACCGGATCGCCCCGATCTCCGAGCAGCTGCGGGCCGACCCCGACCGGCTGAGCATGTGGGCGCGCATCCCCCGGCCCATCGACGTGCGCTACCTCGGCGGCTCCGGCTACGCCCGATCGGGTGAAAGACCGGCTGAGGACCGCCAGCGGGTCTGGATGAAGGCCGACGGGAAGCTCCCGGACGACCCGCTCATCCACGTGTGCGTGCTGACCTACGCCTCGGATCTGACGCTGCTCGACACGGTGCTGAACCGGCACGGCGCCGTCTGGGGCGGCGGGGGCTACCTGGGAACCAGCCTCGACCACGCCATGTGGTTCCACCGGCCGTTCCGCGCCGACGAGTGGGTGCTCTACGACGCCGAGTCGCCCACCGCCTCCGGCGGCCGCGGCCTGGCCCAGGGGCGCTTCTTCGACGGCGAGGGACACCACTTGGCCACCGCCGCACAGGAAGGGCTGCTGCGCCGCACCCCCGAGCCTCCCGGAGTGCCGTAGACGGTTTACGCCGCTTTCCGCGCCGCCCTTATCGATTGACGTACATGTCACACATTGGGAGTCGGTCGATTTCAAGGTGCGGAAAGTGCTATGGTCGCAGATCGTCCCCGAAGACGGCCCCCCTTGCCCGGAAATGTCCGCTCTGCCGTGCCCGCTGGGCGGACCTCGACCGGTGAACAGTTCGGAGACTCATCCTCATGCCTCTGACCGAAGCGGCACGATCGACCAGTCGGCGCGACGATTCCGCGCCGGACCGGACCCGTCCCGACCACTGGCGACCCGACATCGAGGGCCTGCGCGCCCTCGCCGTCGTCATGGTGATCGCGGCGCACATCCAGTTCTTCTACTCAGAAGGCGGATTCGTCGGCGTGGACGTGTTCTTCGTCATCTCCGGGTTCCTGATCACCTCGCTGCTGCTGCGGGAGATCGAGCGCACCGGCCGGGTCTCGCTCACCAAGTTCTACGCCCGCCGCGCCGTCAGGCTGCTGCCGGCCGCGGCCACGGTCCTGGTGGCGACCTTGGTCGCCGCCTGGCTGTGGCTGCCGCGCACCCGCCTGGGCGACATCGCCGCCGACACCGCGGCCGCGGCCCTGAACGTGGTCAACTTCCGCCTTGCCTCCGAGGGCACCGACTACCTCAACGCGGACGTCGACCCCTCGCCGCTCCAGCACTTCTGGTCGCTGGCGGTGGAGGAGCAGTTCTACCTGGTCTGGCCGCTGATGCTGCTGGCCGTGGCCGTGGTGTGCGGGCGCCTGTGGGGCGGCCGGTTCGCCCGCCGGTACCCGCTGTACCGCCGCCGCATCACCGTGATCGCGATCGTCCTGGCCGCCGTCGCCGCCGTCTCGTTCTTCCTGAGCGTCACCCGCTCGGCCGAGGACCCGGTCTGGTCCTACTTCGGCATCCACACCCGCGCCTGGGAACTCGCGGCCGGTGCCTTCGTCGCCGTGCTGGCGAACCGGATCAGGCGCACGGTTCCCGCGGCCGCCGCCGCGGTCGCCTCCTGGATCGGCCTGGCGGCCCTGGTCGGATCCGTCTTCCTGATCGACGAGGCCACCGCGTTCCCCGGCTACGCCGCGGTCCTGCCCGTCGCCGGCACCGCCGTGGTGATCGCGGCCGGCTGCGTCCCCCACCGCTTCGGCGCCGGGACGCTGCTGGGCATCGCCCCCGCCCAGTACCTCGGGAAGATCTCCTACGGCCTGTACCTGTGGCACTGGCCGATCGTCATGATCGCCCCGGTCGCGCTGGGCGTCGAGCCCCGGCTGCGGTACATGGTCCCCCTGATGGGCCTGGCGTTCCTGCTCAGCGTCGCGATGTTCCACCTCATCGAGAACCCCGTCCGGACCCGCCGGCCGCTGGTCCAGGTGCCCTCGCGGGCACTGGCGCTGGGCGGGGCGCTGATGGTGTGCGCGCTGGCCGCGTCATTCGTGGCGGTCACCCAGCCGGTGACGGACGGCGACGGGACCGAGGCCGCGGAGATCACCGGCGACGAGACCACCGTGTGGCAGCTGCTGGGCGAGTCCTCCGAGATCGACTCGGTCCCGGCCAACCTCACGCCGTCACTGGAGGACGCTCGCGAGGATGAACCGTCCATGTACGACAAGGGCTGCATGGTCGCGCGCTCCGCCACCGATCTGGTAGACGAGTGCTGGTTCGGCGATCCCGAAGGCGACAAGACCGTGGTCCTGTACGGCGACTCCCACGCCGCGCAGTGGTTTCCGGCGTTCAATCAGCTCGCCCAGGCCTCCGGCTGGCGGATGCTGGTGCTGACCAAGGCGAACTGCTCGGTGCCCGAGGTCAGGGAGCACGACCCGAAACTGAACCACGAGTACACCGAGTGCTACGACTGGAAGGGCAACGCGCTCGCCGAGATCGAGGAAGTCGATCCGGACCTGGTGGTCGCCGCCTCCTACGACGACAAGGACCTCATTGCCGACGATCCCGACCAGGCGTGGGTGGACGGATGGGTCGAGGCCGTCGAGGACCTCCGGAGCCGGACCGATGAGGTCTACTACCTCGCCGACACACCGGTCGCCGCCGAGGACGTCCCGGACTGCCTCGCCGAGCACCCCGACGATGCCACCGAGTGCGTCAACGAGCTCGACGACGCCGTCCTCTACCCCGACCGCCGGGAAGATCTCCAGGACGCCGTCTCGGAGGCCGGCGCCCACGTGGTCGACCCGATCCCGTGGATCTGCGACACCGAGACCGGCCGGTGTCCGGTGGTGGTGGGGAACCTGCTGGTCTACCGGGACTCGAACCATCTGGCCGCGCGCTTCGTCGCGGAGCTCACTCCGCAGATCGCGACCGCGTTCCCGCTGGAGGAGCTGCCGAGGGAGGACGAAGAAGCGGGATGACCCGGTGAGGAGGTAGGCTTTCCTCACATTTGAAGCGCCCCAAGAGGAGAAGCCGCCATGCAGCGAGTTGCCCCGTGGCTCAAGGCGATCAACGTCGTACTCACCCCGACGATCGCGAACCGACGGAACAAGATCGACAAGATCATCAAGCACGCGATCGACGAGGCGGAATCCAAGACCGACGGCACCGCCCACGGCGACGAGCAGTTCATCGAAGAGATGCGCTTCCTCCTGACCTGCTTCGCCGACGTCGACGGACTCACTCCAACCGGCTGGATCGGCACGGTCGACGACCTTGGCAAGCGCTTGGAGAACCGCATGCGGATCCGCAAGCTCCACGCGCTGCACCCCGAGATCGCCGACGAGCCGATCGAGCGACCCATCGTGGTGGCCGGGCTCCCGCGCACCGGGACCACCCTCACCCACCACGTCCTGGCCGAACCCGAGGCGCACCGGGCCCCGCTGATGTGGGAGCTGATGAACTGCGACCTCGCCGACATCCCCGACTCGGTGAGAGAGCGCTACATCAAGCAGGCCGAGCAGGTCGCCCAGGGCGCCAGCAAGGCGTCCCCGATGATGCCCAGGATCCATCCGCTCGGCGCCGAGAAACCCGAGGAGTGCGTCTTCGTCCTGCCGCACGGCCTGATGTTCGTCGTCCGCGCCCACATGCCGCGCTACGAGCAGTGGATGCTCGACCGCGACTACACCCCCGACTACCAGTACCTCAAGCAGGCGCTCCAGGTCCTCCAGTACGGGAGGCCCCGCCGCCGGTGGGTCCTCAAGTCCCCGGCGCACCTGTGGAGCCTGGAGACGCTGTTCAAGACCTTCCCCGACGCCCAGGTCGTGTGGACCCACCGCGACCCGGGCACCGTCATGGGCTCGATGTGCTCGCTGGCCGAGACCAGCCAGTCCGTCCACACCCGCTCTCCCGACCTCGAGGAGATCGGCAGGGTCTGGCTCGGCATGCTCGCCACCGGCATCGCCCGCGCCTCGGCCGCCCGCGAGAACGTGCCGGGGGACTCGATCATCGACGTGTCCTACCGGCACCTGGCCGAGGACCCCGAGCGGCGCTTCACCGAGCTGTTCGAACGGCTCGACGCCCCGTGGGGCCCGACCGAGCGCGAGAACCTCGACGCCGCGCGGAATCGCGCCGGAGGCACCGGAGGGCACGTCTACGACCTGTCCCGCTACGGGATCGGCCAGTCCGACGTCGCGCAGGCGTTCGGCGGCTACGGCGACTTCGTCGCCGGGCTCGGAACGGTCTAGAGCTCGAGCGCGAAGCCCCACAGGACCGCACCGGGGACCGGCTCCCAGTCCAGCTCCGGTGCGCGGCGGAAACCGCGCCGCAGGTATATGCGGTGCGCGGCCTTCATGCTGTAGAGCGAGCACAGCACTACGCGCTTGGCGCCGAAGGTCTCCGAGGCGAGCGCGATGCAGCCGTCCGTGAGCGCCGTGCCGACTCCGCGACCGCGCCCGGCCGGACCGACCGCGAGTGCTCTGATCTCGGCCTCGCCGGCCCCGGCGAGCTGGGCGCCGGCGGCCCCTGGTGGCACCATCGTCACCCCGCCGAGAAGCCGATCGCCCTCGGCCGCCACCAGCACCTCAGCCTCGGACGCGCGCGCGGCGACGTCGCGCAGGAAGTCGGCGTACGGGTCGTCGGGACCGTCGAGGAAGCCGTCGCGGTCGTAGGCTTCTACGGTGATCTCCCCGAGGGCGGCGTACTCCGACTCGTGGACGGGCCGGATCTCGAAATCGGTTTTCGGCATGCATCGAAATTATCGAGGGGGTGCGACATCTTGCAACGGGCTTTCGACCGCGGTTGAATGCCGAGTGCGCGTACCAGGCACTGGAAGGACCGAACCGTGAGCACCGAACCGCCGAACGGCGTCATCCGCAACCCCGTCCTGCCCGGCTTCCACCCGGACCCATCGATCGTCCGCGTCGGCGAGGACTACTACCTGGCCACCTCGACCTTCGAATGGTGTCCGGGAGTCCGGCTCCACCACTCCCGAGACTTGAAGCACTGGCGGGCCCTCGGCGGCATCGCCGACAGCGGGCGGCTGCTCGACCTGACCGGCGTTCCCGACTCCGGCGGCGTGTGGGCCCCCGACCTGACCTACGCCCACGGGCGCTTCCACCTGGTCTACAGCGTCATGGACTCCTACACCCACGACTACAAGGACTGCGCGAACTACCTGACCACCGCCGCCGACATCGCCGGACCCTGGAGCGACCCCGTCCGCCTCCCGGGCCGCGGCTTCGACGCCGCCCTGTTCCATGACGAGGACGGCGGCACCTACCTGCTCAACATGGTGTGCGTCCCCAAACCCGGCCGGAAATTCGACGGCATCGAGATCCAGCGCTTGGAAGCGGGGGCGCCGGTCGGCGAGCCGACGCTGCTGTTGAAGAGCAGCCCGGCCGGGGTCACCGAGGGCCCGCACCTGTATCGCAAGGACGGCTGGTACTACCTGTTCTGCGCCGAGGGCGGCACCGGCTACTACCACGGCGAGATCGTCGCGCGTTCGAGAGACCTGATGGGCCCCTACGAGATCGACCCGAACGGCCCGCTCATCACCGCCCGCGACAAACCCGATTCCGAACTCCAGAAGGCCGGACACGGCAGCCTGGTCCAGACGCAGGCGGGGGAGTGGTACATGCCGTACCTGACCGGCCGTCCCGTCGTCCGAAACCCCGACCGGGGGCCGCTTGAACGCGACGGCACCGACCCGTGCGTGCTCGGCCGCGAGACCGCGATCGCCCGGATCGAGTGGGTCGACGGTTGGCCCCGCGTCCCCGACGCCGCGCCCGCGGTCGAGGTTCCGGCCCCGAACCTGGATCCCCATCCGTGGCCGCAGGAACCGGCCCGCGACGACTTCGACTCCGACCGCCTCGACGCACGCTGGAGCACCCTGCGCCGCCACCCCTCGGAGGACTGGCTGAGCCTGGCCGACCGCCCCTCCCATCTGCGCGTGACCGGCGGCCAGGGCCCGTTCGCCCGCCGCACTCCGAGCCTGGTCGCCCAGCGGGTCACCGCCGTGCGCGGGGTCTTCGAGGCCGGGATCGAGTTCACGCCGACCACCGAGCACCAGGCGGCCGGGATCGTCGCCTACTACAACGCCGACAACTGGCACTTTCTCCAGATCTCCCTGGAAGACGGCGGACCGACCCTGTCCCTGGTCACCAGCAAGTGGGGCGAGCGCGAGATCCGGCCGGTCGCCGAGGTCGGCCCGAGATCGGACCTGCGCATCGCCTTCGAGGGCCCGAGGCTCCGCTTCGCGTACCGCGAGAGCGAATGGACCGATCTGGACGAGGATCGCGACGCGACGATCCTGTCCGACGAATTCGCCAAGACCGCCGACACGTGGGGTTTCACCGGCGCGTTCGTGGGGATGTGGGTCCAGGACCTGGCCGCGGAAGGGAGCTTCGCCGACTTCGACTACGCCGAATACCGCCCCGAGTCCTGAACGACCGCGGCGGCCCGGCGCAGTTCGGATATCTCATCGGGGGTCGAGTTCCGCGCGATGAAGGCGATCTCGGGCAAGTGCGCGTAGCGCTCGGCCGGGATCGCCTCCGCGAACGCGGCAGGGTCGCGCAGCAGCGCGGCATAGAGCTCGTGGCCGGACATGAAGTACAGGTCGACGAGCTTGACCTCGCCGGAGAGCGTGGTCATCACGTTGTGCGGGTTGAGACCCAGTCCGCCCCAGAACGGCAGCGACGCTCTTGCTTCGGCGTCGAGCCGCTCGGCCTCGGCCCGGACCGCGCCGAAGTCCCCTTCGCCGGCCTCCCACAGTCGGCTCGCCTTCTCGTGCAAGGCCGGTTCGGACGGGTACAGGAACTCCATGACCGTCACCCGCCCGCCGCCGGACAGCTCGGCGTCGAACTCGATGCGCGGCAGCAGGCGGTGCCCCGACAGCGAGCGGCACAGCTCGACGAACACCTGGTATCCCGGCTCGAACGGGCAGACCCGCGCGGCCAGGCCGCCGCCGGGAGAGCGCCACACGGTGGCCCACTCACCGAGGCCGCAGACGGTCCAACCCTCGGCGAGCAGCCGCGAGGTCACCTGCCGGTGGTCGAGTCCGTCGAATTCCGCGAAGAAGTCCACCAGACACCCCCTAGACGCAATGCCGTTCGGTTAGGGCTGGGGTGTTGGTG
>NZ_JAELXW010000023.1 GCF_016428645.1 Glycomyces salinus | reverse complement strand
CGACCGGGCCGAGCTCGCCGACTGCACCACCGGACTCCGCCTGGCGCGGCCGGACCTGCGCTGGCGGCGCGCCGAGGCCCTCATCCGGGCCTGCTACGGCGAATCGAGCCGCTATCTCGAGGTGCCGACGAGCGAGCAGCCGGCCCTGATGTGGGCCGTCCTGGCCCGCATCGTCCCGCCCGATGCCGGTGACGACGCCCTCACGGCGTTGTTCGACCGCGCCGACCGCCTCGGCTGCCGGATCGTCGCCGGGGTCTTCGAAACCGAGCGCCTCTACGGCTGGGCCGATGAGGACGACCCCGACGGTGACGAACCACCGGCGGTCGCCGAAGAACCACGGTGAACGACGTCGAACCCATCCGGGACGCCATGGCGGGCCCGACCTTCGGCGACCGGGACCGACTCGAACGGCCGCGCGGCAGGCAGCAAGACGCACCTGCCGCGCGGCGAGACCGACCAGCTCCCGCACGGCGCCGCCGAAGGCGTCAACCGCCGCTTCGGAGGGGTACCTGTCAGTCGACCGGTGCGACCCGGATCAGGTTGCCGTCGGGGTCGGCCATCACGAAGGTCCGGCCGAACACCGCGTCGTACGGTTCGCGGACGACCTCCACGCCCTTGTCCTTCCACGCCTGGAACTGCGCGTCGATCCGCTCGGGGCCTTCAGACAGGCACAGGCACACTTCGCTGGTGCGCGGAGCGGAGCGGTCCACCTCGCCCTCGTCGAGTCTCCAGACGGCGAGCTGGACCCCGCCGCCCAGGTCGAACGCGATGAAGTGGGGCGACTCGAAGCTCGGCTCCATCGCGAACAGGTCGCCGTAGAAGCGGGCCGCGGCCGGGGCGTCGTTGACGTAGACGATGAACATGTTCGGTGCGGTCATCGTGCGTTCCTTCCTGGTTCGGCGCCCGGGCGGGCGCCTCGTTGCGTGGACGGGGCCAACGTAGGCGGATAAGGTGACGGAATCGGTCATGTTCTCTGGGAGAATCTCGGAATGACTCCCGACAGGTTCTTCTCGCTGCTGGTGGCCCTGCGGTCGCGGCCGGCCACGACGGTCGCCTCGCTCGCGGCCGAGACCGGGGTCTCGGACCGGACGGTCATCCGGGACCTGCACTGGCTGCGGGACGCCGGATTTCCGGTGGTGATGCGGCGCGGCCGCTACGGCGGGGTCACCCTGCTGCCCGGGGGCGCGCTGGACACCTCCCGGCTGACGCCCGCCGAGCGCGAGCACCTGGCGCTGACCGGGCTCGACGACGCCCAGCGCGAGCGGCTGGGCGTCGAGGAGACCAGCTCCCGAGCGATGCGCAAGGTCGCCGCTTCACGGTCCCAGGACGGGCTGGCGGCCCTCGGGGATCTCGTGGTCAGCGACAACCGGCCCTGGTACGGGCGCGAACCCGAGGGCACCGCGCCCGCCGAGCTCGTCGGCGATCTGCGGCGCGGCGTGCGCTTGAAACTGTGGTACCGGCGGTCGGACGGGACGGCCGGTCCGCGGATCGTCGATCCGTACGGGCTGCTGGCGAAGGGCGGCCGCTGGTATCTCGTCGCCGACCAGGACGGCCGGCCGCGCCTGTTCAACCTGCAGCGGCTTTCGCGGTGGGAGCCGCTGCGGGCCGCCAAGCGGCTGCGGGACGGGGCGAGCCTGGCCGGCGTCGCGGCCGAGCTGACCGCCGGGTGGGAGCAGGGCGGGGACAAGGAGATGCGGCTGCTCATCGAGGTGTGGGAGGCCGAGCGGATCGACCGCGTCGAGCGCATGCTCGGATCGCGCCTCGAGATCGACGGCGAGGACGAGCGCGGGCGCGTGCTCGGCCGGTTCCGCTACCGGCACCTCGAGGACGTGCGGCTGCTGCTGCCGTTCGGCAACACGGTCACCGTCCTCGACCCGCCCGAGGCCCGCCGTCGGCTCGCCGAGCTCGCCTCAGAGATCTTCGACCACTACCGCTGAACGCAGCTCCTGTGCAGGTCGTGGATCATCGGGTCCGAAGCGGTGCGGCAGGCGACGGGCACAATGGTCTGATGGTGACCTCGATCGGCTTGTACTACCCCTACACCCACTTCCACGACCGTGCCTGGCTCAAGCTCGCCGCCCTGTACTGGCCGAACATGGCGCGCATCGCGCCACTTGGTTACTCCGACGGCGACAACCGGGATGCGCGGGTGCTTCGCGAGGAGCTCGACTTCATCCTCGACCTCGGGCCCCGCGCAGACGTGCTGGTGGATGCGTCGGCGAGGGTGTCGGGTGCGCTGCGTGAACACGGCCCGGATCTGGTGGACCGCTACCGGATCCCGATTCGCGAAGTCCATACGGTGGGAGGGGCGTCCAGCGCCGGGGAGCGGCGAGTCGAATACCGGTTCCCGGACCTCGACGAATCGGTCAGGGTCGAGAATCCTGCGCGGCGCTGGCCGGAGCCGGTCCGATATCCGGTTCCGGAATCCTTCGGGCGCCTCATCGGGCTGCATTCGCGCAAGATCAGTAGACGGCTCGGCGAACTGCTGGTGGCGACGAATCTGGCGGTCTTCGACTCTGATCATGAGTACGCGGCGGTGCATCCGAACTTCGCCTGGGCCTATATGTGCATGCTCGCCGACGAGGTGGCCGAGCGCGAGGGGCTGGTGGCGGTGTCCGACGACCTTTCGGCATACGGGGCCTGCGGGACCTGGACCGCCGAACGCTTCGCGTCCGCGCTGCTGGGTCAGGACCTCGAGGAGGACCAGGGGGAAGCCGATCCGTATTCTCGCGTGGGGATGCTGGCATTGCGCATCGCCGTTCCGGTCGATCCGGCCGCGGTCCCGGTCGAGAAGATCGTCAAGATCCGGCGGCGGTACGCAGCCGAGTTCGACGCCTTCCATGACCTCGTTTCCGCGAGCGGAGTCGAGCTGTCGGCCGAGCTCGAGGGGATTCGGGACACTGACGTACTGGAGGCGTATCTCGAGCAGGAGGTCTCGCGCAGGTTCGAGCGTCCGCTCGAGGACCTGCGCCGAGCGATGCGCGGCCTCGGCGTCGACACGGTGCTGGGCGCGACCTCGCTCAAGTTCGAGTTCCCGGCGGCCGCGGCGCTGGCGGCCGGTTGGGCGGCCGGGCAGCCGGTTGTCGCGGCGGCGGGAGCCGCGTTCGGGCTCGGTGCCTGGTACCGGGCCGCGCGGGCGAAACGCCACGGCGAGATCCGCAACTCGCCGGTCGGCTACCTGTGGCGAATCGAGAAGCGCCTGAAGGGCGCAGAGCTGATGCGTCGCATGGTCAACCCGTTCCAAAGCTGAGTTGCCGGAGCCCGACTCGATCCGAGCCGCACTCGATTCTCAGTCCGACCCCTTCCGCTGGCAGTCCCATACCACGGCATGGGACCTGTCGGACGATTATGGGCAAAGGTCATCATTCAGGGTAAACCGTCGGAGGATCGCGAATGGCCTCAAGTCGTCATGCGCTCTAGTCGAACGGAGGAGACTGCAGATGGCGTTGACCGACAGCAAACCCGAGGCCAGGTCCAAGACCGGGTCCCGAGCAGGTTCCAAGTCCAGGCCCAAGGCCGACTCGGCCAAGCGGCCGGCGAACCAGGCCGCGCGGGCGAGGACCGCGCGCCGCATCGCCACAGGTGTAGCGGCCGCGTCGGTCGTCGGCCTGGCGGTCGCGGGGACCGCCCGCGCCGTCCGGAACAACGATCGGGCGATTCCGAAGCTCCCGGCTCCGGGAGCCGCATCGAGGCCGACATCGTCTCGAAGGGTGTCGAACTGGCCTTCGTCGATCGGAGCGGCCGGTCGGCCCGCTCAGCCCTTGACCGCGCCGATGATCACTCCCTTCTTGAAGTGCTTCTGCACGAACGGGTAGATGATCAGTGCCGGGACGATCGCGACGACCACGATCGCCATCTTGACCGCCAGGGTCGGCGGGGCCGACTCCAGGCCCGAGGCCTGGGGGAGCGGGGCCGACTCGACCACGTAGGTGCGCAGCACCAACGCCAGCGGCCACTTCGAGGTGTCGTCGAGGTACAGGAACGCGTTGAACCAGTTGTTCCAGTACGCCACCGCGTAGAACAGCGTCACCACCGCGATCGGCGCCTTGGACAGCGGCGCGACGATCCGCCATAGGATGCGGAACTCCCCGGCGCCGTCGATCCGGGCCGAGTCGAACAGCTCCTGCGGGATGTTCATGAAGAAGGCGCGCAGGACCACCACGTTGAACGCCGAGACCGCCATCGGCAGGATGATGGCCAGGTAGTTGTCCCGCAGCCCCAGCGCGCTCACCCACAGGTAGACGGGGATCAGCCCGGGGAAGATCACGAACATCAGCAGCACCGAGAACAGGATTGTCTTGTGGCCGAGCGACCCGGGCCGGGACAGCGAGTAGGCGCCCAGGATCGAGACCAGGACGCTCAGCAGCGTCCCGAACGCGGTGACGCCCAGCGACACCACGAGCGCGTCCAGGACGACCGGGTTGCGGAACATCTGCTCGTAGGCGTCGAAGCTGACCCCGTCCGAGGGCCACACGACCAGGCCGCCGACTCGCTGCACGGTCTCGGCGCTCGACAGGCTCGTCAGCGCGATCGTATACAGCGGGAACAGGATCAGCAGCATGATGACCGCGATGCTCAGCGCCTTGCCGGCCCGGCCGGCCGCGGTCGGTTTCTCTTCCCAAGCGGCTCGATTCATGACCTCGAATACACTCCTCGCTCGCCGAGCATGTGGGCGACCTTGTTGGCCGCCAGGATCAGGACCAGGCCGACCACGCCCTTGAACAGGCCCGCGGCGGCCCCGTAGTCGAAGTCGCCCACGCGGATGCCGCTGTAGTACACGAACGTGTCGAACACCTCCGACGCCTGCGAACCGACCGCGCTGCGCTGGAGGAAGAACTGCTCGAATCCCACGTTCAGCGCGTCGCCGAGGCGCAGGATCAGCAGCAGGACGATCACCGGACGCAGGCCCGGCAGCGTGATGTGCCACAGCCGCCGCCACCGTCCGGCGCCGTCCACGGCGGCCGCCTCATAGAGCGCGGGGCTGATGGCGGCCAGCGCCGCCAGGAAGATGATCGCCCCGAACCCGGCGTCCTTCCAGATCGCCTGGGAGGTCACCAGCAGGATGAACGTGTCCGAATTGGTCATCCAGTCCAGGCCCTCGAAGCCGTTGCGGCGCAGCAGCTGGCTGAGCAGGCCCGCCCCGCCGACCATCTGCTGGAAGATCGCGATGACCAGCACCCAGGAGAAGAAGTAGGGCAGGTACACCACGCTCTGGAGCATCGACCGCAGCCGCTCGGAGGCGAGCGAGTGCATCAGCAGCGCCAGCATGATCGGAATCGGGAAGTAGAACACCAGCTGGAAGGCCGTTATCGACAGCGTGTTGGTGAGCGCCCGGAGGAACTCGGGGTCGCCGAACAGGGCCTGGAAGTGGGTGAAGCCGACGATCCGGGAGCCGAAGACCCCGCCGGTGTAGGGCTTGTAGTCCTGGAAGGCGATCACGTTGCCCAGGGACGGGATCCACCAGAACCCCCACACCAGGATCATCATCGGCAGCGCCATGACCAGCAGCGGCCAGTCGTGGCGCAGCCGCAGCCTCCAGTGCGGCCGCGGCTTGGGCTGCGTCCGGCGGGCCGGGGCGGCCGCCTCCCCGGCCGCGGGCGCCGGGGAGGGCTTCGTTCCGGCGGTCACAGGCGGCCGTTCTCTTCGGCCACTTCGGTGTAGTACTCGCGCGCGGCGTCGCCGGCCTTCTCTCGCCAGTCGGCGACCATTCCCTCCCATTCGGACATGTCGCGCTGGCCGCGGTAGATCTCGTGGTACATGTCCTTCATGGGCTCGTTCTCGGCGGCCATGTCCGAGGGCATCTCCACGCGCAGCCCCTGGAAGGGGTGGTCGTCGAGGTACTGCGCGGCCTTCTCCTGCCAGGCGTGGTAGCCCTCGACCAGCCCCGAGTACTGGAATTTGAAGTTCGCGTTCGAGCGGCCCGAGAGGAACAGGTAGGTGTTGGCGACCTCGGTCTGGCCCAGTTCGGTCCGCTGCGGCACGCCATCGTCGTCCACTTCGAAGTGGACGCCTTCGACGCCGTCCCAGACCAGGTCCCATTCCCTGGTGCCGAACGGGGCCGAGCACCAGTTCGCCACGCGCAGGCACTCCTCGACGCGCTCCTCGGACAGGTCCTTCCTGATGAAGGTGAACATCCCGGCAGGGTCGCCGCGCCACATGAAGGGCGTTCCGTCCGCGTCCGGGGCCATCGGGTCGAGCGGCCACAGCTGGAATCCCTCGACGCCGGCGTAGGTGCCCTGCATCTCGTGCCAGGCCCCGAGGCCGTCCTCGTAGAAGACCGCCTGGCCCGAGCCGATGAGCTCCTTGGCGTTGGTGAACTTGTCGGCCACGTAGTCCGGGTGCACCAGGTCCTTCTCGAACAGGCCGCGGATGTACTCGATGGCGGCGGCGAACTCCTCGGTCTCGAACTTGTGGACCAGCTCGCCGCCCTCGACGCGCCACAGTGTCGGCGCGCCCATCGCCTGCTGGACGGCCTCGTCGATGCTGCCGATGGCCCACCGGTTCGCCGCGGGGTCGTTGACCTCCTCGGCGCGCTCGAGGAGTTCTTGCAGGTTGGTGGGCATGGCCAGGTCCATGCCCTCGAGGGTGTCCAGGCGGGCGAACATGCCGATCTCGTACGGCTCCCGCTCCCAGGGCACGCCCAGGAGCGTCCCGCCGAAGACGCCCATGGCCCAGGCGTCGGTGGGGTAGTTGGCCAGCAGCGGGTAGTCGGCGACCTTGTCGCCGGCGATGTAGGGGGACAGGTCGGCGAACAGCTCCTTGGCCGCCTCGGTGAAGTCGGAGAGCTTGATGATCTCCCAGCCGGGGATCTGGAACATGTCCGGCACGTCCCCGCTGGCCAGGGTCGTGGTGATCTTCTCGGTGTAGTTGTTGCCGTCGGCGATGTTGAACCTGACGGTTCCGCCGAGGGCCTCGTTGACCGCGGTGAAGTAGGAGTTGTCGGGCAGGCCCGGCGGGGTCGGATTCCACAGGGGAGTGATCGCGGTGATCTCCTCGCCGGTGGTCATCGGGGCCTCGGTGACCGCCTCGGTCACCTCGGCGGGCCGGGCGAGGAAGCCGGGCGAGACGGTGCCGTCGGCCGAGCCGGGCAGGTCGGGTTCGAGTCCGGCCTCGTAGGGGATGTTCTTCGGCAGCAGGTCGGCCAGTTCGTCGGTGCCCGCGGCGGTGCCGTCGCCGGATTCGTCGAGTTCGGCGCATCCGGCCGCCCCGGCGACCACGGCCGCGGCCGACGCGGACCGGAGGAGGGTTCTGCGGTTGAGGTTGAACGTCCGTGCAGCGCGGTCTTCGCCCATGTCGACGCCTTTCAAGGAGTTGCGGGGGTCGTCGAGTGCCGGTCGTCGAAAGGCCCGTATGACTTTGTCGGTATGTCTAAACAAAGGCAATATAACTTGATCAATGAGATCCCTGCAACACCGGTCCCACTACTCGGCCACCGCGGCCGACCCGCTCGCCAGTCCTGCCGCGGCGTGCTCGGCCAGGTCATCGGCGAGGTCGCGGGCCCGGTCGAGGCGGTCGCGGACGGCGAGGACCTCGGCGAACGCCCGGCCGCGGCGGCGCTGCTCGGCGGCGGTCAGGCGCGGGACCTTGACCGCGAGGATCCGCCGCCGCGAGCCGGTCGCGCTCTGCTTCGCGGCCGTGGGAAGTCGGGCGGCCAGCACGGCCGCGATCCAGGCCGGCTCGAAGGCCGGGTCGACGCATCGGACGATCCACTGTGAATCGTCGGCGGAGTCGAGGGGGCCGAGCCTGACGGTGCGCTCCCCGGCCGGGTCGACGATCACTCCCTCGCCCTTTGCCGCCCCGGCGCGGATCTCGACCAGGCCGTCGCGCTCGAGCTCGGCCAGGCTCGCCTCCGGCCCCGACCCGCCCGCGCCGGAGGTGAAGCGCGGCAGCGGGGCCGCCAGCGACTCCAGGGAGGCCGCGAGCGCCTCGGCAGTCGCGGCCAGATCGTCCGCGCTGGTCTCGGAGGCGGCCAGATAGGACGCCGGCGAGAGGTCGACGTCCTCGTCCCACAGGCGCATCAGCGGGACCGTGGCCGAGTGGGGCGTGGCGAGGTCGGCCTCCGGATCGGACTCGAGGGCGAGCCAGGTCGCGGCGAAGTCGCCGCCGGTCGAGACCAGGAGCCGGCTGCTCTCCCCGCGCGGGACCAGGACCCAGATGTGGGCCTTGGAATCGGGGTGGTCCACCACGGCCCGCAGCGAGCCCCAGCGCAGCAGCTCGGAGCGGATGCGGCGTCCCGAGCGCCGGTGGGCCACGGCCGCGGGCATCCGGACGGCGGCGACGCCCCCGGGCGCCAGCAGTGCGAGGCAGTGCAGCGCCCACGCCAGCTCGGGCTCGGTGCGCGGGGGCGTCCCGTAGGCCAGGCGCGCGTCGTCGCCGGAGGGGAGCCGTTCGTGGCCGGAGTCCTTGACGTTGAACGGCGGGTCGCACACCACCAGGTCGTAGCGGCGCGTCCCCAGCGGGTCGAGCAGGGAGTCGCCGGCCTCGGCGGCGACGCGGGCGTCCGGCAGGGCCAGCCGCAGCCGCCGGGCGCAGAGCGCGGCCCGGGCCTGTGAGAGGTCCTTGCCGGTGACCTCCTGGAGGTCGGTCGCCTTCCCGGCGAGCTCGAGCAGCAGGTCCCCGTCCTCGCAGGCCGGGTCGTGGACCGTCAGGGACCGGCCGGTGGCGGCGCAGGCGGCGGCGACCTCGGCCAGCGCCGCCAGGCCCGGCCGGTGCCCCGCCCCGGACGCCTCGCGGGCGCGCTCGACGAAGAACTCGAACACTTCGGCGGGGGCGGCGGTCTCGGTCAGCTCCGCCACGGCCTCGCCCAGGCCGGTGCCGGAGTCCGACAGCGCCGCGCCGATCGCCTCGATCGCCTTCTCCGGGCTGAGGGTGCTCTGGAGGGAGAACCAGAGGCGGTCGGCGGCGGTGATACCCAGCGGGCGGTCGTGCTGGGCGGCCCAGCGCTCGATCTCGGCCAGGCGGAACCGCGGGCGGCGCGAGCCCTGGTCCACCGGATCGGGGAAGTCGGGCTCCCGGCGGCGCCAGTTGCTGACGGCGTTGCGTCCGACGCCCGCGAGGCGTGCCAGGTCGGTCAAGGTGATGGTCTCGTCGCTCATGCGCTCCCCTGTTCCGTGTTGACCGAATCGTAACGCACCCCCGGTTGCTGAACCTCGACACAACACACTATGCTCGTGAAGTGAGTTCACAATAATTTCGTATTGAACATCCAATCACGAGGAGAAGCATCATGAGTATCGACGTCAAGAAGCTCGCGATGATCGGCGCCGTCGGACTGCTCGGGTTCGGCCTGGCCGCCTGCGACTCCGAAGCCGGCTCCGACAGCGGCGGCGACACCGAGACCTCGGAGGCGGCCGAGGAGACCGCCGCCGACGGCACCAGCCCGGACTCCCCGCTCCCGGCCGGCACCGAGGTCGAGGTCGGCGACTGGACCATCACCGTCTCCGACGTGGAACTCGACGCGACCGAGGCCGTCCTCGCCGAGAACGAGTTCAACGAGGAGCCCGCCGACGGCAACCAGTTCGCGATGTACGCCGTCGAGGGCACCTACAACGGCGACGAGACCGGGACCCTCTGGCTCGACCTCACCATCGGCGTCTTCGCCGGCGGCACCTACTACGACGATTGCCCCAACGTCATCCCCGACGACCTCATCGACAGCTCCGAGGTCGCCAACGGCGCCGACGCCTCCGGCAACGAATGCGCCGAGATCCCCTCGGCCGACGCCGACGGCGCCCTCATCTACATCGAGGACATCTGGTCGATCGACGACGACAACCGGGTCTACCTCGAAATCGCCTAGAGAGCGGCGAATCCGGACCGGAGGGCGCGGAGGTCCAGGGGCGGAACCCGCGCCCTCCCTTTCCTCCCTAAGGGATGAAGATCGCGTACTCGTTCAGGTGGTGCTCGAAAGCCGGGCTGATCTCGACCACCAGCAGCACCTCGCCCAGGCTGGTGAACGGCCCGACCAGCTCCACCCGCTCGCGGATCTGCCGCGCGCCCTCCGGCGTGACACCCGGCAGCGAGGTCAGCACCTGCGGCGGCGCGTGGTTGATGTCGACCAGACCCCCGTCGTCGAACTGCCGGGGCAGGTCCGGCCGCCCGATCGCCAGCCGCTTGGCCAGCATCGGATCGGCCGCGGCCGTCCGGCGGGCCTGCTCCCGCAGGCGCCGCGCCCGGTCGACCGCCTCCGCCCCGGCCTCCCGCGCCACCGGCACCCGATCGGCGGGCGGATACAGCGCCCACACCTGGCCCCGGATCACGAACAGGTGCAGCGTGGCCACGATCGCGGGGAAGAACACACCCACATAGAAGACGACGTCGGCCCACAGCGGAGGCGTCCGGCCGAACTCGCCGGCGACCCCGAAGGCGGCGACCAGGAGGGCACCGTGGACGATCAGCGCGACGAGCGTCAGGGCGCTGCGACGCTTCGCCAGCGCGATGCCCAACGAGATCGGAGCGCCGAATCCGCACGTCAGCAGCGGCAGCAGCGCCCACAGGACGGTGCCCACCTCGGTGAGGGCTCTGGAGCGATTGCGTTGCGGGGCAAGTGGACCGGGGGCGGTCATCTGATAACTGGACTCCCAGGGGCAGGCGGGGACTGCGTCGGCCGCCCCGGGGCAGCCTGCGAGGGAGCCGACCAGGATCGGAGCAGCCGGTCGGCCTCGATCGTATCGGTGTCGTTCGGGCCCAACGACGCGGCCATGTCGCGTGCGACGGCGGCCAGTTCCCGGTGCGCCTCGGGCCCCCGCCCGAGCGAGGCGAGCATGTCCACCGCGACCCGCCTGCTGCGCAGCGTCCGGCGGTCCCCGGCCCCCAGCAGGCGCCGCTGCCGCTCGACCACGCTGCCCAGTCCGGTCAGCGCCGCCGACGCTCTTCCGAGCGAGGCGAGGCATTGGGCCGCCCTCATCTGGCAGTGCAGCGCCCGCGCCGGATCGGACGCCTCCAGATCGGCCGCCAGGGACCGGAACGCCGACAGCGCCGCAGAGGCGTCCCCGGCCTCCAGGGTCCGCTCGGCCTCGGCCACCCGGCCCGCATCGGCCCCGGCAGGGGCGGCCGGGGCCGCCGCGGCGATCCGAGCGGCCGCCTCCGGCGGCGCCAGCGGCGCCCGGAACGGCCAGGTCGGGTCGCCCGAATCGCCCGCGCGCTCGCCCGAGACCGGGACGCGGGCCAGCAGACCCGCCAGCGAGGCGTACACCTCGGCGGCGTCGCCGGGCCGCTCGGCCGGGTCCTTGCGCAGCAGGCGGGAGACCAGGCCGTCCAATTCGGGCGGCAGCTCGGACCGGTGGCGGCGCACCGGATCGGGCCGCTCGTTCAAGTGCGCGGTCTGCACCTCGTAGCCCGAGCCGCGCTCGGCGAACAGGCGCCGCCCGGTCGCGATCTCGAACAGTAGCGCCCCCAGCGCGTACAGGTCGGTCTCCGGGCCCGCCGGGCGTCCCCGGATCTGCTCGGGCGCCATGTAGTTGAGCGTCCCGGGCTTGTCGCCGGTGGCCGTCAACCGGGACGCCCCGGTCTCCAGCACCGCCGCGATCCCGAAGTCGACGACGTTCACCAGGCCGTCGAGGCCGACGATGATGTTGGCGGGCTTGAGGTCCCGGTGCACCACCCCGGACCGGTGCGCCGCTGCCAGCACCGACGCCAACTGCGCGCCGATCGCGACCGTCCAGTCCACCGGCAGCGGCGACGCGGCCTCGTCGAGCAGGTCGCGCAGGCTCAGCCCCGGCAGGTACTCCATGACCAGGTACAACTCGCCGGTGTCGGCCTCGAGACCGGCGTCGAAGATCGCCGGGACGCCCGGATGCGCGATGCGGGCGGTGACGCGCGCTTCACGGCGGAACCGGCCGATCGCCTCCTCGCGGTCGGGCCCGTCGAGCAGGTCGGCCTTGACGACCTTGACCGCGACCTCGCGGTCCAGGCGGTCGTCGACGCCCTGCCAGACCCGACCCATGCCGCCGGAACCGACCGGCCGCGCGAGTTCGTACCGGCCGCCGATGACGCGAGTGGAGTTCACCGCACCTTTCTACCCGGCCGACGCCGCCCACCGCTCGGCCCCCGGCGGCGATGCCGCCGAGGGCCGGCCGTTCACTTCCGGCAGTTCCAGACGACCGCGTTGAGCACGTGGCCGTACTCGTTCTCACCGGCGAAGACGTTGCCGGCGACTTGGGTGCCGTCGTCGCTGATGCTGGTGCCCTGGTCGCCGAACCAGTTGTCGTCCGGGTCGACCGCGCCGGGCAGTTTGAAGCGGTCGGAGTCGGTGACCACGGCCGCGTAGGGATCGACGCTCCCCGAGACCCATCCGTCGGGATTGACCGACCCGGTCGTGTCGAGCTTGACCGTCTCGGCGGTGCCCTCGTCGAGGTTCCAGAGAATGCCGACCGAACCGTCGGTCTCGGGCGCCCGGAGGTAGCCGACCACCCAGCCCTCGTCGATCTCCTTCGGGTAGGAGTGGGCCGTGCCCGGCTCGATCCCGTCGGGCATCGGCAGCGCGGCCCCCTCGCCGTCCGCGTCCCAGACGTATGGCCTGTAGTTGCCGTTCAAGGCGTCCTCGTAGTAGCCGACGATCGTGCCGTCCTCGTCGATCGAGGTGGCCGTGCCCGACAGGGCCCCCTTCGGAAGCGGCAGGTCCACCGGCTCGGACTCGCCGGCCGGCCACAGGACCGGAACGGACGGGTAGTCGCCGCGACTGCCGACGATGTCCCCGGCCTCGTTGACGTCGCGGGCGTCGCCGCCGCCCTCGCCCGCGTCGAGCTTTTCGAGCTTCCCCTCGGTCCACACGAACGGGATCTGCACCCCGTCGATGAACGAGAAGCCGACGGCCGTCCCCTCGGAGTTGACCCCGCCGACGCTCTGATCCGCGCCGGGCACCGGGATGTCGGTGACCTCCCCGTCCTGGTAGAGCCGCAGCGGGCGCGCGAAGTCGGAGTTCGGGTCGGCCGGATACGTCCGGTAGGCCACGATCGAGCCGTCGTCGCTCGCGGCCGTGGTGAAGGTGAACGACGTGCCTTCGGGGATCGGCAGCGTGGTCATCACGCACTCGGCGGCCGCATCCTGGGCCTCCTCGGCCGACGCCGCTTGGCCCGGATAGACCGCTCCCGCCGCCAGCACCGCCGCGGCAGCGGCCACGGCCCTGCGCCCCTTGAGATCTCGTCGCGCCGTTCTCGACATGTGTCCGCCCTTTCAGGTGTGAGGTATGACCGGAATCGGCCGACCCCGGCCCTCATAGGACGCAGCGCGCACCGCCGAGGTTGTCCGACTCGGGCGAATTTCCACCGAATCCGGCCCCGAGCGGCGAATGTGGACTCCGCCGGTGCGCGCTTCCCGTCGCGCTTCTCGCCCACCTCGGTGAAAGGTGATCTCCGCCATTTCTGTCCGGTTTCGTCGCTGCCGCCGCTCGTGCGGCGACGTCAGGGCGGTCGTGCCCGGTCCCGGCTGTGGCGGGCGCCCTCTAGAGTCGAGAAGCTCGATGCGCCCTGCCGGCCCGCACGGCGCGCCCCGTCCAACAATCGAAAGAGACCATGAAACGATTCCTATCCCTCGGCGCCATCGCGCTGGCCGCGGCCGCGCTCACCGGATGCGGCCTCCTCGAGGAAGACTCGACCGACGCCGAATCCGAAGTCAGCGGCGACCAGGTCGACGCCGCCGCCGAAGCCGCCTCCGGCGACTGCCTGCCCCAGGAAGTCCTCAGCGAGGACCCCGATGTGTTCACCATCGACTGCTCCGACCCCGAGGCGTACTGGTCCATCACCGCCATCGACGGCGACACCGACGCCACCGCCGCGGCCGGCGACCTGACCGACTACCAGCCGGCCTTCGACCTCTGCGGCGAAGAAGTCGGCGCCTTCCTGCCGGGCAAGCCCCTCACCGACTGGAACATGATCTACGACCAGGTCTCCGGTGAAGTCGACTACCTGTTCTGCGTCGAGGCGATCGCCGAGCCCGACGAGGAGGGCCGCACCGCCGTCGTCCCCGCCGCCGGCGACTGCTTCTCGAGCGCCGACGCCACCTGGTCCACCGTGCCGTGCGACTCCGAACTGGCCGACTACTCCGTGGCCGACGTCGTCGAGCTGGAACTGACCGAGCACGCCGCCGCCGACCTCGAAGCGGCCGCGACCGAATGCGGTGAGACCGTCTACTACGAACTGACCGACCTGTTCGGCCGCACCTCCGCGCTCCTCTGCGTCGAGTAGCCGCCGGAACACGCTGAGCAGGGCCGGGGCACTCGCCCCGGCCCTGCTTCGTTCCCGCGCAGGCCCGGCCACAGGGGACCGGCCGAACACCCTGCGAAACTCCTGTGCAACCCCGATGAGATGACGGCGGTGACGGCAGGAATATGACGAGGGGCCGATTGACTCGGCCGTGTGTCGGACGCTACAGTCTTTCAAAACCACCCCTCCGTGTCATGTGACCACCCCGTCAGGTGAACCCTTAGTGGTGTAGGGAGCCGTCATGCCGTCGCTGATCTCAGACCCGCGCTCCGTGAGACTGCGTACAGTGGACGGCCTGAGTGCCCTCGGCATACCCGCCCCGCCCGCGGACTTCCCGATGCCCTTCCCCCAGCGGCAGATGCCGAAACTGCGCCCGCGCATCCACCTCGAGGCCCGCGCGGCGATCCTCAACATCGTCCAGGCCCGCGTCTTCGGCATGCCCGAGGAACTGGCCATGCGCTGGCTCCTCGACGCCCACGTCCTGGACCACCTCACCCCCGACGAATGGGGGTTCATCGCCTGCGGCAGGGGCGAGCGCACCCGCTACGCCGACCAGCTCGAAAGCCTCTACGCCGTCACCTGGCTCCTGGGCCTGGCCGACCACCTCGACCCCGGCGCCGAGTGCAGCGAGGACCTGCCCGAGCTGCTGCCGGACCTGCGCGCCCCCGAGAGCTTCGGCGACTGGCGCGACCGCCGCCTGACCCCCACCCGCGACTCGGCCGTCGTCGCCGAGATGTTCGATCTCTACTACTGCCTCGACTGGATCTGCGACCAGGCCCGGCGCTCCGGGAGGGCGCTGCCGAGCGGCGTCGACGACAACCTGGTGTGGCACCGCCGCTGGGCCCTGGAGTGGGCCGTGGTCTTCGCCGAGGAGCGCCCCGCGCACTGGGACGAAGTCAGGATGTGAGTCGCCGGTCCGCCCGGGCCCGGGCCGGAACCCGAAAGACTCCGCGTGTCCGACGCGTCGGGGACGAGGTCCGCATGTGAGTCAGGTCCGCTTTCCTAGACGACTAGGATTCGTGGGATGAATTCCGGACCGCTGACCACCGAACAGATCCGCTCCGCCCCGAAGGCCGTGCTCCACGAGCACCTCGACGGCGGCCTGCGCCCCCAGACGATCATCGACATCGCCGACGAGATCGGCTACCGGCTGCCCCGGACCGAAGCCGGCGAGCTGGGCGAATGGTTCTTCGACGCGGCCAGCTCCGGCACCCTCGAACGCTACCTGGAAACCTTCGCGCACACCGTCGCCGTCCTCCAGAAGCCCGAGCACTGCTCCCGCGTCGCCGCCGAAGCGGTCCAGGACCTGGCCGCCGACGGCGTCGTCTACGCCGAACTCCGCTACGCCCCCGAGCAGCAGCAGGCCGGAGGCATGAGCCTCGAGGAGGTCGTCGAGGCCACCCAGGACGGACTCGAAGAGGGCGAGCGCCTGGCCCGGGCGGCCGGCCACACCATCGAGACCGGCACCATCCTGTGCGGGATGCGCCACGCCGACCGCGTGATGGAGGCGGCGCAGCTGGCGGTCAAGTACCGCGACAAGGGCGTGGTCGGCTTCGACATCGCCGGAGCCGAGATCGGGTTCCCGGCCAGCCGCCACAAGGCCGCCTTCGACCACCTGCGGGCCGAGTCCATGCCGTTCACCATCCACGCCGGGGAGTCGGTGGGGAAGGAGTCGGTCTGGCAGGCCGTCCAGCAGTGCGGCACCCTCCGCCTCGGCCACGGCGTCAGGCTCGACGAGGACCTCGAATGGGAGACCGACGTCGACGGCATGCTCCGCCCCCGCCTCGGCCGCCTGGCCGAATGGGTCCGGGACCGGCGCATCGCCCTGGAGGTGTGCCCCTCATCCAACCTCCAGACCGGCGCCGCCTCCTCGATCGAGGGCCACCCGATCCAGACGTTCTTCGACCTGGACTTCCGCGTCACGGTCAACAACGACAACCGCCTGATGAGCCGCACCAGCGCCTCCCGCGAGTTCGCGCTGCTCTCGAAGGCGTTCGGCTGGGGCTGGGACGAGATCGAGACGGTGACCGTGAACGCGATGGAGGCCGCCTTCAGCCCCTACCCCGAGCGCCGCCGCCGCATCGACCAGATCGTCCGCCCGGCCTACCGGCGGCTGCGAGAGTCCGCCTAGGACCCTGGGTAAGCTTCGGTCATGCACGTCTACACAGCCCCCGTGGTCGTCCCCATTGCGGGCGAGATCATCCGCGAGGGCGCCGTCGGGGTCGACCAGGGGCGCATCGCCTACGTCGGCCCCGCCGACGACGCCCCCGAGGCCGAGGCCACCACCGAGTTCGACGGCGTCATGACCCCCGGTCTGGTCAACGCCCACACGCACCTGTGCTACACCGGCTACGCCGACATGCACGAAGGCGAGAAGGAATTCTTCGAGTGGATCCAGGAATTCGCCCGCCGCAACCCCGCCAACACCGATGAGGAGTGGAAGGCCGCCACCCGGTCGGGCATCGACCAGTCGCTGCGCGCGGGAGTGACCGCCGTGGCCGACGTGGTCACCCCCGCGGCGGCCTTCGAACCGCTCCTGGCCTCCGACCTGGCGGGGATCGCCTACTGGGAGGCCTGCTTCATCGACGACGACTCCTGGGACGAGCGCCGCGGCCCCTGGCGGGAGGTCGTCACCGAGAACCGCGCGGTCAACAACTCCGCGATCGCCGTCGGCATCAGCCCGCACACCCTCTACACGCTCGGCACCGGCGTCATCAAGGCCCTGGTCGAGCACGCCCGCACCCTCGACATCCGCCTCCACCCGCACCTGGCCGAGACCGGGCACGAGGAAATGTTCGTGCGCGGCGGCGCCGGGCCGTTCGCGTTCATGAACCGCCGCATGGGGCTCAAGCTCCAGCTCGGCGACGGCGGCGCCGGGCACTCCCCGGCCGCCGAAATGGGCAAACTGGACCTGCTGGGCGGCGACGTCCACGTCGCCCACGGCGTCCACCTCGACAAGGACGACCGGGCCCTGCTGCGCGAGAAGGGCACCGCGGTCGCCCTGTGCGCCCGCTCCAACGCCCGCCTCGAGTCCGGGGAGCCGCCGGTGGCCGCCCATCGCGCCGAAGGCAACCCCGTCGCGGTCGGCACCGACTCCCGGGCCTCGGCGCCCGACCTCGACGTCGCCGCCGAACTGCCGGTGCTGCGCAGGCTCGCGCTCGCCCAGGGCGACGACGGCGAGGGGCTCAACGAATGGCTCTTCCGCGCCGCCACCGAGGGCGGGGCGGCCGCGCTCGGCCGCACCGACATCGGCGCGATCAAGGCCGGCGCCCGCGCCGACCTGGCCGTCTTCGACGTCGACACCGACAAGAACCCGTACGCCGCGCTGGTCGGCTCCGCGGCCGGCAACTGCAAGGCCACCGTCGTGGCCGGGCGGCTGATCGAGCATTGAGTTTCGATAACGGTTCGGTCTCACTGCTTGTCTCCCCGCGGCACCGTCCGCAATAGTGATGGGGCCGCGAGGCCGCCGAATCTTTTCCCCGACGGGGAATTCCCCGTTTATCCCCTGGAGACGGCGGGGTGCGCGTTTGTGTGTGTACGCGCGCCCCGCCGACCGGCCCAAACTCCGACAGAACCCCCCTCATCGGGCCGAACCAGCGTTCTGCCAGCCGAAATATGACAGCGCACACGCGCTAGTTATCGCTTGGGTTACGTGGGATAACGGTTCGGTTTCATAGATCGACATCACACCCCGCCATACGTCAGTGTGGTCGGTGTAGCGCAGGCCGCACGCGGTGATCTCCACGACTCGTCCGCGGCGGCCCGCGGCCGAACCACTCGACGACGCGGAGGAGAGGTGCACATGACGACCAGCAGAGCCGTCACGCATCGTATTTCCTCCCGAACCGGTCCGAGTATCTTCCGAACCTTTCCCACGGGCGACGCGCCGGGCCCCTTCCTCCCCCGCTCCCTCAGGCCCGCGTGAGGCGCTACCAGCGCCTGCCCGCTAACCCCTTGATCCGCCGGGGCCCACAACCACAGGGCTCCGGCGGATTGTTCGTGACCGGTGTGCGAGGCTGAGCGGGTGAGCCAGGCGAATGAACCGCATACACCGCGTAAGGAGCCCGGGCGCATCGCGGCGATGTTCGACCGGGTCGCGCCCCGATACGACCGCACCAACACCCTGATGGTCGCCGGGCAGGACCGGCGCTGGCGCCGGGCCACCCGCGAGGCCCTCAGCCTCCAGCCCGGCGAGCGCTGCCTCGACCTCGGCGCCGGCACCGGCGTCTCGACCGCCGAGCTGGCCAGGTCCGGGGCCGACGTCGTCGGCGCCGACCTCTCGCTCGGCATGCTCAGGGCCCACCGGGACCGCCAGGTCCCGCTGGTGGCCGCCGACGCGCTGCGCCTGCCGTTCGCCGACGACGCCTTCAACGCCGTCACCGGCTCGTTCTTCATCCGCAACGTCGCCGACCTCGACGCCTGCCTGGCCGAGATCCTGCGGGTCCTGGCACCGGGCGGCCGCATGGTGCTGTGCGAGGTCTCCAGGCCGGTGTGGCGGCCGTACCGCGCCGCGCACGGCGTGTTCGTCAAGCACGTGCTGCCGCGCGTGGCCGCCAGGGTCTCCTCCGACGCCGAGGCCTACCGGTACCTGGCCGAGTCGACCATGGAATGGCCCGACCAGGCCGGGTTCGCCGATCGGATCGTCGCGGCCGGCTTCCGGAAGGTCGCCTGGCGCAACCTCGCCGGCGGCGCGGTGGCCCTCCACCGCGGCTTCAATTGACATCCTCACCTTCCTTCAGGAAGGCGATTCCCGGCTAGCTGACCGTGGTCAGGGTACGGGTGGGTTCCTCGTTCCGTCCCGCTGGGCGGGTGTTTCGGGCGATGCCAGGTGTCCCTGGTCTTACCTGCCCTCCGGAGGCGTTTACCGTCTCCGCCTGCCCGGCGGCGACCATGCGTCGTCCTTCTTCAAGGATGTTGACGGCGGCGTTCAGGTCGCGGTCGTGGACGGCCCCGCACCGGCACACCCATTCACGGACCCGCAAGCCCTCCCGGCCCTTGGGGCCGGCGAGGACACCGCAGGCAGCGCACAACTGCGTGGACGGGAAGTACCGGTCCACCTTCGCGAACGTGCGCCCGGCCCGTGCCGCCTTCGACGCCAACCGGTCGGTGAACATCCCCAGTGCGGCATCGTGGATCGACTTCGCTCCCCGGCCACGGGCCAGGCCCCGCACCGACAGGTCTTCGACATAGATGCCTTGATTCTCGGCAACTATGGTCGCGACCTGCTGGTTGATCCAGTCGTCCCGGCGGTGTCTGATCTGCTCGTGGACCCGCGCCACTCTGGCGCGGGCCTTCTCGCGGTTGGCCGAGCCGCGCTGCTTGCGCGACAGCACCCGCTGCGCCTTGGTGAGTTTGCGCTCCAGCCTGCGGAAGAACCGAGGGTTCTCGATGACCTTCCCGCCTGAGAGGACCGCGAAGTCCTTCAAGCCCAGGTCGATACCGGTCTCGTCCTCGACCGGCGGCAGGGTCGCCTCACCGTCGAGCGCCACCACGAAACTGGCGTAGTACTTTCCGGTCGCCGTCTTGACCACCGTCACCGAGGTCGGCTCGGACGGCAGCTCCCGCGACCAGGCGACCTTGACATCGCCGATCTTCGGCACCCTGAGTTTGCCACTGCCGAGCACCCGGAACCGGGCGTTCCGCGTGAAGCGGATCGACTGGGTGTTCGAGCGGCGCTTGAACCTCGGCGGGCTCATCCTCGGTCCGGCCCGCTGGCCCGACAACGAGTCGAAGAAATTCTGCCAGGCGCGGTCGGCGTCGGCCAGGGCCTGCTGCAACACCACCGCCGACACCTCGGCCAGCCACGCCCGCTCCGGGGTCCGCTTCGCCTCGGTGATCAGCGCCTTCGACAGTGCTGCCGTCGTCGGGTACGGCTTGCCGTCGGCGTGGGCTCGCTTCCGGGCCGCGACCGCGTCGTTGTAGACCACGCGGGCACAGCCGAAGCTCCGGGCCAGGGCCGCGCGTTGCGGGCCTGTCGGATAAAGCCGGAACCGGTACCGCAGGAGCACGAACCGACCATAACGCCCGGGTACGACAAGTCCCGCTGACGCGGGACCGTCGGGCAGACAATCGACCTGGAATCCCCTCCGGCCTGAAGACCGGAGCACCCTCCAGACTCCAGGTAGCGGCGGAGGGCCGTCCGGTTCAGAGGCGCTCGACCTCGCCGGTCTCCAGCGAGTAGTAGGCGCCGACGATCTCGGTGCCGTTGCCCACCAGCGGCTCGAACTCGGGGGTCCGGGCGAGCTGTTCGACGGTGTAGGCGACGTTGGCGCGGATCATCGCCTCGATCAGCTCCTCCTTGTCGTCGGTCGTGCCCTCGACGGCCTCGTACGCGGGCCGGAGCGCCTCGGTGATCTGGTCGAACAGGTCGCCGTCCTCGTCGCCGGCGCCGATGGTCTCGGCGGCGTGGGTGACCGCGCCGCAGTGCTGGTGGCCCAGGACCACCACCAGCGGCGTGTCGAGCGCGTTGGGGCCGTAGCCGACCGATTCGACGATCAGGGGGTCGAAGGTGCTGCCGGCGGTGCGGACGGTCATGAGGTCGCCGTTGCCGGTGTCGAAGACGTACTGGGGCGAGACGCGGGAGTCGACGCAGCCGAAGACGATCGCCCACGGCGCCTGGCCGTCGACGAGCTCCTCGCGCAGCGAGGGCTCGCCGCCGGGGTGGAGCGGCTCGCCGGAGGCCCATCGCTCGTTGCCCTCGACCAGGAGGTCCCAGGCCTCGTCGGCGTTGGCGGGCCGGCCGGCCGGCACGGCGGGTGCGGTGGTCTCGGAGGCTCCGGCTCCGCCGGAGTCCTCGCCGGAGCAGGCGGTCAGTGCTGCGCCGAGACCGAGGGCCCCGGCTCCGGCGAGGAGGCCCCGCCGGGTGGAAATGAGAGATTTGCTCGTCATGTCCGGAGGCTATGCATGCGAGGTTGTTTACTTGAATGTCGGACTATCGGTTGTGAAATACCTCGCGCGCTCTAGCGAGTCAGTCCAGTTTGAAGGACCGCTTCGCCAGGCCGAGCCAGAAGCCGTCGATGACCGTCCGGGCCGGAGCCTCGGGGTCGGCGGCGGCGCCGTAGGTCACGAACAGCGGGATGTAGTGGTCGACCGTCGGGTGCGCGTACGGCATCCCGGGAGCGGCCGAGGCGTAGTCGGCCAGGGTCGCGATGTCGCCGGCGCCGATCGCCTCGGCGGCCCAGGCGTCGAAGTCGGCCGACCAGCCCTGGACCCGCTCGGGGCGGCGCCAGTCGATGTAGGGCAGCCCGTGGGTCATGAAGCCGGAGCCGATCACGAGGTAGCCCTCCTCGCGCAGCGGGCGCAGCCGCGCCCCGATGGCCATGAGCCGGTCCGGGTCGTGGGTGGGGATCGACAGCTGGAGCACCGGGACGTCGGCGTCGGGGTACATCACCTTCAGCGGCACCCACGCCCCGTGGTCGAGCCCGCGGCTCGGGTGCCGGTGCAGCGGCTCGGCGTCCGGCATGGCCGCGGCCACCCGGTCCGCCATCGCCGTCGCGTCGGGTGTGTCGTATCTCATGGAGTAGTAGCGGGCGTCGAAACCGCCGAAGTCGTAGACCAGCGGCGTGCCCGCCGCGGGGGCCGAGAGCATGAGCGGGGCCGACTCCCAGTGGGCCGAGACGATGAGGACGCCCTTGGGCCGGGGCATCCGCTGGGCCCACTCGAAAAGCTGCCCGATCCACTCGGCCTCGTCGAACAGCGGCGGAGCGCCGTGGCTGAGGTAGACCGCCGGCAGCGGACCGTCGGCGTCGGTCCAGTCGCGCCGCTCGGCGGCGCGGGGCGCGGTCGTCTCGAGGAAGGAGTCGAAGGCGGCTCCGGCGGGCATGGCGGCCTCCAGATAGTTAAAGCTTCAACTAAATAGTACTCGTTTTGCTTGAGGAATCAACTAGCGACGCTAGGCTTGCGGGATGAATGACGAGGCGCCCTGGCTCGACGACGACGAGATGACCACCTGGCTGGGTCTCATAGGCGTGGTCATGAGGCTGCCGGTCGCGCTCGATGAGCAGCTGCGGCGCGACGCGCGGATGAGCCACTTCGAGTTCGGCGTCCTGGCCCACCTGGAGCACGCCGAGGACCAGACCATGCGCATGAGCGACCTGGCCTTCCTGAGCAACGGCTCCCTCTCGCGCCTGTCCCACGTGGCCAAGCGCCTCGAGGACGAGGGCCTCATCGAGCGCTTCGCCTGCCCCTCCGACGGCCGCTCGACCCTGGCGCGGCTGACCGACGGCGGCCGCCGCAGGCTCGCCGAGGCCGCCCCCGGGCACGTCCGCCTCGTCCGCGAGCTGGTCTTCGACCAGCTCGACGAGGGCGAGACCGCCGAACTCGGGCGGATCGCCGGCCGCCTGCTGGAGCGCCTCAAGCAGTAGACGCGAACGGGCCCGGCCGATCCCCGCCCCGAGTCGGGGATCGGCCGGGCCCGCTGCGAAGCGTCAGGCCGCGACGGAGGCGCGACCGGCCTTGAGGGCGGCCGCGGTGGCGACCACGCGCTCGGCCTGGGCGGCCGCACCGGTCAGCACGGTCTCGTCGATCTCGGAGTCGAAGCCGAAGTGGGCCGCGCCGTACGGGCTGGCGTTGGCGAACAGGGCCTCGTTGGCGTAGCCGGGGGCCACGATGATGCCGCCGAAGTGGTGGAAGGAGTTGTAGAGCGCCAGGATGGTCGACTCGTTGCCGCCGTGCTTGCCGGAGGTGGCGGCGAAGCCCGAGTACACCTTGTCGGCCAGCTTGCCCTGGAACCACAGCGGGCCGAGGGTGTCGATGAACTGCTTGAGCTGGGCGGCGACGTTGCCGTAGCGGGTGGGCGAGCCCATGATGACCGCGTCGGCCCAGACGATGTCGTCGCCGGTGGCCACGGGGAGCTCGGCGATGGCCTTGGCGTTCTCGACCGCGGCCGGGTTGGAATCGATGGCCTCCTGGGGCGCCAGCTCGGCGGCGCGTACCAGGCGGACCTCGGCGCCGGCCTTCTCGGCGGAGTCGGCGATGTGGCGGGCCAGCTTGGTGACGTTGCCGGTGAAGGAGTAGAAGACGACTGCGACCTTGACGGGTTCGACGGACATGCTGCATACCTCTATTGCTCAGGTGTCGGCGGCGCGGCCGCCGAAGACTCGGATTGGTTCAACTTTGAACCTTCTGACTCCCGACCTTAGCGAGATTTCCGCCAAGGTTCAAATTTGAACCAATGTGGCCCTCGCCACCGCCGCCTTTGTTGCGAGAGCGTTTCATTGGTTCGGAAGGTTCGGGTGCTCCGGAATGTCTGCTTCGTCACTGGACTCACCGGTGTATTCGCCGCGAGTGCGCCACCCGTGCCTCCGGTTCCGTCACGGCACATCCGTACGCCTCGTGACCACCCGTAACAGCAACTTAGGCAGACCTAAGTGACGGTGGGTGGTTAGCGAAGATCTAGACTGCGGACAAATGCTTGTGAATGGCTTCACAAGTGATGTGGCCCGGTAAGAACGATCACCGCCCCAGTACCGGCGGAGCTTGCGACGCCGAGAATCGGCTCAGTCTGAGAGGACGCCTGTGACCACGCCAGTGACGCCCGACGCCGACGTCATCGTCGTCGGCGCCGGCCCCGGTGGTTCAGCGGCGGCCTACCATCTGGCCCGCCGCGGACTCGACGTCCTGCTGCTGGAGAAGACCGCCTTCCCCCGAGAGAAGGTCTGCGGCGACGGCCTCACCCCCCGCTCCGTGGCGGGACTGCTCAAGATGGGCGTCGACACCTCGCCCGAGGCCGGCTGGACCCGCAACCGCGGTCTGCGCGTGGTCGCCGACGACCGCGTCCTCGAACTCGACTGGCCGGTCCTGGACTCCTTCCCCGACTACGGCCTCACCCGCACCCGGGCCGACTTCGACCAGCTCCTGGCCTCCAAGGCCGTCGAGGCCGGCGCCTCCCTCCAGACCGGCGTCAACGTCACCGCCCCCGAATTCGACCTCGCCGGGCGCGTGGCCGGCGTCAGCGCCCGCCGCGACGGCCGGACCGTCCGCTACCGCGCCCCCGTCGTCATCGCCGCCGACGGCGTCTCCGGACGCCTCGCCCTGGCCCTGGGCGTCAAACGCGACCCGAAGCGCCCCATGGGCGTGGCCGTGCGCCGCTACTACGAATCCGAGGCCAAGCACGACGACCCCTACCTCGAGTCCTGGCTGTCGCTGCGGACCGCCGACGCGCCCGAGGTCATCCAGCCCGGCTACGGCTGGATCTTCGGCCTCGGCGACGGCCGCGTCAACGTCGGACTCGGCGTCCTCAACTCCTCGACCGGCTACGGCAAGACCGACTACCGGGCGCTGCTGCGCGACTGGCTCGCCACCACCCCCGAAGAGTGGGGCCTGCGCGAAGAGACCGCCGCCGACGGCCCGGTCCGCGGCGCCGCCCTGCCCATGGGCTTCAACCGCGTCCCCCACTACACCCGCGGCATGATCCTCGTCGGCGACTCCGGCGGCATGGTCAACCCCTTCAACGGCGAGGGCATCGCCTACGCCGTCGAGGCCGGCGAGATCGCCGCCCGCGCCGTCGCCGAGGCCCTGCGGCAGCCGAACGCGCCCCGCCGCGAGGCCCGCCTGCGGGCCTACGGCGCGCAGATGGACGCGCACCTGGGCTCCTACTACCGCATGGGCGAGATCTTCGTCCACCTCATCGGGAACCCGCGCATCATGCGGCTGTGCACCGAGTACGGACTGCGCAGCCGCCCGCTCATGCGGATCGTGCTGAAACTGCTGGCGAACCTCACCGACACCCCCGGGCGCGACCTGGCCGACAGGGTCGTCAACGGGATCCGGATCGCCACCCCCCGACAGGGCCGGACCCCAGTCCGGCTCGCCAGCCTAGACGGAAGGAGGGCTTGAGCCGATGGAAGTCTATGTGCCCGTCATCGTCATGTTCGCGATCGGACTCGGGTTCGCGCTCGTCTCCATCGTCGCCTCGCGCATCGCCGGACCCTTCCGGCGCAACCGCGCCAAATCCGACCCCTACGAAAGCGGCATCGAGCCCGCCCCGAGCTCCTCCGGGCCCACCAAGTTCCCGGTGAAGTTCTACCTGACGGCGATGCTGTTCATCGTCTTCGACATCGAGATCATCTTCCTGGTGCCGTGGGCGGTCCACCACGACGTGCTCGGAATCTTCGGATTCTGGGCCGTCGTCATGTTCATCGGAGCGTTGTTCGTCGCCTACGCCTACGAATGGCGTCGCGGCGGATTGGACTGGGATTAGCGATGGGAATCGAAGAGAAACTGCCCCAAGGCATCATCCTCACCTCGGTCGAGGCCCTCGTCAACTGGACCCGCAAGGCCTCCATGTGGCCGGCCACGTTCGGCCTGGCCTGCTGCGCGATCGAGATGATGTCCACCGGCGCGGCCCGCTACGACACCGGCCGGTTCGGCATGGAGGTCTTCCGCGCCTCCCCCCGCCAGGCCGACCTGATGATCGTCGCAGGGCGCGTGTCCCAGAAGATGGCGCCGGTCCTGCGCCAGATCTACGACCAGATGGCCGCCCCCAAGTGGGTGCTGTCCATGGGCGTGTGCGCCACCAGCGGCGGCATGTTCAACAACTACGCGATCGTCCAGGGCGTCGACCATGTCGTGCCCGTCGACATGTACCTGCCCGGGTGCCCGCCGCGCCCGGAGATGCTGCTCGACGCCATCCTCAAGCTCCACGACAAGGTCCAGCACGAACCGCTGGGGGAGAAGCGCCGCGCCGCCCTCGCCGAGCTGCCCGAACCGGCCGTCAAGCCCGGCTCGATGCCCTCCTCCTACCGCTTCGACAAGCGCCGCAAGAAGGAATGGACCGAAGCGGTCGAGGCCGGCACCCAAGAGCAGCTCCGCATCAGGAAGGCGGTGGTCAAGCCGTGAGCGAAGGTGAAGTCCAGCCCGTCGGCATGGAGAAGGACCGCGGCCTGTTCGGCGTCGCCGGCACCGGCGACACCTCCGGGTTCGGGGGCCTGGTCCGCGCCACGCCGACCGGCGGCGAGGTCATCGCCACCCCCGAACCGCTCGGCGGCTACTTCGACCAGATCCTCGCCGCAGTCCGCGAAGGACTCGGCGACGAGATCGTGCGAGCCGCCGTCGTCGACCGCGACGAGCTGACCCTCCACATCGCGCCCGACAAGACCGCCGAGGTCTGCGGCCTCATGCGGGACGACGAGAGCCTCAAGTTCGAGCTGTGCAACTCGGTCTCGGGCGTGGACTACCCGGGCCGCCAGCACCGGCTCCACGTGGTCTACCACCTGACGTCCATGACCTACCGGCGCCGGGTGCGCCTGGAGACCGCCGTCGGGACCGACAACCCCGTCGTCACCAGCGTCACCGGCGTCTACCCGACCGCCGACTGGCAGGAGCGCGAGACCTACGACATGTTCGGCGTCGTCTTCGACGGCCATCCCCACCTGACCCGCATCCTCATGCCCGACGACTGGGAGGGCCATCCCCAGCGCAAGGACTACCCGCTGGGCGGCATCTCCGTCGAATACAAAGGCGCGCATATTCCGCCTCCAGATGAGAGGAGGGCCTACAAGTGACTGCCACCGACCACCCGCACGACGTCTTCGAGGCAGAGGACGCCTACGCCGCCGAGCGCGAGACCACCGAGGGCCGGGTCTACACCGTCACCGGGGGCGACTGGGACGAGATGGTCGCCTCGGTCGACCCGCTCAACGACGAACGCATCATCCTCAACCTCGGCCCCCAGCACCCCTCCACCCACGGGGTCCTCCGCCTGGTGTGCGAACTCGAAGGCGAGACCGTCCGGTCCGTCCGCCCCGTCGTCGGCTACCTCCACACCGGCATCGAGAAGAACCTCGAATACCGCACCTGGACGCAGGGCACCACGTTCGTCACCCGCGCCGACTACCTCGCGCCGGTCTTCAACGAGGTCGGGTACTGCCTGGCGGTCGAGCGGCTGCTCGACGTGACCGTGCCCGAGCGCGCGAACGTGATCCGCGTGATCATGATGGAGCTCAACCGCATCTCCAGTCACCTGGTCGCCCTCGCCACCATGGGCATGGAGCTGGGGGCCCTGTCGATGATGATCTACGGCTTCAGGGACCGCGAGAAGGTCCTCGACATCTTCGAGGCCGTCTCGGGCCTGCGCATGAACATGGCCTACGTCCGCCCCGGGGGCGTCGCCCAGGACATCCCCGACGACGCGGTGGCCATGATCCGCGACTTCATCGAGTACATGCCGACGGCCCTGGACGACTACGACGACCTGCTGACCGGCAACGCCATCTGGCAGGAACGCACGCAGGGCGTCGGCTACCTCGACGTCTCGGGATGCCTCGCCCTCGGCGTCACCGGACCGGTCCTCCGGTCGGCCGGGCTCGCCTGGGACCTGCGCAAGACCATGCCCTACTGCGGCTACGAGGACTACGACTTCGAGGTTCCCACCCACAACGGCGCCGACGCCTGGGCCCGCTACCTGATCCGGATCCAGGAAATCCGCGAGAGCCTGAGGATCATCGAGCAGGGCCTCGACCGGCTCGAGCCCGGCCCGGTCATGGTCGAGGACAAGAAGATCGCCTGGCCCGCCCAGCTCGCACTCGGCGCCGACGGCATGGGCAACAGCCTCAACCACATCCGGCACATCATGAGCCAGTCGATGGAGGCCCTCATCCACCACTTCAAACTCGTCACCGAGGGCTTCCGCGTCCCGGCCGGACAGGTCTACACCGCGATCGAGGCGCCCCGGGGAGAATTCGGCGTCCACGCCGTCTCCGACGGCGGGACCCGCCCCTTCCGCATCCACATGCGAGAACCGACTTTCGTGAATCTCCAGGCGCTGCCCGCCCTGGCCGAAGGCGGCCTGCTCGCCGACGTCATCGCCGGCGGCGCCTCGCTCGACCCCGTGATGGGAGGCTGCGACCGGTGAGCTACCCGGACAAGATCCACCAGCAGGCGGCCGAGATCATTGCCCGCTACCCCGAGGGCCGGTCCCGGTCGGCGCTGCTGCCGCTGCTGCACCTGGTGCAGTCGCACGACGGCTACGTCTCCGAGGACGGGATCGCCTTCTGCGCCGAGGCCCTGGACATCACCAAGGCCCAGGTGCAGGCCGTCTCGACCTTCTACACGATGTACAAGCGCGAACCGGCCGGCGACTGGCTGGTCAGCGTGTGCACCAACACCCTCTGCCACGCCAAGGGCGGGCAGAAGATCTTCGACGAGCTCTCCGGCGAGCTCAACGTCGGCCACGACGAGACCACCGCCGACGGCCAGATCACGCTCGAACACGCCGAATGCCTCGCCGCCTGCGACTACGCGCCCGTGGTCACGGTCAACTACGAGTTCTTCGACAACATGGACGAGGCCGGCGCCGTCGACCTGGTGCGCCAGCTCAAAGAGGGCAAGCGGCCGTTCCCGAGTCGAGGCGCGCCCCTGTGCACTCTCAAGGAGACGTCGGTCCAACTGGCCGGGTTCGACGACGAGCGCGAGGCCGCGCTCGAAGGCGACGCCCAAGGCGAGGCGACCCTCGCCGGGAACCGCCTCGCCGCCGAGGCCGGGATCACCGCGCCGCAGTTCGATCCGGACGCGCCGTTGGTCGAAAAAGAGGAAGCGAAGTGAGTCGAGCAACCGTGCCGAACCCGAGACGCCCCCGCGAAGACGTACTGTCCAAGCTCACGCCCGTGGTCACCAAGCGCTGGCTGTCCCCGGGCGCGTGGAAGATCGACGTGTACGAACAGCTCGACGGCTACCGGGCACTCCGCAAAGCCCTGCGCCACAACCCGGCCGACCTGATCGCCTTCATGAAGGAGTCCGGCCACCGCGGCCGCGGCGGCGCCGGCTTCCCGGTCGGCATGAAATGGCAGTTCGTGCCCGACGACGGCAACGACCACTACCTGGTCGTCAACGCCGACGAAGGCGAACCGGGCACCTGCAAGGACCTGCCGCTGATGATGAACGACCCGCACTCGGTCATCGAGGGCATCGCCATCGCCTCCTACGCCATCAAGGCCGACCGCGCGTTCGTGTACGTGCGCGGCGAAGCCGTCCACGCCGCCCGCCGCCTGCGCCACGCCGTGGCCGAGGCCAAAGCCGCCGGATACCTCGGCAAGGACATCCTCGGCTCCGGCTTCGACCTGGACATCGTCATCCACTCCGGCGCCGGCGCCTACATCTGCGGCGAGGAGACGGCCCTTCTGGACTCCCTCGAAGGACTGCGGGGCCAGCCGCGGCTGCGGCCGCCGTTCCCGGCCACGCACGGGCTCTACCAGAAGCCCACCTGCATCAACAACGTCGGCACCATCGCCGCCGTCCCGCACATCGTCCTCGGCGGCGCCGAATGGTGGAAGTCCCTCGGATCCGAGAACGCCGCCGGCACCATGATCTACTCCCTCTCCGGCCGCGTGGTCAACCCCGGCCAGTACGAATGCCGCCTCGGCACCACCCTGAGCGAACTGATCGAACTCGCCGGCGGCATGCAAGAGGGCCACGAACTCAAGTACTTCACACCCGGCGGGTCCTCGACCCCGCTCCTGACCGCCGAGCACCTGGACGTTCCGCTGGACTTCGACAACGTCGCCAAGGCCGGATCGATCCTCGGCACCACCGCGATCATGGTCTTCTCCGACCAGGACTGCCCGGTGCTCTCGTGCTGGCGGTGGCTGAAGTTCTACCAGCACGAATCCTGCGGCAAATGCACGCCGTGCCGCGAAGGCAACTACTGGATGGTCCGCGTCTACGAGCGCATCCTGTCCGGCGAAGGCGCCGAAAGCGACCTCAAACTCCTCGAGAACGCCTGCGGGAACCTCCTGGGCCGCGCCTTCTGCGGCCTCGGCGACGGCGCGACCTCATGCGTCACCTCGTCGCTCAAGTACTTCCGGCAGGACTACCTCGATTACATCGAGGGCACCAAGCCCCCGCTCTTCGACGCCGAACTGATCGGAGCGCACTGACATGACTGAGCAGGTCACGTTCACCATCGACGGCGTCGAGATCACCGTCCCCAAGGGCACCCTGGTGATCCGCGCCGCCGAGCAACTCGGCATCGAGATCCCCCGCTTCTGCGACCACCCCCTCCTGGAACCGGCCGGCGCCTGCCGCCAGTGCCTGGTCGAGGTCCCCGACATGGGCAACGGACGCGGCATGCCCAAGCCCGCCGCCTCCTGCACCACCACGGCCATGGAGGGCATGGTCGTCAAGACCCAGCACACCAGCGAAGTCGCCAAAGGGGCCCAGGAGGGGATCATGGAGTTCCTCCTGATCAACCACCCCCTGGACTGCCCCATCTGCGACAAGGGCGGCGAATGCCCCCTGCAGAACCAGGCCATGTCCGTCGGGCGCACCGAGACCCGAATGGAAGCGGCCGACAAGCGCACCTACAAGAAGGCCCTCCCGATCTCCTCCCAGGTGCTGCTCGACCGCGAACGCTGCGTCCTGTGCGCCCGCTGCACCCGCTTCTCCGACGAGATCGCCGGCGACCCCTTCATCGAACTGATGGAACGGTCCGCCCTCGAACAGGTCGGCATCTACGAAGACGAGCCGTTTGAGTCCTACTTCTCGGGCAACACCGTCCAGATCTGCCCGGTCGGCGCCCTCACCGGCACCCAGTACCGGTTCCGGTCCCGCCCGTTCGACCTCGTCTCCAGCCCCGGCGTCTGCGAGCACTGCGCCGCCGGATGCTCCCAGCGCACCGACCACCGCCGCGGCAAGGTCCTGCGCCGCCTCGCCGGCGACGACCCCGCCGTCAACGAGGAATGGAACTGCGACAAGGGCCGCTGGGCGTCCTCCTACGTCGACGCGGCCGACCGCGTCACCAAACCGCTGGTGCGCGAGGCCGACGGGAGCCTGCGCGAGGCATCCTGGCCCGAGGCGCTGCGCCGCGCCGCCGCCGGACTGGCCGAAGCCGGCGGCGTCGGCGTCCTGCCCGGCGGCCGCCTCACCGTCGAAGACGCCTACGCCTACGCCAAATTCTCCCGTATCGCCTTGGGCACCAACGACGTCGACTTCCGCTCCCGGCCCCACTCGACCGAGGAGTCGGAGTTCCTGGCCCACGCCGTCGCCGGCGTCTACCCCTCCAGCGGCGCGGTCACCTACGAAGACCTCGAGAACGCGCCGGTCGTCCTGGCCGCCGGCCTCGAAGTCGAAGAGGAATGCCCCATCGCGTTCCTGCGCATGAGGAAGGCCGTCCGCAAGAAGGGCCAGCGCGTCCACGTCCTGGCCCCCTTCGCGACCCGCGGCACCCGCAAACTGAACGCGAACCTCATCGAGGGCCTGCCCGGCGAAGAGGCCGAACTGCTCGACTCCTGGCGCTCCAGCGGAGCCGTCCACGACGCCCTGTCCGAAGACGGTTCCGTCATCCTCCTGGGCGAACGCCTCGCCACCGTCGAAGGCGCCTTCTCGGCGGCCGTCCGACTGGCCTCGGCCACCGGCGCCCGCATCGCGTGGGTGCCCCGCCGCGCCGGCGACCGCGGCGCCGTCGAAGCCGGATGCCTGCCCGGGCTCCTCCCCGGCGGCGGCCTGGCCGACTACGAGGCCGACCGCGAACAACTCGCCGACTACTGGGGAACCGACGCCCTGCCCGGCGCCGACGGACGCGGCGCCTGGCAGATCCTCCAAGCCGCCGCCGACGGCGAGATCGACGCGCTCCTGGTCGGCGGCGTCGACCCCTACGACTTCGCCGACGCCCCCGCCGTCGAGGCCGCCCTCTACGCCGCGCGCTTCGTCGTCTCCCTCGAACTGCGGCACTCGGCGGTCACCCGCGTGGCCGACGTGATCCTCCCGGTCGCGCCCGTCACCGACAAGGAAGGCGCCTACTTCGACTGGGAAGGACGCCTGCGAACCTTCGAGGCCGTCTTCGACTCCGAGCTGATGAGCGACCACCGGGTCCTGGACCTGATCGCCCAGGCCATGGGCACCCAGATCGGCCTCGGCGACACCCGTGCGGTCAGGGCCGAACTGGCCGGACTGCCCGACCCGATCACCCGCCAGCCCGCCCCCGACTGGCGGCCCGACACCCCGGCCCGCGCCGGGCTCGCCGCCGAGACGAAGTCGGGGCACAAGGCCGTCCTGGCGACCTGGCGGCAACTGCTCGACGGCGGCTCCCTCCAAGAGAACAACCCGCACCTGGCCGGCTGCGCCCCCGACCCGGTCGTGCGGCTCTCGGCCGCCACCGCCAAGGCCATCGGCGCGACCGAAGGCGGCGGCGTCACCGTCTCCACCGCCATCGGCGGCATCACCCTGCCGCTGGCGGTCACCGACATGCCCGAAGGCGTCGTGTGGCTGCCGACCAACGCGCCTGGCCGCGGCATCTTCCGCCACCTCGGCGCGAACGCCGGCGACGTCGTCGCGGTCCGCGCCTACCCGACCGTGCCCAAGCCCGCCGCCGGAGAAGACAAGGAGGCGGTCAGCCGATGAACGACCCGTTCTGGCTCATCGCGATCAAAGGCGTCGTCGTCTTCGTCGTGCTCGTCCTGCTGGTGCTGTTCACCATCTGGTACGAGCGCAGACTCGTCGCCGTCATGCAGGTGCGGCCCGGCCCCAACCGGAACGGGCCCTTCGGACTCCTGCAGTCCCTCGCCGACGGCCTCAAACTGGCCTTCAAAGAGGACATCCTGCCGCGCACCGCCGACAAATGGGTGTTCCTGGCCGCGCCCGCGATCGCCGTCACCTGCGCGTTCACCGCGTTCGCGGTGATCCCCTTCGGGCCCGAGGTCTCGGTGTTCGGCCGGACCACGGCCCTGCAGATGACCGACTTCGAAGTGAGCGTCCTGCTCATCCTCGCCACCAGCGCCCTCGGCGTCTACGGCATCGTCCTCGCCGGCTGGTCGTCCGGGTCCACCTACGCGCTGCTCGGCTCGCTCCGCGCGGCCGCGCAGGTCATCTCCTACGAGATCGCCCTCGGACTGGCCGTCCTCGGCGTGTTCTTCCAATCCCAGCTCCTGTCCACCGGCGGCATCGTCGACGCCCAGGCCGAAGGCATCCCGATGCAGCTCGGCGGCCTCGAGATCACCCTCCCCGGCTGGTACTTCCTGATCCTGGCGCCCAGCTTCGTCATCTTCGTCATCGCCATGGTCGGCGAGACCAACCGGGCCCCCTTCGACCTGCCCGAAGCCGAATCCGAGATCGTGGCCGGGTTCGCCACCGAATACTCCAGCCTCAAGTACGCCTCGTTCTTCCTGGCCGAGTACGTCAACATGGTCACCATGTCCGCCCTGTGCGTGACGCTGTTCCTCGGAGGCTGGGCCGCGCCCTTCCCCGACTCCTGGTGGCCCGCCGCCAACGAGGGCTGGCTGCCCCTGGTCTGGTTCTTCGGGAAGGTCCTGGCGTTCCTGTCCTTCTACGTCTGGCTGCGCGGCACCCTTCCGCGCTTCCGCTACGACCAGTTCATGCGCCTGGGCTGGAAGGTTCTCGTGCCCGTGAGCCTGGTGTGGATCCTCGTCCTCGCGGCTATGAACATCGGCCTCGACACCGGCAACGACCTGCCCACGCGCATCGCCTTCGCCGGAGGGGCCGCCATCGCCGTGATGGCCCTGATCTTCTTCTGGCCCACCCGCAAGCCCTACGAACCGCCCGAAGAACCCGACGCCGGGCTCGGCGGCTACCCCGTACCGCCGCTCGACCTCGTCGTCCCGCCCAACCCGCGGGGACTCACCGAACTCGAGCAGCGCGAGACTGCTGGCGCCATCGAAGGCGGCACCGACAAAGGCAAGGAGGAGGAATAGATGTCCACAGCCAAAGGCTTCGGCGTCACCTTCCGCCACATGTTCAAGCCCAAGGTGACGGTCGACTACCCTGAGAACCCGCCGAAGGTCCAGGCCCGCTACCACGGCAGGCACGTCCTCAACCGCCACCCCGACGGGCTCGAGAAGTGCATCGGCTGCGAACTGTGCGCCTGGGCGTGCCCGGCCGACGCCATCTACGTCGAAGGCGCCGAGAACACCGACACCGAGCGGTACTCACCCGGCGAGCGCTACGCCAAGACGTACCAGATCAACTACGCCCGCTGCATCTTCTGCGGGCTGTGCATCGAGGCCTGCCCGACCCGGTCGCTCACCATGAGCAACGAGTACGAACTCGCCCGCGACGACCGGCGCGACCTCATCTTCACCAAGGAAGAACTCCTCGCCCCCCTCACCGAGGACATGGAGCAGCCCCCGCACCCGATGCGGCTGGGCGACTCCGAGAAGGACTACTACGGCTCCGGGCCCGACAACCCCGGCCCCAGCTCCGGCGCCGAGTTCTCCCTCACCGAGATGCTCGAGAGGAGAAACCAGTGATCGCCGAGCTCGCCCAGACGGCCTCCACCGGTGAGACCGTCGCGTTCTGGATCCTCGCGCCGCTCGCAGTCGGCGGGGCCATCGGCCTCGTCCTCGCCCGCTCGGCCATCCACGCCGCGCTCATGCTCGCCCTCACCATGGTCACCCTCGCCGTCTTCTACATCATGCAGTCGGCGCCGTTCCTCGGCTTCGTCCAGATCATGGTCTACACCGGCGCGATCATGATGCTCTTCCTGTTCGTGCTCATGCTCTTCGGACGTGACTCCAGAGACTCCATGTTCGAAACCCTCCGAGGACAGCGGTTCCTGGCCGCCCTCCTCGGCGTCGGACTGGCAGCCCTGCTCACCTCCGGCCTCGCCCACGCCGTCACCGGACTCACCGTCGCCGGCGACCCCGCTCCGGGGCAGGGCAACGTCCCCGCCATCGCCGAAGAACTGTTCACCACCTACATCTTCCCGTTCGAGGTGGTCTCCGGCGTCCTCACCGTCGCCGCCGTCGGCGCGCTCATGTTCGCCCACGTCTCCCGCAGAGGCGAGGCCCGAAGCCAGAAGGAGTCCAGCCGCGAACGCTTCGCGCCCGGCAACTACCCCGGGCCCAAGCCCGGACCCGGCGTCTTCGCGACCTCCGACTCCACGGCCACGCCCGCGCTCCTGCCCGATGGGACCACCGCCGCCGAGAGCCTGTCCGAATACGTCCCGCCGCGGCAACTCACCGCCGTCGAGGCCGCACCCAAACCCACAGAAGGGAGAGAGGAGCGATGAGCCCGGAGCACTACCTCATACTCTCCGCCGCGCTGTTCACCATCGGCGCCATCGGAGTAATGGTGCGGCGCAACTCCATCGTCGTGTTCATGTGCATCGAGCTCATGCTCAACGCCGGAAACCTCGCCCTGGTCACCTTCTCCCGCACCACCGGCACCATCGACGGCCAGATCATGGCGTTCTTCGTCATGGCCGTCGCCGCCGCCGAAGTCGTGATCGGGCTCGCGATCATCATGGCGATCTACCGATCCCGACGCTCCGCCTCCGTCGACGACGCCAACCTCCTGAAGGCCTAGTGAGGACTCAGTGGACGAAGTGACCTACGCGCCCGCCACCGGGCTGCTCTCCTGGACCTGGCTGCTGATAGCCCTGCCCGCCGCCGGAGCCGCCATACTGCTCCTGACCGGCCGCAGATCCGACAGATGGGGACACTGGCTCGGCGTCGCCACCGTCGGCGGCGCCTTCGCGCTCGCCCTGGCCATGTTCAGCGGACTGTCCGGCCTCGACAACAAGACCGCCGCCACCGACCTGTTCACCTTCATCTCGGTCGGCGAGCTCGACATCCAGGCCAGCCTCCTGCTCGACCCGCTCAGCGGCGTCTTCACGCTCCTGATCACCGGCGTCGGATTCCTCATCCACGTCTACGCCGTCGGCTACATGGCCGAAGACGACGACAGGCGCAAATTCTTCGCCTACTTCAACCTCTTCGTCGCCGCCATGCTCATCCTCGTCCTCGGCGGCAACTACTTCATGACCTTCATCGGCTGGGAAGGGGTCGGCCTCGCCTCCTACCTCCTCATCGCCTTCTGGCAGGCCAAACCCTCCGCCGCCACCGCCGGCAAGAAGGCCTTCCTGACCAACCGCGTCGCCGACGTCGGCTTCCTGCTGGCCATGTTCGTCATGATCGGCGCCGTGGGAAGCCTCGACTTCGCCGAAGTCTTCAACGGCGCGGGCGAACTCTCCGACGGCATGGCCCTCGCGCTCGGACTGCTCCTCCTCGCCGCCGCCTGCGGCAAGAGCGGCCAATGGCCCTTCCAGACCTGGCTCCCCGACGCCATGGAAGGCCCCACCCCCGTCTCAGCGCTCATCCACGCCGCCACCATGGTCACCGCCGGCGTCTACCTCATCGCCCGCTCCAACCCGATCTTCAACCTCAACGAGACCGCCCAGACCGTCGTCGTCGCCATCGGCGCCCTCACCCTCCTGTTCGGCGCCATCGTCGGCTGCGCCAAGGACGACATCAAACGCGTCCTCGCCTGGTCCACCGTCTCCCAGATCGGCTACATGTTCCTCGCCGTCGGCCTCGGCGGCGGCGCCTACGCCCTCGGCATCATCCATCTGCTCGCCCACGGCTTCTTCAAAGCCGGCCTCTTCCTCGGCTCCGGCTCGGTCATGCACGCCATGAACGACCAGACCGACATCCGCCGCTTCGGCGGGCTGTGGCGCGTCATGCCCTGGACCTACGCGACCTTCGCCGCCGGATGGGTCGCCATCATCGGCCTGTTCCCCTTCAGCGGCTACTTCTCCAAGGACCCCATCATCGCCGCCGCCTTCGCCCGCGAAGGCTGGGAAGGCTGGGTCGCCGGCGGCGCCGCACTCCTCGGCGCCGCACTCACCGCCTTCTACATGACCAGGCTGTTCGTCCTCACCTTCCACGGACCCAAACGATGGACCGACGACGTCCACCCGCACGAGTCCCCGGCGATCATGACCGGCCCGCTCGTCCTGCTCGGCCTCGGCTCCCTCGCCGCCGGCGGACTCATGGCCACCCCCGTCGCCGAATGGCTCGTCCCCGTCTTCGGGGAACACGAAGAACACCACGGACACCTGACCCACATGCAGGCCACCATCGCCACCACCGCCGTGGTGATCCTCGGCGCCGCGCTCGCGATCCTGCTCTTCCGCGGCGGCACCGACGAAGTCCCGCGCGCCGCCGCCTGGCCCGTCCGACTCGCCCGAGCCGACCTCGGCGGCGAAGCGGTCAACCGCGGCCTGTTCGAACGACCCGGCCGCGTCGCCGCCGGAGCCTCGGTCGCCGTCGACGCCCGCGGCGTCGACGGCATCGTCAACGGCCTCTCCGCGGCCGTCGGCGGCACCTCCCGCAGGCTCGGGCGACTCCAGACCGGCTTCGTCCGCTCCTATGCCCTGTCCATACTGTCCGGCGCCGTCATCGTGGTGGCCGCGCTCATGGTTGTGGTGATCCAATGAACGAGCTTCCATTGCTCTCGGCACTGGTCGCAGTGCCCCTCATCGGAGCGATCATCGTCGCCTCGATGAGACGAGAACAGGCCAACGCCGCCAAATGGACGGCCCTCGGCTTCGCCGGCGCGGTCGCGCTCATCACCGTCGCCGTCGCCGCCGGCTTCGACTACGGCGCCGACGCCGAATGGCTCCAACTCACCGAGACCTACACCTGGATCGAAGCCTGGGACCTCAACCTGTCCTGGGGCGTCGACGGCATCGCCCTGCTCCTGGTCGCCCTCACCGCCGGGCTCACCCCCATCGCGATGCTCGCCGCCTGGCGGGACCTCGACGCCGTCCAGCGCTCCGTCCCGACCTTCTTCGCGCTCGTCCTCGCGCTCGAAGCGGCCATGCTCGCGACCTTCCTGGCCTCGAACGTGCTGCTGTTCTACTTCTTCTTCGAAGCGATGCTGGTGCCGATGTACTTCCTCATCGGCTCCTACGGCTCCGGGCCCCGCCGCCAGTACGCCGCCGTCAAGTTCTTCCTGTACTCCCTGCTCGGCGGCCTGCTCATGCTCGTGGCCGTCATCGGCCTGTGGGTGAACAACGGCGGCGTCTTCGACTGGCAGACCCTCGTCGCCTCCGAGCCGATGGAGGCCGGAACCCTCCAGAACTGGCTGTTCCTGGGCTTCTTCGTGGCCTTCGCGATCAAGGCGCCGTTCTTCCCGTTCCACACCTGGCTGCCCGACGCCGGCGGCGCCGCCCCGGCCGCCATCGCCGCGCTGCTGGTCGGCGTCATGGACAAGATCGGCACCTTCGCGATCCTGCGCTACTGCCTGCCGCTGTTCCCCGACGCGACCCGGACGTTCGCGCCGTGGGTGATCGGCATGAGCGTCATCGGCGTCATCTACGCCGCGCTGGTGGCCATCGGCCAGACCGACCTCAAACGCCTGGTCGCCTACACCTCGATCGCCCACTTCGGATTCATCGGCGTCGGCATCTTCGCCTTCACCTCCTCCTCGGCGACCGGCGCGATCCTCTACATGTTCAACCACGGACTGGCCACCGGCCTGCTGTTCATCGTGGTCGGGATGCTGGCGCTGCGCCGCGGGTCGTCGTCGATCGGCGACTACGGAGGAGCCGCGAAGACCCTCCCCCTCCTGGCTGGGGTGTTCCTCTTCGCGGGCCTCGCCTCGCTGTCGCTGCCCGGAACGGCCCCGTTCGTCTCCGAGTTCCTGGTCCTGCTGGGCACCTTCTCGGCCAACGAACCGGTCGCGGTCGTGGCCACCCTCGGCATCATCCTCGCCGCCGCCTACGTCCTGTGGATGTACCAGCGGACCATGCAGGGCACCCGCAACCCGGCCCTCGACGAGGTCCCGGCGATGAAGCGCGATCTGACCATCCGCGAAAAGGCCCTCGTGGCCCCGCTGGTGATCGCGATCCTCGGCTTCGGGTTCTACCCGCAGCCCCTGATCGACGCGGTCACACCCGCGGTGGACAACACCCTCCAGTTCGTCCAAGACGAGCCCGCCGAAGTTCCTGCCGCCGGAGATGCCAATGAGTGAGATGCACATAGACTGGGCCGGCCTGTCGCCCATGATCATCGTCTTCGCGGCGGCCTTCGTGGGCCTGCTGTTCGAAGCGGTCGTGCCCAAGACCAAGCGCCTCCCGGTCCAGGTGGCCCTGGCCATCGCGGCCCTGGCCGCGGCCTTCATCGCGGTCGCCGCCAACGCCGGCAAGAGCGCGACCGCCTTCAGCACCGGTGAGACCGACATCGGCTCGGTCGTCCTCGACGGCCCCGGACTGTTCCTCCAAGGCACCATCGCGATCCTGGCCCTGATCGCCGTCCTCCTGCTGGCCGAGCAGCGCACCACCAAGGGCGGCGACTTCGTCAACGAGGCCGCGGTCGTGGCCGACTCGGCCGCCGACGTGGCCCAGCGCCGCGAGCCCGGGGCGACGGAGATCTTCCCGCTCGCGCTGTTCGCCGTCGGCGGCATGATGATGTTCGTCGTCTCGGGCGACCTGCTGACCATGTTCGTGGCCCTGGAGATGCTGAGCCTGCCGCTGTACCTCCTGTGCGGCCTGGCCAAGCGCCGCCGGCTCATCTCCCAGGAGGCGGCCCTCAAGTACTTCCTGCTGGGCGCCTTCGCCTCGGCGTTCTTCGTCTACGGGATGGCGATGCTCTACGGCTTCGCCGGCACCATCGACCTGAACGGCATCAACCAGGCGGGCATCAGCTCCGGCGAGCCCCGCATCCTGCTCTACATCGGCGTCGGCATGCTCGCGGTCGCCCTGCTCTTCAAGGCCGCGGCCGTCCCCTTCCACATGTGGACCCCCGATGTCTACACCGGCGCCCCGACCCCGGTCACGGCCCTGATGGCCGGCTGCGTCAAGGTCGCCGCATTCGGCGGGCTCCTGCGGGTGTTCAACGTGGGGCTGGAGTCCTCGGCCTGGGACTGGCACATGATTCTGACCGTCATCGCCATCGCCACCATGATCGGCGGCGCGTTCTTTGCGGTCACCCAGCGCAACATCAAGCGCCTGCTGGCCTACAGCTCGATCGCCAACGCCGGATACCTCCTGATCGGCGTGATCGCCCTCGGCGACGCGGTCGGCCAGACCATGTTCTACCTGGCCGCCTACGGCTTCACCGTGATCGCGGCATTCGCGGTCGTGAGCCTGGTCCGCGACGGCGACAACGAGGCCACCGACCTGTCCCGCTGGGCCGGCCTCGGCAAGAACTCCCCGGGCACGGCCGTCATCTTCACGATCCTCATGCTCGCCCTGGCCGGCATCCCGTTCACCAGCGGGTTCACCGCCAAGTTCGGCCTCTTCAGCGCCGGCGTCGAGGCCGGCGAAGTCGGCCTGGTGGTCGTCGGGGTCATCTCCTCGGCGATCCTGGCCTTCCCGTACCTGCGGGTCGTGGTCCTCCTCTGGCTCAACGAACCGGCCCCGGACGCGCCGACGGTCAACCTCCCGAGCCCGATGGCCGGAACGGTCGTCGCCGCAGGCGTGGCGGCCACGATCCTCCTCGGTGTGGCCCCGGGATTCCTGCTTGACATCGCGAGCCAGGCCAGTACGTACATGGCGAACTGAGACACGAGACCGGAGCCGGGGCGGACCGTCAAGGCCCGTCGGCCCCGGCTCTCGGTTTTCAAGGCGAACCCGGCAACGAGTGCCGAAGTGGTGGGGATGGGTGCGACCCTGCACGGATCACGCATGAATTCCGCACGAGGCCTCCGTGGGGACGCTGCCCGCCGGGCAAACCCGTTTAGACTCCAAGTCCGTACGCAGTCACTTCCGGCATCGACGAGCATCGGAATGCCAAGATGTCCGGGCCAACAACCACACGAAATGAGAGGACGCACAATGCGTTCCCGTACACTACTTGCCCTTCCCGTCGGCCTCGGTGCCGTCGCACTCCTCGGCGCCTGCTCTTCGACCATCGAGGTCAGCGACCTCGAGGAGCAGGTCAACAACGCGGTCATCGGCGGCAGTGACGCCGACTGCGGCGATGAGAACGTCGAGCCGGAAGAGGGCATGACCCACACGTGCACCATCACCGCGGGCGGTGAGGAGTTCGAGGCCATCCTTCATTTCACTGAGGGCAATGACAACGAGTGGAACTTCGAAGTCGAGATCCCCGAACTCGACGGGTAGCGAATCGATGAAGTCGGGCCCGGCCGGACTCGGCCGGGCCCCACGTGTCTCCGACCCGTTCGCTTCGGACGCGGGCCGCAACCCGGATCGGCGGTACCTTGCCGAGCCCGCGGGCCACGGCCTATCGGGGCGATCCTGCCCCGGCCAGTTCCTTCGCCTCGACGGGAGTCTCGGGCTCCGCCTCTGCCGGCTCGGTGATCGCGAACCATTTCCTGGCCGGGCGGCTCGACAGGCACAGCAGCGACACCGCCGGCAGGGCCCCGCACACCACCAGCATCGCCGCCGCTCCTATGTAGAACTCGAGGCTGTCCGGGAAGGTCGCGAAGAACGCCCGCGCGGTGATCCAGACGTACATTCCGGCCGGGATCAGCGCCAGCGAGTACCAGGCCGCCCGCACTGCGCCGGCCTTCCGCCGTCCCAGTTGGACCGCCACCACCGGCAGCGAGACCGTCACCCACAGGGCCGTCAGCATCAGAATCCAGCGCTCGGCGCCGCCGCCGGTGATCACGTTCAGTGCGGTCTGGCTGCTCGGCGTCGCCGTGGTCGCGGCCACCAGGAAGTTCACGCCCAGCCAGTACAGGCCCACGATGGCCGCGAACTGCAACCAGATCAGGCACTGTGCCGTGAACACGGTCTTCGGTTTCGCGGTTGCGGCGTCGGTGCGGCTGGGGTGCACGGGGCTCCCTTCTCGGCGGGGCTCGGTGCTCCGGGAGGCGTCGTCGTCGCCGCTCAACGGGAACCGAGGTGGCGCTATGAACCATAGCGAATCCACCCAAGCCGCATCCTCGGCCGTTCGGTCAGAGGTGGCTTGACAGCGAAGATAATGATAGCTACTATCAAATGATAGTTACTATCAAAATGTCGGACCGGAATGAGGCGCCATGCAGACACTCTCTTCCTCCCGCCGTTGGGGCGCCATGCTCGCGCTGCTGCTCGGCCTCCTCGTCGTCGGGCTCGACGTCACGATCCTCAACGTCGCACTGCCGACCCTCGCGGTCGACCTCGGCGCCTCCACCGCCGAACTCCAGTGGATCGTCGACGCCTTCATCGTCGTGCTCGCGGCACTCCTGCTGCCCGCCGGCCTCCTCGGCGACCGCGTCGGACGCAAGAAGGTCCTCCTCGGGGGCCTGGCCGTGTTCCTGGTCGCCTGCGTCCTCGCCACCACCGCCGACAGCGTCGCCGTGCTCATCGCCGCCCGCGCACTGATGGGCGTCGGAGCGGCCGTCGTCCTCCCGGTCTCCATGGCCGTCGTCCCGAGTATGTTCTCCGGTGCCGAGCGCACCCGCGCGGTCGCCGTCCTCACCGCGGGCATGGCCATCGGCCTGCCGCTCGGCCCGCTCCTGGGCGGCTGGCTCCTCGAGCACTACTGGTGGGGCTCGGTCTTCCTCATCAACATCCCGCTGATCCTCGTCGGCCTGGCCGCCGTCGCCGTGCTCCTGCCCGAGTCGATCGACCGCCACGCCCCGCGCATCCAGCCGCTGCCGGCCGCGTGCGCCGTCGTCGGACTGGCCGCGTTCGTCTACGGGATCATCGAGGCGCCCGTCGAAGGCTGGCTCTCCGCGAGCACGCTCGTCGCGGGCCTGGGCGGCCTGCTCCTGCTGGCTGTGTTCGTCTCCACGCAGATGCGCGCCGCCGACCCGATGGTCGACCTGGGGCTGTTCCGGTCCCGCCCGTTCCTGTGGGGCTCGATCGTGGCCACCGCCGCCTCCCTGGTCCTGATGGGCTCGCTGTTCCTGGTCCCGCAGTACCTCCAGGTCGTCGAGGGCCACTCCGCGTTCGGGACCGGGCTGCGACTGCTGCCGATGATCGGCGGGCTCATGGTCGGCGGCCTCGCCAGCGAGCACCTCGCCGCGCGCCTGGGCTACCGCGCCACCGTCACCGGCGGGCTCGGCATGCTGGGCGCCGGCTGCCTGGTCGCGATGGCCACCGGGCCCGAGACCGGATACGGCCTGGCCGCGACCTGGCTCGCCGTCCTCGGGACCGGGCTCGGAATGTCGCTGGTCCCGGCGACCGACGCCGTCCTCGGCTCCCTGCCGCCGGAGCGGGCCGCGGTCGGCTCGGCGCTCATGCAGACCATGCGCCAGACCGGCGGGGCCATCGGCGTCGCCGTGCTCGGCTCGGTGTCCTCCACGGTCTACCTCGCGCGCCTGGACCTGCCCGAACTGCCCGCCGAGGCCGAGCGCGCCGCCGAGGACTCGGTCGCCGGAGCCGCGGCCGCGGCCGACGCCTTGGGCGCCCCCGAGGTGGCCGAAACGGCCTTCTCGGCGTTCACCGACGCGATGACGGTGGTCTTCCTCGGCTGCGCCGTCCTGGCCGGGGCCGTGAAGGTCGCGGCCGCGCTGAAGTTCCCCAAGCGGATCGAGCCCGCCGAGGACGAGGCACAATCGCAGCATGAACCGACCGGGACTGCGTGAGCGGAAGAAGATCGAGACCCTCCACCGGATGCAGGGGGAGGCCATGCGGCTGTTCGAGGAGCAGGGGTACGACGAGACCACGATCGAGCAGATCGCCGCGGCGGCCGGGGTCTCCCCCTCGACCTTCTACCGCTACTTCCCGACCAAGGAGGACGTGGTCGTCCAGGACGAGTACGACCCGATGATCGTGGCGGCCTTCCAGGACCAGCCCGAGGGCATGGCGCCGATCGAGGCGCTCAGGACCGCCCTGCGGGTGCTGTTCGGGCAGTTCACGCCCGAGGACATGGAGCGGGTCCGCAAACGCGTCGACATCATCGTCTCGGTCCCGGCCGTGCGCGCCCGCCAGGTCCAGCAGTCCGTCGCCACCGAGCGCCTGATCTCCGAGATGGTGGCCGAACGGACCGGGCGAGACGCGACCGACCTGGAGGTCCGGCATTTCGCGGCGGTGCTGGTCGCCTCCTGGACCGCCGGGGTGATCGCCTGGAGCGACGGCGGCCTGGGCGAGGACCTGATGACCATCATGGACCGGTGCCTGGACCACCTGGAGCGGGGTGTGCCGCTCTGACGGCTATTCGGCGAATGCCGCAGTGTCGAGTTCGAAGTCGAACGGGTCCGGGACGTGCACAGACTTGCCGAACTCAGTGGTCGTGCGAGTGCGGTAGCCGTGGTCCGATGGGTCGGAGTAAACGGTCAGTTCCCGCTTCTTCATATCGAAGAGCAGGTAGACCGGCACACCTGAGCGACCATAGACGTCGAGCTTGGAAGACAGGTCGTTGCGGCGGGTCGAGGGCGAGGTGAGTTCCCCGACCAGTGCAAGCGATTCAGACGGCGCGAACGGTGTGTCGTTCTCCGCCAGGTCGGGGTCGAACACATAGAGATCCGGGCCGAGCGCTCCATGCGCTGCCGGAAAGATGAACTTGAACGGCTCTCCCGAAACGTCGAAGCCGTCAGGCGCATGTGCTTCGAGTTGCAGGCGCACCGACTTCATCGGCTTGTAGTACGACCACCGCGAAAACGGAGACACGACGATGTTTCCCCCGAAGACCTCGACATTATGTCTCGGAGCTTCCATTTCGTCGGCGATGGACAGTTGCTCGCGGAACTCGTGTTCCGCCCCGTCATAAGCGTCCGTGTCGGTTTGGTTCCGTTCGAGGGCCATGACCATCTTCGCCTCCTCGGCAGCCTTGCGCCCGTGTCCGCGTACAAGCGAATCTTACCGGCAGTCCGTGGTAATCGGGTCAGGAGTCTCGTTCGGTCATGTAGTCGCAGACGTCCAGCAGCGCGCCTCGGGCCGGGCCCTCGGGGAGGGAGGCGGCCAGGTTCCGGGCGCGTTTGCGGTACTGGTCGAGCGTGGCTCTTGCCTCGTCGAGGGCGCTGGAGGCGCGCAGGAGGCGCAGGGCCTCGTCGAGCCGGTCCTCGGGGACCGGTCCGGCGACCAGGTCGCGCAGAGCCGCCTCGGCGGGGTCGGTTCCGGCGAGGGCGTAGAGGACCGGGAGGGTCGGGACGCCTTCGAGGAGGTCGGTGCCGGGGGTCTTGCCGGACTGGTCGGAGGCGATGTCGATGATGTCGTCGGAGAGTTGGAAGGCCACGCCGATGACTTCGCCGAACTCTTCGGCGACGGCGATGGTCGCGGCCTCGGCGCCGGCGAACCAGGCGCCGAACTTGGCGCAGGTGGCGATGAGGGAGCCGGTCTTCTCCGAGAGGATCTCCAGGTGCCATTCGACGGCGTCGATGCCTTCGGGGCGGGGCATGGTCTCGTTGATCTGGCCGCGGACCAGTCGCGCGAACGTGAGCGCCTGGGCGCGGACGGCCTCGGGGCCGAGTTCGGCCATGATCTGGGCGGCCTGGCTGAACAGGTAGTCGCCGGTGAGGATGGCCACGGAGTTGTCCCAGCGGGCGTTGGCGCTGGCCGCGCCGCGTCGGACGGCGGCCTCGTCCATGACGTCGTCGTGGTAGAGGGTGGCCAGGTGGGTCAGTTCGAGGGCCACGGCCGATTCGAGGATGCCGGGCCGGCCCGGGTCGCCCAGGTGGGAGCAGGCGAGGGTGAGCATCGGCCGGAACCGCTTGCCTCCGGCGTTGATCAGGTGCGATCCGGATTGGCGCAGCAGCGGCTGGTCGGTGTCGACGGCCTTGAGCAGGCGCTCCTCGACGGCTTCGAGCGACTCGCGGATGCGGTCGGCGAAGGATTCGTCGGTAAAGCGCAGGGCGGTCTGCGCGCTTCCGGTGGTCACCACAGGGTCACCTTATCCTGTGGCGGGCCGATTCTGCACGGGACGGGAAGCGGCAGTCGCGCGGCTCCTATCGGGCCGGTGCGGGCCGGACTCGGGACCCGATGAGGATCAGTGCCGCGGCCAGTGTCAGCCCGATGATCGAGCAGGTCCATCCGGTCGTCCAGCCGAAGTGGTCGACGATGAGGCCGAACGCGATCGGGCCGGCCGCCCCGCCGAGGAAGACGCCGGTCTGGGTGATGGAGGTGGCCGCCGCGGGCGTGTCGGGGTAGCGCTTGGCGATGCCGTAGTTGATCAGGCCCGGCCAGGCCCAGCCGAGCGCGAATCCGGCGGCGGTGCCGACCGGCAGCAGCCACGGCTCGCCGAACAGGAAGGTCGCGAGTCCGGCGGCGCCTCCGAGGAGCATGGCGGCGATGAGGCCGAACTCGCCGCCGCTTCTGCGGTCGGCGAGCGCGCCGAATCCGGTGCGGGCGATGACTCCGGCGAGGCCGCCGATGGTCAGGTTGATCCCGGCGAACGATTCGGAGGCGCCGGTGTGGACGGCGTATGTGGTCAGGAACGGTCCCAGTGCGGTGACGGAGGAGGCGCTGAGGAAGACCGCGGCGGCGAAGATCACGAGCCGCCGGTCGAGGACGCGGCCGTTGCCGTTCCTCGCCGGCCGCTGGATACGGCCCAGGCCGATGGTGGGGAGGAGGGCCAGCAGTGCCACCACCGCCGCGGCGCCGAAGGCCCACCGCCAGCCGAGGGTGAGGGCGATGGCTGGGACGCTGAGTCCGGCGAGCATGGTGCACAGCGGTATGGACGCCTGCTTGGCGCCGAACAGGAGGCCCTTGTGGCGGCCGGGCGCCCAGTCCGAGAGGATCGCGTTGGACGCCAGTTGGCCGAGTCCGTTGGCGGGGGCGGCGGCGAGCATGATCAGGATCAGGGTGAGCGGTTCGCGGGCGAGGAGGGCGACCGCGAGCATCGCGGCCGCGGCGAGGGCGACGGCAAGGCGGGCGACGGCGGGGGCGCCGTAGCGTTCGACCACGCGCCCGGCCGGGATGGCGGTGAGTCCGGCGGCGGCGAAGTAGATCCCGGAGACCAGGCCGATCTCCGAGGGCCGCATGTCGAGCTCGTCGGCGATCTGCACGGCGAGGCCGCCGAAGAGGAAGACCGGCATGACCGCGCCGACGCTGACGCTCAGCGCGGTCAAGATGGTCGAGGCGGTCTTCGGCGCGGCTCGGGTCGACACGGCGGCAACCGTACTCCCGTTGCTAGCCGGTCGGCCAGTCGGTGCCCGGTTCGCGGTCGCCCGGTGACGGTGTGTCGCGAGTTCGGGTGACATCGATTGACCGGGCCGCGCCTCGCGTGCGAGGCTGGATGCGTCCCCCGCCGAGGCGAGACGATGTCAGGGGTGCAGGGAAGGGCCCCGGGCCGCCGGGCGCGAACGAAGCGCGGCGGCTCTGGTGGGGAGAGCCGCCGCGCTTCGGTCTATGTGATGTTGTTAGCCGCGGCGGCGACATGAAGTTTGGTGGGGACTCGACGCCACCGCCGCGATACTGTGTTCGATACTCGACTTCCGTCGAGTCCCGAACGGTGCTGACTCTTAGATACTGCCCGCTGCCGCAGGTGGGCGCAAGCGGCGGTTGTTTATATAGTTAGACGGTTCGGGCCGCACGGCCAGGGGCGGTACCGGTCAAGCAGGCGGCAGACGGAGCGGCGGCATGGTGGAGCAGCGGCGATCCAGTGACGGGCCCAGCAAGATGATCCAGAGTGTGCAGCGGGCATTGCGCATTATGGAATTGGTCGGGAAGCACCGCGAGGGCGTGAGCGCCCCGCGGATCGCCTTCGAGTGCCGGCTGAACCGGGCCACGGTCTACAACCTGCTGCGGACACTCGTCCACGAGGGATACCTGTGCCGCGGCGACGACGGGCGCTACACGCTGGGCCTGGAGCTGTCGGACCGCTATTCGGAGCTGACGCAGGCGATGGCCGGCCCGCGCACGGCCGGGGAGTTCATGCGCCGCATGTCCACCGAGACCGGCTACAGCACGTTCGTGGCCAGGTTCGTCGAGGGCCGCCCGGCGGTCACGGCCGTGACCGAGGGGAACCGCTCGCCGCACGTGGAGGACCTCATCGTCGGCTTCGACGACGGCGCCCACGCCACGGCGCTGGGCAAGGCCCTGCTGGGGACCTTGGAGCCGCGCGAGCGCGAGCAGTTCCTCAAGGACGCCGGGATGCGCCCGTTCACCGGCAGGACCCTGACCGAGCCCGAAGCGCTCGAGCACGACCTGCTGGTGGCGGGGGAGTCGGGCGTGTACGCCGAGTTCGGGCAGTTCCAGGACGGCGTCGGCTGCGCCGCGGTGGTGGTGTGCGACAGCGAGAACCCGGCCGCGCGGGTGGTGCTGGCCGCGGCGATGCCGCTGGACGACGCGAGCCGGTTCTGGCCCGAGTTCACCCAGCGGCTCCGCCGCGCCGCGGTGGAGTTGCAGCCGCTGCTCTAGCCGTTGGGGGCGACCCGGTCGGGCAGGACCAGGTTGATCACCCAGCTGGCGACGGTGACCACCAGCGAGCCCAGGACCGCCCACCCGAAGTGGTCGACGCCGAACACCAGGTCGAACTGCTCGGCTATCCAGGCGACCAGCATGAACAGGCCCGCGTTGACCACTAGGGAGAACAGGCCGAGGGTGAGGATGTAGAACCCGCACCCGAGAGTCTTGATGATGGGCTTGAGGACGGCGTTGACCACGCCGAATATCACTGCGATGACGCCCAGGGTGAGCAGTCGGTCGGTCAGCGAGTCCTGCGCGGTTCCGATTTGGATTCCGGACAGCAGCCACGAGGCGAGCCAGAAGGCCGCGCCGGTGACCGCGATCTTGACGATGATCTTCACCTCACCATCCTGACAAACGCGCGCCGCCCTCATAGCGTTCGGGTATCGTTCCGGGCATTTCGCCCAAAAGCGCGGCTCGAACGGAGACACTGGGATCCATGGCAGACCTGTTCATCAACGGCAGCTGGGTCGAGGCCGCCGACGGCGCCACCAGAGTGGTCCTCGACCCGGCCGACGGCTCGGTCCTGGCGACGGTCGACGAGGCCGGGAAATCCGATGTGGACGAGGCCGTGCGGGCCGCGCGAGCGGCCTTCGACTCCGGGCCCTGGCGGGCCTCCACCGCCGCCGAGCGCTCCAGGCTCCTGCGCGCGGTCGCCGGCCTGCTGCGCGAGAACCGCGCCGACCTGGCCCGCACCGAATCGCTCGACACCGGCAAGACCGTCCCCGAAGCCGAGACCGACGTCGACGACATCACCGCCGTCTTCGACTACTACGCCGACCTGGCCGGTAAGGACTCCGGCCGCGTGGTCGACACCGGCGTGCCGGGCTCGATCAGCCGCATCGTCTACGAGCCGATCGGCGTGTGCGCCCTCATCGCCCCCTGGAACTACCCGCTGCTCCAGATGTCCTGGAAGCTCGCCCCGGCCCTGGCCGCCGGCAACACCTGCGTCATCAAGCCCTCCGAGGTCACGCCCCTGGCGACGGTCGAACTGGTCCGCCTCGCCGAGCGCGCCGGCCTGCCCGACGGGGTCCTCAACCTCGTCCTCGGCGACGGCGCCGGCACCGGGGCCCCGCTGGTCGAGCACCCCGGGGTCGACATGGTCTCCTTCACCGGCGGCGTCGAGACCGGCAAGCGCATCATGGCCGCGGCCGCCGCCGACGTCAAGAACATCGCGCTCGAACTGGGCGGCAAGAACCCCAACGTGGTCTTCGCCGACGCCGACTTCGAGACCGCCGTCGACTACGCCCTCAACGCCGCGTTCTTCCACTCCGGTCAGGTCTGCTCGGCCGGGGCCCGCCTCATCGTCGAGGAGCCGGTCCGGGACCGGTTCGTCGACGCCCTGGTCGAACGCGCCTCGGCCATCCGGCTCGGCCGCGGCCAGGATGAGGGCGTGGAGGTCGGACCGCTGGTGTCGCAGGCCCACCGCGCGAAGGTCGAGCGCTACATAGCGAAGGCCCGAGAAGAGGGGGCCGTGCTGCGCTGCGGCGGCGCTCGCCCCGACGACCCGGCCCTGGCCGACGGCTTCTTCCTGGAGCCGACGATCTTCGACCGCTGCGACCGCACCATGAGCATCGTCCGCGAAGAGGTGTTCGGCCCGGTCCTGTCGGTCGAGACCTTCACCGGCGAGGACGAGGCCGTCGAGCTGGCCAACGACACCGAGTACGGCCTGGCCGGGGCCGTGTGGACCTCCGACGCCGGTCGCGCCCAGCGCGTGGCCGCGCGCCTGCGGCACGGCACGATCTGGATCAACGACTACCACCCCTATGTGCCCCAGGCCGAATGGGGCGGTTTCGGCAAGTCCGGGATCGGCCGCGAGCTCGGGCCCGCCGGGCTCGAGGAGTACCGCGAGTCCAAGCACATCTGGCAGAACACCGACCCGGCGCCGATGCGCTGGTTCGACGGGGGGAAGCAGTAATGCCGGTCAAGAAGTACGACTACATCATCGTCGGCGGCGGCTCGGCCGGGTGCGTCCTGGCCAACCGGCTCTCGGCCGACCCCACCGCCACCGTCCTGGTCCTCGAGGCCGGACGCACCGACTGGATCTGGGACCTGTTCATCCACATGCCCGCCGCGCTGACCCAGATCATCGGCAACCCCCTCTACGACTGGCGCTACGAGTCCGAACCCGAGCCGCACATGGGCGGCCGCCGCGTCTACCACGGCCGCGGCAAGGTCCTGGGCGGGTCCTCGTCGATCAACGGCATGATCTTCCAGCGCGGCAACCCCATGGACCTCGAGCGCTGGGCCGCCGACCCGGGCATGGAGACCTGGGACTACGCCCACTGCCTGCCCTACTTCAAACGCATGGAGAACCTCACCGTCGGCGCCGACGAATGGCGCGGCGACTCCGGCCCGCTGTGGCTCGAGCGCGGCCCGGCCGCCAATCCGCTGTTCAAGGCGTTCCTGAACGCCGCCCAAGAGGCCGGATACCCGCTCACGCACGACGTCAACGGCTACCGGCAGGAGGGCTTCGGCCACTTCGACCGCAACATCAAGAACGGCCGCCGCTTCTCCTCGGCCCGCGCCTACTACCACCCGGTCAAGCGCCGCCCGAACCTGACGCTCAAGACCCTCGCCCTGACCACCAGGGTCCTGCTCAAGGGCAGGCGGGCCGTCGGCGTCCAGTACCGGCGGGCCGGGGTCACCCACACCGTCCTCGGCGGCGAGGTCATCCTGGCCGGCGGAGCCGTGGGCACCCCGCAGCTGATGCAGCTGTCGGGCATCGGCGACCCCGAGCACCTGCGCTCGGTCGGGGTGCGGCCCCGCCACGAGCTGCCCGGCGTCGGGCGGAACCTCCAGGACCACCTCGAGGTCTACATCCAGCACGCCTGCACCCAGCCGGTCAGTTACAACCCCATCTACAACCCGGTGCACTACCCGCGCATCGGCCTCCAGTGGATCCTCGCCCAGCGGGGCCCGGCCTCGACCAACCACTTCGAGGCCGGCGGGTTCGTGCGCGGCAACGACACCGTCGACTACCCGAACCTGATGTTCCACTTCCTGCCGATCGCCGTCCGCTACGACGGCACCAAGGTCGACGCGAAGCACGGCTACCAGATCCACATCGGGCCCATGTACTCCGACGTGCGCGGGGACGTGAAGATCAAATCGGCCGACCCGAAGGCCAAACCGGCGCTCAGGTTCAACTACCTGTCGACCCCGAACGACCGCAAGGAATGGGTCGAGGCCGTCCGCGTCGGCCGCGACATCCTGTCCCAGCCGGCGTTCAAGGCCTTCGACGGCGGCGAGCTCAGCCCCGGGCCCGAGGTCGAGAGCGAGGCCGAGATCCTCGACTGGGTCGCATCGGACGCCGAGACCGCCTACCACCCCTCCTGCACCGCCAAGATGGGTACCGGCGACGACGCCGTCGTCGACCCGCTGAGCATGACCGTCCACGGCCTCGAACGCCTCCGCGTCGTCGACGCCTCGGCCATGCCGTACCTGACCAACGGCAACATCTACGCGCCGGTGATGATGCTCGCCGAGAAATCGGCCGACCTCATCCTCGGCAACACGCCGCTGCCGCCCGCGGACGTCTCCTACTACCGACACGCCCACCGAGAGTGAGGAGCCCCCTGTGTCCGACGAACCGACGAACGGAACCCAGCCCAGCACCGCAGCGCCCACCGACATCGAGGCCGCCTCCGGCGGCCGCAACCGCATCAACCCGGTCGTCTTCTTCGGATCGGCGGCCCTGATCGTCGCCGTCAGCGTCTGGGCGATGATCGCGCCCGTCCAGGCCGGCGAGGTCCTGTGGAGGGCCGTCGCCTGGGTTTCGGAGTACTTCGGCTGGTACTACTTCCTGACCGCCACCCTCGTGGTGGTGTTCGTGATCGCGCTGGCCCTGTCCCGCTACGGGAAGGTCAAACTCGGACCCGACCACGCCAAGCCCGACTTCTCGGTGTTCGCGTGGGCGGCCATGCTGTTCGCGGCCGGAATCGGCATCGACCTGATGTTCTTCTCGGTCGCCGAGCCGGTCACACAGTTCCTGGAACCGCCGGTCGGGGAGGGCGGTACGGTCGAGGCGGCCCGCCAGGCGATCGTGTGGACCCTGTTCCACTACGGCATCACCGGCTGGGCCATGTACACGCTCATGGGTCTGGCGCTGGCGTTCTTCGCCTTCCGCTACCGGCTGCCGCTGACGATCCGCTCGGCCCTGTACCCGATCTTCGGCAAGCGGATCCACGGGCCGGTCGGCGACGCGGTCGACATCGCCGCGGTGCTCGGCACCGTCTTCGGCGTGGCCGTCAGCCTCGGCATCGGCGTCGCCCAGCTCAACTTCGGGCTGAACTTCCTGTTCGGCGTCCCCCAGAACACCCTCTGGCAGGTCGCGCTCATCGGCGTGGCGGTGTTCATGGCGACCGCCTCGGCCGTGGCCGGCATCGACAAGGGCATCCGGCGCCTGTCCGAGCTCAACGTGGTCCTGGCGATCTTCATGGTCGTCTACGTCATCGTCGTCGAGGGCTTCGCGCAGACGATGAACAAGCTCGTGCTCAACGTCGGCGACTACGTCTCCCGGTTCCCGTCGATGACCATGGACACCTTCGGCTACGACCAGCCGACCGACTGGCTCAACACGTGGACGCTGTTCTTCTGGGCCTGGTGGATCGCCTGGGCGCCGTTCGTCGGCCTGTTCCTGGCCAAGATCAGCCGCGGCCGCACCATCCGCCAGTTCGTGGCCGCCGCGATGGTGATCCCGTTCCTGTTCACCCTGCTGTTCCTGGCCGCCTTCGGCAACGCCGCGATCGACCGCGCCGACGCCGACCCCGAATGGGGCGAGGCCACCATCGCCCTGCCCGAGCAGGGCTTCTACACGCTGCTCGACCAGTATCCGGGGGTGACGTTCATCGCCGGTCTGGCCACGTTCGTGGGCCTGCTGTTCTATGTCACCTCGGCCGACTCCGGCGCGATCGTGCTGGGCAACTTCACCTCCAAGATGGACGACCCCACGCGGGACGCCGACCGGTGGATGCGCATCTTCTGGTCGGTGCTGCTGGGCATGGTCACGCTGTCGATGCTCCTGGTCGGCGGCCTCGACGCCCTCTACGGGGCGACGATCATCATGGGACTGCCGTTCTCGTTCGTGATGTACCTGGTGGCCATCGGCCTGTGGCGGGCGCTGCGGGTCGAGACCTACCGGGCGCAGGCGCTCAAGACCGCGCTGCCGCAGGCGCTCTCGGAGCGGTCCAACATCGACCCCAAGACCGGCATGCGGTCCTGGCGCCAGCGCATCCGCCGCGCCTCCAGCTATCCGGGCCGCAGGCAGGTCGCCAGGTACGTGAGCGCGACCGCGGCGCCGGCGTTCGACAAGGTCTGCGACGAGCTGACCGAGCAGGGCTGCAACACCAACGTGGTGACCGGCACCGCCGCCGAGACCGGCATCCCCTACCTGGAACTCCAGGTCGACATGGGCACCGAGGAGCACTTCTCGTACGCGATCTGGCCCGAATCGGCCCAGGTCCCGGCCTTCGCGATGAACGTGATCTCCGAGGCCGAGGAGTACTGGCGACTGGAGGTCTACCTCAACGAGGGCAGCCAGGGATACGACGTGATGGGCTATACCGAGTCCCAGCTCATCGGCGACGTCCTCGACCATTACGAGCGACACCTGGAGTACCTGCGCCACCTCCGCGAGGCCCCCGGGGGCCCGGCCGTCCCCGACGACCTTCACTTCGGCGACACCGAGACCCGCGAGCCGTAGCAGACCGCGGCCCGCGACCCGGAAGCAGGCTCATCCGCCTCCGGGTCGCGGGCCGCGACCGGTGCCTCAGGCGCCGGGGGTGATGCGGACCTCTTCGCCGTCGACGAATCGGTTGTCCTCGTTGCCGACCTCGATCTCCGGCGGCGCGATGATCGCGCACCGGTCGATCTCCTGGCCGGTGCCGAAGACGTTGCCGGACAGGTTGAAGCCGGTCGTGGGCCGGTCCCGGTTGTGGTTCATGGTGATGTTGACCGAGCAGGAGCCGCCGTCGATCCGGTTGTCCTCGAAGGTGACGTCGGTGACCTGGTCGCGGTCCTGCGTGGATATGACCGCCGCGTTCGGGGCGTCTTCGATCCAGTTGCCCCGGAAGACCATGTTCGAGCCGCCCTGGATCTGGACGTTGTCCGAGTGCACCCCCTCGTAGTACAGGTTGTCGTGCAGCCAGGAATCCTCGACCCGCACGTCCCCGCCGACGATGTGGATCTGGTCGACCACGTCCGCGATCTCGGTGCGCAGCACCGTGAAGTTCGACCCGGTGATGCCGTTGATCCACCGGCTCGGGTCGCTCGGGCGAAGCTCGCTGTCCTCCAGCGTGAACGAGTACTCGCCGAGGTCGTTGGTGATCAGGGCGAAGTTGCCGTCGAGGGGGCGTCCGCTGATGATCGACCGTTTGATGGTCACGTCGTCGGCCTTGATCTTGACTAGGCCGCGGATGTCCATCGCGTCGATGACGGTGCCGGGCTCGGTGATCACCAGGTCGCCCTCGTGGACGGTGAGTTCCGTGCCCTCGGGCACGCCGACCCGCGGCGGTTCGCCGGGCGGACCCGGCTCCGGGGCGGTGTCGGCGTATCCGTCCACGGTGCCGCTGATGCGGACGCTCGCCCTATCGTTGTAGACGGTGATCGAGCCATCGGCCTCGGCCGGCAGGGGCAGGGTGAACGTGGTCGTCGCCTCGTCCTGGACCGGGGTGGTCAGGACGACGTTCGACTTGCACTCGTCGGTGAGCGTCGCGCCCGCGCAGACCGAGATGTTCGTGGACCTCCACGCCCAGCGCGCGTTGAGGGTGAGCGTCACTTCCGAGTCCGCGTCCGGTGCGTCGGGGAGCGCCAGCACGGTCGAGGACTCGGGACTGAGCACGAATTCGTTGATCTCGCCGACGCTCGAATCCGATGCGGGTTCGGTGTCGTCGCCGTGCGCGGTGAGCGGCACCGCGGCGAGCGCGCCGAGCACGATCGCGGACAGGGCGGCGAGGCCGAACGCGCGGGCTTTTCTACTGGATCGGGACCGATCAATATGCCGAAGCAACGTCGACTCCTGAGGTTCGGGGGTGGGTGATCGGCACAGATTAGGGCATCCGAACCGGCCCGCACGATCGGACCACGCCTATTCCAAGGGTCTGACCAGCGTATTTGAGTCGTTCCTCCAAGTGCTGACCGCGCACGAATCGGCCCGTGCCAGACCCGTGCGCGATCCGTGCGCCCCTCCCCGGTCGGAGTCGCCCGGCCCCGAACTCGGGGCCCCGGGCCGCTCTTAGAGGACCGTCCAGGTGTCTCCGGAGCCCAGGAGGCGTTCGAGGGCCTCCTTGCGGTCGACGCCGGCGGTGGCGTGTTCGACCTGGGTGCGGACCTGGGCGTCGTAGGTCGGCTTCTTGACGTTGCGGAACACGCCGATCGGCGTGTGGTCGAGTTCGGTGCCCGAGAGGCGGGTCAGCGCGAACGCGTAGGCCGGGTCGTCGACCGACTCCTTGTGGACGACCACGTCGGCCGCGTCGACCTCGGCGGCGTCCTTGACTTCCAGGCCGTAGCCGGACTGGACCACGACGCGCTCGCCGCCGTCGGCGCCGAACCGGATCGGCTCGCCGTCCTCGAGGCGGATCAGTGCCGCCTCGCGCGTGTCAGGGCTCTTGAGCACCTCGAACGCGTCGTCGTTGAAGATCGGGCAGTTCTGGTAGATCTCGACGAACGCGCTGCCCTCGTGCTCGGCGGCCGCGCGCAGCACCTGCTGCAGGTGGGCGCGGTCGGAGTCGAGGGTGCGGGCGACGAACGTCGCCTCCGAGCCCAGCGCCAGCGACAGCGGGTTGAACGGGGCGTCGACCGAGCCGACGGGGCTGGACTTGGTGAGCTTGCCCGGCTCCGAGGTAGGCGAGTACTGGCCCTTGGTGAGCCCGTAGATCCGGTTGTTGAACAGCAGGATCTTCAGGTTCACGTTGCGGCGCAGCGCGTGGATCAGGTGGTTGCCGCCGATGGAGAGCGCGTCGCCGTCGCCGGTGACGACCCACACCGACAGGTCGGGGCGGCTGGTGGCCAGGCCGGTGGCGATCGCCGGGGCGCGGCCGTGGATCGAGTGCATCCCGTAGGTGTTGAGGTAGTACGGGAAGCGCGAGGAGCAGCCGATGCCGGAGACGAACGCGATCTTCTCGCGCTCGAGTCCGAGCTCGGGCAGGAACGACTGGACCGCCGCCAGGATCGCGTAGTCGCCGCAGCCGGGGCACCATCGGACCTCTTGGTCGGACTTGAAGTCCCTGGCCTTGAGCTTGGGGGCGTCCAGCTTGACTGCGTCAGCCATTCTTAATGACCTCCTCGAGGGCGTCCTGCAGTTCGGTGGAGGTGAACGGCAGGCCGCGCACCTTGTTGTACCCGACGACGTCGGTGCCGGGGAAGGAGCCGCGCAGCAGCAGCGCCAGCTGCCCCAGGTTCATCTCGGGGACCACGACCTTGTCGTACCGGTCCAGGACCTCGCCGAGGTTGGCGGGCATCGGGTTGAGGTAGCGCAGGTGGGCGCGGGCGATGGTGATGCCCCGTTCGCGCAGGCCGCGGACGGCCGCGCCGATCGGGCCCCAGGTGGAGCCCCAGCCGAGCACGAGGATCTCCCCGTCGCCGTCCGGATCGTCGACCTCCAGGTCGGGGACCGGGATGCCGGCGATCTTGGCGGCGCGGGTGCGCACCATGTGGTCGTGGTTGGCCGGGTCGTAGGAGATGTCGCCGGTCTTGTCGGCCTTCTCGATGCCGCCGATGCGGTGCTGGAGGCCGGGCGTGCCGGGCACGGCCCAAGGCCGGGCGAGCGTGTCGGGGTCGCGCAGGAACGGCAGGAAGGCCGGTTCGCCGGCGTCGTCGGTCGCGTTCGGCTCGGTGGCGAAGTCGACCGACAGGTCCGGCAGGGACTCCATGTCGGGCAGGCGCCACGGCTCGGCGCCGTTGGCGATGTAGCCGTCGGACAGGAGCATGACCGGCGTGCGGTAGCGCAGGGCCATGCGGGCGGCCTCGAGCATCGCGTCGAAGCAGTCCGAAGGGGACTGCGGGGCGAGCACGGCGATCGGGGCCTCGCCGTGGCGGCCGAACATGGCCATCAGCAGGTCGGCCTGCTCGGTCTTGGTGGGCATGCCGGTGCTCGGGCCGGCGCGCTGGACGTCGATGACGATCAGCGGCAGTTCGAGGGAGACGCCCAGCGAGATCGTCTCGGACTTGAGCGCGACTCCCGGGCCCGAGGAGGTGGTGATGCCGAGCGCTCCGCCGTAGGAGGCGCCGAGGGCGGCGCCGGCGGCGGCGATCTCGTCCTCGGCCTGCATGGTGGTGACGCCGAACTTCTTGTGCCTGCTCAGTTCGTGGAGGATGTCGCTGGCCGGGGTGATCGGGTAGGCGCCCAGGAACACCGGCAGGTCGGAGGCGACGCCGGCGGCGATGACGCCCCAGGCCAGGGCGGTGTTGCCGGTGATGTTCCGGTAGGTGCCGGCCGGGAGCGTCGCCGGGGGGATCTCGTACTGGACGGCGAAGGACTCGGCGGTCTCGCCGTAGTTCCAGCCGGACCGGAGCGCGGCGATGTTGGCCTCGGCGATCTCGGGCTTCTTCGCGAACTTCTTGCGCAGGAAGTCCTCGGTGACCTCGGTCGACCGCGAGTACATCCAGGACAGCACGCCGAGGGCGAACATGTTCTTGGAGCGGGCCGCGTCCTTCTTGCCGATCTCGTACTCTTCGAGCGCGCCGATGGTCAGGCTGGTCAGCGGGACCTCGATGACCTGGTAGTCGTCGAGGGAGCCGTCTTCGAGGGGGTTGGCGGCGTAGCCGACCTTGGAGAGGTTGCGCTTGGTGAACTCGTCGGTGTTGACGATGATGACGCCGCTGGACTTGAGGTCGCGCAGGTTGGCCTTGAGGGCGGCCGGGTTCATCGCGACCAGGACCTCGGGCTCGTCGCCGGGGGTGAGGATGTCGGAGTCGGCGAAGTGGATCTGGAAGCTCGAGACGCCGGGGAGGGTGCCGGCGGGGGCGCGGATCTCGGCAGGGTAGTTGGGCAGGGTGGACAGGTCGTTGCCGAGCTTGGCGGTCTCCGCCGTGAATCTGTCGCCGGTGAGTTGCATCCCGTCGCCGGAGTCCCCTGCGAAGCGGATGACGACCCGGTCGAGCTGCCGGACGGTATTCACCTAGTTCTCCTCATGCGGGTTTACGAGCACGGGTGTGCTGGCGGTGTGTGTTCGGGATGCCGGAGCCTGCTCCGCCATGTGTTCTTCACTTGCGATGCTACGCGGGAGGCGCGTCCGGTTGCCAACGGTGCGTCCACTGGGCGATACGGGTGACACCCTCGTGTATCGCTGGTCACATTATGCGGGATCGCGAGGCTCTCGGGGTCCGCTCAGGACTCGGGCGACTCGTTCGTGCTGTCGGTCGAGGGAGTCTGAGTCTCGTCCGTATCGGGGGTGTCCGTTTCCTCGGACGGACTCGGGTCGGACGTCGGCTCGTCGTCGATCTCGACGAAGGCCGCGCCGTCCCACTCATAGCGCGCCGTCCAGGTCTCGGAGGCCTCGCCGAGCCCCTGGAGTGTAATCACCCCGTCGTCGACGTCCTCGATCTCGGACAGCTCCTGTGACTCGTCTGGCTGCCGCCACACCCAGCCCAGGTGCTCCAGGGCGTTGCCGTCGGGGCTGAAGACGGCCACGGCCGTCCGCTCGCCGCAGGTGAGGGCGAGCACGGCTTCCCGGGCCTCGCCGCCGGAGACGTCGGCGACGACGCTCTGCCGGACGGTCCACTCGGTGTCCTCGCCGAACTCCCAGGTCGAGAAGTCCAGGAGGTATTCGCCGCCTTCGCAGTCCTCGCCCCATTCGTCCAGGACGATGGTGGTCTCGACCTGGTCGCCGGTTTCGTCGTCGGTGCCCTCGTCGGTCTCCTCGCTGACCTCGGGGCTGAACGGGTCGCCCAGTTCGGGCTCGTCGTCGGTGGCCTCGACGGTGCCCTGGGAGGCGGCCGGCGGCTCCTCCTGGGCGGTCTGCTTGGGGATCGAACCGAGGGTCTGGGCGACGGCGAAGCCGCCGGCGGTGAGGGCGGTGCAGGCGCCGACGACCGCGGCCATGGAGACGATGCGGCGGCGGCGCAGCTTGGCCGGACCGGACATGAGCAGGTCGTCGACCGACCCGGGCGGGAAGTTCGCCGGCGCTTCGGCCCGGTAGGCGTCGAAGGCGGACCGGATCGGCTCGTCGCCGGTCTCGGCGGGGTCGTCGCCGCGGTATTCGGTGTTCATCGGCGGTCCTCCTTCACCGATGCGCGGTCCCCGGGCGCGGGGACCTTCGCGGTGCCGCGGGTCCGGCGCGGGCGCAGCCGGATCGGCATGGTGTCGGGGTCGTCGGCCTCGGTCCGGTTCTCGGCCTCGGAGTCGTCGGTGAGCAGCGCGGCCAGTTCCTTGCGGCCCCGGTGGAGCCAGGACTTGACGGTGCCCTCGCGGGCGCCGGTGGCCTGCGCGATCGAGGCGATCGACAGGTCGGCCATGTAGTGCAGCACCAGGGCCTTGCGGCGCTTGGCCGGGACCTTCTGGAGCGCGTCGACCAGGGCCACGTGGTCGGGGGAGGCGGCGGGGGCGTTCTCGGGCGGGCCAGACTTCTGGAGGAACTTGCGCACCACCTGGTTGCGGCGGTGGCGGCTGGTGGCCAGGTTCCAGGCGACGCGGCGGACCCAGGCGACCGGCTCCTCGTAGCCGCCGACCTTGTCCCAGCGCTGCCAGGCCCGTAGGAAGGCCTCCTGGACGAGGTCCTGGGATTCGGTGGCGTCGCCGAGGTAGGCGCAGATCTGCGCAGCGAGTTCTGAGAAGTGACTCTCATAGAGGTCGGTGAAGTCCGCCTCCGTTCGCACATCCGCTCCAGCACAGGTAGGGGGGATAAGGGCAGCTTCCGGCGCCGATCGGGCGAACCCGGCGGCCCCTATTGTCGCGTTGTCTCCGGGGCGGGGCGGAGGCGGGGTCGTCTCACGTGCGGCCGCCGCGTGATCGCGATGCGCGCAGGGTCGCGGGCGCGGCGCGGCGGGCAGGGGCCGGCCGCGGCGCTGCGTCGGTGCGCTGGCGACGGTCATGGGCGGTTCACTCTCAGCGTTCAGGGGCCTCGTTCCGCTCGCGCGGACTTCGGCTGCGTTCCTCTTCGAACACCTACACGCATCGGCGCGGCGCGCGGTTGCGGGCCGCGGGTATTTCTTTGCCGCTCGACGATCCGGAGGCGCGGAGCTTCCTTCCGGGACGGCCGCGCACTATGGTGTGACCATGAGCTCATCCCTACTCGGCGACTACGCCGTCTTCGGGGTGCTGTTGCTGGCCGGATTCGCGTTCGTGGCGTTCGCGATGCTCGCGAACCGGGCGCTGCGGCCCAGTGCACCTTCAGCGGCGAAGTCGATGACCTACGAGTGCGGGGTCGACCCGGTCGGCGGGGACTGGGCGCAGGTCCAGATCCGCTACTACGTCTACGCGTTCCTGTTCGTGCTGTTCGCGGTCGAGGCGCTGTTCCTGTTCCCGTGGGCGGCCGTGTTCGCCTCCTTCGGCGCCGCCGCGGCGGCCGAGATGGGCGTGTTCGTCGGCGTCCTGGCGCTGGGCCTGGCCTACGCCTGGCGGAAGGGGGTATTGAAGTGGCGGTGAAACTGCCGTTCCCGTCCAAGGGCGGGGAGGGAGCCGGGGTGCTCGGGGAGCCGATCCGGTTCATCCTCAACTGGGGGCGACGCTATTCGCTGTGGGTGTTCAACTTCGGGTTGGCCTGCTGCGCCATCGAGTTCATCGCCGCCTCGATGAGCCGCCACGACTTCATCCGGCTCGGCGTCATCCCCTTCGCGCACTCGCCGCGCCAGTCCGACCTGATGGTCGTCTCGGGCACGGTCACCGACAAGATGGCCCCGGCGATCAAGCGGCTCTACGACCAGATGCCCGAACCGAAGTACGTCATCTCCTTCGGGGCCTGCTCGAACTCGGGCGGGCCCTACTGGGACTCCTACTGCGTCACCAAGGGCGTCGACCAGATCATCCCGGTCGACGTGTACGTCCCCGGCTGCCCGCCCCGGCCCGAGGCGCTGCTGTACGGCATCACCGAGCTGCAGCGCAAGATCGGCGACGAGCCGCTGGGGCGGCGGAGCGCGGCGAGCCTGCGGGCGCCGCTGCGGAGGCGCGATGGCTGAGGACTGGCTGGAGCGGGTCGGGGCCGCGCTCGGAGCCGAGGCCGCCGCGGACGCGGCGCGGGCGGTCGCCGAGGTCCCGGCGGAGCGCTGGCACGAGAGCGTCCGGGCCTGCCGCGACCGGCTCGGGTGCGACTTCTTCGACTGGCTCTCGGCGGTCGACGAGAGCGCCATCGCCGACGGTCGGGGCATGCGGATCGTCGCCCACCTGTGGTCGATCGCCGAGCGGCGCGGGGTCCTGCTCAAGACGCACGCTTCGGGGCCGCTGCCGTCGGTCACCGATCTCTACCCGGGCGCGGCCTGGCACGAGCGCGAGACCCACGAGATGTTCGGCGTCGGCTTCACCGGGCATCCGGGCCTGGATCCGCTGCTGCTGCCGCCTGAGTTCGAGGGGCACCCGCTGCGCAAGGACTTCGTGCTGGCCTCCCGCGTGGTCAAGCCCTGGCCGGGCGAGAAGGAGCCCGGAGGCGGCCGCCCCGGACCCCGCAAGCGCGCCCCCAAGCGTCCGCCGGGCGTGCCCGAGGGCTGGATGGACAGTGCCGATTTACAGCTCGCAAGCTCGCCGAGGTGATGCCGATGGTGTTTGAGATCGTGCTCCGCCTGGCCGGGGTGATGGCCGCGTTCCTGGTGCTGCCGCTCCTGGTCGGGCAGACCGAGCACAAGCTCATGGCCCACATGCAGGGGCGCCTGGGCCCGATGCACGCCGGGCGGTTCCACGGCTGGGCGCAGCTGATCGCCGACGGCGTCAAGTTCGCGCAGAAGGAGGACGTGGTTCCGGCCGCGGCCGACAAGCCGGTGTTCAGGCTCGCCCCGGCCGTCGCGCTCGTGCCTTACCTGCTGGTGCTCTTGTTCATTCCTCTCGGGCCCGGCGACCTGGTCGGATCGAGCCTGGACATGGGCCTGTTCGTGGTGCTGGCGCTGGTCGGCGTCGGCGTGCTGGCGGTGCTCATGGCCGGCTGGGCCTCGGCCAACAAGTACACGCTCGTGGGGGCGCTGCGCGGGGCCGCGCAGCTGATGGCCTACGAGCTGCCGCTGGTCCTGGCCGCGGCCTCGGTCCCGGTGGCGGCCGGGACGCTGAACCTCCAGGGGATCGTCGAGGCCTGGAATCCGTGGTGGCTGCTGTGGCAGCTGCCGGCGGCGCTGGTGTTCTTCACCGCCGGGGTCGCCGAGATCCGCCGCCCGCCGTTCGACGCGCCGGTGGCCGACTCCGAGCTGGTCTTCGGGTACCTCACCGAGTACACGGGGCTGCGGTTCGCGCTGCTGCTGCTGGCCGAGTACGCCGGGATCGTCGTGATCGCCGCGCTCACCAGCGTCCTGTTCCTGGGAGGCTGGAAGGGCCCGGGACCGGAGTGGCTGGGCTGGCTGTGGACGCTGCTCAAGACCGGCGCGCTGTCGGTGGTGGTGATCTGGCTGCGCGTGGCCTGGCCGCGGCTGCGGGTCGACCAGATCCAGGCGCTGTGCTGGAAGGGCCTGGTGCCGGTGGCGCTGGCCCAGCTGGTGCTGACCACGGTGGTCGCGCTCGCGATCTCCTGACCGGGCGCTAGGCGGCCTTGGAGTCGGCGGCGGCCTTGGTCGAGGTGCTCGACTTCGAGTCGGACTTCGTCTCGCTCTTGGTCTCGGACTTCGCGCCGTTCTGGGAGGCGTTCGAGCCGAGCGAGCTGGAGTCGGTCGACCGCGAGTCGGTGCGGTAGAAGCCGCTGCCCTTGAAGGTCACACCGACGTTGCCGAAGACCTTTCGCAGGCTTCCGGCGGTGCCGCAGTCGGGGCAGTCGGTGAGGCGGGGCTCGGCGAACGACTGGTGCTTGTCGAACTCGTACCCGCACTCCTTGCAGCGGTATTCGTACGTAGGCACGGTATTTCCTCCAGCGAAGTCAACGCTAATTTACGGCTCGCAAGCATCGCCGTGAGTGCTAATTTACGGCTCGCAAGCATCGCCGTGAGTGCTAATTTTCGGCTCGCAAGCATCGCCGTGAGCAGGGGTCGCGTGGACCCCGATGAACATTAGCAGTCAACGCCGTGGAGTGCTAATCGCTTCCCCTGCGCGTGACGCATCACGCGAGCGTGACCAGGCCCTCGGCCGGGGTGACGATGGCCGTGACGGACCGGTCGTGGGCCTCGGCCGGGATCTCGACGCCGATCTCGCCGTCGCGCAGCAGCGCCACCACCGGCACGCCGGCCGCGACGCGGGCCAGGGCCCGGTCGTAGCAGCCGCCGCCGCGGCCGAGCCGCAGTCCGGCGCCGGTGACGCCCAGGGCCGGGACGATCACGGCCGCGGCCTGCTCGACGGCCTCCGGGCCGCAGGTCGTGGCGAGCTCCTCGGTGCCCTTGGGGCCGGTCAGGGCCATCGTGGACCGTTCGCCGTCCAAGGGCTTGGAGCCCAGGACCGTCCAGTCGAGGTCGTTGTCGGGCAAGGTGACCGGCAGCAGCACCCGGTAGGTCTCGGAGAGCCGCTCGGGCAGCTCCGGGACGAGCGTGGCGCCGGGCTCGGCGCCGAACGGCCGGTAGGCCGCGACAGTGGCGCCCTCCTTGAGATGCTCGTTCAGGAAGTCTCGCAAGGCATTCCACGTTGCCCGGTCGGCGGTCTCGCGGTCCGGGCGCGGCATCGACTGGCGGCCGGACAGGAGCCGGTCACGGACGGTACGCTTCGACGCTGTCACTGTATTCCTCACTGTCATCGCATGTGACCTCGACTGTTTCCACTGAACAGTCAGTCCATCTCATACTTTCGGGCAAGTTATCCGGGAAACCCTGCACCGTGTCGTGTCCGGTCGGTCGCTCTAGGTAGTCTTCTAGGGAGTGAACTTGAGGGGGCTTCGGTGTCGCTGCGCTCACGGCTCACCACGGCGTTCCTTGTCGTCGTGCTCGGGCCGGTACTGGTGGGAGCCGTCTTCGTGGCTGCCATCATGTCGCATCTGTCCGAATCCCGCACCCAGGCGCTGGAGCAGTCGGCGGTCACCAATGTCGACTCCACTCTCGGGACCATCTGCGAACGGGTTCAGGCCTCCGTGGCGGCGGTGGCCATGAACTACCGTAGCGGCGGCCACGACAACGCGCGCGAGATGGCCGATCTGGCCGTCCGGCGCGCCGTGGTCGACGGCGTCGTCTTCGTCGGCATGGACGCCGCCGCCGGGGCCTCCGGAGTCGGCGCGGCCGCCCCCGAGGGCTCCTGGGTCGAATGCGGCGCCGAGCACGAGGCCGACGCCCAGGGCTCGATCGTCGCCCTCGCCGCCGAGGCCACCGTCCAGAACGCCGACGGCACCGACTCCCGCTTCACCGCCTACCGCGTGGTCGACGACCGCTTCCTGACCTCCGTGGCCAGCGCCGCCGACGCCGACCTGGTCCTCCTCGACGGCCGCGCCGCCCCGCTCGCGGCCGGGAACGAGGACGCCGGGCGCTGGACCGCCACCGAGGCGTTCCTGCCGCTGCGCATCGGCATCCCCTCCACCGAGATCACCCCCATGTACTGGACGCTGGCCGCCATGGTCCTGGCCTCGGCGGTGTGCGCGATGGCCCTGGCCGCCTGGCTCTCGCGCTCGACCACCCGGCCCCTGGCCGAGGTCACCGCCGCGGCCGAGCGCGTCAGCGACGGCGACCTGGACGTCCGCGTCCCCGTCCACGGCACCGACGAACTCGCCAACCTGGCCCTCAACTTCAACCGCATGACCGCCCAGACCCAGGCGTACGTGCAGGCCCTGACCGCCTCCCGGGACCAGATGCGCGGCCAGCTGGGCTGGCTCGGCCAGACCCTGACCGCCACGCTCGACCTCGACCGCATCCTCGAGGTCATCCTCGACACCGCCATGGTCACCACCAATGCCGAGGCCGGAGTGATCATGCTCGTCGACGTCGAGGACTCCCAGCTGCTGCGGCAGCGGGCCGGCGAAGGCGAACTCGGCATGGACGGCCCGGCCTCGGTCCGGCTCGGGGAGGGCGTCATCGGCGCCATCGCCGCCGGCGGCGTGCCCGCGCGCGGCCGCATCGAGGCCGGACGGCTCGGCCGGTGGAAGCGCGCCGAGACCGAACCCGACGCGCGCACCGTCGTCGCCGTGCCCTTCAGCGGCCGCCGCGCCGTCGAGTCCGACCAGTGGTCGGCCCGGCGGATCCTCTCCGACGACCCCGCCTCCGCGTCCGCCGACACCGACGACGGAGTCCTGGGCGTGCTGGTCCTCTACGACCGGATCGCCGGGCAGGACTTCGACGACGGCGACGTCGAGACCCTCAAGACCTTCGCCGGCCAGGTCGCCGTGGCCGTGGAGAACGTGCTGCTGCACCGCCAGGCGCAGCGGCTGAGCCTGACCGACCCGCTCACCGGGCTGTGGAACTACCGGTTCCTCCAGACCTCCCTGCGCCGGGAGGCCGAGCGGGCCCGCCGCCACCGGCGGCCCTCGGCGCTGCTGGCGATCGACCTCGACCTGTTCAAGGCCGTCAACGACACCTACGGTCACCCCGTGGGCGACCAGGTCCTGACCGAGCTGGCCCGCCGCATCACCGGCCAGATCAGAGAGGTCGACCTGGCCTTCAGGCACGGCGGCGAGGAGTTCATGGTGCTGCTGCCCGAGACCGACGCCGCCGGCGCCTCGGCCGTGGCCGAGCGGCTCGGCCGGGCCGTGGCCGGCAAGCCGTTCAAGGTCAACGCCGCCGAAGGCGGCCTGGAACTGCGCATCACCGTCTCGCTCGGCATCGCCGTCCTCGGCGAGCACGCCGACACCGCCTCCGGCGTGATGGCCGCGGCCGACGAGGCCCTCTACGCCGCCAAGGCGGCCGGGCGCGACACCTGGAAGATAGCCGCGACCTAAGCCGACCACCAGGGAAGACCAGGGTGGCCGAGATGTGACCTTCGGTAGTCACGCTACGCTCGGCCTATGTCATCTACCTCGCGCCGCGCCACCAAGGCCGTCATTCCCGCAGCCGGCTTCGCCACGCGATTCCTACCGGTCACCAAGGCCGTGCCGAAGGAACTCCTGCCGATCGTCGACAAGCCGGTCCTCCAGTACATCGTCGAAGAGGCCGCCGCCGCGGGCCTGGGCGAGGTCACCCTCGTCACCGCCCCCGGCAAGGACTCGATGATCGACTACTTCGACGCCCGCGCCGACCTCGACAACGCGCTCGAGGCCAAGGGCAAGGACGCCATGCTCGCCAAGGTCAAGGCCCCCGAGTCCATCGCCGAGATCGCCGCGATCCGCCAGGGCGGGGCCAAGGGCCTGGGCCACGCGGTCGGCCGCGCCGAGGCCAGCGTCGGCGACGAGCCGTTCGCGGTCCTGCTCGGCGACGAGTTCTGCCACCTCGACGACAAGCTCCTGCCGCGCATGACCGAACTCCAGGCCGAGACCGGCGGGATCGTCCTGGCGCTCATGGAGGTCCCGCGCGAGGACGTCTCCAGGTACGGCGTGGCCGCCGTCCGCGAGACCGACCGGGACGACGTCGTCGAGGTCACCGGCATGGTCGAGAAGCCGGCCGTCGACGACGCGCCCAGCAACCTCATCCTCATCGGACGCTACGTCCTGCCCGGGTCCATCTTCCCCGTCCTGGCCGACACCCCGCCCGGGCGCGGCGGCGAGATCCAGCTGACCGACGCCATGGACACCATGCGCGCCAACGGAACCCCCGTCCACGGGGTGGTGTTCCGGGGCCGCCGGTACGACACCGGCGAACCGGCCGCATACCTCCAGACCCTCATAGAACTCGCCACTGAGAGGGACGACTTGCCCGGCTTCAACGCCTGGCTGCGCGATTTCAGTGCGACACTGGGTTGACGTGAACGCGGCAGGGTGAAGTGACCTCTCACGGGCTTCGCCGAGACAGGCAGTGCCGACGCACGGCGGGGACTCGACACACGGGGGGCTGAATCAGTGAAGGGGAGCGGCGAGGCGACGCCACTGGCGGATTTCCTGTCCAAGGCTCTGGCCCTGGTCCGCCCGCTGCCGCCGGTCGACGTCGACATGACCCGGTCGACCGGCTCGGTCCTCGCCGAGGACGTCACCGGCCCCGGGCCGCTCCCCGCGTTCGACTACGCCGCCATCGACGGCTACGCCGCCAACGCCGACGACCTGTCCGGGGCCAGCCCCGAGCGCGGGGTCAACCTCAAAGTCCTCGGCGACCTGGCCGCCTCCTCATGGCGGCCGGTGCGCCTGGTCTCGGGCACCTGCTTCTCGGTCGCCGCCGGGGCCCCGCTCCCGGTCGGCGCCGACATCGTCGTGCCCCTGACCTGGACCGACGAGGGCATGGCCACCGTCGAGGTGAGGCAGGTGCCGCGCCGCGGCCACGGCGTCCGGCGCCTCGGCTCGGAGCGCACCTCCGGCGAGGTCCTGGCCCACGAGGGCCGCCGCGTCACCCCGCAGCTGATCGCGCTGCTGGCCGGGGCCGGGATCGCCGACGTGGTGGTCCGCCCGACCCCGCGCGTGGTCGTCATCGCCACCGGCGACGAACTGGTCGACACCGGCCGGCCCTCCCAGCCCGGGCAGCTGGTCGACGTCGACTCCCACGTGGTCACCGCCGCCGCCTCCGAGGCCGGCGCCCACGCCTACCGGGTCGGCATCTGCGACGACGACCCCGACGCGCTGCGGGCCGTCCTCGACGACCAGATCCTCCGCGCCGACCTGGTCGTCACGACCGGCGGCACCGGCACCGGTCCCGGAGACATGGTGCGGCGCACGCTCTCCCGTGACGGCGCGGTCTCGTTCGAACCGGTCGCGGTCTACCTGTGCGAGACGATGGGCTTCGGCACCATCGGGCCCGAGGAGGTCCCGATCGTGTGCCTGCCGGGCGACCCGGTCGCCGCGCAGGTCGCGTTCGAGATGTTCGCGCGCCCGCTCATCCAGCGTCTGGCCGGGGCGGAGCCGGTCTTCCGGCCCAGCGTGCGCGCCAACCTGACCGAGCCCGTATCCTCACCGAACGGACTGCGCGAATTCCGCCCGGTCCGCGTCGCCGAACGGCGCGGCGGCGGCTACACCGTGGCCCCGCTGGGGACCTCCTCCTACACTCTCACCGGACTGGCCGAAGCGACCGGTCTGATGACGATCGGCGAGAACGCGACCCGAGTGCCCGCCGGGTCGACCGTAGACGTACTGCTATTGGACCGCACTAGATGACCCTTTCCAACCCCGGATGGCCGGTGCACCTCGAACACGGCGAGGTGAGCGTTCGGCCGTTCCGCCGCGGCGACGCGCGGCGGTGGAGCGAGTTGCGCCGCGCCAACGAGGCCTGGCTCGCCCCATGGGAGCCCGGCACCGGAACCACTTGGCACGAGGCGCATTCGCCCGCCGCCTTCCGCTCGATGATGCGCGGGCTCAAACGCTCGGTCAAGGAGGGCACGAGCTGGCCGCTCGCCGTCTGCTACCGCGGGGCGCTGTGCGGGGGGCTGACCGTCGGCAACATCGTGCGGCGCGCCTTCGGCTCGGCCTACGCCGGGTACTGGATCGACCAGGGCCACGCCGGGAAGGGCATCACCGCGACCGCGCTGGCGATGGTGATCGACCACGCGCTGACCGTGGGGCGTCTGCACCGCATCGAGGTCAACATCCGGCCCGAGAACGGGCCGTCGAACCGGGTCGCCGAGAAGCTGGGGCTGCGGCGCGAGGGCCTGCACAAGCGCTACCTCTACATCGACGGCGACTGGCGCGACCACTACGGCTACGCCGTCACCGCCGAGGAGATCCGCACCGAGCGCATGGTCGACCGCTTCGAGCGGCTGCGGCGCGCCGAGACCGGGAGTTAGCGCCGCTTCGGCAGATCGGCGCGGTCGGTCAGGACGACCGGGTCGCCTTCGGTGACCGCGATCGTGTGCTCCATGTGCGCCCCGCGCGAGCCGTCGGCGCTGCGCAGCGTCCAGCCGTCGGTGTCGTAGCGGATCTTGTCGGTGCTCTGCAGGAACCACGGCTCGATCGCGATGACCAGGCCGGGCCTCAGCCGCATGCCGCGGCCGGGGCGGCCGTCGTTGGGGATGTGCGGGTCGCCGTGCATCTCGCGTCCCACGCCGTGGCCGCCGAACTCGGTGTTGATGCCCAGACCCTCGGCGCGGGCGACCTCGGCGATCGCCGCGGAGATGTCGCCGATCTTGTTGTCGGCGCGGGCCGCGCCGATTCCGGCCTCCAGAGCGCGGGCGGCGGTGTCGATGAGTCTCAGGTCCTCCTCGCGGGGCGTGCCGACGGTGAAGCTGAGGGCCGAGTCGGCCACCCAGCCGTCGACCGAGACGGCGAAGTCGAGGCTCACCAGGTCGCCGTCGCGGAGCTTGTAGTCGAACGGCAGGCCGTGCAGGACCGCGTCGTTGACCGAGGTGCACAGGACCTTCCCGAACGGCCGCGCCCCGAACGAGGGGTGGTAGTCGATGTAGCAGGAGGTCGCGCCGGCCTCTTTGATGCGGCGGTGGGCCAGGTCGTCGAGGTCCAGGAGGTTGACGCCGATGTCGGCGACCTCGGACAGCTCGGTGAGCGTCTGGGCCACGAAGCGCCCGGCCGGGCGCATTCGGGCGATCTCCTCGGGGGTGTGCAGCTCGATCATGGGGCTTCCTCCTCGCGCGAAAATGTTGGTATTTTTATACCGGTACTATAATACCGTCATGATCCGGCCGACGCTGACTCCCGCCGAACGCGCTCGCGGGCGCGCGCTCGGCCGCACGCTCCGCGAAGCCCGCGGTGACCGTGCCCTCGGCGAGGTCGCCTACGCCGCGGGCGTCTCGCCCGAGACCCTCCGCAAGATCGAGACCGGCCGCATCGCCGCGCCCGCCTTCTTCACCGTCGCCTCCCTGTGCCGCGTGCTCGGCCTCTCGATCGCCGAACTCGCCGCCGACGCCTCTCCGCGGCCGTGAGGACCTTCCTCACGCTCGCCCTCAGCTGCCGGAGCCCGCGCCCGACCTCGCGTTAAGCTCTCCGGCGTGGACGCAGCGACCCAACTTCCGACCGTGGCCATGATCGGCGCCGGGCAGCTCGCCCGCATGACCCACCAGGCCGCGATAGCCCTCGGCCAGAGCCTCAAGATCCTCGCCGCCGACCCCGCCGAGAGCGCGGCCGCCGTCGCCTCCCAGGTGCGGATCGGCGACTACCGCGACCTCGACGCCCTGCGCGAGTTCGCCTCCGGCGCCACCGTGGTCACCTTCGACCACGAGCACGTGCCGCAGGAGGCCCTGCGGGCCCTCGTCGCCGAGGGCGTCGAGGTGCAGCCCAGGCCCGAGGCACTCCTGTTCGCCCAGGACAAGCAGGCCATGCGGGAGCGGCTCGGCAAGCTCGGCCTGCCGCAGCCGCGCTGGGCGCCGGTCGCCGCGGCCGCCGACGTCGCCGAGTTCGGGACGCCGTGTGTGCTCAAGGCCGCCACCGGCGGCTACGACGGCAAGGGCGTGTGGATGGTCGATTCGGCCGCCGACGCCGAGGAGGTCCTCGCCTCCGGCATCCGGCTCATCGCCGAGGAGCGGATGCCCCTGGTCAGGGAGCTCGCCGTCCAGGTCGCCCGCTCGCCGCGCGGCGAGACGGCCGTCTACCCGGTGGTCGAGACCGTGCAGGTCGGCGGGATCTGCACCGAGGTCATCGCTCCGGCGCAGGACCTCGACGAGGCGACCGCCGCCGAGGCCGCCGCCATCGCCCGCACCGTCGCCGAGGAGCTGGGCGTGTGCGGGATGCTCGCCGTCGAGCTGTTCCAGACCGAGGAGGGCGACGGTTCTCAAAGGCTCAGCGTCAACGAACTGGCCATGCGCGCCCACAACTCCGGGCACTGGACCATCGAAGGCGCGGTGACCAGCCAGTTCGAGCAGCACCTGCGGGCCGTCCTGGACTACCCGCTCGGCTCGGCCGAGACCGCGGCCCCGGTGACGGTGATGGCCAACGTCCTCGGCGGCGAGGCCGGAGGCCCGCGCCTCGACGAGCGGCTCCAGCACCTGATGGCCGACGACACGGCCGCGCGCGTCCACCTCTACGGCAAGGCCGTTCGGCCCGGCCGCAAGATCGGGCACGTGACCGTGTGCGGCGACGACGTGGCCGAACTGCGTGAACGCGCCCGGCGAGCGGCCCGTCGGCTCACGGAAGGCAAGTAGTCTGTCGGCATGAGTGACAACGAACGCGCCCATGTCGGCGTGATCATGGGTTCCGATTCGGACTGGCCGACCATGGAGCCCGCCACTGGGGCGCTCGAGGAGTTCGGGATCTCCTTCGAGGTCCGGGTGGTCTCGGCCCACCGCACCCCCCACAGCATGCTGAGTTATGCCGGTTCGGCCGCCTCCAGGGGCATCCAGGTCATCATCGCCGGAGCCGGGGGCGCGGCGCACCTGCCGGGCATGGTCGCGAGCGCGACCCCTCTCCCTGTGATCGGGGTCCCGGTGCCGCTGAAGCACCTGGACGGGATGGACTCCCTGCTCTCGATCGCCCAGATGCCCGCGGGTGTCCCGGTCGCCACGGTCTCGATCGGCGGCGCCCGCAACGCGGGGCTGCTGGCCGTCCGCATCCTCGGTGCCAGCGACGAGGCCCTGCGGGACAAGATGGCCAACTACCAGGTCGACCTGGAGCGCATGGTCTCGGAGAAGGACGCGAACCTGCGCTACAAGCTCACGCACTGACCAGGAGCCCGGCGGCGGGCTCGGTGAAAACCGGTCGCGTCGGACCCGGCCGCCGAATAGCCTCGGCGCATGAGCGAACCCTTGCACCCCACGGCGGGATACGAGCACGTGACCGTGGTCGAGGCCGGTCCGACCGCCTACCTGGCCGGGCAGTGCCCGCTCGACGCCGAGGAGAACGTGGTCGGCGTAGGCGACCTGGACCGCCAGATCGAACAGGTGGCGGCCAACTGCCTGGCGGCCCTGGCCTCGGTGGGAGCGACCCCGGAGGATGCGGTCCGCTCGGTGGTCTACGTGGTCAGCACCGACAGCGGGGAGGTAGGCCGAACCTGGCACAAACTGGCCGACCACCAGGAGCTCGGCCCGGCCTTCAAGGCGGCGAGCACGGTAGTAGGAGTGACCGCCCTCGGCTACAGGGACCAACGAGTGGAAGTAGACCTCACCGCCCGCCTCCACGTGTGATACACGCGAATGATTCGTAACCCGGCAAGGATCTGATTGGATCCGATAATCAGACCTAGCTCGGTGTATGATTTTCCGGCTACTATGATGGCATGACCATGATTACTGCAACCGAGGCTGCAAGGCGCTTCTCGTGGGTGCTGGACGAATCGCTGCATGGCAAGGTATTCGAGGTCATGCGCGGCGGCCAGCACGTCGCGACGATCATGCCGCCGCACCACGCCAACGGTGCCGCGATTATCGCGGCTTACGCCGCGCGGGAGCCCGACGAGGACTTCGCCGACGTGCTCGAAGAGGTGCATGAGCAGATGAACACGCCGGTGGAGGCGCGGGATCCGTGGCTAGACGACTGATTCTCGACACCGGGGTGCTCATCGGGTTCGAGCGCAGGGCGATTGAGCCCGCGTCGATTCTTCAGCCCGACGATGATGTCGCGATTTCGGCGGTGACGCTCTCGGAACTCCTGATGGGGGTGAAACTGGCTGACTCTGATAAGCGCCCCGGCCGTGAAGCTGCGGTTAGAGCAGCTCGGGAACTGTGTGTGGTCGAGAACTTCACTGATGCGACCAGTGAGTATCACGCTGAACTGCAGGTTCATTGTCGCAAGATCGGGAAACCGAGGGGCGAACTCGACCTCATCATCGCGGCGACATCCCTTGCCACCAGCAGGGTGGTCGTGACGCTCGACAAGCGCGCGGGCTTCGGTTCGCTTCCGGGTGTCGTCGCGATCGAGCTTTGAGCTTATGGATGGTACCTGTGGCTAAGCGGCGAATCGGCATAGATATCGAGGATGAAGACCTAGTGCTCCTCGCCGGAGCCGCAAAGCGTCAAGGGGTATCACTGGAGGAACTCATCTTCGGCGTCATCAGGCGCACGGCGGACGCGATTCGGGACCGGGACGAGGGCTTATACCGCGATTGTCGGGTCTCGGGAAGTGGAGTGGAAGGTGGAAGTCTTGATACCACCGATGCATCCGGGAGAGATCCTCGCTGAAGAGTTCCTGGAGCCCTTGGGTATTTCGCAGTACCGGCTCGCGATGGCGCTCGGGGCCCCGCCGCGGCGGATCAACGAGATCGTGCACGGCAAGCGGCGCATCAGCGCCGACACCGCGCTCAGACTCGCACGGTACTTCGGCACCTCGGACCGGTTCTGGATGAACCTCCAGAACCGCTACGACCTCGAAATCGAGCGCGACCGCCTCGGGAACGACCTAAGTCGGATCAAGCCGTTCGCGGCTGCCTAGACCTCTTGGCAGAGAATCGCCGCGTGGGCTTCTCTGATTCGGGTCGCCACCATCGTTGCCTTGTTCGGGCCCTTGAGTTTGAGTTTCTTGCGGAGTTCGGCTGGGTCTACGCCAGTTCCTCTCTGCTTGATCGTGAGGTTGCCAATTTCTCGTTCGGCCAGGAGCGCGCGGAGCTTCTTCGGGTGGAGGGGCCAGACCTCTTCCACCTTCCAGGCCCTTGCGAACGGGGTTTCTGTCAATCGGTCGGTATAGAGGTAGGCGATGTCCGGGTGGGCCGTGCGGGCGTCCAACCGGGTCGCCAGGTCGGCCACCAGTCCCGCTCTGATCACCGCTCCGTCCGGTTCGTACAGGTAGGCCGCCACCTCGCCGGTCTCGGTTCGGGCCTTTCCGTCGCCCTTCAGTTCGTGCCACCGGCCTTCCTTGCACACACTCGCCCGGCGCGGCACTTCCGCAGTCTTCCCCAGCCACAGGCATGCCTCGACCACGTCCCGGTCCACCGATACCCATTCGGCCTCGGCTCCCTCCGGCAGCCAATCGTGCTTGATTCCCGGGCCCAGCTTCACCGCCGCCGATTCGGTTCCCTTCAGGCGATCCAGCAGGGCGTCCAGGGGCGGTGAGTAGTCGGCCGGGTTGAAGGCCCTCGTGCCTCCTGAGCGGCGGGCCGGGTCGGCGAAGACCGCTCCTGCGAGTCTCGATTGCAGGGCGTCGCCTACTCGGATATCGATGTCCAATCCCAGGGATTCGGCATTGGCTCTTGCCAGCGCGGCCGTCTCCTCGTCCGCGTCCACGGCCGTCACCTTCAAGCCCGCCTCCGCGAAGGCCAGCGCGTCCGTGCCGAGGCCGCAGCACAAGTCCGTCACCTCGTCGGCGTGCCGGGCCAGCCTCGCCGCCCGGCGCTCGGCCACCGGCCATCTCGTGGCCTGCTCCAGGGTCGGCCTGGTGAAGTAGAGGCGCGCCGCGCGGGCGCCGAATTTCGCCTTCGCCTTCTCGCGCAGTTCCGCCAGCGTCAGCGCCGCCGCCGCAAGTTCCGGGGCGGTGCCGTCCTTGCGCAGTTCCAGGGCCGCCCTGTCGCCCTTCTCGGCCAGCGCCGCCGCCGCTCGCTCTTGCAGGGGCTTGTCGGCTCGCAGCGCCTCGAACAGGCTGGTATCCACGCCACCCATGATTCCCTATGAGTTCACAGACCCCGCCGTTGACGCTCCCACCTGGGCGAACTAACCTTTCCCTTAGCACTCGCACGTCGAGATTGCTAAGCGTTAGAATCAGCTTGGCACTCTCATCGTGAGAGTGCCAGAAGCCACGGGCCGGTGCCTCGGCACCCGCGACGACGAGACCCGTGCCGTCGTGGCGGTTCACACCAAAGAACGGTAACGCAAGGAGAGACCAAGTGAGCAAGGCTGCTATCAAGCCGCTCGGCGACCGCATCGTGGTCCAGACCAACGAGGCCGAGACCACCACCGCTTCCGGCATCGTCATTCCCGACACCGCCAAGGAGAAGCCCCAGGAGGGGACCGTCCTGGCCGTGGGCCCGGGCAACTTCGACGACAAGGGCAACCGCATCCCCGTCGACGTCAACGTCGGCGACGTGGTCATCTACTCCAAGTACGGCGGCACCGAAGTCAAGTACGCCGGCGAGGAGTACCTGGTGCTCTCGTCCCGCGACGTTCTCGCCGTCGTCGAGCAGTAGCGCTACCTGGGCCCCTGACTCAAGGGGCCCATCCGTGTTCTCGCTCGAGTAGGAAGGGAAACCATGCCGAAGATTCTCAACTTCGCCGAAGAGGCGCGCGGCGCACTGCTGCGCGGCATCGACGAACTCGCCGACACCGTCAAGGTCACGCTCGGCCCCAAGGGCCGCAACGTGGTCCTCGAACGATCCTTCGGCGCGCCGATCATCACCAACGACGGCGTCACCATCGCCAAGGAGATCGAGCTCAAGGACCCGTACGCCAACCTGGGCGCCCAGCTGGTGAAGGAGGTCGCCACCAAGACCAACGACGTCGCCGGTGACGGGACCACCACCGCCACGGTGCTGGCCCAGAAGATGAGCCGGGCCGGCGTCCGGGCCGTCGCCGCCGGGGGCAACCCGGTCGCGATCCGCAAGGGCATCGAGGTCGCCACCCAGGCGGTCTCCGACGAGCTCCTGGGCCAGTCCATCGAGATCTCCGACCACGAGAGCATCGCCCAGGTCGCCTCGATCTCGGCGCAGGACCCGGAGATCGGGGAGCTCATCGCCAAGGCCATGGACGTGGTCGGTGCCGAGGGCGTCATCTCGATCGAGGACGGCTCCAGCCTGGAGACCGTGCTCGAGGTGACCGAGGGCATGCAGTTCGACAAGGGCTACATCTCGCCGAACTTCGTCACCGACTCCGAGGCCCGCGAGACGGTCTTCGAGGACCCTTACATCCTCATCGTCGACTCCAAGATCTCCTCGGTCGAGGACCTGCTGCCGGTGCTGGAGAAGGTCATCGACGCCTCCAAGCCGCTGCTGATCGTCGCCGAGGACGTCGACGGCCAGGCTCTGGCCACGTTGTCGGTGAACGCCCTGCGCGGGACCCTGAAGGTCTGCGCCGTCAAGGCCCCGGCCTTCGGCGACCGCCGCAAGGCCATCCTGGGCGACCTGGCGGCCCTGACCGGTGCCGAGGTGATCTCCTCGGAGGTCGGCCTCGACATCAAGAGCGCCGACCTGTCGCACCTGGGCTCGGCCCGCCGCATCACGGTCACCAAGGACTCGACCACCGTCGTCGACGGCGCCGGATCCAGGGAAGAGGTCGACGGCCGCATCTCGCAGATCAAGACCCAGATCGACCAGACCGACTCCTCCTGGGACCGCGAGAAGCTCGAAGAGCGCCTCGCGAAGCTCTCCGGCGGCGTCGCGGTCATCCAGGTCGGCGCGGCCACCGAGGTCGAGCTCAAGGAGCGCAAGCACCGCATCGAGGACGCCGTCTCGGCGACCAAGGCCGCGGTCGAGGAGGGCATCGTCGCCGGCGGCGGCGCGGCCTTCGTCCACGCGCTCGCGGCGCTCGACAAGGTCGAGCTCGACGACCCCGAGGCCCGCGTTGGCCTCAAGATCGTCAAGGAGGCCCTGACCGAGCCGCTGCGCCGCATCGCGATCAACTCCGGCGCCTCCGGCGACGTGATCGTGGAGGCCGTGGCGGCCAAGTCCAGCGCCCGCGAGGGCTGGAACGCCCTCACCGGCGTCTACGAGGACCTGGTCGCGGCCGGCATCATCGACCCGGTGAAGGTCACGCGCAACGCGCTGCTGAACGCCGGTTCGATCGTCGGCATGACGCTCACCACCGAGGTGACGATCGTCGAAAAGCCTGAGGATGAGGACGAGGACGGCCATGGCCACAGCCATGGACACGGCCACGCCCACCAGCACGGACCGGGCTTCTAGCCGGTCTTGAAGGCACGAACAGGGCCGCCGACGCACGTCGGCGGCCCTGTCGCGTACCCGGACCGGGGCGCGTCCCCGGCCGGCGGCCGGGCCGCGCTTCCGCTCGCCGGACCGCTTCGCGACCGGCAAGTGTCAAAATCCCGACACTTCCTCGCTCCGATGTCGGGAACCCGATAGAGTTCAAGTGCCTTCGCGGCCTTTGGGGATCGGAGCCGCGAAGGCACTTTTCTTTCCCGCTCGTAACTCCCCGTACTGGCGGACCCGCAACTGCCGCATACGGTTCAGCGTCGCCGCCACCTCGTGGCGCCGCGGCACCGCGAAGTCGGCGTTCCGCACCTTCAACAGCTCGGCCACGCCGCGCTCCTCCAGCACCCTCTCGAGCCGGTCGAGCGATTCGGCCACGGTCGCCTCGCCGTCGATCCAGCCGCGCCGGACCGCCGCCTCCACGGCCAGGCCGATCCCGGCGGTCATGGACGGGTCGGTGATCTGCTCGACCGCCCGCACGTCGACGTCGGCCTCGCCGAACCGCAGCCCGTCGGTGCCGGCGGCCTTGATCTTCTGCTTGCCGCGCGCCTCCGACGAGACCGAGCCGGGGTCGATCACGCGCGGGTGCGGCATCGCGAACGAGTCGGCCTCGGCCACGCGCCCGGTCGGCTTGGCGGCCAGCGTCCGCGCCCGATCGGTGACGTCGGCGGGCCGGTAGGCGTCCATCATCACGACCCGGTCGGCCACGTCCATGTAGTCGCCGGAGCCCCCCATGACCAGGATGGTGGCCACGCCGTGGTCGTCGGCCATGGAGCGGATCAGGTCGACCAGCGGGGTCAGCGGCTCGCGGTCCTTGGCCACCAGCTCCTGCATGCGCGCGTCGCGGATCATCAGGTTGGTCGCGGCGGTGTCCTCGTCGATCAGCAGCAGTCGCGAACCGGCCTCCAGGGACTCCACGATCGCGGCGGCCTGCGAGGTCGACCCCGAGGCGTTCTCGGTGCTGAAGTGCCGGGTGTCGTCGCCGGAGGGCAGGTGGTCGACGAAGGCGTGGACGTCGACTCCGGTGGCCGCCCGCCCGTCCTCGGCGCGGATCTTGGTCGCGGCGGGGTCGGCGACGACCAGTTCGCGGCCGTCGCCGGGAACGTGGTCCCACACTCCGGTCTCCAAGGCGCGCAGCAGGGTCGACTTGCCGTGGAAGCCGCCGCCGACGATGAGGGTGACGCCGGGGCCGATGCCCATGCCGCGCACCGGCCCGGCGTTCGGCAGGTCGATCGTCACGGCCATCGAGTCGGGGCTGGTGAACGGGACGCCGTCGTCCATGGGGCGGTCGTCGACTCCCGAGCGGCGGGCCAGCATCGAGCCGTCGGCCACGAAGGCGACCAGGCCGCGCTCGGCCACGGCCGCTCGGAGGGCCTCGACGTCGTCGGCGTGGCGGACCCACCGTTCGGCCTCGTCCTCGGCCACTCTGAGGGCCCGGTCGGCCGCGTCCGGCAGGTCCTCGCACAGCAGCCGGGCCGCCGCTCGCCCGGCGATGCGCCGCCCGCGGCCCGGCAACTGGGCGCCGAGCCGGAACACGACCGCGCCGTCCGAGCCGACCTCGCAAGAGGACCGTCGCAGGATCTCCTGGCCGCCGGCGTCGATGCGGAGGTCCCGAGTGCGGCAGGCGCGCCGGAAGCGCTTGGCGAGCAGCACCGCGATCGCGCGCCGCCTCGCCTCGGTGGCGTACCAGTAGTCGAGGAGATCGGCCTGGTCGCGGTCGAAGCGCAGTTCGACCCGGCTCGGCGGGGCAAATGGGTCAGACTGCACCTTCGCGATCTCGAGCAGCGCATCCGATGTCCACCATTTGCCACGCAACGATTTGTATCGGCCGTAACTCGCACCCTCCAGGCCCGTTAGTTCGTTAGACAGGTCATGGCGAGGTGGATATGAACGATGATCATCATTCGCGCGGTACTCGGTCTTGTCGTGCCGTCCGCCTCTTCGCTGTGCCATGCGCCCAGTCTCCCATTGGCGCAGCCGGGTCGCTCGGACCCGCGGCTGGAGCGTATGGCATGCCCCTCATTCCCGGAAACCTCGAAAAGTCACTCGAAAAATTTGGCGCAAGTCGCGTCATGGCGGCGAAGCGGCCGCGTTCTCAAACCGAGAGACACACACTCGGCCTGCCGCATGAAAGGTAGAACAACGTGAGAACCATACTGGTCTGTGTTAAGACTCCTCAAGCGGGGCAGAAGATCTCGGCCTGTGCGACCCGGATGGGTCTGGCCCAGTCGGTCAAGAGCGTCGAAGGGGCCACCGAGCTGTTCGTCGAACTCGGCCGCCGCCAGGTCGACGTGGTCCTGATCGACGTGGGACTGGCCGCCCCCGATCCCGTCAAGTTCACCAAGACCGTCCGCGTCCGCTCCCCCCGCACCGGAGTCCTCCTGTCCGGCGCCACCGACCCCCGGACCGCCGCCATGGTCGTCGCCGCCGGAGCGCGCGGCGTCGTCCGCAGTCCCAGCAACAACTCCGACGACCTGCTGGTCGCGCTGGCGCAGGCGATCATGTTCGCCACGCCGGCGATGCCGAAGCCGCCCGGGGAGGTGCTGCCGCGGCAGCGCTCGCAGCTGGCGGGCATGAAGCTGACCGAGCGCGAGCTCCAGGTCCTGCGGGGGATGAGCGAGGGCAAGTCCAACGCCGAGATCGGACGCGACCTGTTCGTCTCCGAGGACACCGTCAAGACCCACGCGAGGAGGATGTTCCGCAAGCTCGGCGCCCGGGACCGGGCGCACGCGGTCGCCGAGGCGTTCCGCTCAGGCCTGGTCTGCTAGCCCCAGCAGGGCCTCGTCGCGGCCAGGGGAGGCGACGAGCTGCAGACCGACCGGCAGACCCGCGATCTCGCCCGCAGGCACGGCGAGCGCAGGGGCGCCGGAGAGGCCGGCCGGACAGGTCAGTCGGACGATCGCTTCGCGATCGGGCTGGTCGCCGAGTCTTGGTGAGGGACCCGGGGCCGCGGGGATCGCGAGGGCGACGCCGTCGGCGAGCCTGTCGGAGAGAAGCAGGGAGAGGCGCCCGCGCCGCTGCTCGGCGGGCGCCAGCTCCTCGGGGCCGATCTCGGCCGCGCGCGCGAACCGCGCCGCCACACCGGGCCCGAACTCGGGTTCGGCCGCTCTGATCCACTCGCCGTGGGTCAGCCAAGCCTCGTGCGCCTGGAGGATCGCGTAGGCGACGCGCGCCGCCTCGAGCTCGCCGATGTCCTCGAACAGCGGCGTGCGGTCGATTCCGAGGCCGAACCGTTCGAGCGCGGGCTCCAGCGCCCGCCGCACCTCGGCGGTCTGGTCGTCCCAGATGTCCTGGGGCGCATACAGGCTCGTGATCGGAGCCGCCTGTTCGGCGGGCGGATCCAGCAGGACGCGCATCGCCGCGCCGAGCGTGGCCGCGTCGCGGGCGAGGACGCCCGCGGTGTCGAACGTGGGCGCCAGCGGCACGACCCCGTCCATGGGGACGCGGCCGTGCGTGGGGCGCAGCCCGTAGAGGCCGCAGTAGGAGGCGGGCACGCGAATCGAGCCGCCGGTGTCGGTGCCGAGTCCGATGTCGGCGAGCCCGAGCGCCACCGCCGAGGCCGACCCGGCCGACGAGCCTCCGGGCATCCGGCCCGGCGCTGCCGGGTTGTCGGGCGCGCCGTAGTGGGCGTTGGTGCCGTTGAGGCTCCAGGCCAGTTCGTCGGTGATGGTCTTGCCGACCAGCCCGGCCCCGGCCGCGAGCAGCCGCGCCACGGCCGCGGCGTCCGAGTCCGGGACCTCGTGCGTCTCCAGCCAGCGCGGATTGCCCGCGCCGGTGGGCATCCCGGCGACGTCGAACAGGTCCTTGACGGCCAGCCGCAGGCCCGCGAGGGGCCCGGCCGCGGCGATGTCGGGCTCGGCGACGGGGATCCAGTCAACGAACGGGTCGGTCACCGCCCCACATTGACATACTCCATGCCCTGAAGGACAGGGATCCCCGGTTTGCGGTCCGCGTGAAGCGTCCCGGTTACGGGTGGTTTCCTGTTTCGACGGGCCGAGCCAGGCGTGCCTGGTCTTACCAGCCCTCCGCAGGCGTTTATCTGGTGTCCGCATGCCCTGCGGCCACCAGGCGCTGGCCTTCGCGCCTGATGTTGATCTCGGCGTTGGCGTCGCGGTCGTGGACCGCCCCGCACCCGCAACGCCACCGGCGGATGCTGAGACCGTCGAGCCCGGTCGGCCCGGTCAAAGCACCGCACGATGAGCACAGGCGGGTGGAGGGGAAGTACCGGTCGACCTTTGCGAACGTGCGGCCCGCACGGTTCGCCTTCGACTCCAATCGGGTCAGGAACATCCCGAACGCCGCGTCCTGTATCGACTTGGCTGCCCGGCCGCGACTGAGCCCGCGAACGTTGAGGTCTTCGACATAGATGCCTTGGTTCTCGGCAACGATCGTCTTGACCTGCTTGTTCACCCAGTCTGAGCGGGTGTCTTTGATCTTCTCGTGGATCTTGGCGACCTTGACACGGGCCTTCGCCCGGTTGGCCGATCCTTTCGCTTTCCGGCTCAGTGCCCGTTGGGCTTTCTTGAGCTTGCGTTCAAGTTTTCGGAAGAACTTCGGGGACTCGATGGCCTTGCCGCTGCGCAGGACCGCGAAGTCTTTGAGCCCGAGGTCGATTCCGGTCTCGGCGTCGGGGTCGGCCAGCGGCTCGGCCAACTCGGCGTCCTCGTCGACCGCGACCACGAAGCTCGCGTAGTACTTCCCGGTTGCGGTCTTGATGACCGTGACCGAGGAAGGACCGGCCGGCAGTGCCCGCGACCAGGCGACCTTGAGGTCGCCGATTTTGGGCAGGTGCAACCGGCCATTATCGAGGACCTTGAAGCGGGCGTTGCGGGTGAAGCGGATCGCCTGGGTGCCCGTGCGACGCTTGAACCGGGGCGGCCCCATGCGCGCCCCTGCGCGTCTCCCGCTCAGGGAAGCGAAGAAGTTGCGATACGCCCGGTCGGCGTCGGCCAGAGCCTGCTGGAGCACCACGGCCGACACCGAGGCGAGCCAGGACCGTCTCGAGGTGCGTTTCGCATCGGTGATCAACGCCTTCGACAACCGCGCCGTGGTCGGATACGGAAGACCCTCGCGGTGCGCGTCCCTCCGCGCGGCCACGGCGTCGTTGAACACCACGCGGGCGCAACCGAACGCGCCCGCCAGCGTGGTGCGCTGGGGGCGGGTCGGGTAGATCCGGTACCGGTACCGCAAGAGCACGTAAGGATTCTAAAATAGGTGTCTCCTCGCGCAGGCTGCGCCGTGAGCTCCCAGCTTTGGAACGCCACTTGGGGCTAAGCGGCCGTAGTTGGGCTCGTACTTCGCGGCCAGCGCCGGGGCGCGCCCCTGAACGTGGTACGCGAGTACATCGAAGGGCAACAGCGCCCCGCCCAGCGCAGTCCCGCTGACGGAGGACCGCGAGCAAGCAATCGCCCCGGATTCGCTTCCGTCCTGAAGGACGGGACACTCTCCGGGACAACCGGTAGCGGTCCCCTAGGTCGCGTGCCGCTCGGCTTCTCCACCGTGCCGACGCAGCCAGCAGTCCGAGAAACCGCGGGCGTAGTCCCAGGTCACGTAGTGGGTCGGGTCGGGGTCGTAGGCCGGCTCGTGGACCTGCGCGCTGTTGTCCTTCAACAGGGCGCGCAGATTCGACATCAGCAGGCCCCAAGTGAAGTAGTGCGGCTCGTCGCAGTCGGCGCAGTCCACCACCACACCGCGGTAGCCCTCGGGCTCGAGGACCCTTTCGAACATCTCGAGTTCGTGGAGGTCCTCCAGGAGGTCGGCGCGGTCGGCGTCGTCCAGTTCAGGCTCGAACACCATGGATCGGTCCATGTGCTCGGGGTCGTCGGCGAACGGGTCGCGAGGCTCCTCATGCACCCCTCCAGACTATCGCTCGCGCGCCTGATCACCACCCCCGTCACGCCGCGGCGGGCTTGCCGGCGCGCCTTAACATGAGCTTCAAGCCGATTGCCGACATCAGGAGACAGCGATGGACGAGTTCGCCGAGAGCGCCGTGGACTGGGGCGCCGAGGTCACCGAGGACGTTCTCGGGGCGCTGCCCGAGGAGGCCGCCGAGGTCTGGGAGACCGTGGGCGAGGAGTCCTCCGAGGCATGGGACACCGTTTCCGACGAGGCCGGAGAGCTGCTCGAGTAGCCGTCCCGAATCACACCGCGCGGAGCCGTGTGCGATTCGGGGAGACGCAGGTAACGGCACTACCATTGGCGCATGGCGTTCTCTGGGGATTTCGGAATTTCAGGGCTCGAGGGCCAACACGGCGGCCGAGTGGGGGGCACCACGGTGCCGCTGGGCTCGGTCGGCGCGATCCCGCTCGGCCTGACTTACGACGACGTGCTGCTGCTGCCCGGCGAATCCGACGTGGTCCCGTCCGAGGCCGATACGTCTACGCAGCTCACACGCAACATTCGCGTCGCGGTGCCGCTGCTGACGGCCGCGATGGACACCGTCACCGAGGCCCGCATGGCGATCGCCATGGCGCGCCTGGGCGGCCTCGGCATCCTGCACCGCAACATGTCCGCCGAGGACCAGGCTCAGCAGGTCGACCTGGTCAAGCGCTCGGAGTCGGGCATGGTGGCCGACCCGGTCACCTGCTCCCCGCGCGACACGCTGGAGCAGGTCGACAAGCTGTGCGGCCGCTACCGCATCTCGGGGCTGCCGGTCACCGACGAGGACGGCAAGCTCATCGGCATCGTCACCAACCGCGACATGCGCTTCGAGAGCGACATGTCGGTCACGGTGGCCTCCGTCATGACCTCCCGCGACCTGGTGACCGCCCCTGAGGGCGTCTCCAGCGAGGAAGCCCTGGAGCTGCTCAAGCGCAACAAGATCGAGAAGCTCCCGATCGTCGACGGCGACGGTCACCTGCGGGGCCTGATCACCGTCAAGGACTTCTCCAAGCGCGAGGAGTTCCCGGACGCGTCCAAGGACGGTTCCGGGCGGCTGCGCGTCGGTGGCGCGATCGGCGTCGGCGACGACCAGTACGCGCGCGCCGGGCAGCTCGTCGAGGCCGGGATCGACGTCCTCTCGGTCGACTCGGCCCACGGCCACTCGCGCGGCGTGCTCGACATGATCGCGCGCGTCTCCAAGGACTTCGGCGACAAGGTCGACATCATCGGCGGCAACATCGTGACCGCCGAGGCCGCGAACGCCATGATCGACGCGGGCGCCGACGGCGTCAAGGTCGGGGTCGGGCCCGGCGCCATCTGCACCACGCGGGTGGTCGCGGGCGTGGGCGCCCCGCAGGTCTCGGCGATCATGGACACCGTCCGCGTCGCCCGCGAGCGCGGCGTCCCGGCCATCGCCGACGGCGGCGTCCAGTACTCCGGCGACATCGCCAAGGCGATCGTCGCGGGCGCCTCCTCGGTCATGATGGGCCAGCTGTTCGCCGGCTGCGCCGAGAGCCCCGGCGAGCTGATCTACATGAACGGCAAGCAGTTCAAGTCCTACCGCGGCATGGGTTCGCTGGGCGCCATGCAGTCCCGCGGCGAGGCCAAGTCCTTCTCCAAGGACCGCTACTTCCAGGGCGGCGTCGAGTCCAACGACAAGCTCGTGCCCGAGGGCGTCGAGGGTCAGGTTCCGTATCGAGGAACCCTCGCACAGGTGGTCTACCAGCTCGTCGGCGGACTGCGCAGTGCTATGGGCTACACCGGAGCCGGTACGATCGAGGCGATGCACGAGCGCGGACGTCTGGTCAGGATCACCGCGGCGGGACTCAAGGAGAGTCACCCGCACGACATTCAGATGACCGTGGAAGCGCCCAACTACCACACGCGGTAGTGGGAACCAGAGGAGGACCTGTGCGGGAACTGGTCGAGATCGGCCCCGGCAAGATCGTCGCGCGCGGCTGGCGGCTGGAGGAAGTGGCGCTCGTGCCCAGTCGGCGCACCAGAGACATCGACGACGTCTCCACCGAGTGGCAGTTGGACGCCTACCGGTTCGAGATTCCGGCGATGGGGCACCCGTCGGACGCGACGATGAGCCCGGCCTCGGTCATCGAGACCGGACGGCTCGGCGGGCTCGGCGTGCTGAACGCCGAGGGCCTGTGGTGCCGCTACGTGGACCCGACGTCGCTGCTGAAGGAGCTGGCCGACACGCCGGCGGAGACCGCGATCGAGCGGCTCCAGGAGATCTACTCCGAGCCGGTCAAGCCCGAGTTGATCGCCGAGCGGATCGCCGAGATCCGCGCCGGCGAGGTGACCACGGCGGTGCGGGTGAGCCCGCAGCACACCGCCGAGCTGGCGCCCTTGGCCGTCGAGGCCGGGGTGGACCTGCTGGTCATCCAGGGCACGATCGTCTCGGCCGAGCACGTCTCCAGCACCGGCGACGTGCTCAACCTCAAGCAGTTCATCGCCGACCTGGACGTTCCGGTCGTGGTCGGTGGGGCCACCAACTACAAGACCGCGATGCACCTGATGCGCACCGGCGCGGCCGGCGTCATCGTCGGCGTCGGCTCGGACGACTGGTCGACCACCGACTCGGTCCTGGGCATCGACGTCCCGATGGCCTCGGCGGTCGTGGAGGCCGCAGCGGCCCGCCGCGACTACCTCGACGAGACCGGCGGGCGCTACGTCCACCTGATCGCCGACGGCGAGATCACCGGCTCGGGCGCGATCGCGAAGGCCATCGCCTGCGGCGCCGACGCGGTCATGCTCGGCTCGATCCTGGCCGACGCCGCCGAATCGCCCGCCCAGGGCGCGTGGTGGCACTCGGCGGCCTCCCACCCGAAGCTCCCGAGGGGCCGTTTCCGCCCCGGAGACTCGGGCGACGTGGAGGTCCCGGACCTGGAGGCGATCCTCTACGGCCCGTCGAACTCGAGCGACGGCAGCCAGAACCTCTTCGGGGGCCTGCGGAGGGCCATGGCCAAGACCGGCTACACCACGGTCAAGGAATTCCAGCGGGCCGGCCTGGTGACCGTCTGACAAAGCCCAGAACCCGCGGGGTCCGGCACGCAGAGCGCGCCGGACCCCGCGGCCCGTATTCAGGGCCGGAGACGAGACCACCGACCTTGAAGGCCGTACTTTTGAATCAGGCACAGTCGGGGAGGAACCGACATGACGACCAAGGAGTTGCTGCACCGTCTGGTCGAGGACCTTGGTGAGCCGCAGGCGGCCGAGGCGCTCACTTGGATTCGGGCCCGCTACGCCATGCCTGATCCCGCCCGTTCCGTTGCCGATCTGCCCGAGTGGATCGGGTCGTTCTCATCTGGTCGCGGCGATCTGGCCGAGCGCCTCGGCGTCAGCGAATTCGCCACGATCGACCACCGTCATTTCAGCATTGTCCGGCCCTCCCATGGCGAGGCGCCCACGCTCCTTCCCTGAACGGGTCCGGTGAGCGAAGGCCGTGCGGGTGGTCCCGCCGGAAGCGGGCCGTGAAGGCGTTCCAGTCTTCGGGGTTGGCGAGTTTGCGCTTGATGGGCAGCGGCTTCTTCTCGCCGTCCGGGCGGAGCTCGAACAGTTCGCCGGTGTGCTCCCGCAGCGCGAGTCGCGAACCAGGTCTGCGCGGGTACTGCGTCCACCGGCCCCAATTGTTCACGGCCGTGATCGTTCGGCTGATTCGGTGGTAGGCGAAGTATCGGCGGGTCGCCGGGGCCTGGGGATCGAAGCTGAGGATCAGAGGCACTGCGGCCAAGGCAGGGCCCATCATCGGAGGAAGGAACGCGCCGATCACGGAAAGCACGACGCCGCTGCCGATCCCGACTTGGCTCTTCTTGTTGATGAACCAGTGCCGTTTCCACCGAATCGTGAGTTCCTCCGGCTGGGGTTCGCCGTCGATTCGGCCCCGCGGCTGGGGCGGGTCGTTTTCAGGGTTGCCCCGTGGGGCGGGGGCTTCTGGGGGCATGGGTGTTCTCTTCGGTTCTGGGGCCGTTCCGCCTCATCGTATCGTCGCTCGCAGTCTGTGCGGGTTCCGCTGGGGAGCGCTTGCCGTCCGGTTCCCGTTCGGGGGATCTCGGGAAGTTGTGCTCTGGGGCACAGGTATCTGTCAGCTAGGACACGTATCCTTGCGAGCGTGAACGCCACGATTGCCGCGGTTCCCGGAAGGAGTGGGGAACAACACACCCCCGGTTCGGTGTTGGTGCTGCTGTGACCTGCCCGTTCTGTTCCACGCCGACCGTCCCCGGCGCGCGCTACTGCCACCACTGCGGCGCGCCCCTGTCTCCGGAGGCCAGCTCCCCTCAAACCGAGCGGCGCTACGTCACGGTGCTGTTCGGCGACCTCTCCGACTTCACCACCTGGTCGGAGAGCCTCGACCCCGAGCGCGTCTCATCGGTGACCGACCGGCTGCTGGCCGAGTGCGTCAGCGCGGTCAACGAGTTCGGCGGGCACGTCGACAAGCTCACAGGCGACGGGCTCATGGCCGTGTTCGGCGCGCCGCTGTCGCACGAGGACGACGCCGAGCGGGCCGTGCGCGCCGCGCAGGCCATGCAGAAGCGCGTCCGGGCCCTGCTCAAAGCCGAGTCCGGCTCCGGGCTTCCGATCGGGCTGCGCATCGGGTTGCGCTCGGGCCTGGTCGTGGCCGGGATGCAGGCGGACCTCGAGTACACCGTCATCGGCGACACGGTCAACACCGCCGCGCGGCTGTGCGACGTCGCCGCCGTCGGCACCGTCTGGGCCGGCGAGGAGACCATGAAGGCCACCGAGCACGCCGCCGCCTGGAGGCGGCTGGCGCCGGTGAGGCTCAAGGGCAAGCGCGAACCGGTCGAGGTCTACCAGCTCCTCGGCCTCGAGGACGAGCCCGGCACGCGGGCCAGTCTCGGCGACACCGCGCCGTTCATCGGCCGCGGCGCCGAGATCGGGCGCGTCACCGGCCGCCTCGACGCCGTCATCGACCGCGCCGAGCCGCTGGTCCTCATCCACACCGCCGAGGCCGGCATGGGCAAGACCCGCTTCGCCCGCGAGGTCCGCACCCTCGCCGTCGAGCGCGGCGCCCGCGTGCTCTCGGTGCGCGCCGCCCCCTACGGGGAGGGCCGCCGCTTCGGGCCCCTGGCGGACATGGTCCGCAAGGCCGCCGGCCTCAAGTTCGACGACGACCGCGGCACCGCCGAGTCCAAGCTGCGGCGCATCGTCGACGGCCACGGCGACCACGACGAGTGCGGCCTGAACGTCGAGGTCCTGCTCGGCCTGCTCGGGCACGGGCGCCCCGGCGCGACCGACCGGCCCGGCGGCTTCACCGGCCGCCAGTCCGAGGCGTACACCATCCCGCTGGCGGTCTCCGAGCTGCTGACCCACATGGCCGCGCAGCGGCCCCTCGTGCTCAACATCGACGACCTGCACACCGCCAGCGCCGACGGCATCGACGCGCTCGGCATGGCCCTGTCCAAGGTCTCCGGGCCGGTGCTGGTGCTGCTCTACGGCCGCCCCGAGCTGACCCGCTCCTCGGGGGTGCTCACCCGCATCTCCGAGGCGGAGGTCCACCCGCTGCCGCCGCTGGCCGGCGCCGACGCGGCCCGGCTCCTGCGGGCCTTCCTCGGCGGCGGGCGGCTGCCCAAGCCCGACGAGGAGCGCCTGCTGGGCTTCGCCCAGGGCAACCCCTACTACCTGGCCGAGCTGGTCACGCTGCTCACCGAGCAGGGCCTGCTGACCCACCACGGCGACGACTGGAAGCTGGCCGCCGGCTCCCTGACCGGCCGGGTCCTCTCGCGCGACCTCGCGCAGGTCCTCGGCGCCCGCATCGACGCGCTCAGCGCCGCGGCCCGGCAGCTGCTGCGCGCGGCCTCGATCTTCGGCGACGCCGTCCCGCCCGAGGGCTCGCAGCTGCTGGAGAAGGAGGTGCCCGGCGAGTTCGAGCGGGCCCTCCAGGAGCTGCTGGACCGGCGTATGCTGCGCCGTCGCTCCTACGGCGGCTACCGGTTCGTCACGCCGCTGCTGCGGCAGGCCGCGTACGCGCCCATCGGGAAGGCCGACGCGGCCCACGCGCACGCCGAGATCGCCCGCTGGGCCGCCGAGACCGAGTTGGAGGGCCAGAGCGCCGATGACCTGGTCGTCTACCACGCCGAGCGCGCGGTCAACCTCGCCCGCGAGGTCGAGATCGAGGCGGTCGACGAGGTCTGGAACGTCCTCCCGCTGGCGTTGGAGGCGGTCCGCAAGCAGGCCGTGCGCGCCATGGACACCTCCGAGCCCGAGCGGGCGGTCTCCCTGCTCAACGGCATCGAGGCGCTCACGTCCCTGACCGCGGCCGACCGGCTGCTGCGCGGGCGCGCCCTCACCCGGCTGGGCCGCACCGCCGAGGCCGAGGCCGAGATCGAGCACCTGGCGATCGACATCGGGCTGGTCGTGCCCGGCGACGAGCACGAGGAGCACCCCTCGGGCCAGTTGTTCGGCGACGACTTCCCCGAGTCCGAGGCCGAGCTGGTGTCCCAGCTGCTGCTGCTCAGGGGGCGACTCCACCGCTACAAGGGCCAGATCGACTCGGCGCGCGCCGCTTGGACGGCCGCGCTGGCGCTGGCCCGCCGCGAGGGCCTGGCCGGGCCCCGCTGCGACGCCCAGTGCCGCATCGGCCTGCTCGACTACCTGGCCGGGAACCTCTCCAAGGCCGAGTCGCGGTTCCTGGACGCCTACGACACCGCCGTCGGCGTCGGCGACGACAGGCGCGTCGCCTGGGCCCTCCAGCACCGCGCCTGGGTGCTGGTCGCCCGCGGTGACTTCGACGGCGCCGACGAGGTGCTGCGCGAGGCCGCCAAGGCGTTCGCGCGCGAACGGGACCTGGTCGGTCGCGCCTGGGTGCGCGGCGTCTCGGCGTTCACCGTGCTCATGGCCGGGCGCTACAGCGAGGCGAAGCGGCTATCGGACGTGTTCCTGCCGATCGGGGAGCGCTCGGGCGACGTCTTCGCGGTCGGGCTGCTGCGCGCCACGAGCGCGGCCGCCTCGATCGGGCTGGGCCGTCCCGACGGCGCCGACGCTTTGGCGCGCAAGTCCTTCCGCGACTTCGACCGGATCGACGACGACTGGGGCCGCGGCTTCGCGAAGTACGTGCGGGCCCTGGCCGCGCTGCGCATCGGCGCGCTCGCCCACGCCACGGACCTGTCCGACTCGGCCGTGGAGTACGCCGAGTCGACCGGGCATCCGCTGCTGGTCAGCCTCGCGCACAACCTGCGCGGCCGCTGCGCGCTGGCCGCCGGCGACGCCTTTGTGGCCGAGTCGGAGGCGCGGCTGGCGCTCGACCACGCCACCGACGACGTGCTGGAGCCGGGCCGGGCGGCCGGGGAGGCCCTGATCGCCGAGGTCGCGGCCGCGCGCGGGGACCGGCGCGAGGCCCTGCAACGGCTGTCGATGGTGGCCGAGCACTTCGACGAGCCGGCCCTGGGCCGGCCGCGGCGGGCGATCGTGGCCCGCTACGCCGAGCTGCTCGACGAGGACGGCCAGACCGAGGAGGCCCGCAAGTGGGCGCAGGCTGCGCTGAAGTCGTTCGGCGAGGACCCGGCGGCCACGGCCTGGGCCGAGGATTATCTGGCGTGAATGCACCTTCGGGACCGCGGATCACAGTGGGCGACGGCGGTCGGCCGAGCGGGCCCTTGAACCGTCGCCGGCCCGCCCGGCCGCCCGCGCGCCACACGGGGGATGAGTTCACTATGAGCTACCGCCGCAACGCACTCGGGAAGCAACACATCATCCGTTCGGTCAGTTGTGACTGGCTTTTCGTCCAGGCGTATACAGATTCTGAGAGATGGTGCCGTAACGTTATCGCCCGAATGGTCCTACGACCGAGTAGGAAGACGACATCGCCGGGCGGAGCGCAGCGGCCGCTGACCCACACTCCGCCCCGATCAAAAGGAAGACCCCAGGCCGAACCACGGCTGGTGAAGCTCGCTGAGGCTAGACGGACCTGCGCCCCGCAAGTCCGCCGAGACAGGAGGCTGTAACTAGTGGACACCATCGCCGCTTTCGGTGCCCCCACCGGTCAATTCCCCTCCCACACCGCCCCCGTATCCCCTCCTCCGGCCGAACTCGACCCCGAGGCCCTCATGGCCGGGATCGAGCGTCTCACCGGTTTCAAAGAGATCGACCGCGGTGCCTATTCGGTGGTGTACAGCGCCACCCGCTTCGACGACGGTGCCGAGGTCGCGGTCAAGATCGAGTCCAGACCGCTGACCGACGAGGCCCGGCGGCAGCGCTTCCGCCACGACATCGAGACCGCCGTCAGACTGACCGACCACCCGTGCGTGGTGCGCATGCTCGCCGCCGGGCTCACCCGGCAGGCCCACCCGTACATCGTCATGGAGCGCTGCCGCGGTTCGGTCGCCGAACTGATCGACCGGCAGGGCGTCGTCTCGCCCCAGCGCACCATCGAGATCGGCATCCGCCTCTCAGAGGCGCTCGCGGCCGCCCACTCGATGGGGATCGTCCACCGCGACATCAAACCCGCCAACATCCTGATCGACGAGTACGGCCGCGCCGTCCTGTCGGACTTCGGCATCTCCTGCCTGCTGGCGGACCCGCAGCCGGGCGAGCCCATCGCGACCACGGCCACCCCCGCGTTCGCGCCCCTGGAGGTCTTCCAGATGCGCGAGGTCGGCCCCAGCGCCGACATCTACTCCCTGGCCGCGACCCTCTACACGATGCTCAGCGGCACCCCGCCCCGGTTCCCCGACGGGGGCGTGCGCGACATCAACGAGGTCGTCGGCCTGCTGAACCAGCCGGTCCCGGAGATTCCCGGCGTATCTCCGCTGCTGCTCGAGATGCTGCGCGCGGCCCTGATCAACAATCCCGACGGCCGGCCGACCGCCGAGGAGTTCCGCGAGTTCCTGGTCAGCATCCCCGAGGCCTCGACCGGGTACATCCCCAAGGTCGCCGAGCCGGCGCACCAGGGCGCCCCCGTCTCCCCGGCCGGCACGTTCTCGGCCTACTCGCAGCCGTCCGAACCGGACCTGAGCCAGATGCCCGAGCGGGCGACCGTCCCCGACACGCCTTCGACGCTGCGCCTGGCCCCGGCGCGGGCGCGCCGCGGCGAGCGGCCCCGGAAGCCGGAGCCGGTCCGCGCGGCCGCGGTGGCCACGGTGCCCGCACCGGCGCCGCCCGAGGCCCCCGACCATCCCTCGACGGTGCGCCTGGCACCCCCGCGCGCCCGTCAGGAGATCGAGGAGCCGCTTCTCGAGGCGGGGCCCGAACCGGTGCCGGAGGCGGCGCCGACCGAGCAGTGGAGGGCGTTCAGCGCCGGCGGCGAGCTCGAGCGCGACGACCCGCGGCTGCCGGTCCCGGCCGCCGAACCCGAGCCGGTCACGACCCGCCGGGAGCGGCGCCTCCAAGAGGACGACTCATCCGGCATGGGCCGCCTGGTCGGCATGCTCATCGCCGGAGCCGTCATCCTCGGCCTGCTGGTGTGGGGCGGGATCGCCCTGTTCGGCGGCGGTGACGACGACTCGGCCGACCTCGCCGAGCAGTCCCTGGCCGACGAGTTCGTCAAGGAATGCTCGCTCAAACAGCAGGACGCCGACTGCGTCCCCGACCCGACCTGCTTCACCGGCGCCATCGACGCGCTGAGCCCGGCCGAGTGCGCCGGGACCCACCAGTGGGAGGCCTACGCGACCGGAGCGCTCCCCGAGGGCGTCTCCGACGGCGACCTCGACGCCGCTCGCGAGAACGAGGTCATCGCCTCGGCCTGCCTGAACGGGCAGCGCGAGGACGGTCCGCTGTCGCAGCTGATCGGCGGCGACGCCGTCGACTGGACCACCGACCTGCACCTGCCGGGCGACGGCACGTTCATGTGCGTGGCGCAGATGGCCGACGGCAGCTCGGTCGAGGGCGTCACCTTCGCCCGCGCCACCTGAGCAGGCGGCACCCCGACATAGGGGAACGGGCCCGGCGCGGAGTCGCTCCGCGCCGGGCCCGTTCCCCTTCCGGGGAGAAAGCGGCCAGGCTTCCCCTCAGAATTCCTCGTCGAGGTCGACCTTGCCCTCCACGGCGGTCTGATAGGCGGTCGGCCTGCGCTCGAAGAAGTTCGTCAGCTCCTGCACGTCCTGGAGCGCCATGAACGGGAACGGGTTCTCCGAGCCGAAGCGCTTGGGCATCCCGAGCCGCTCCAGGCGCTGGTCGGCGACGTTCTCCAGGTAGGACTTCATGTCGTTGACGGTCATGCCCGGCATGCCCTCGCCGATGAGGTCCTCGGCGAACTGGAGCTCGGCCTCCACGGCCTCCTCCAGCATGTCCGTGACCTGCCGACGCATCTCCTCGTCGAACAGCTCCGGCTCCTCGGCGCGGACCACGTCGACGACGCTGAACGCGAAGTTCATGTGGCACGACTCGTCGCGGAAGACCCAGTTGGTGCCGGTGGCCAGCCCGTCGAGCAGGCCGCGGCTGCGCAGCCAGTACACGTACGCGAAGGCGCCGTAGAAGAACAGGCCCTCGATGCAGGCGGCGAAGCAGATCAGGTTGAGCAGGAACGTCCGGCGGTCGGCGGCGGAGTTCAGCTCCCGGATCTCGAAGATCGAGTCGATCCACTTGAAGCAGAAGTCGGCCTTGCGCTTGATCGAGGGGATGTTGTTGACCGCGTCGAACGCCTTGGCGCGCTCGTCCGGGTCGGGCAGGTAGGTGTCCAGCAGCGTCAGATAGAACTGGACGTGCACGGCCTCCTCGAACAGCTGCCGCGACAGGTACAGGCGGCCCTCCGGGGAGTTGACGTGCTGGTAGAGGTTGAGCACCAGGTTGTTGGCCACGATCGTGTCGCCGGTGGCGAAGAAGGCGACCAGCCGGTGGATCAGGTGCTGTTCCTGCGGCGTGAACTTCGCCAGGTCGGTCAGGTCGGAGGCGAGATCGACCTCCTCGACGGTCCAGGTGTTCTTGATGGCGGCCCGGTACTGGTCGTAGAAGTCCGGGTATTTCATCGGTCGCAGCGTCAGGTCCATGCCCGGGTCGAGCAGCATCGGTGCGGTCCTCTCTGGATTGGAACGGTGGCTTTCGAGGGGCGGGATAGCGGGGAGCGGCCCTCGGGCCGCTCCCCGCACGGCCGCTACTGGCAGGCTTCGCAGGTCTCGGGGTTCTCCAGCGAGCAGGCCACGTCCTCGGACACGACCGGCAGCGCCTCCGGGGAGGTCTGCGGCGTCTCCTGCGTCTCGGCCTGCCGGCTCACCGTGGTCTGGTTGATGCGCGTGGCCGGGCGGCTGCGCAGGTAGTAGGTCGTCTTCAGGCCCTGCTTCCAGGCGTAGCGGTACATCGAGGAGAGCTTCCCGATGGTGGGGCTGGCCTGGAACAGGTTCAGCGACTGGGCCTGGTCGATGAACGGCGTGCGCGCGGCGGCCAGGTCGATCAGGGCCTTCTGCGGCAGCTCCCAGGCAGTGCGGTAGCGGTGCTTGATGTCCTCGGGGATGCCCTCGACGTCCTGGACCGAGCCCTCGGCGACCACGATGTCCTGCCGCAGCCGCTCGTTCCACAGGCCGCGTTCCTTGAGCTCGATGATCAGGTGCCGGTTGACCTGAAGGAACTCACCCGAAAGCGTCTCGCGCTTGAACACGTTGGACACGACCGGCTCGATGCACTCGGCGCAGCCGGCGATCGAGGCGATCGTCGCGGTCGGGGCGATCGCGATCATCAGCGAGTTGCGCAGCCCGGTCTCGGCGATCCGCTCGCGCACCGCCGCCCAGCGCTCGGGCCGGGTGACGCGCGCCTGCTCGTAGTGGTCGAGGTGCAGGTCCCCCTGGGCGGCGCGGGTCTCGTCGAAGTTCGGGTGGGCGCCGAGCCGCTCGGCCAGGTCGGCGGAGGTCTCGTAGGCCGCCAGGGCGATGTGCTCGGAGATCTCGGTCGACAGCGCGAGGGCCTCGGGCGAGTCGAACGGGAGCTTCAGCTTGAAGAACACGTCGGCCAGTCCCATGCAGCCCAGGCCGATCGGCCGCCACTTGCGGTTGGCCTTCTCGGCCTCGGCGGTCGGGTAGAAGCCCAGGTCGATGGTGCGGTCGAGGAACTTGACGGCGGTGCGGACGGTGCGGCGCAGCCGCTCGAAGTCGAAGCCGTCGGGGGTGCAGTGCTCGGCGAGGTTGACGCTGCCGAGGTTGCAAACGGCGGTCTCGGCGTCGCTGGTGACCTCGAGGATCTCGGTGCACAGGTTCGACAGGTGGATGACGTTCTCGCGCCTGGCGGTCTGGTTCGAGGTCCGGTTGGCGGTGTCGGAGAAGGTCATCCAGCCGTTGCCGGTCTGCGCCAGGGTCCGCATCATGCGGCCGTAGAGCTCGCGGGCCGGGATGGTCTTGCGGGCCTTCCCGGCGGCCTCGGCGGCCCGGTAGGCGGCGTCGAAGTGCTCGCCCCAGGAGTCGACCAGCTCGGGGGTCTCCTTGGGGTCGAACAGGGACCAGTCGGCGTCGGCCTCGACGCGGCGCATGAACTCGTCGGGCACCCAGTTGGCCAGGTTGAGGTTGTGGGTGCGGCGGTCCTCGGAGCCGGTGTTGTCGCGGAGCTCCAGGAACTCCTCGATGTCGGCGTGCCAGGTGGCCAGGTACACGCAGGCGGCTCCCTTGCGCCGCCCGCCCTGGTTGACCGCGGCCACGGACGAGTCGAGGGTGCGCAGCCACGGCACGATCCCGTTCGAGTGGCCGTTGGTGCCGCGGATGAGCGAGCCGCGTGAGCGGACCCGGGACCAGGCGATCCCGATGCCCCCGGCGTACTTCGACAGGCGCGCGACCTGGCTGTAGCGCTCGTAGATCGAGTCGAGCTCGTCCTTGGGCGAGTCGAGCAGGAAGCACGAGGACAGCTGCGGGCGGCGGGTGCCGGAGTTGAACAGCGTGGGGGAGGAGGGCAGGTACGCCAGTTGCGACAGCAGGCGGTAGAGTTCGGCGGCCTCCTCGACCGACTGGCTCAGGCCGCACGCCACGCGGAGCATGAAGTGCTGCGGGCGTTCGAGCACGGTGCGGTGCTCGGGGTGGCGCAGCAGGTAGCGGTCGTAGACCGTCCGCAGCCCGAAGTACTCGAAGCGGTCGTCGGCGGTCTCGTCGATGACGGCGTCGAGCTCGGCGCCGTGGGCGTCGACGAAGGAGACCAGGTCCTCGGAGAGCAGCCCGTTGTCCCGGCAGGCCGCGATCGAGGTGGTGAAGGACACCACGCCCTCGGAGGCGGTCTCGTCGGCTATGTGCTCGGCCAGCAGCCGGGCGGCGAGCTTGGAGTAGGTCGGCTCGGAGGCGACCGAGGACGAGGTGAGCTCGATGGCGCGCTCGCGGAGCTCGGGAAGGGTCGCGCCGGGCCAGATGCCGCCCTGGATCTGGGCGATCACCTTCTCGGTGTCGACGTCGGCGAGGCCGGAAGCGTGGTGCCGGACCTTCTCGGCGATGGACGCGGCGATGTCGCCGCCGGTTGGATTGCCCCGCTGCGCCGGAGCGGTGGTGGTGGCGGATGGCGTGGTGGCGAGCCCGGTCATCTCTGCATCCCCTCGTGTTGTGCTGTGGCGTGTGCCGGAGGGCCTATCGGCCGCGGACCGCGGTGGGCGGCCGACGGCGGCGGTGGTCGACCCGACAACGGGAAATCATACATGTTGTGGTCGGCTCGCGGGGTCGACCCAAGATGTTGAGTTTTTGTGGTGTTTCTCGCGGTGAAACCGCAGCGTGTCCGCTAGGCTCGGGGGTTTCCGGGACGCCAGCCTATGCGCCCGGTGCGACACTTCGGCCGAGAAACCGCCGACCCGCCCGAAGGTGTGATCCTCACGTCCAAACCTGCCGCGCTGCCAGACCTGAAGCCTGGTAGCATCGTCCTCGCCTCCGTAGCTCAGGGGATAGAGCACTGGTTTCCGGGACCAGGTGTCGCAGGTTCGAATCCTGTCGGGGGCGCCAGTTGGTATTGCAGCGCATGGAAAACGGTCCGAACCGGTGATGGTTCGGACCGTTCGTCGTCTGCGGCCGGCCGGCGCCGGGGCGTCGGCCTGTGGACGGTTATCGGCGCGGGAGGTCGAGCAGGACGGCCTCGCAGTCGTAGTGCTGCGAGGCGGTCATCGCGCCCCGGAACCACAGCAGCGGGATCCGGTCCGGGTCGCCGGGTGCCACTATCGGGCGCATGTTGTCGACCTCGGAGTCCTCGGTGACGGGCGTCCACCGCCAGGTCGCGCCGCCATTGGAGGTTCGACCATTGAAGATCTCGCGACGCGCCAGCTCGGTGCCGTCGCGCGGGTCGACCGGGGTGGAGACGTACACCGAGTCGAGGTCGTAGGGGTCGATCGCGACCAGACCGGTGTAGTCCTCCTCGTGGGTCAGCAGCGCCGGGCCCGCCTTCGCCAGCGGGTGGACCTCCCACTCGCCTCCGAAGGCGAGGCGGGCGTAGAAGAACCGCAGGTCGGGCCATGGTCCTTGCCCGTAGAGGCCGTCTCCGGCGGGGGCGTCGACCGCCCGTGCGGTCAGGATCGCGGCCAGGGTGCCGTCGCCGGAGCGGCGGATGTCGGTCGTCCAGCAGTGGGCGGCCCAGCGCTCGCCCCATCGCGAGTCCGCGGCCAGGACGGTGGTGAGGTCGGCTTGGGAGGGCGACTCGCCGTTGAGCGCGGCGGGGTCGAGGACGCTTCCGTCGCTGCGATGCAGCGCGCCGTTCTCCAAGTAGCCGTGGTAGATCGAGTTGTTGTAGTCGCGGGGGTGGTGGTCGGTGGTGACCAGGTCGATGCGGCCGCCGCCGGAGGCGTAGCGGGTGTAGCCGTTGACGTAGCCGACCTTGGGCCGGGTGAAGAGCTTGCCCGCGTACGACCAGGTGTCGCCGTCGTCGTCGGAGACGAGCGCGCACTGGTCGTCGTTGACGGCCCTCGCGAAGCAGTACAGGCGGCCGCCCATGGCGTGGAGGTTGGAGTAGGTGACGCCGCGGCCCCCGGTGTGCTCGCTCCAGTCGAAGGTCCGCTCCGGGCCCCACCGCGTGGGGTCGCCCGGTTCGCTGATCCGCCAGCGAGTGAGGTCGTCGCTCTTGTGCCTGGTGTACATGGCCAGCCAGCGGCCGTCGGCGCGAAGCCACAGTGCCGGCACGTCGTGGTCGTCCGGTTCGAGCCGCTCGTGCAACACGACGACGCGGCTCGCGCCCGTCCGCAGGTCGACCACCGCCACTTCGACGTTGCCCGAGCGGGCGTGGCCGCCCGGCCCTTCGGCCACCGCCATCGACCCGACGACGAGCGTCCGCGTCTTCGGGTCGACGAGCGCTCGCTCGTCCTGAAACCAGCACCACGCGGCGTTGTCGTTGACGACGAGCGGTTTCGGGGCGGGCCGTGCATCGGGTCGGTCCATGGGGGTGAGTCCCTTCATCGGCAACCTGTACCTTCGATGGTAAGCGCTTTCGGATCGAGGCGCGCGCACGCCCCTCCTCGGCTCGGTTCCTCGGTGGACACGAATCGTGTGCCCCCCTCGCGTCGCATGCTATCGTCGCCGCAGGTGACAGCGGTCCAACCCCCGGACGAGAGGTGCATACCCCCGTGCAGAATCGCAGGCGAGCGGCACTACTGCTCGCCTGCCTCGCCAGCCTCATGGCCCTGGGTCACCTCCTCGATCCGCACGGCGAGTTCGGCGGATTCGAGACCGCCCATCACGATCACGCCGCACACGGCGGCCATGACGCCCCCGCTGGGGACCAGCCGGGCCACCGGGATCACGACGAGATCTGCGGCCAGGTACTGCCTCCCGACTCCGGCGAGACCGCCGCCGACGTCGCGGTGGGGTCCTGGGCGCTTCCCGAGTCGACCGAGTCGGTCGGCCGTGACACCCGCGCCGATGTCGGCAACAGCCGCTCGCCGCCCGATCCCGTGACCGTGCTTCAGATCAACCGGGTCTAGATTCCGCGCCTCCCCGAGGCGGCCCCGCGAGTCATGACCCCCCTGCGGCGCCGCGCGCCGCAACCCGACCTGAAGCCGAGGAAGCACATGAATTCATCCCCGAACGGCCTACCCCGACCATCCGCCGGGAGGCCGCCCTCCGGCATGTCCGCCCCGCGGTCGACCTCCGGCGGCGTGGACGACGAGACCATGCAACTGCGCCGCGTGGACGTCGAGATGGCCGACTACCTCGAATCGCTGGGCGCGACCGAGTCCGGTCGGCCGCTCACGCCGCCCCGCCCGCCCGGACCGGGTGAGGCCGAGGAACCGGAGCCCCAGGGGCGCCGGCGGACCGACGCCTCGCTCCTGCGGACCGTCGCGGCGATCGCCAGCCTTGCCGCCGGCGCCATCCACATCGCCGCCACACCGCCCCACTGGGGGGAGTGGCTGATGGCCGGGCTGTTCTTCGCCGGGACCGCGGCCTTCCAGATCGTCTGGGGCCTGGTCGCCCTCAGGTTCGGCAACCTCTTCATCCGGGTCGTCGGCCTGCTGGCGAACCTCGGGTTCCTCGGCGTGTGGGCCCTCAGCCGGGCCCAGGGGATGCCCTTCGGTCCCGCGGCGGGCGTCCCCGAGGCGGTCGGCGTCGCCGACCTGCTGGCCGCCGCTCTCGAGATCGCCGTCGTGGCGGGCCTGTCGCTGTCGCTGCTGCCGCGCGAGCGCGAAGGCAGGGTCGCGGCGGCCGGCTACTGGGCGGCGGTGGTCGTCGCGTTCCTCGCCTTCGGGGCGGCGGGCGCGCAGGGCTCGGTGAGCGCCCTCGAACACAGCCACAGCCACGGCGAGGAAGGCGGACACGGCGGCGGGGACGGCCACGACCACGATCACGGTGACGAGGAGATGGGCACCGACGAGCCGACCGGCGAGACCCCGTCCGATAGCCAGGCGCCCTCCGATGCGGACGACGAGGAGAGCCCGGCCGAGGAGCACGACCACACCCACGCTCCTGGCGAGGAGCACGACTGACCCCGGCCGAGCGGCGGTGATCCGGTCGGTCCCGAAGCCGGGCGCCGGATCACCGCCGCGGGCGCGGCGCGTCGGTTCGGCCCGGGGCCCGGGCGCGGTCATATCAAGGGAGGCTGACGCCGCCGGTTAAATCGCTTTAACAGTCATTGCCATTCATGATTATCTATGTTCAAATATGGGGAAAGGCGCTCCTGCTCCGCCCGGCCCCGGAGCCGCCGCCCGCTATCGGCTCCGCCGTCTCCGGCACTCGGCGGATCGAGGCGGGTTCGAACCGTTCAGCTCTTCCGTTCAACGGCAGACATGGAGGAACAATGAAAACGCTTCCTAAAGATCGATACCGAGGGCATTCGCCCGGCACTCCAACCCGGCGCGGACGCGCGCTCCTGACCGTCGTCACGCTCGCGGTCGCCGCACTGACGGCGGTCACGCTCAGCGTCGCCGGCGCCTCCAAGGCCGAGGCGTTCGAGACCGGCACGTGGTACACCATCGAATCCCGGCACTCCGGTCTCGTCCTCAACATCAGCGGCGGCTCGACCGCGGCGGGGGCCGAGCTGGTCCAGTGGACCTCCAACGACTCGGAGGCCCAGCAGTTCCGGTTCCTCGACTCCGGCGACGGCTACTACCGGATCCAGGCCCGCCACTCCGGGATGGTCCTGGACGTGTGGGAGTGGAACGAAGACAACGGCGCCACGATCGCCCAGTACGACGACCTGGACGGGACCAACCAGCAGTGGGAGATCAACGAGTCCGGCGGGTACGCCACCTTCGTCAACCGCTTCTCCGGGAAGACCATGGACGTGTGGGAACAGTCGACCGAGGTCGGCGGCCGCATCTCCCAGTACGACTCCAACGGCGGCGCCAACCAGCAATGGCGCCTCATCCCCGTCGACGATGACGACGACGATGACGATGACGACGACCCCCCGACGCCGGGCGACCGGCAGATGGAGGACCTCGACCGCGGGGTCGTGGCGGTCCGCTCCAGCGGCAGCGACGTGCTGGTCAGCTGGCGTCTGCTCGGGCTCGACCCGGACGGCATCGGCTTCAACGTCTACCGCTCCACCGGAGGCGGTTCGGAGACCAGGATCAACAACCAGGTCGTGACCGGAGCGACCAACTTCACCGACTCCGGCGCGGACCTCTCCCAGGACAACACCTACCGGGTCAGGCCGGTCATCGACGGCCAGGAGCAGGCCGCGCGCGGTGAGTTCACGCTCGACGCGAACAACGCGGTCGAGCCGGTCGTCCGCATTCCGCTGCGCGACGGCGGCACGATCCAATTCGTGTGGGTCGGCGACCTCGACGGCGACGGCGCCTACGACTACGTGGTGGACCGGCAGACCTCCCCGCAGTCGATCGAGGCCTACTCCAGCGAGGGCGACTTCCTGTGGGAGGTCGACATGGGCCACAACAGCACCGATCAGAACAACATCGAGGGCGGCTCGTCCACCATCGACGTCGGCCACAACGACGGGGTCACCGTCTACGACTTCGACGGCGACGGACGCTCCGAGGTCGCGGTCCGCATCGCCAACGGCGTCACCTTCGGCGACGGGCAGACCTTCAACCACGGCAACAACACCGAGCAGTTCATCGCCATGCTCGACGGCCGGACCGGCGCGCTCGAGGACGCGGCGATGGTGCCGACCGACTACATCTCCGACGGGCCGATGTACGCCCGGATGGCCGCCTGCTACCTCGATGGCGAGACGCCGAGCCTGGTGACCTACATGAAGAACCGGGTCGGCAACGGCGGGTTCAACCTCATGGTCAGCGCCTGGGACTTCGACGGCAGCAGCGTCGACATGCAGTGGAAGTGGCTGCGCAACGGGAACTACCCGGACGGGCACAACAGCCGCTGCCTCGACGTCGACGGCGACGGCGACGACGAGTTCGCCGAGATCGGGTTCGTGCTCGAAGGCGACGGCTCCGTGAAGTACTCCCTGGGCGACGAGGGCGTCGTGCACGGCGACCGCTGGCACATCGCCGACATCGACCCGAGCCGGCCGGGCCTGGAGGGCTACGGGATCCAGCAGAACAACCAGAGCGGACTGCGCGAGTACTACTACGACGCCGCCACCGGCGAGATGATCTGGGAGCACTACGGCGCCGTGACCGACCTGGGGCGCGGCATGGCCGGCGACATCGACCCGCGCTTCCCGGGCATGGAGGTCTGGACGTTCGACGGGGTCTACAACGGCCCGTCCAACCAGCTGGCCGAACCCAACACCTCGCTCTACCCGTGGCCGCAGATGGGCCTGTGGTGGGACGGCGACATCGGCATGGAGCTGTTCAACGACGGCAAGATCGAGAAATGGGACTGGAACAACCCCAGCCCCAGCAACAGCCTGCCGCGACTGGAGTCCACCTGGAACTACGGCGCGTCCACCGGGCCGCGCGGCCAGCCGGGCCTCATCGCCGACGTGTTCGGCGACTGGCGCGAAGAGGTCATCATGCCCGACGGTGACAGCAACGAGCTGATCATCTTCACCACCGATCGGCCTACCGACATCGGGCTCTACACCCTCGCGCACAACCCGGCCTACCGCAACGACATGACCGTCAAGGGCTACATGCAGTCCCACCACGTCGACTACTTCCTCGGCTGGGACATGGACGCCCCGCCGCGGCCCGACATCACCTACTGATCGAACCCCGTCCGCCCGCCGGATCGACCCCGGCGGGCAGACGGGCCCGGACCGAAAGCCCGCGCCGAGCTTGACAGCTTTGGAAAACGCGTTCTATGGTGGCGAAATCAAGTGTTAAAACGATTTAAGTCTCTGCGGGCCGGCACCGGCATCATCCCTCGGCCGCTCCAGGGAACAACCGAATAGATCCTGTGGCCCGCGCGAGCGGGACCCCTCACAGCGAAGGAGCAGATCGACGATGATCAGACACCCGCACCGCGCCAGGCGCCGCACCCTGCTGACGGGCGCGTCCGCGGCGGCGGCGCTCGGAGCCGCGGCCGCCTGCGGCGACGACGGGCCCTCCGGCACCGCCGACGACCCGATCGAGATCGGGTTCGAATGGTGGGGCAACGACGTCCGAGCCGACATCACCCAAGAAGCCATCGACCTGTTCGAGGAGAAGAACGAGGGCATCACCGTCCAGACCAGCTTCGCGGACTACGGTCCCTACTGGGAGGGCCTGACCGGCCGGATGGCCTCGCAGAGCCTGCCGGACGTCTTCCAGATGGACTACCCGCGCCTGCGCCAGTTCGGCGGCACCGGACTGCTCACCCCGCTCGACGACCTGATCGACACCGGCGCCTTCCGCGAGCAGAGCCTGCTTGACACCGGCAGGATCGACGGCGACCTGGTCGCCGTGCCGGTCGCGGCCAACACCCTCGGCCTGGTCTACCGCTCCGACCTGTTCGACCAGTTCGGCATCGAGGTCCCCGAAGCGGGCTACTCGTGGGACGACTACGCCGACCTGGTCACTCAGCTGAGCACCGAGATGGGCGACGAGTTCTGGGGCGCCGAGGACTGGACCCACTCCTACCTGTTCCTGGAGCTGTGGCTGCGCCAGAGGGGCCTGGCCTTCTACGACGTGGAGGCCAATCAGCTCGGCTTCACCGAGGCGGAGCTCATCGAGTACTGGGAGATGGTCTTCCCGCTGGTCGAGGCGGGACACGTGCCCGAGCCCTCCGCCGCCTCCGAACTGGAGTCGGACGGTGTGACCGAGGGTGTGATGGGCACGATGATCCGCTGGGACAGCATCCTGGGCGGCATCGCCCCGACCGTCGAGGAGATCGGCGGGACCCTGGCGCTCACCGCCCCGCCCACGTCCGACCCCGGCAACCTGGGGACCTTCCTGAAACCGTCGATGCAGTGGGTCATCGCCGCCAACTCCGAGTACCCCGAGGAGTCGGCGAAGCTCGTCGACTTCCTGCTCAACGACCCCGATGCCGTGGCGATCCTCGGTACCAACCGCGGCGTCCCGTCAACCCGGTCCGGGCTGGACAACATCGAGCTCGACGAGTACTCGCAGGCGGTCATGGACTACGAGGAGAGCATCGCCGACTACCTGGAGGCGCCGCCCGCGGCCCCGCCCGCGGCCGCCGGCGCCATCGAGTCCAAGTACCTGGAGATCCACGAGCAGGTCCAGTACGAGGAGATGACCACGGCCGAGGCCGCCGAACGGTTCTTCATCGAGGCCGAGACCCTGTTCGAGTCCGAGCAGTAGCCTCCCGAGCGGGGAGGGGGGCTCCCGGCCCCACCGGGTCGGGAGCCCGGTGGGCATCCGCGGCTACCCTTGCCGGGTGCGAGGACTCTACGACACACCCGCGGCCTACCGGATCGACGAGGCGCAGGCCGCCGCACCGGTGCCGCCGGTCGAGGCGGTGCTCTTCGACTTCTCCAACACCCTGTTCCGCATGATCGACGCCCGGATGTGGCTGCGGCGCGTCGCCGCCGCCACCGGGCGGGCCGCCGAGACCGAGCGCGAGGACTTCTTCGAGGACACGATCGCGCAGATCGAGCAGACCGGCGCCCTTCCCGAGGTCGCCGCCGCCCAGGCCGGGCGCGATCTGGACCCGCGGCGGCACTGGGAGGCCACCTTCGAATGGTGGCGTCGCGTCGACTTCCTGCGCGGCCGCGAACGGGCGGCCTACGAGCAGCTCAGCGCCCCGGACGCCTGGGTGCCGTACGCCGACACCGAGCCGGTGCTGCGGGAGCTGGCCCGGCGGGGCCTGCCGGTGGCGATCGTCAGCGACTTCGCCTGGGACCTGGGCGTGCACCTCAAGCACTTCGGGCTCGACGACCTGGTCGCGGCCCGGATCCTCTCCTACGAGGTGGGGGCCGAGAAGCCGTCGCCGGAGATCTTCAGGGCCGCCTGCGACCGGCTCGGCGTCGACCCGCGGGCCGCGCTCATGGTCGGCGACAACCCCGCCCGCGACGGCGGCGCGGCCTCGATCGGGGCCCGCGCCTACATCCTCCCGGCCGAGCAGCGCACCGGCGAGCGCGGACTGCGGCACGTCCTCGGTTTCCTGGACCGAGATGAGGACTGAACGTGTTCAAGTTTAGACGGCGCCGCTGACCACGGCGGGCGCTCTCACCTGCGGGTTCCGTTCAGTTTCCGAGTCCTGAAACGGCTTGTGAAAGCTTTCACAAGAACCTGTCGGAGGACGGGGCGCCCGCGTACGTTCAAGGCATGTCGCCCGCCGACCTCGCAACGCAACTATCCGATGTGGCCACCTCGACGCTGGCCTCAGCCGAACCGGCCGGACTGCTTCCGGCCCGCCAGCAGATGGCGCTCTCGCTCGGATGGCACATCATCCTGGCCTGCTTCGGCGTGGCCTTCCCCGCGATCATCTTCGTGATGCACCTGCGGGGGATCCGCCGCGACGACCCGGTCGCGCTCGGACTGGCCAAGCGCTGGGCCAAGGTCTCGGCCGTCCTGTTCGCCATCGGCGTGGTCTCCGGCACCGTCCTCAGCTTCGAGATGGGCCTGCTGTGGCCGGGCCTGATGGGCACCTTCGGCGACGTGCTGGGCCTGCCGTTCGCCTTCGAAGGGCTCGCGTTCTTCCTGGAGGCGATCTTCCTTGGCATCTACCTCTACGGCTGGGGCCGCATGCCGCCGAAGGTCCACCTGTTCATGGTGGCGCCCATGGCGGTCACCGGCGTCATCGGCACCTACTGCGTCCTGGCGGTCAACGCCTGGATGAACAACCCGACCGGCTTCAACGTGGTCGACGGCGAGGTCGTCGACATCCGGCCGTGGGCGGTGCTGTTCAACGAGCACACCGCGCTCCAGTTCGCGCACATGTGGGTCGCCGCCTACATGGTCGTCGGGTTCTCGATCGCCGGGGTCTACGCGGTCGGGATGCTGCGCGGCAGGCGCGACCGCCACCACCGGCTCGGCTTCACGGTCCCGTTCGTGTTCGCCACCGTCGCCGCCCTCGCCCAGCCCTTCGTCGGCCACGTCCTCGGCGACGGCCTCGACGAGCGCCAGCCCGCCAAGCTGGCCGCCTTCGAGCTGGCCGAGACCACCGACGACGGCGCCTCGCCGCTGCGCATCGGCGGCGTGCTCATCGACGGCGAGGTCAAGGGCGCCCTGGAGATCCCGTACCTCGGCTCGCTCATCTCGATGGGCTCGCTCAGCGAGCCGGTGCCCGGCCTCGACCGGATTCGGGACGAGGACGAGCCGCCGGTCAACCTCACCCACTGGGCCTTCCAGACCATGATCGGCATCGGACTGCTGCTGATGCTCGGCGTCGTCATGTACTGGTTCTTCCGATGGCGGCGCACCGATCTGCTGCGGAACCGGTGGTTTCTGCGGTTCGCCGCAGTCTGCGGGCCCCTGGCGGTGGTCGCCCTCCAGGCCGGATGGATCGCCACCGAGGTCGGCAGGCAGCCGTGGATCGTCTACGGCGTCATGCGCACCACCGAGGCCGCCGGCGAGCACTCCGCGGGGCTGTGGTGGATCCTGGGCGCCTCCACGGTCGTCTACGGCACCATGACCGTCGGCGCGATCGTGGTGCTGCGGTCGATGGCGCGGCGCTGGCGGGAGGGCGAGACCGACCTGCCCAGCCCCTACGGGCCCGACCGCCTTGCCAATTTATGACTCGCAAGCTTCGTCAAGAGTGCCAATCTATGGCTCGCAAGCTTCGTCAAGAGGAGGAGGCCACCCGATGACGCTCGAACTGGCCGTCGCCTGCGCCCTGTTCGCCGGGGTCATCGCCTACGCCGTCCTCGGCGGCGCCGATTTCGGCTCGGGCTTCTGGGACCTGACCGCCGGCGGCACCCGGCGCGGCGCCCCGCTGCGGACCCTCATCGACTCCAGCATCGGCCCGGTGTGGGAGGCCAACCACGTCTGGCTCGTCTACATCCTGGTCACCTGGTGGACCGGCTTCCCCGAGTCCTTCGCCGCGGCGATGACCACGCTGTTCGTGCCGCTGGTGCTGGCGCTGCTGGGGATCGTGCTGCGCGGAGCGAGCTTCGCCTTCCGCAAGTACGCCGAGACCCTCGGCCAGGCCCGGCTGTTCGGCGCGGTCTTCGCCACCTCCTCGGTCCTCGCCCCGTTCTTCCTGGGCACCGTCGCCGGGGCGATCGCCTCCGGGCGCGTCCCTGCCGCCGGGCACGGCGACCCGTGGGGGTCGTGGATCAATCCGACCTCGCTGCTGACCGGTGCGATAGCGGTCGGCACCTGCGCGTTCGTCTCCGGGACGTTCCTGACCCACGACGCGGCCCGTGCCGGGAAGTCGGAGCTGGCCGCGCGGCTGCGGGCGCGGACGCTCGTCGTCGGGGTCGTGGTCGGCGCGGCGGTGTTCGTCGCCCTCGCTCCGATCGACCACGACGCGCCCACCCTGGCGGCCGGTCTCACCGGGCGGGCTCTGCCGCTGGTGGCGGCGTCGGCGCTCGGCGGCGCGGCCACGCTCGTCCTGCTGGCCCGGCGCCGCTTCGGCCCGGCGCGGGGCACCGCGGTGCTCGCCGTGGCGGCCGTCGTGGCCGGATGGGGCCTCGGGCAGTACCCGTGGCTGCTGGTCGACGAGGTCACCGTCGCCGAGGCCGCCGGTGCGCGCGCGACCCTCCAGGGGCTTCTGGTGGCCGTGGGCATCGCCGCGGTCGTGGTCGGTCCGGCCCTGGCCTACCTGTTCTACCTGACCCAGTCCGAGCAGTGGAACGAGCGCGACCAGGGGAAAGCCGAGCACGCCGCCGGGGAGCTCACCGGGAGTTGAAGCTGTCGACCAGCCGCACGTAGTCCCCGAACGCGGCCTCGACCTGCGGCGCGTTCAGCCCGTAGCGGGAGAGCCCGTACTCGTGGCGGCGGTCCGGCAGCGGCCGCGCCAGCACCTTCTCGAGGTTCCCGGCGTCCTTGTCGGTCCACTTGGCGCCCAGGGACTCGTAGAGCTTGGGGACCTCGTTGTGGGGATCGGAGTTGAGCCGGTGGTAGGGGACGTCGATGATCGCCTCGGTCGGCAGGTTCAGCCGCGAGCGGCGGCCCTTCTCGATCGACTCGGCCTGCAGCTCCAGTGTGAGCTTTCCGATCTGGTGCAGGTCGGGGCGGCGCTGGTAGAGCGACCACGAGGTCTCCATCAGACTGCACGAGGAGCCCATCACCGTGATCGGGTCGCGGTGGGTCCACACGAAGCACGCGTCCGGGAAGACCTCGCGGATCACGTCCATGTGGTTGAGGTGCCCCGGGTGCTTGAGGATCCAGCGCTTCGGCTCGCGTCCGTGCTGGAGCACCTGCAGCGCCTGCTTGAGATACTCGTAGTCGGGCTTGTAGTCCCTCGTGGTCAGCCACTCGCGGTACTCGGGCATCTCGGTCCTCAGCGCCAGCTGGAACGTGTCGTGCGGGAGGATGAAGATCGACTCCTCGGGCTGCCGGACCCGGATGGGGTGGATGACCTCCCAGGAGGGCGCGAGCCTGGTCAGCAGCCGCGCGCTGGCTTCGAGGCGCTTGATCGTCTTGGCGGCTTCGGCGGAGCCCTCCAGGTCGGTGTGCATCATCTCCCAGAGCATCGGGCCGCGGTGGTCGTCGGAGGCCGCGAGGACCTTGTGCGTCAGCGTGGTGGCGGTGCGCGGCAGGCCGACGACGAACACCGGGTCGACGATCTTCTCATCGGCGATCTCGGGGCGCGTCTCGAGCAGGTGCCGGATGCGCAGCCGGTTCTCCACGCGCGACTTCGCGTCCTGGAGGGTCGACGTCCAGCCGAACGGGGCCACTCCCGGCTGCGCGGCCAGGCAGCGCAGCAGGAACCCCAGGTCGGCGGCGAACTGCTCGTCGCCGGCGGTGGACCATCCGGTCGACTTCTCGACCTCGGCGACGGTCTTCTCCCAGGTCTCCTCCGGCCGCTTCCGGCCTCCCGAGAGGGGCCGGAGCACGGCGTTCAGTACGGATGCGGTGAAGGTGGTGCGGCTCATCAGGGGTGGTCCTCACTCTAATTTGGTGTTGAAGCTGTCGACCAGGCGCACGTAGTCGCCGAACGCGGACTCCACGGTCGGCAGGTCCAGCCCGTAGCGCGAGAGGCCGTACTCGTGTCGGCGGTCGGTCTGCGGCCGGGCCAGGACGTTCGCCAGGTTCATCGCGTCCTTCCCGGTCCACTTGGCGCCCAGTGCTTCGTAGAGCTTGGGCACCTCGCGGTGCGGATCGGAGTTGAGCCGGTGGTAGGGGACGTCGACGATCGCGTCGGTCGGCAGGTTCAGCCGCGAGGCCCGGCCCTTCTCGACCGACTCGACCAGCAGCTCCAGGGCGAGCTGCCCGATCTGGCGCAGGTCCGGGCGGCGCTGGTACATCGACCAGGACGTCTCCATGAGGCTGCACAGCGAACCGATCGCGGTGGTCGGGTCCCGGTGGGTCCACACGAACCTGGCGTCCGGGAAGACCTCGCGGATGGTGTCCATGTCGTTCAGGTGCGCCGGGTACTTGAGGATCCAGCGCTTCGGCTCGCGTCCGTGCTGGAGCACCTGAAGAGTCTGCTTGAGGTACTCGAAATCGGGCAGGGTGTCCCGTTCGCCGAGCCAGCGCCGATACCCGGGCATGGACCCGCGCAGGATCAGGTGGTAGGTGCCGTGCGGCAGGACGAACATCGTCTCCTCGGGCTGCCGGGACCGGATCGGGTGGATGACCTCCCACGACGGCGCGACCTTGGCGACCATCTTCGCGCCGCCGTCGAGCGCCTTGATGATCTTCGCCTCCGCCTCCGGGTTCTCCAGGTCGGCCCGGACCATCTCCCACAGTAGCGGCCCGCGGTGGTCGTCGGAGGCCGCGAGGACCTTGTGGGCCAGCGTGGTGGCGGTGCGCGGCAGGCCGACGACGAACACCGGGTCGACGATCTTCTCGTCGGCGATCTCGGGGCGCGTCTCCAACAGGTTCCGGACGCGCAGCCGGTTCTCCAGGCGCTCCTTCGCGTCCCGAAGGCACGCCTGCCAACCGAAGGGGGTCAGCCCGGGTATCTCGGTCAGGCGGCTCAGAGTGAATCCGAGGTCGGCGGCGAACTGCTCGTCCCCGGTGGTCGACCAGCCGGTCGACTGCTCGAGGTCGGCGACGGCCTTCTCCCACGCGGCCTCCGGCCGCTTCCTCCCGCCCGCGGCGGGGGCGAGGAGGGCGTTCATGACACTTGCGGTGAGGGTGGTCCGGCTCATCAGGGGGTAATCCTCTCGAAGCACATGGCTCGCAAGGTGACAGCAGTTCCCGCCAGACTACTCCCGGCTTCTGGCCCCACTCCAATAAGATCGGAGTATGAAACTCAGACTTCTCGCCGCTGCCGCAACGGCCGTCCTCGCGCTGGCCTCCTGCTCCGGAGGCGAGGAGTCGCCCGCGGCCGACGAGACGATCCCCGATGCCGCCCAGGCCATGTCCGAGGTCGAGAACGTCCACTTCGCTCTCGACGTCGAAGGGGAGGTCGAGGGCCTGGAGGTGTCCTCGGCCCAAGGCACCGTCACCGCCGACGGCTCGGCCGAGGGCGACGGCGTCATCTCCGCCTTCGGGATGGACGTCGAGGTCTCCTACGTGGTCATCGGCGAGGACGCCTGGGTCAAGGGCCCCACCGGCGGCTTCCAGCAGATCGAGGTCGGCGGCGACGAGCTCCCGTACGACCCGACCGTGATCCTGTCCGAGGACCGCGGCATCGCCGCCCTCCTGGCCGCCTACGACTCCGCCGAGCCCCAGGAGGCCGAGGAGGTCGACGGCGCCGACGCCTACCGCTACCGGATCACCTTCGACCCCGAGACCTTCCAGGACTTCATCCCGGCCGACGGCGAATGGAACGAGGCCACCGTCTGGTTCGACACCGAGACCCTCCAAGTGGTCAAGGCCGAATTCGCCCAAGGCGACGCCACGGTCACCCTCCACCTGACCGATTACAACGCGGACGTGAGCATCGAGGCCCCCTGACGACTCGGACGGCTAGTTTCCTGGCTGCTGACGGTATAGGCGGACCGCGACGCGGAGGATTCGGGCCTCGCGGTCCTCATAGCCGAGCCAGTCGAGGTGGTTGGGCTGGGCGATGAAGGCCGGTTCTGCCGGACCGCCGATGACCGCCGTGCCGATCCGCCTCGGCTCGACTTCGCTGAAGTCGGCCAGCACCGTGTCGGAGAGCGTCGACCACACCAGTTCGACCTCGCGGCCGTCGACCTTGATGCGTCCCAGCTCGATCAGGCAGGAGGAGCGGACCGGCCGCCGCAACGGGTCAACTGTGCGAGGCGCGGCGACCGGTCCGGCCGGGCGGCTGTCGTGTCGAGCGATCAAGCGACGGCCTTCCCGGCGTGAGGGCGGCAACGCGGACACCAGGCGCGGTCGTGGAGGTGACGGCCCGGGGCGTAATGCCACCTGGCCGCCTCGACCCGGCGCGCCATCTCCCCGTATCCCAAGGCCAGGAGACGGATCACGCTGGGGCAGAGGCAGCATGACACCGTGACGCCGCGCCGGGGTTCCACCAGGCCCCGGCCGTCGAGGGTGTCGGAATCAAGCTGAGAGAACGCGACGGCGCGGTAGCCGCCGCTCTTGCGGACGACGGAGCCTGTGGATGTGGGGCGGGGGAGGTGCAGCACGAACACGCTGCGGTCCAGGAAGTCGCCGAAGTCGCTCATGACCCGACCGCCTTCCGGCCGATCACTCCGGGACGGGCACAGGAAGCGTCGATGGCGGCGAAGGCGAGGCGCTTCACCTCCTGCTTCCACTCGGCGGGGTTGGACGACCAGAGGCGCCCCTGCCAGCGGACCATGCGGTCCTCGGGATGCAGTGGCCAGCAGACGACGGCGATCTGCGGGCCCTCGTCGTGGTGGAGGTGGACGGCCATCCGGTGGCCGCCCGCGCTGGCCCGCAGCACGAAGGTCGTGCCGCCCGCGTTGACGAATTCGCCGTAGACCCGGCCCGGCTCCAGCGGTGTCTGCTGCCGTCGCGTCATGCCGTGTCCTCCCTCGAAGGCGTTGACTGGTCGTTTGTAGACGACGACAGTTCCGGCCGAGGTCTTGCGATAAGCCTAAGAGCAGGGAGAACACCGGGACAAGAATTTGTTCTGGCCGGCGGGTATGCCGGACTTCAGGGTGATTCGAGCAGACTGGACAAAACGACGGGCCATAATGTCCACTGCGAAGTCCAGGCGTGGTGCCGGAATGGTGGCGTCGAAGGGCGGCGGTTACTCGCCCTCGGGCGAGGTCGCGTTCCGGGCGTCTACTGCCAGGACGCTGAGGTCGAGTTCGCCGTCGCGCACGCCGCCGACGAACGCCTCCCACTCCTCGGGGGTGTAGATCAGGATTGTGCCGTCCGGGTCGTCGACGCGGCGCATGGCGACAAGGCCATTGTCGGCGAACCCGATCTCGAGCTCGCCAGGGGTGCCGTCATCGGTCTGCGGGCGTACCCAGCGGGCCGAGGCGGTGTCGAACTGCCCCTTGAGGGGATGTTCTCGGACTGGCTTGCTCATGGGCGCCTCTGGGATCGCTCGGGGTTGTTCGGGGAAGCGAACGGCGGCGGGCTCTCGGGTTCCGCCGCCGACGCGTGATGTTCCTGTTGTGCTGGTACGGCAGCCCGCTGGCCTCCACGCCGGGCTGCGGTTACTACGGATGTCCGGAGGCGTCCTTCACCCACGCCAGCAGGCCCTTGTAGGTCTCGGCGTTGACGGTGAGGATGGGGCGATCGTCGGCCAGTTTACTGTCGGACACCTGCGGGGTGTCGCCGCTGAGGCGCACCTCGACACAGTTGTCGCTCTGGTTATTCGCGCTCCGGCTTGATTTGCGCCAATGCCCGATTCTGGTCACTTTAGGAAGTCCTCCAATGAGATCGATTTGCCCGATGCCACCTTGAGAGCACCGGTGAAGAACTTACCTCGCGCCGAGTCGACCGGAACGAAACCCGAACCTCGTGGCGACTCGACGTTGATCACGGTCTCTTCGCCGTCATCGTATTCCAGCAGTCTGAGCGTCCAGGGTTGAAGCTCGTAGCGACCAGCGGCGAAGGGAACGACCTGCACATCCGCGAATGGAAGAGCCGCGATCTCACGGAGATCAGCCAAGATCTCGTCTCGTTCGGACCCGAGGCTGATGGTCAGCGCAGCTTCACCGAGCAAGAACATGGCTGGTCGTTGCGACTCGATCCATCGCTGGCGTCGTGCCATCCGGTACTCGAGGCCCTTGACCCAGTCAGGATCCGCTTCGAAATCGACTTGTGTGGTGTCCCTGAGCATTCGGTAGTAAGCCGGGCTCTGCATGAGCGAAGGGAACAGCGAATACGAGTGAAATACCAGGTAATTCGCGTTGTCCTCGCACTGCTGGTAGAACCAACCCCCGTCATCGAGAGCGCTGGCGTAGTGGCCGCACCAGTCACGGGCCCGGGCGGCCTCCGCGAGGCTAGCGATGCGATCGGCCAGCTCATAGGGCGTCTGATAGAAGCGTAGGAGGCCGAGCACGGTATTGACCTTGAGGCCCCGGTACCGTCCGGATTCCAAGCGCGTCAAGGTCTTCGCAGAGCAGATGTTCGTGGGAACCTCGGTCTTGGTGTACCCCTTCGGGTAGCCGTCGCGCGGCCGGGTCCGTTCTGAGACGAGCTGTCTCGCGAGCTCCATGAGTGGGGGTGGACCAGGATTCGCATCGTCGCTATCCGTCATGCTCACAGATTGTAACTAGCTCAGGTGTTTCAGTGCAAGATCACCCTGCTGCGCTTCTCATACTCATTTGTGTCAAATACCCGACATAGGTAGTGAGAGATTGGCTCGGGGTGCCATCCCGGGTCGCGAGAGAGCTGGGGCCCGGCTTCAATCGGGCGGCGACGACAAGGCCGGTGGGAGAGTCGGGTCGGCAGCTGGGTTGCGGACCTGTCGGGGCGGGGTTCAATCCGTCAACGATAGAGAGGTAGGCGGCGGGCAGAGGTCGATGGTAGGTCGTCAAGGTGGCGTGGGTCCGGCTCTGCGGAAACGACGGAGCGAGATGGGGCGGGCCGGGTGGTGTGCCAGGTGCGGGCATGGCGAGGGGCCCGATCCCCGTTTGGGGTTCGGGTTGGTGTGTCGTGTGTGTGCTGGCCCCCGCCGCGGGTGCCTTCCGCGGCGGGCGGGGTAAGAATGGGGGCGGTCCGGGGTCGGATCGTGTTGCGGTGCAGGCCGGTTCGGGGTCTCGTTCAGGTCCCGAGTGCGGTTCGGGTTCGGGTCCCGGTGTTTGCGCTTCGGTGGCTTCGGTTGCTTCGGTTGCTTCGGTGGTGAAGCGTGCTCGTGCTTGGGC
>NZ_JAELXW010000022.1 GCF_016428645.1 Glycomyces salinus | reverse complement strand
CGCGAGGGTGTGGGAGAGCAGGACACCGCCAAACATTAAACGTAGAGAACAGCAGTGAGGGGCTGGTCAGTCTGCCGGGAACGGCACACTGACCGGCCCCTCACTCGTTTGCGTGCCCGCAACATCAGCCCCACCAGCACGGACCGGCACCGGCATACCTACCCGAGGCCACCGACGGCACAATACCGGGCATCTGTTGGCTCGGCGCCTGTTGAGATTAGGATTTGTGGTTGTGGATTCGGGGGCGCCTGTGCGAGTCGGGATATTCGGTGGGACGTTCGACCCTCCTCATCTGGGACACCTTGTGGCGGCCAGTGAGGCCGCTTTTCAGGTCGGACTCGATGAGGTCGTGTTCGTGCCCACCGGTGACCCTTGGCAGAAGAATCACCTCTCCGTAACCGATGCCGCCTCCCGGCTGGCCATGACGCGCCTGGCCGTCGCCGCGGATCCTCGGTTTCGGGTCAGCACCTGCGATATCGATCGGGACGGGTTCACTTACGCGATCGACACCGTTGCAGATGTGAAGGCCGAGTACGACCGGGCGGTCGAGTCGTATTTCATCTTCGGTGCCGATTCGCTTGAGAAGCTCCACACCTGGCATCGTGTCGATGAGCTCGGCGCGGCGGTGGAGTTCGTCGCTCTCAATCGGCCCGGGCATTCGCGTCGTGATGCGCGGACCTCCAGCGGAGTTCGGGTTCAGTTCGTCGACATGCCCGGCGTAGACATATCCTCAAGCGATTGCCGCCGCAGAGTCGGCTCCGGAGAACCGGTTCGCTATCTGGTTCCGGCTCCGGTCGAGGAGTACATCCTGGCCCAGCGGCTCTATTCGGACTGAACAGACGTGTTCGAGGCCCGACCTCCCCAATCGCGGCGGCTGCGAGTCGTAGGTTCGTGTCAGACTAGAGCGGTAAGCCGGCTCGGCCGGCAGGTTTCTCGTCGTAAGGGGAGTACGTGACCGCAACTGAGTCCGCCAAGACCCTGGGGTTCGCCGCAGCCCGAGCGGCAGCCGACAAGAAGGCCCACGACATCAATCTTCGGGATGTCACCGACAAGATCGCACTCACCGACGTGTTCGTGATCGTGTCGGCCTCGAATGAGCGGCAGGTCAAGGCGATCGTCGACGCGGTCGAAGAGCGGCTGATCAAGACGCTGGACACCAAACCGCTCCGCCGCGAGGGCAAGGGCGGCGAGTCCTGGGTGCTGCTCGACTACGGAGAGGTCGTCGTCCACGTATTCCACGAGGAAGCCCGCCAGTACTTCGGGCTCGACGGGCTCTGGAAGGACTGCCCGGAGATCCCGTTCGAGGACGGTGGGCCGGCCGAGGGCGGCGAGGCCGGCACGGAGGAGCAGCGTTGAACCGCCTTATCGTGCTCCGTCACGGCCAGACCGTCTGGAACATCACCGGCAAGATCCAGGGCTCGACCGATATCGACCTCGACGAGACCGGGCGCGCCCAGACCGCCGCCGCTGCCGCGGCTCTGGCCGCCTATGAGCCTGTCCGGATCATCTCCTCGGACCTGCGTCGGGCGGTCGACACCGCCAAGCCCATCTCCGAGATCACCGGCGTCGAGATAGAGCTCGACAAGCGGCTCCGCGAGCGCGCCTACGGCCCCTGGGAGGGCCTGGACATGAAGGAGATCGCCGAGCAGTTCCCCGACGACCACCACCGCTGGCGGACCCAGCAGCCACTCCTCAACCCCGAGATCGAGAACTGGAACGACCTCAAACGCCGCACCGGCGAGGCCGTCCGCGACCTGCTCGAGGCCGAGACCGACGGCACGGCGATCATCGCCTGCCACGGCGGTTCGGCCCGGCAGATCGTCGGCGGGGTGCTCGGTTGGGACCAGGACGCCACCAGCAGCCTCACCGGTTTGGACAACGTCCACTGGGCCGACCTGCGCAGAATGAAGTCCGGTCGCTGGCGCATGTTCGGCTACAACCTCGGAGTCGAGCCGCCCTATACGATCGGATCGTCCCCCCTCGGACGCGTCCAGCAGTCGGGGGCGCCTTCGGCGGCGGCCGCGAAGCCGTAGATCGGCGCAGCGGCAGACCAGACAATCACGCGCAACCGCGCCCGGATGTGAGACGTCAAACCGGCATGGATACACCGAAGACCCGCATCAGACAGCTCACGAGGCTGCTCGGCGTGATGATCATCGCCGCCGCCCTTGCCGCCTGCGGTTCCCAGGAGGAACCGGCCGAGGAGGACACCGTGGGCTCACCCACGGGGACGTCCTCCAGCGAACCGTCGGAGACTCCGACAGCGGAGACCACCGCCCCAGAGGAGGACACACCGATGCCTGAGGAGACCACCCCCTATCTCGACCCCTCGGCCGGATCGACCGACAAGCCCGGATCCAGTTCCTCGATGACCATCACCGGCACCGTCGAATCCGGGGTCGAGGCGGGCTGCCTGATCCTGGAGCACGAGGGCACCGTCTACGGCATTTTCGGGGAGTACGACAAATCGGTCGTGTACGCCGGGGCCGAGGTCACGCTCTCGGGTTATACCGATTCGGGAATGATGTCCTTCTGCCAGCAGGGGACCCCGTTCGTGGTCGAGGAGGCCGAGTCGGCCGATTAGGTAATGTGGGCGGGTGACCGTCGCTGTCGTTACCGATTCCACCTCGGCCCTGCCCGAGTACCTACGAGCCGAGCGCCCCAACCTCACGGTGCTCGGCATTCCGGTGCTCGTCGGCGGCGAGGAGCACCGCGAGGGCGAGGACATCGACGCCGAGCGGATCCTCAGGGCCCTGCGTGAACCCAAGACGAGGGTGACCACCTCGGGGCTCTCGCCCGAGCTGCTGCGCGAGACCTACCAGCGACTGCTGGACGGCGGGGCCTCGGGAGTCGTCTCCGTGCACCTCTCCGGGCGGCTGTCCGGCACCGTGGCGGCCGCCGAGGCCGCGGCGGCGCGGTTCGGCGGGCGGGTGGCCGTGGTCGACTCGCTCGGGGCCGGTATGGGCGTCGGATATCCGGCCCTGTCCGCCGCAGACGCCGCCGACAAGGACGCCGACGTGCTGGAGGCGGCCGCCGCCGCCAGAGAGGTCATCGGCCGCACGACCACCTACTTCTACGTCGACACCCTCGAACATCTGCGGCGCGGCGGTCGCATCAGCACCGCCAAGGCACTGATGGGCACCGCGTTGTCGGTCAAGCCGATCCTGGGTGTGGCCGACGGCCGCATCGAGATGGTCGAGAAGGTCCGCACGCCCACCCGCGGCCTCCAGCGCCTCGCCTCGCTGGCCGTCGGCGACGCCGGGACCGGGCCGGTCGAAATGACCGTCCACCACCTGGGCGACCCGCGTCGCGCCGAGGCGCTCGCCGACTGGCTGCGGGAGAAGTTCGGCGACCGCCTGCGCCGGATGGACCTCGCGGAGGTCGGCGCGGCGATCGGGGCCCATGTCGGGCCCGGCCTGGTCGGCGTGATCACCCGCCGACTGGCTTGAGCGGGCTATTATGGCGGCTCCTTCGGGGATCGTCCACACTGATTCGGCTTATCCACAGCGTTGATCCGGTTATCCACAGGCTCGAAATTTCCCGGATCACGGCCGTCACCGGTGATCGTTGAACCGGGCATGACTCGCGAAGATCCGCCCGAACCCGAAGCCCTGGCCGCGAGGCTCCGACTCGAACTCGACAAGACCGACCGCGCCCGCTGCGAGGAGACCGTCGACGTCGCCAGCGGCGAGGCCGACGAACCGCTGTCGCGCGCGACGGCGCGGCAGGGCCTGTCCGAGCGGCTAGAGCGGTTCCAGGCCCGATTCGGGCTCTCCGGTGCCAACCGCTGGGTGCTGGCCGCGGTCGCCGTCGCAGTCGCCGCGGCGGGACTGTTCGCCACGTTCCTGTCCTGGCCGCGCTCCGAGCCGGCCGCGACCGCCTCGGTCGATCCCACCGCTTCGGCCGAGACGCCAGCGGAGACGATCGTGGTCTCGGTGGCCGGTGCGGTGGAGCGTCCCGGCATCGTCGAGCTCGAGCAGGGCGAGCGCGTCGCCGACGCCATCGAGGCCGCCGGAGGGCTCGTCGACGGCGCCGACCCGGGCTTTCTCAACCTGGCGCGCGAGGTCGCCGACGGTGACCTGGTGGCCGTGCCGGACGCCGGCGACGAGCAGGCCGCGCCCGGAGCCGCAGGTTCCGCGGGCGGCCTGGTCAACATCAACGCCGCCGACGCCCAGACGCTCACGTCGCTGCCGGGGATCGGCCCGGTCCTGGCCGAGCGGATCGTCTCCTACCGGGAGTCCAACGGCAGCTTCCAGTCGTTGGAGGAGTTGGCAGAGGTCCGCGGCATCGGGGCGAGCCTGCTTGAGCAGCTCGAAGACCAGGTCGTGTTGTGAAGGACCGGCATGGCGAACCGGCCGCGGTCGTGCGTCGGGACCTGCGGCTGCCGCTGGCGGCGATCGGCGCCTGGGGAGCGGCGCTGGCCGGGCTCTACGGCGGCGCCCGGGTGAGCCTGGCGGTCGCCGGCGGGGCCGCGGTGCTGACCGTGCTGGCCCTCAAGCGGAGACGCGGCGCGGCGGCCGCCGCGGCGACGATCGCGTTCGGCGCCATGCTGGCCTCCGGCGCGACCGCGGTCCATGTCGTGGTCCGCGACGACGCTCACTTGGCCGAGCTGGTCGAGTCCGGGGCCGGCGGCGAGGCCGAGATCGTGCTCGACGCCGCGCCGCGGCCCTCGGCGCGCAGCCCCGGCGTCCATACCGCCGCTGCGAGGCTGCGGTCCTTCACCACCGATACCGCCTCGCTGAGCGGGAACTGGCGGGTGCTGCTGGTCGCCAGCGGCGACGAATGGGACCGGGCCGTCGCCGGGCAGGCGATCACGGTGGAGGGGACGGTCCGCGAGGCCGATCCGGGCCGGTTGACCGCCGCGATCTTCAGTGCCCGGAGCCCGCCGGAGTTCCAGGGACCGCCATCGGCGCCGCACCGGTTCGCCGCCCACGTCCGCGAGCGCGCGGCCCTGGCCGCCTCGGCTGTGCCGCAACCCGAATCGGGGCTGATACCGGCACTCGCGGTCGGTGACACCTCCGGGATGGACCCGACGCTGGAGTCCGACTTCCGCTCCACCGGGCTGGTGCACCTGGTGGTCGTCTCCGGCTACCACGTCGGACTGGTGGTGGGGACGGTCCTGGGCGTCGCGACGGCACTCCGGGCGGGGCCCGGCGTTCGGGTCGCGATCGGCGCGGCGGCGGTGGCCGGGATCGTGGTCGTGGTCGGCCCGCAGCCGAGCGTGCTGCGGGCGGCGGTCATGGCCGGGATGATGCTGCTGGCCCTGGCCGCCGGGCGCCCCAGGGCGGCCCTGCCGGCGCTGGCGACGGCGGTCCTGGTGCTGGTCCTGGCCGATCCCGACCTGGCCGCGCAGCCGGGTTTCGCGCTCTCGGTCGCCGCGTGCGCCGGGCTGCTGCTGTTGGCGTTCCGGTGGGCCCGACCGCTCGAGCACCGAGGTTGGCCGCTGCCGGTAGCGCTGGCCGCGACCATCCCGGCCGCGACCCAGGTGGCCGTCACGCCACTGCTGGTAGCCTGGGCCGGCGAGGTCAGTCTGGTCTCGATTCCGGTGAACCTCTTGGCCGCGTTGGTGGCGGCACCGGTGGTGGTGCTGTCGGTGCTCACCGCGGCGGTCGCGGCGGCCTGGACGTCCGCGGGGGAGTGGTGCGCCAAGCTGGCGGCGATCCCTGCCAGGTGGCTGGTGTGGCTGGCCGAGACCGGCGCGGACGTCCCGGGCGGGACGCTGCCGTGGCCGACCGGGCTGTGGTGGTCCCTGCTCGCGGCGGCGATCCTGGCGGTCCTAGTCGGACTCCTCCACGTGCGGCGACTTCGCCGTCCGCTGCTGGCGATCGGAGCCGCGGCCGCCCTGGGAGCCGTGCCCTCGTGCCTGGCGACCGGCCCGCCCTCCGGGTGGGTGGTCACGATGTGCGATGTGGGCCAAGGCGACACGATCGTGCTGCCTGCCGGGGACGGGGTCGTCGTGGTCGACACCGGGCCCGAACCGGCCGCCGTCGACGAGTGCCTCGACGGCCTCGGAGTGGACCGGATCGCGCTGCTGGTCCTGTCCCACTTCCACATCGACCACAGCGCCGGCATCGGCGGCGTGGTCGGCGGCCGCGAGGTCGACGCGATCCTCGCCCCGCCGCCCGGCGAGGCGACGTACGGGCACGACCTGGTCGTTGAGCGCGCGGGCGACCTGCCGTTCCTCGAACCCGAACCCGGGCGGGTCCACCGGTTCGGAGCGACCTCGCTGGAGGTGCTGTGGCCGCTCCCGAACCTCATGGAGGGCACCAGGTCCGACCCGAACAACAACTCGGTGGCCGTGCGCGCCGACGTGGCCGGGACCAGCGTCCTGCTGACCGGCGACATCGAGGTCGAGGCCCAGGCGCGCCTGCTGGAGTCCGGGGCGAACCTCGATGTGGACGTCCTCAAGGTCCCCCACCACGGCTCGGCCTTCCAGGTCCCGGAGTTCCTCGAGCGGACAGACCCGGTCGTGGCCCTGGTCGGGGTCGGCGCCGACAACGACTACGGGCACCCCGATCCAGGCCCGCTGGCGCTGCTCGAACACTCCGGGAGCCAGGTCTTCCGCACCGACCTGTCCGGCGACGTCACCGTCGCCCGCGAGGGCGGCCGACTGACGGTGAGGACGAGCACGTAGGGACGAGTCACTCGCGCGAGTGGGGCGGAACTTGGGAGGGGCGAGCCGGACGTGGAAGGATGTAGCCGTGGCTGCACTCCAATCCATCCGACTGGTGCTCGGCGACGACGAGTTCCTCGCCGAGCGGGCCGCCGCCGACTACCTCGCGGCGGTCAAGGCCGAATTGGCCGATGCCGAACCCGATCCGGTCGTCAACCGGATCACCGGCTCCGAGCTCACCGGGGGGGGCCTGTCGGCCCTGGTCAGCCCCACCCTGTTCGGCGGGGCCGTGGTCGCTGTCGTCGAGAGCGCCCAGGACGCCGACAAGGAGACCATCGCCGCGCTCCTGGACTACGCCGACCGGCCCGCCCCCGGCATCTACCTCGCCGTCCTGCACGCGGGCGCCAACAAGGGCAAGGCGCTGTCCGAGGGGCTCAAGAAGCGCGACGTGGAGGTGGTGCGGGCGTCCAAGATCAAGCGGCAGCCCGACCGGGTGGCGTTCGTGCGCGGCGAGCTGCGCGCCGCCGGGGCCTCGCCGCGCTCGGCCTCAGCCGAGATCGCCGAGACCATCATCCAGGCCGTCGGTTCGGACCTGCGCGAGCTGGCCTCGGCCTGTTCGCAGCTGGTGGCCGACACCGAGGGGAACATCACCGCCGAGAGCGTCGCGCGCTACTACTCGGGCCGGGCCGAGGTGACCGGGTTCAGCGTCGCCGATGCGGCCGTCGCCGGCCGGGCCGGGGAGGCGCTCGGCTTGCTGCGGTGGGCGATGCAGATCGGGGTCGACCCGGTGCCGATCGCCGACGCCCTGGCCATGGCCGTCCGCAACCTCTCGCGAGTGGCCGGCGAGCGGGGCGGGGCGCAGCAGCTGGCCGGGCAGCTCGGCATGGCACCATGGCAGATCGACAAGGCCCGCAGGCAGGCCAGGAGCTGGACGGCCGACGGCCTGGCCGAGGCGATGCGGGTGTGCGCGAGGCTCAACGCCGAGGTCAAGGGAGGCGCCGACGACCGGGCGTGGGCGCTGGAGCACGCGGTCCTGCAGATCACCCGTTTGAGCGGGGCGGGCGAATCGCAGCCCCCGGTCCAGCTCGGCGCTGCGGGTGGGGAGACGGGTGGGCGTGTCTGAGTACAGGCACGGGCGCGTCTCGCGTCCCAGCAGGCCCTGGTACGCGCGCGCGCTCGGGCTGCGGCACATCTACCTCTCGCACCCGTGGTGCGTGGTCCTCTTCGAGGGATCGATCGCGCTCGGGCTGCTCATGGCGCTCACCGAACTGGTCTCGTGGTGGGTCGTCCCGGTCCTGCCGCTGGCGGTGGCCGCGATGGTGAAGGCCAACGATGTCATCGCCGGGGCGGTCGACCGGGCGGGCCGGAGAACCAAGTTACGGCTCACGGAACCGACTTCGAGGGCACGCTAAAGGCTCCGGAGGGCCGAGCCCTTCGGAGCCTTCGAAGCTTGCGCGCTGGTGGCCCGCCTCAGGCGGCCAGCTTGTTGTAGGCGGCGGCCAGCTTGGACTTGCGCTGGGCGGCCTGGTTCTTGTGGATGACACCCTTGGAAACGGCCTTGTCCAGCTCGCGGCTGGCGGCACGCAGGTGGGTCTCGGCACCGGTGACGTCGCCGGAGGCCGCCGACTCACGGAACTTCCGGACGGCGGTCTTCAGCGACGACTTCACGGACTTGTTGCGCATCCGGCGCTTCTCATTCTGCCGGTTGCGCTTTTCCTTGGACTTGATGTTCGCCACGCGTGAAGCCTCAGTTCGTGATTACTTGGTTCCTTACAAACCGCGTCGGGCGCAGGGCGCGCTCCGCGCGATCGTCAACATTACCAGGAGCCGAGCATCGCAAGCGGCCTGGCATCCCGACCGCGAGCCAGGTTACACCTGGTCGAGACGGGCTCATCCGGCCGTCCGGGTCCCGTGCGGCGGGCGTAGCCCCAGCGCCGGGAGGAACGCCACGTCGACGATCTCCTCCAGGGACCGTTCGGGGAGGTCGCCGGTGATGAAGAACTCGATCCGGGCCAGGTCGAGCGGCAGCGTCAAAAGCCGCCCGGTGACCTGCTCGGGGACGATCTCGCCGCGCTCGACCGCACGCAGGAAGACCGACTTCTCCATGAACTCCTTCAGGTAGTCGACGAGCGCTGAGAGCAGCTCGTCGTCCCCGCGGGGGTCGTCGGCGGACTCCATCAGGATGCCGAGGATCGTGGCGCGGCCGACATCGAGCAGGCGCTCGCGCAGAATGCGCAGCACGGCGAGCGCGTCCGCGCGCAGGCTCCCGCCGTCCGGCAGCGACCGCAGGCCCGGCAGGAAGTGGTGGATGGTGGCGATCATCAGGGACTTCCGGTTCGGCCAGCGGCGGTAGAGGACGGGCTTGCTGGTCCCGGCACGGCGGGCGATTCCCTCCATGGTGAGTTTCGGGAATCCGACTTCTTGCAGCTCGTCCCATACGGCCTGGTAGATGGCCTGTTCGAGTGCCTTGCCGCGGCGCCTGGTCGGTGTGTCCGCCGTCATGACCGCCCCCCTCTAGATACTGTCCGTATCTTATGATACAACTGGATCATCAATAAGATACTCACGGTATCTTAAGGGATGATTGGAAGCCATCATGGAATCTGAGACCCAGACCGCCGCGACCACCCCCGCACCGAAGATCGTCGGCGTCATCGTCGGCCTCGCCCTCATCGTCGGCACGGTCACGCTCGCCTTCGCCTGGCCCTCGGCCGACGTCGGGCCCAACGAAGTCCCGATCGCCGTGGTCGGACCGCCCGAGGTCGCCGCCCAGGTGTCCGAGCAGCTCGAAGCCGCCGAACCCGACGGCTTCGACGTCACCGAGGCCGCCGACCCGGACCGGGCCCGCGACATGATCGAGCAGCGCGAGGTCTACGCCGCCTTCGCGATCGCCCCCGACGGGGTCGACCTCTACACCGCCTCGGCCGCGTCGCCGACCGTCGCGCGACTGGTCACCGGCATCGCCGAGCAGATCGCCGCCGGCCAGGACGTCCCGGTCGAAGTCGAGGACGTGGTCGCCCTGCCCGAGGACGACCCCAACGGCATCGGCCTGGCCGCCTCGGCCCTGCCGATGGCCGCCGGCGGCCTGATCATCGCCGCGTTCATCTCCAGCGCCGTCCGCGGCAGCGGCCGCCAAGCGCTCGCCGCCGTCCTCGCCCCGCCCGCCGTCGGCGCGACCATCGCCGCGATCCTGGTCTACCTGCTCGGATCCATCGAGGGCGACTACTGGGCCGTCACCGGGGCGATCTCGCTCACCCTCTATGCCGCGGCCTGGGCCGTGCTCGGCCTCAACAAACTCCTCGGGCGGGCCGGGCTGATCCTCGGCGCGGTCGCCATCATGCTCGTCGGCAACCCGCTGTCGGGCCTGACCAGCGCCCCCGAGCTGCTGCCCGCACCGTGGGGCGAAGTGGGCCAGTACTTCACGCCCGGCGCCGGAGCGACCGCGCTGAAGTCCCTGGCGTTCTTCGACGGCAACGGCGCCGACACCGCGCTCATCGTGCTCGCCAGCTGGCTGGCGGCCGGGATCGTCCTGTTCTTCCTCGGTGCCGTGCGGCGACGCGCGGGGACGGTCGGCACAGTGGAGAAGGAGCCGGTTACGGCCGAAGTCTGAGTAAGGCAGAATTGTCTCGCCCATCACTGACGGCTCGCCGCCGTTTCGCCCAGCACACTTCGGCGAAGGGGTCGGCGGGCCAGGACTCAGCCAAGGACACGAGACAGGAAGACCAACGTGACGAACGCGCCAGGTTCGACCGCCGCCGAGGCGATCCGGAACTTCTGCATCATCGCGCACATCGACCACGGGAAGTCGACCCTGGCCGACCGGATGCTCCAGATCACCGAGGTCGTCGACGCCCGCAAGATGCGCGAGCAGTACCTCGACCGCATGGACATCGAGCGGGAGCGCGGCATCACCGTCAAGTCGCAGGCCGTCCGCATGCCATGGAAGGCCCGCTCCGGCGGCGCCGAGGGCGGGCAGTTCGTCCTCAACATGATCGACACCCCCGGACACGTCGACTTCACCTACGAGGTCTCCCGCTCCCTCGCCGCGTGCGAGGGGGCGATCCTCCTGGTCGACGCCGCCCAGGGCATCGAGGCCCAGACGCTGGCCAACCTCTACCTGGCCATGGGCAACGACCTCACGATCATCCCCGTGCTCAACAAGATCGACCTCCCCTCCGCCGACCCCGACCGCTACGCCGAGGAACTGGCCGGGCTCATCGGCTGCGAACCCGAGGACGTCTTCCGCGTCTCCGGTAAGACCGGCGAGGGCGTCGCCGAACTCCTCGACTCGACCGTCGAGCAGGTCCCGCCCCCCACCGGAGACTCCGACGCCCCGGCCCGGGCGATGATCTTCGACTCGGTCTACGACACCTACCGGGGCGTGGTCACCTACATCCGCGTCATCGACGGCCAGCTCCGCGCCCGAGACCGCATCCGCATGATGTCCACCCGCGCCGACCACGAACTGCTCGAGATCGGCGTCATCAGCCCCGAGCCGATCGCCTCCAAGGGACTGGGCGTCGGCGAGGTCGGCTACCTCATCACCGGCGTCAAGGACGTGCGCCAGTCGAAGGTCGGCGACACCGTCACCCACGAGCGCAAACCCGCGGCCTCGGCCCTGCCCGGCTACACCGAGGCCAAGCCGATGGTCTTCTCCGGCCTCTACCCGATCGACGGCTCCGACTACGGGAACCTGCGCGAGGCGCTCGACAAGCTCCAGCTCAACGACGCAGCCCTCCAGTTCGAGCCCGAGACCTCCGCGGCGCTCGGGTTCGGGTTCCGCGTCGGCTTCCTGGGCCTGCTGCACTTGGAGATCATCCGCGAGCGCCTCGAGCGCGAGTCCGGCCTCGACCTGATCTCGACCGCCCCGAACGTGGTCTACCAGGTGACCATGGAGGACGGCGAGGAAGTCGAGGTCACCAACCCCTCGGAGTTCCCCGAGGGCAAGATCTCGAGCATCACCGAGCCGGTGGTCAAGGCGACCGTGCTGACCCCGACCGACTACATCGGGCCGGTCATGGAGCTGTGCCAGTCGCGGCGCGGCGTCCAGGAGGGCATGGACTACCTCTCGACCGAGCGGGTCGAGATCCGCTACACCCTGCCGCTGGCCGAGATCGTGTTCGACTTCTTCGACCAGCTCAAGAGCCGCACCAAGGGCTACGCCTCGCTCGACTACGAGATCGAGGGCTCCCAGGAGGCGGCCCTGGTCAAGGTCGACATCCTGCTCCAGGGCGAGCGGGTCGACGCCTTCGCGGCCATCGTGCACCGCGACCAGGCCTACAGCTACGGCGTCAGGCTCGCCGAGCGGCTGAAGAAGCTGATCCCGCGCCAGCAGTTCGAGGTCCCGATCCAGGCCGCGATCGGCTCGCGCATCATCGCCCGCGAGAACATCCGCGCGATGCGCAAGGACGTGCTCGCCAAGTGCTACGGCGGCGACATCTCCCGCAAGCGGAAGCTGCTGGAGAAGCAGAAGGAGGGCAAGAAGCGGATGAAGACCGTCGGCCGTGTCGACGTCCCGCAGGAGGCCTTCATCGCCGCGCTCAGGACCGACGAGGACTGAACAGCGGACGGGGGCGGGCGCCGGAACTCCGGCGCCCGCCCCCGTCCGCTCTCAGGGCTGCGGAGGCCGCTGCGGCGGCTGCCCCTGGCCCCCGGGCGGTGGCTGGGTCGGCGGGTAGCCGGGCGTGCCCTGCGGCGGCGTCGGCGGGCGGTTGGGCCGGTTGCCGGGCTTGGACAGAAGCCACTGGTGCACTTCGGGCTGGAACACCAGGGCGAACGCCGCGCCGACGGCCGCGAGCCGGACCAGGCCCAGCAGCGAACCGAGCGCGGCGTACCAGCCCAGTCCCCAGCCTCCGAAGAAGCCGAAGAGCGAGAAGAACCCGAGGATGCCGAAGCCGATCAGCAGCGGCGTGCGCGGGTCGGCGGCGCCGAAGACCCCCAGTTTCTCCTTGACGATGAACCAGACGATGGCGATCGAGAGGCTGTAGAAGACCAGGCCGACGATGCCCGAGGTCACGATGTAGCCGGTGGCCATCCACAACGGAGCGGCGGCGACGGCGACGATCGCGAACAGGAGCATGAGGACCGAGGCGGCCATGTAGGCCCACAGCGCCTGGGTCAGCCAGTTGACCTTCTGGGGGCGGCCGGGGTCGGGCTTGACGCCCCAATGGGTGAGCGGATCGGCCGCACCGGGCGAGTGCGGCCCCGGGCCCTGACCGGGTGCTCCCGTTCCCGGACCGGGCGGTTGAGGTGGATAGGTCACTTCGGTACCTCCGAGGGACTAGAGGAATGCATTCGGTAATCACCATACCGATGCCGATCTACTCTCGACCTACCCGGAATTGCGGCTTTACCTGGAATTTAACCGCTTCTGACGGCAATTGCGCGGCATGCGGCGCCGGCTCGCGGGGGAGTGGGGCGGCCCCGGAGCAGTGCGGGACTCCGGGGCCGCCCGTTCCGGTGCGAGGCTTACAAGCGGTCGTCGGCGTGCTCGACGTCGACGCGCGGCTCTTCGGATTCGGAGAGGATCTGCGCCTCCGGCACCGGCTGGTCGTAGGTCTGATTGAGGCGGTGCTCGCCGTCGGCCACGCTGTAGGAGCGGCGCGTGTAGAGCGCCGCGCCCTGCTCGCTGACCGTCGGCACCACCTGGAAGTCCACTTCCAACTGGTCGGGAGTGATCGTGGTCTGCACGAAACCCCGCAGCGTGTTGCGGAACTTGATGTGCGGGTTGATCTCCAGGTAGCTGCTGTTCTCCGGGATCTCGTCGTAACCGTCGCCGCCCGAGCTGATCGAGCTGGTCACCAGCTCCACGCCCACCGGCGTCGAGTCGGGGTCGTCGAAGTCGGCCAGGATCTCCGAGGCCCAGTGCCGGTGCACGTCTCCGGTGAGCACCACCGGGTTGCGGACCTGGTGGTCGAGCATGCCCTGCACGATGCGGTTCCGCGACGCGACGTAGCCGTCCCAGGCGTCCATGCTGGTGTACTTGCCCGGACCTTCGTCGCCGTCTCGCTGGGCGAAGAACACCTGCTGGCCCAGCAGGTCCCAGCGGGCGTTCGAGGACTGGAAGCCGTCGAGCAGCCACGCCTCCTGCGCCTGACCGGTGATCGAGCGCTCTTCGTCCCAGGCGGCGGAGCAGTCCTGCCTGAATCCGTCCCCGCACGCCTGGTCGTCGCGGAACTGCCGCGTGTCCATCATGTGGAAGCGCGCCAGTCGGCCCCATTCGATGCGGCGGTAGATCTGCATGTCGATGCCGTTCGGGATCGACGAGCGCCGCAGCGGCATGTTCTCCCAGAACGCCTGGAACGCCGCCTCCCGGCGGGCCAGGAACGCCTCGCCCGCGGGGACGTCGGCTCCCTCCTCCGGGACCTCGTCGGCCCAGTTGTTGTCGACCTCGTGGTCGTCCCAGACCACCAGCCACGGCGCGGCCGCGTGCGCGGCCTGGAGGTCGGGGTCGCTCTTGTACTGGGCGTACCGCTGCCGGTAGTTCGCGAGGGTGACCGTCTCTGGGCCGTCGTGGTCGCGGACGTTGCCGCCGGGGGCGACGTAGGTGTCCTTGCGGTGCTCGTACTGGTAGTCGCCGAGGTGGAGGACGAGGTCCGGTTGCGACTCGGCCAGGTGCCGGTAGGCGGTGAAGTAGCCGTGCTCGTATTGCGAGCAGGAGGCGAAGGCCATGCGGAACTGCTCGGGCATCGCGTCGGCCGCGGGGGCGGTGCGGGTCCTGCCGGTCGGCGAGATCCACTGTCCGACCTTGAACCGGAAGAAGTACTCCCTGCCGGGCTCCAGCCCGGTCAGCTCGATGTGGAGGCTGTGTCCCCAGCGGGCCCTGGCCTGGTCCCAGCCGGAGGCGACGCGGCGGCGGAAGCGGTCGTCGGCCGCGACCTCCCACCGCACCGTGTAGTCCCGGTTTGGCATGCCGCCCATGCCGTCCTCGGCCAGCGGCTCGGGCGCCAGGCGCGTCCACAGCACCGCGCCGTCGGGGGTCGGGTCTCCGGAGGCGACGCCGAGTCGGAACGGGTCCTTCCGGAGGGGGCGGTGGCGGTTTTCCTGGGCCCGGGCGGCCGCGGGGATGGTGACCGCGGCCGTCGCCGCCGAGGAGGCGAGCAGGATTCGACGGGAAAGCTGCATGGAGACCTCGCTTGCGGGGAGAGAGCGGGTTGACTCCCTCAGCCCAGCAAGCGAAGTTGCATCGGTCACGACGGTCGGATAGCGGTGGGGTGAACCGCCGTCGAATAGGACAAATCACGACCAGGGGTGGTTTACTGCCCCGAAAGGCGCCGGTGCTCTACGCACCGCCGTTCAGTGTTATGACCACAGTCGACTCGTCGGTCACGGCGGCCTCGACCGTCTCGCCGTCCACCTCCGACCAGGTCTCGTCGCCGGGCTCCCACACCTGGCCGGCGTACTCGACCGAGGCGAAGTCCCATTCCAGGGACTTGGCGACCGCCCACGAGGCGCGGTGCCATCCGGCGGCCGCGTCGGCGGCCTCGATCGTGACCGTCTGCCCGTCCACGGCGGACACCGCTGCGCCCCACTCGTATTCGTAGGTCTCGGTCAGTGTCGCGGCCTCGGACGAGCGCTCCCGGTCCTCGGTGACCATGCACCTGACTCCGGCCTCCTGTCCTCCGGCGAAGGCCGCGGCGACGGCGAAGGCGTCGTCCTCCCACTTGTGGTACTCGTCGGGGTAGGCGCTGATCTGCACCTCCTGGGCGGCGTCGCCGATGGCCATGTCCTCCCAGCCGTCGATGCGGCGCAGCTTCTCGTAGAACTTGAACGAGGCGTAGACCGGGTCGAGGATCTCCTCCTCGGAGCCCCAGCCGACGCTGGGCCGTTGCTGGAACAGCCCCAGCGAGTCGCGGTCGCCGTAGTCGATGTTGGCCAGGCCCGACTCCTGAAAGGAGGTGGCGATCGCGACGGCCACGGCCCGCTCGTTCATGCCGTCGCGGTGGCCGACCGCGGCGATGGTGGCCGCGTGGAAGGTCTGCTCCGAGGTCAGGTGGAGCGGTTCGGAACCGGTCCCGAAGTAGCAGCCGGTCGGCTCGGGCGCGAGCGCCTCGCGGATCTCGTCGCTGCATCCGGTGGCCACACTGGCCGCGAGTGCGGCGGCGAGCAGGATTCGAATCGATCGCACCTTGTCTCCGATCAGGTCGGTAGCGATCTAATGTACCCAGGAAGGTGAATCCTTCTCAAGGAACGATCGGACCCCTTCCCGTCCCTCTTCGGAGAAGAAGTACTCGGCCGTGAGGGCGGCGGCCTCGCGGAGCTTGCGGCGCAGATCGGGGTCGCCGGTGAGGACCTTGATGCCGGCCTGAGCGCCGGGGCCGCCGGCCTTGAGTCCTTCGAGGACTCCTCGCAGGCCGGTGCCCCGACCGTTCCAGTCCGAGACCAGGCCCCAGGCCGCGGCCTGCTCCCCGTCGAAGTCCCGGCCGGTCAGAAACAGCTCCCGCAGCAGGCCCGGACTGAGCTTGCGGGCCACGACCGGCGCGATGACGGCCGGTACGACGCCGAGCTTGACCTCGCTGAAGGCCATGCGGGCGCCGGGGCCGCAGACGGTGTGGTCGGCCGCCGCGATCAGGCCCATGCCGCCGCCGCGAGCCGGGCCCCGGACGTGGGCGACGATCGGCTTCGGCGCCTCGCACATGTCGGCCAGCAGCTCGGCCAGATGTGCGGCCGGCAGGTCCTCGGTCCTGGTGGCGGCGGCGGACTCGCGCAGGTCGGCACCGGCGCAGAAGACCGGGCCGGCGTGGTCGAGGACGATCACCCGCACGGCCGGATCGGCCACGGCCCGGGCCAGGGACTTCCGCAGTTCGCCGATGAGTCTCGTGGACAGGGCGTTGCGGCGTTTCGGGTCGTCGAGGGCGACGGTGGCCACCCCGGCCTCGACCCGGTAATCGGTGAGTGCGTCGTTGCTATTCACGCCAGTACCGTAGTTGGTGTGTCCGCCGAAGCCATAGCCGCCGCCGCGAAATCCCCCGACACCGGTCGGAGCGGGTTCGGGGTGTACGTCCACGTGCCCTTCTGCGTCTCGCGCTGCGGCTACTGCGACTTCAACACCTATACCGCCTCCGAACTGGGGGCGGGCGTTTCCCGGGAGACGTACGCGGGCATCGTGCGCGCCGAGATCCGCGCCGCGGCCGCGCGGTTCGATCCGGTGCCGCGGGTCGACACGGTCTTCTTCGGCGGCGGCACCCCCACGCTCCTGTCGGCCGCGGACCTGAGCTCGATCCTCGCGGACATCGATATCCACTTCGGGTTGGCCCCCGACGCCGAAGTCACCACCGAGGCCAATCCCGAATCGGTCGACGCCGACTACCTCGCCGAACTGCACGACGGCGGCTTCAACCGGCTCTCGATCGGCATGCAGTCGACCGCCGAGCACGTCCTGCGCGTCCTCGACCGCGAGCATTCCCCGACCAAGGCCCTCGACGCCGTCGAGCACGCCCGCAAGGCCGGCTTCGAGCACGTCAGCCTCGACCTCATCTACGGCACCCCGGGCGAGACCGCCGACGACTTCGCCGCCAGCCTGGCCGCCGCCGTCGCCTCCGGGGTCGACCACGTCTCCGCCTACGCGCTCATCGTCGAGGACGGCACCCAACTGGCCCGCCGCATCCGCTCCGGACAGGTCCCGCACCCCTCCGACGACGTGGCCGCCGACCGCTACCTGGCCGCCGAGCACACCCTTTCCGAAGCGGGATTCTCCTGGTACGAGGTGTCGAACTGGGCCACATCGCCCGAAGCGCGCTGCCGCCACAACCTCCTGTACTGGACCGGAGGCCACTGGTGGGGCGCCGGACCCGGCGCCCACTCCCACCTGCCCGGTCTGCGCTGGTGGAACCACAAGCACCCCTCCACCTACGCCGCGGCCCTCGCCGAGGATCTGCCGGTCGCCGGACACGAGGTCCTCACCGCCGACGAGCAGTACCTTGAGCGTGTGATGCTGCTGACTCGCCTCTCCAGCGGACTACCGGTATCGTTGCTCCGTACCAACGGCAAGACCGCCGCCGAGCAGGTTGTCGCCGACGGGCTGGCCGCGATCGAGCGCGGACGACTCCGCCTCACCCTCCGCGGCCGTCTCCTGGCCGACGCCGTTGTGAGAGACCTCACCGCCTGACCGGCCGGCCCACAACGAATCCCCTTCAGCGACTCCCGGAGCCCACACCCATGCGACACCCGCACCGACCGTCCACGCGCCTGGCCCGCCGCGGCCTCCTCACCGGAGCGCTCGCCGGCGTCACCACCATGGCCGCCTGCGGCGAGGCCGAGCCTCCGATCGCCGACGACGGAGGCCAGGGCGCGGCCGAGGAGAGCCCCTCCGAATCGCCCTCGCCCGAACCGCCGAAGCAGATCAGCATCACCCACGTCGGCGACACCTTCCCCGGCTCCTACCCGAACCAGACGGCCTCCGACGAAGGCGCGAGCTTCTTCGACGGCGTGACCGACGAGCTCACCGGCGACGTCGTCATCGCCAACATGGAAGGCGCCCTGTCGACCCTCGAGTTCGACAAGTGCGGCGGCGGACAGTGCACCTACTTCCGGCTCCCCGGCGAATACGCCGAGGTCTTCGCCTCGGCCGGGTTCGACGTGCTCAACCTCGCCAACAACCACGGCTGGGACGCCGGCCCCGACGGCGCCGCCGAGACCCAGGAGGCCGTCACCGGCGCCGGCATGGAACTGGCCGGCATGAAAGACGAGATCGTCACCGTCGAAGCCCAGGGCCTGACCGTCGCCGTAGTCGGCTTCGCCCCCTACACCTTCTACACCGACGTGCGCGACCTCGACGCCGTCGCCGCGCTCGTCGACGAGGCCAAGTCCTCCGCCGACCTGGTCGTCGCCACCGCCCACCTCGGCGCCGAGGGCACCGACCACCGGCACGTCCCCGAAGGGGTCGAGAACTACCTCGGCGAGAACCGCGGCGACACCCGCGCCTTCGGCCACACCTGCGTCGACGCCGGCGCCGACCTCGTCGTCGGCCACGGACCCCACGTCCTGCGCGGCATGGAGCTCTACAACGGCAAGCTCATCGCCTACAGCCTCGGCAACTTCGGCGGCGGCCAGAACCTGTTCGCCCGCGACGGCCACCTCGGCGACTCCGGCATCCTCAAGGTCGACTTCAACGAGGACGGCAGCCTCGCCGCCGGAAGGATCGTCCCCAGCCGCATGGACGATCGCGGGTACCCTGAGCTGGACGCCGAAGGCGCGGCGATCGAATCGCTCAACGAGCTCGCCGCCGACTTCGGCGACGCGGGAGTCACCGTCGGCGAGGACGGCGTCCTCGAACTCCCAGGCGTCTGAGGCTCCCCGTAGACTGGCACTCGCGGGCCGGGAGTGCCAAACTTGAGTCCGGTCGAATGAAGGCGAACGAACGAAGGGACGTGGCCGCGATGGACGATCGCAAACTCGAAGTGCTGCGTGCCATCGTCGAGGACTACGTCGCCACCCAGGAACCGGTCGGATCCAAGACGGTCGCGCAGCGCCACGCGCTCGGCGTCTCGGCCGCCACCGTCCGCAACGACATGTCCTACCTCGAAGAGGCCGGATACATCCACCAACCCCACACCTCCGCCGGACGCATCCCCACCGACAAGGGCTACCGCCTGTTCGTCGACCGGCTCGGCAAGATCAAACCGCTCTCGGCCGCCGAGCGGCGCGCCGTCCACCGCTTCCTGGCCGAGGCCATCGACCTCGACGACGTGGTAACCCGGACCGTGAGACTGCTCTCGCAACTCACCCACCAGGTCGCCGTCGTCCAGTACCCGAGCCTGAACCGCTCCTCGGTGCGGCACCTCGAACTGGTCTCGCTCGGCCACCGGCGACTCATGCTGGTCATGATCACCGACACCGGCCGGGTCGAACAGCGCCAGTTCGAACTCTCCGTGGAGCTCAGCGAGGACGACATCCTCGAACTGCGCAAACTCATCAACGAGCAGCTCACCGACAAGCCCCTGGTCGACGCCACCCGCATCATCGGCGGCTTGGTCGCCCAGGCCCGGCCCGAGCTCGAGACCGCCATGGCCGAACTGACCCGCGTCCTGCTCGACACCGTCGTGGCCCGCCCCGACGAGCGCATCGCCGTCGCCGGAGCGGCCAACCTCGCCCGCCACCAGGCCTACTTCGCCGGCTCCCTGCGGTCGATCATGGAAGCCCTCGAAGAAGAGGTCGTGCTCATGCAACTGCTGGGCCGCACCGACTCCGGGGCGCTGTTGACCGTCCGCATCGGCGACGAGAACGAACTCGACGACTTCCGCGAGACCTCCGTTGTCTCGGCCGGATACGGGCCCGGCTCGGTGGTCGGGCACATGGGCGTGCTGGGGCCGACCCGCATGGACTACCCGGGCACCATCGCGGCCGTCCGCGCCGTGGCCCGCTACGTCTCAGAAATTTTGGAACAGAACCGCTGATAAAGGGACTATGAGAGCGCACGTGGCTAAGGACTACTACGGCATCCTCGGGGTCGACAAGAACGCCACCGAGGACGAGCTCAAGAAGGCGTACCGCAAACTGGCGCGCAAGTACCACCCCGACGTCAGCGACGAGCCCGACGCCGAGGAGAAGCTCCAGGACATCAACGCCGCCTTCGAGGTGCTGATGGACCCGCAGAAACGCGCGATCGTCGACGCCGGAGGCGACCCGTACGACCGCTCCTCCGCGGGCCCGGGCGCCGCGGGCCCGTTCATGGGCTTCGAGGACATCATGGACGCCTTCTTCGGCGGCTCCATGGGCGGCTTCGGCCGACGCGGACCGCGCTCGCGCCGCCGCCCCGGCGCCGACGCGCTCCTGCGCCTCGACCTCGACCTCGAAGAAGTGGCCTTCGGCACCGAATCGACCCTGACGGTCGACACCGCCATCCTCTGCGATGAGTGCGAGGGCGCCGGAACCGACGGCGACACCACACCCCAGTCGTGCACCACCTGCGGCGGCTCCGGAGAAGTCCAGGTAGTGCAGCGCACCATCCTCGGCCAGGTCCGCACCGCCCGCCCCTGCTCGGCCTGCTCGGGCTACGGCACGATCATTACCGACCCGTGCCGCAAATGCGGCGGCGAGGGCCGGGTGCGCTCGCGGCGCCGCATCACCGTCAAGGTCCCGGCCGGGGTCGAGGACGGCATGCGCATCCGCCTCTCCAGCGAAGGCGAGGTCGGCCCCGGCGGCGGACCGGCCGGAGACCTCTACGTCGAGGTCCACGAGAAGCCCCACGAGGTCTTCACCCGCGAGGGCTCGGACCTGCACTGCCGCGTCCGCGTGCCGATGACCCAGGCCGCCCTGGGCACCAAACTGAACGTGCACACCCTCGACGACCAGGTCGAGATCGACGTCGCGCCGGGTACCCAGCCCGGCACGGTCAAGAAGGTGCGCGGCCAGGGCGTCCCGAAGCTCCGCGGCGGCGGCGCGCGCGGCGACCTGTACGTGGAACTGGACGTGCGCACCCCCACCAAGATCGACACCGAGCAGGAGGACCTGCTCCGCAAGCTCGCGAGCATACGCGACGAGGAGATACGCGAGATCAAGTCCGGGAGTGGGTTTTTTTCGAGGATGAGGGACGCTTTCAACGGTCACGCCTAAGCCGCAGTGAAAAGTGGCCCCGGCATCGCCGGGGCCGGCCCAACCCCGCTGCCGCGGGGAACACGGATCCGGCTTTTTTAGCCGAATGCGAGACGCGGGCTCATCCCCGTAAGCGCGGGGAAAACTAACCATAATCCCGAATCAGATCCGAAACGGGGAGCGACACAGGTGACTGATCCGGTGTTTCTGATCAAGAAGCTGCCTGACGGTGACGACTTCATCCTCGACGGGCCCGAGGGGCACCACGCCGCCGACGTGCAGCGCCTCCGGCCCGGCGAGACCCTGACCCTCTCGGACGGCGACGGCGGGACCGCGCGCGCCCGAGTCACGGCCACCGATCGCGGGCTCCTGCGCCTCGAAATCCTCGAACGCTCCAGCGAACCCGCCCCCGACCCGAAGCTCACCGTCGCCCAGGCCCTGCCCAAGGGCGACCGCGGCGAACTGGCCGTGCAGATGCTCACCGAGATCGGCGTCGACGAAGTCATCCCCTGGGCCGCTTCACGATCCATCACCCAATGGAAGGGCCCCCGCGGCGACAAGGCCCGCGGCAAATGGGTCGCCACCGCCCGCGAAGCGGCCAAGCAGGCCCGACGCGCCCGCCTGCCCCGCCTGGCCGAGCTGCACACCACCAAACAACTCGCCCAGCGCCTGAGCCGAGCCGCCCAGGTCCTGGTCCTCCACGAAGAGGCCGAACTGCCGATCTCCGAAGTCGCCCTGGCCGAGACCGGCGAGATCGCCCTCGTCGTCGGACCCGAAGGCGGCGTCTCCCCCGACGAACTGGCCGCACTCGGCGCCGACCCGGTCCGACTGGGCCCGACCGTCCTCCGCACCTCCACCGCCGGACCCGCCGCGCTCGCCGTCCTCCAAGCCCGGCTCGGCCGCTGGTAGCGGGCCTCCTCGGCCCGCGCCGATGAATCCCGGGCTCCCGCCTCGTCACTACCTGACGAAGCCAACCGCTCTGCGAGGAGGAACTCGATGAACGACGCCCCGATCGACCTCGGCCCCGTGGCCGACCAGGTCGCGGACCTGCTGGACGGCATCCGCGACGACCAGCTCTCCGGACCCACCCCCTGCGACGACTACACTCTCGGCGCGCTGCTCAACCACGCGCTCGGGCTGTCCTGGGTCTTCACCAGCGCCGCCAAGAAGCAGCGCGGACCCCACACCGACAACCCGCCGCAGGCACCCTCGCCCGTCGTCGACCCCGAATGGCGGACCCTGCTGCCCTCCCGCCTGGCGCTCCTGGCCGAGGCATGGTGCGACCCCGAGGCGTGGAAGGGCGAGACCACCGCCGGCGGCGTGACCCTCCCGGCCGAGGTCATGGGCCTGGTGGCGCTCAACGAAGTCGCGATCCACGGCTGGGACCTCGCCCGCGCCGCCGGCCTGCCCTACCGCCTCCCGCCGGAGGTGATCGAGACCCTCCTGGCCTTCGACGGCCAGGACGCCGACGACCAGGCCGCCCGAGAAGGCGTGTACGCCCCGGTCGTCCCGGTCCCCGACGGGGCCGATCCGCAGGACCGCCTGATCGCGATCACCGGCCGCGACCCCGCCTGGAGCCCGGGCTCGTAGAATCGCCGAATGACTGATCAGGACTGCGTCTTCTGCAAGATCGTCGCCGGCGAACTGCCCTCCACGAAGGTCCGCGAGACCGAGCGGGTGCTGGCCTTCCGCGACATCAACCCGAAGGCGCCCACGCATGTGATGGTCATTCCCAAGGACCACTACGCGAACGTGGCCGAACTGTCCCGCTCCGACCCGGCCCTGGCCGGCGAGCTGCTGGCCGCCGCCGCGGACGTCGCCGACGACGACGGCGTGTCCGAGGACGGCTGGCGGCTGCTGGCCAACTCCGGCCGCAACGCCGGCCAGGAGGTCTTCCACGTCCATCTGCACGTGTTCGGGGGCAAACCGCTCGGACCGATGCTCGCGGTGTGAAACCTCCGGGCGGCGCGGGTTTTCTCATTGTCGAGTGTCGTCGCCGGGACTTACCATTGGAGGACAGCAGGCGACGGGACGGACCGTCGCCGACCTCCTTTTGGGAAGCAGGTGGCGAACAGCCCTCGCGGGCGAAGCCTATGACCGACCGCTCTACGCAAACCGGCCAGATCACCTCGACGATCACCGTCGCCGACCAGCGGGCGCTCATGGCCCTCCTCGGTCGCGCCGACGAGAACCTTCGGTACATCGAGCGCCGCAACCCGGGCGTTGACGTCCACGTGCGCGGGGACACGATCACCATCACCGGCGTCAACGGCAAGGCGCACGCCACCGAACGACTCTTGAAGGAGCTGCTCGCCTTGATCGAGAACGGCGAGAACGTCGATCCCGACATCATCCGACGCACCGAGGACATGCTCCAGTCCGCGCCTTCCGAGCGGCCGGTCGACGTGCTCACCCACAACATCGTCTCCAGGCGCGGCAAGACGATCCGGCCCAAGACCCTCGGGCAGAAGCACTACGTCGAGGCCATCGACAAGCACACCATCGTCTTCGGCATCGGCCCGGCCGGCACCGGCAAGACCTACCTGGCCATGGCCAAGGCCGTCCAGGCCCTCCAGGCCAAGGAGGTCAACCGGATCATCCTGACCCGCCCGGCCGTCGAGGCCGGCGAGAAGCTCGGCTTCCTCCCGGGAACCCTGGGCGAGAAGATCGACCCGTACCTGCGCCCGCTCTACGACGCCCTCCACGACATGGTCGACCCCGGCTCCATCCCCAAACTCATGGAGGCCGGCACCATCGAAGTGGCCCCCCTGGCCTTTATGAGGGGTCGCACGATCAACGACGCGTTCATCATCTTGGACGAGGCGCAGAACACCACTGCCGAGCAGATGAAGATGTTCTTGACCAGGCTCGGGTTCGGTTCGAAGATGGTGGTCACCGGAGACGTGACGCAGGTCGATCTCCCAGGCGGGACGGCCTCCGGACTCCGCGCCGTGCGCGACATCCTCCACGGCGTCGAGGACGTGTACTTCGCCTCGCTGTCGGCGCAGGACGTCGTCAGGCACCAGCTGGTCAGCGATATCGTGACCGCCTACGAGCGGTGGGACGCCAAGCGCGAGAACTCCCGGAAGGGGCATAAGGGGAACAGTGGGCATCGAGATCGTCAATGAGTCCGGCCACGAGGTGGACGAGGGCGGTGTCGTCGACGCCGCCCGGTTCGCACTCGGCGAGATGGGCGTCAACCCGCTCGCGGAGCTGTCGATCCTCGTGGTCGACCTCGATCACATGACCGAGCTCAACCGCCGCTGGATGGGCGGCACCGGCCCCACCGACGTCCTGTCCTTCCCCATGGACGACGCCATGCCCGCCCGGCCCGACTCGATCGAGCCGGGCACGCCGGTCCTCGGCGACATCGTCCTGTCTCCGGACGTGGCCGCCGACCAGGCCAAGGAAGCGGGGCACTCCGCCGCCGACGAGCTGCACATGCTCACCGTCCACGGGGTGCTCCACATCCTCGGCTACGACCACGCCGAACCCGAGCAGGCCAAGGAGATGTTCGGCCTGCAGAATCGCCTCTTGGACGCGTGGCGGGTCAAACGCCGGGCCGCGCAGAGCGCAGAGAGTTAGGTCCGGATGGGCGCGCTCTACACGCTACTGGCCCCGGCGATAGCCCTCATCTTCGTCGCCGGACTGGCGGCCATGGTGGACTCGGCCCTGAACGAGATCTCGCCGGCCCGCTCGGCCGAGCTGGCCGAGCAGCGGCGCCGCGGCGCCCCCGCCCTGGTCCGCATCACCGATGACCTGCCCAAGCACCTGAACCTGCTGATCCTGCTGCGCGTCGCGTGCGAGGCCGCCGCGATCGCGCTGACGGCCGCGGTCGCCTACGAGACCTGGGACTCCTGGTGGGCCGTGGGCGTCACCGCCGTGCTGATGACGGTGGTGTCGTTCGTGGTCGTGGGGGTCGGGCCGCGCACGGTCGGCCGCCAGCACGCCTACCCGATCGCCCTGGCCGCGGCTGGACCGGTCCGGCTCCTGGGCACCGCGCTCGGGCCGCTGGCGCGGGTGCTCATCCTGGTCGGCAACGCCGTGACCCCGGGGCGAGGCTTCCGCGAGGGCCCGTTCGCGACCTCGCAGATCGAGATCCAGGAACTGGTCGACGCCGCCGAGGCATCGGGCACGGTCGACCACGACGAGCGCGACATGATCGAGTCGGTCTTCGCCCTCGGCGAGACCGTCGCCCGCGAGGTGATGGTGCCGCGCACCGCGATGATGTGGGTCTCCGCCGACGTGAGCGCCGCCGAGGCCAAGGAAGTGGCGCTGAGGTCGGGGTTCTCGCGGATCCCGGTGGTGGGGGAGGACCTCGACGACGTGCGCGGCGTGGCATACCTGAAGGATCTCGCGCGGCTGAACGGGCTCGACTCGGCCGTCTCCGAGGTGATGCGGTCGGTCTCGTTCGTCCCCGACTCCAAGCCGGTCGACGACCTGCTGCGGGAGATGCAGACCGCGCGCATCCACATCGCCATGGTCGTCGACGAGTACGGCGGCACCGCGGGCCTGATCACCATCGAGGACATCCTCGAGGAGATCGTCGGCGAGATCACCGACGAGTACGACAACGAGCTGCCGCCGGTCGCCTGGCTCGACGACCGCACCGCGCGCGTCACCGCCCGCCTGGGCATCGACGACCTGGCCGAGCTGTTCGAGGTCGAGCTGCCCGAGGTCGACGTCGACACCGTGGCCGGGCTGCTGGCCCACGAGCTGGGCAAGGTTCCCCTCGCCGGGGACCGGGCGGTCCTGGCCGGGCTGGAGCTGACCGCCGAGGGTACCGTTGGCCGGCGCAACCGCATCGAGACCGTCCGGGTCGCGCGGCTGCCCGAGGCCGACGACGTGCCCGCGCCCGAAGCCCGATCCCAGAACGACGAGAGGCACAGGATCAATGTCTGAGACCACCGTGGACGACCTCGACCCCGAGGACGCCAAGCTCGTGACGCTGGCGCGCGGGGCCGCCGGCCGCGTTCGGCAGACCTCCGGCGCCGCCGTCCGCGACGGCATCGGCCGCACCTACGCCTCGGCCGGGGTCGACCTGCCGTCGCTGCGGCTCACCGCGCTCCAGGCGGCGGTGGCCCAGGCGTTCGCGGCGGGGGCCGAGACGCTCGAGGCGGCGGTGATCTTCAACGCCGAAGGCGACGAGGACGGCGTCAAGGCCGCGCGCGAGATCGCCGGCGACGTGGTCGTGTACGCGGTCGTTCGCAAGGCGGTGACCCGCGTTGCCTGAGGACTTCAGGGCCGGTTTCGCCTGCTTCGTGGGCCGTCCGAACGCGGGCAAGTCGACGTTGACGAACGCGATCATGGGCCAGAAGATCGCGATCACCTCCAAGCGCCCGCAGACGACCCGGCACGTCGTCCGCGCCATCCTGCACCGCCCCGAGTCGCAGCTGATCCTGGTGGACACGCCCGGGCTGCACCGGCCGCGCACGCTGCTGGGCGAGCGCCTCAACGACCTGGTGCGCTCGACCTGGTCGGAGGTCGACGTGATCGGCCTGTGCCTGCCGGCCAACGAGAAGCCCGGCCCCGGAGACCGGTTCATCGCCCAGGAGATCAAGGAACTGCGCGCGAAGGTCGTGGCCGTGGTGACCAAGATCGACCTGGTCGGCAAGGACGCCCTGCTGCGGCACTTGACGAACGTCTCGAATCTGGCCGACTTCGCCGACATCGTGCCCGTCTCGGCCAAGACCGGCGAGAACCTGGAGACGCTCGTCGACGTCCTCTCGGGCCATCTGCCGGAGTCTCCGCGGCTGTACCCGGACGGGATGATCACCGAGGAGCCCGAGCGGGTCATGGTGGCCGAGCTCATCCGCGAGGCCGCCCTGGAGGGCGTGCGCGACGAGCTGCCGCACTCCCTGGCCGTGGTCATCGAGGACATCGAGGACGAGATGAGCGAGGGCGGGCCGCGCAAGAAGATCTGGGCCGAGATCTACGTCGAGCGCCAGAGCCAGAAGGGCATCGTCATCGGCAAGGGCGGCGAGCGCCTCAAGCGGGTGGGCACCAAGGCCCGCAAGGGCATCGCCCAGCTCCTCGACAGCCGCGTCTACCTCGACCTGCACGTCAGGGTCGCCAAGGACTGGCAGCGGGACCCGAAGATGCTCGAACGGCTCGGCTTCTGAGGATCCTTCCGCACCACCGGATACCGGCGTCGAACACCGCCGCCGGTATCCGACCGCTGTGCGTACGGTATGCGCACTCCTGCGTGGTGACCGCCCTCACCGAACCCTCGCTTGCAGTCCGTTTCCGGGATCATGTACGCTTGTTATTACCGACGCGGGATAGAGCAGCTCGGTAGCTCGCCAGGCTCATAACCTGGAGGTCGTAGGTTCAAATCCTGCTCCCGCTACCAAGAAATACCAGGTGAAACCCGGTTTCCTCGAATGAGGGGACCGGGTTTTTCTGTTCCCCCTGCTTGCTCGTTACTCGGATGGACCATGATCACCCGGCGCTGCCGGGAATTCCGACGACGGCGAGAGATCCAGAGTGAAGACCGCTTCGGCGTCGGCGAACGCCTGGTCGCCCAGGGCCGTGCCGTCCGCGATGTGAGCCGAACGTCTCAATTGATTCCTACGGGGTATAGGGTTTTAGCTACAGGCTATAGAATCGGAGTGTGCCTCGATCCAACCTCACTGCCGCTGACGTCGTCCAGGCCGCCGTCGCGCTCGCTGACGACGTCGGGTTCGATGCCGTCTCGCTATCGGCTGTAGCGCGCGCACTCGACGTTCGGGCGCCGAGCCTCTACTCGCATGTCAGGGACCTCGCGGCACTGCGCGACGGGATCTCGGAGTCGGCGCTGCGCGATCTCGGCGAGCGGATATCGCTCGCGACAGCGGGACTGTCCGGCGCGGCCGCGTTGCGCGGACTCGCGGACGCGCATCGATCCTTCGCCGCAGCGTCGCCGGGCCGATGGCAGTCGCTCCAGCGCCGAGTCGGAGCGTCCGTGGCCGGTTCGGATGCGGCGCGCACCGTCGTGGCGCTGAACCGCGCCGTCCTGCGCGGCTACGCACTGCCCGAGGAGGAGCACGTCCACGCGATCCGACTGGTCGGCAGCGTGATCAACGGATTCATCAATCTCGAGTCGGTGGGGAGCTTCGACCACAGCGGTCCGGAACCGGACCGCTCCTGGGCGCGGGCGCTGGAAGCGCTCGACTCGCTGCTGCGCTCCTGGCCGGCCGCGGCGGATGAGAACACGGAGAGATGAAGGAGATCCCATGGCCGTTCGCACGCCACTCACACCCGAGCTGGTGCACGGTTGCGAGTACCTCGAGCCGACCGCTCGCGGGCTGCGGCCGCATCGGCTGCCCGCCTGGGTCGCCGCCCAGTGCCCCGATGAGCGGTTGCCGGCGATGGAGGCGCAGCCCTCCGGGGTGCGGGTGGCTGTGGTCACCGAAGCGCAGGACGTCGAGCTCGTCACCCGACCCGCCCGCCTCGCCTATCGCGGGCTCGACCGCCCCCGGGGCGGCGTCGACCTGGTCGTCGATCACCGACTCCTCGCGAGCGATCCGCTCACCGGCGGCGATGCGTACGAGACGGATCTGGGGACCGGCGAGACGGCATTCGTGCCGGGCGAGCCGCATGCCACGCGCTTCACCGGGCTAGGCGCCGGGGAGAAGCTCGTCGAACTGTGGCTGCCGCACAACGAGGCGGTCGAGCTCGTCGAGCTCCGCACCGACGCCCGGGTCGCGCCCGCGCCCCGGAACGGACGCCGTTGGCTTCACCATGGCAGCTCGATCAGCCAGGGCTCCAATGCCGCGACGCCGGCGCGAACCTGGCCGGCCGTGGCCGCCCGGATGGCCGGCGTCGACCTGCGCAACCTCGGATTCGGAGGCAGCGCCCTCGTCGACCCGTTCGCAGCGCGCGTCATGCGCGACACCGCCGCCGACCTGATCAGCGTCAAGCTCGGGATCAACGTGGTCAACTCGGACGCGATGCGGCTGCGGACGTTCGTCCCTGCGGTGCATGGATTTCTCGACACGATCCGCGACGGGCATCCCGAGACGCCGCTGGTCCTCGTCTCGCCGATCCACTGCGGCATCCACGAGCACACGCCGGGGCCCGGCATGTTCGATCCCCAGGGCTTCGCCGCCGGGCAGGTGCGATTCGCCGCCGCCGGGCAGCCCGGCGACACGGAACTGGGGCGCCTCACCCTCACGGTGATCCGCGACGCCCTCGCCGGGATCGTCGAACGCCGGGAGGATCCGAACCTCCACTATCTCGACGGCACGGCCCTCTACAGCGAGGCCGACTCCCATGAGATTCCGCTTCCTGACGCGCTGCACCCGGACACCGACGCGCACGAACTGATCGGCACGCGCTTCGCCCAGCTCGCCTTCGAGACCGGAGGCCCGTTCGCCACCGCGTGAAGCCGCTGAGAGGTGCCGCGCTCGATTCCAGTTCTGAGCGGCGCAGCAGTGCGGGGCACCGCCGAGACGGCGGTGCCCCGCATTCATCGATGTCGGTCGCCTGATGACGACCGGATCAGTTCTGCCAGTCGGCCTCCCGTGCGGCGTGTCGGATGTCGCGTCCCTCCTGGTTGGTGAGGACCCCGTCGAAGATCAGCTGCCTGACCACCGTGCGGACGTGCTCCCTGAACTCTCGTCGAGAATCCCACTCCTGCTCGTCGAGCACGAGGTCGTTGACCGTGCACCCGTCAGGGAGCGAGTAGTTCTCGACCTCGGTGTCGACGTCGCCGACGACCACGGTGGAACGCTGGTCGGGCTCGGTGCAGGACGCCGTATCGACCGGGTCCGCCGCGATCCCCGTCCACTTCTGGTTGTCGCCGCCGTGGCAGGTCCAGAGATGGACCTGAGCGCCGTTGGCCGTCGAGGCACCGGACACGTCCAGGCACAGCCCCGAACCGACACCGGTGATCGAGCCGTCGGCGTTCACGTTCCATTGCTGGTTCGACCCGCCGTGGCAGTCCCAGATGATCACCGCCGTCCCATTCGTCGTACCGGCGCCCTCGGCGTCCAGGCACTTGCGCGAGTCCCCGGAGTAGACCGTCAGCTCACCGGCGTCGGTGTAGGTCCACTGCTGGTTCGGACCGTCCCAGCAGTCCCAGATCTGCACCGGTGTGCCGTTCTCGGTCAACTGATCCGGCACATCCAGGCACCGACCCGAGCCCACACCCGTCAAGATCCCCGACTCACCCGGGTCGACCGGGTCCGCCGCCGTGAACTGCATCCAGTTCATGCGGACGGCGCCGTCCGGGAAGACCAGGTAGAGCGGGAACGACCCCTGGGTGGGAGCCAGGTCCACTGTCACCGTCTGCCAAGTGACGGCCCCGTCCGAGAGGACGATCGTGCCGTCGTTGCCCTGCCCGGAGGAATCGACGGCATCGCCGCCGGTCCCCTCGAACTGATACCAGGCGACGTCGCCGCCGCCGACGGAACCGCCCGGTTCGGCGACCATCGACCCGATCTCCTCGGCGGTGAGCGCCCGATCGAAGATGTTGAAGTCGTCGACTGCGCCGTCGAGCAGCGGATCCGGCCACTGCGACTGGCCGATCCAGTTGTTCGGGGTCTGGCCGAGGTCGGCCGGGCTCAGCGTCATCTCGGTGTTGGTCCCGACCGCCTCACCGTCGAGGTACAGCGTCCCGGTGTTCCCCGAGAGCGTGACCGCGACGTGGTGCCACCCGTCCGTCGGCAGCGCGCCGGGAGCGTTGATCTGCTGCTCGGCTCCATTGCTCCCGGTCGTGATGGCGTACCGCAGGTTGCCGGTCCCGCCCGCGCTCGGGGTGAGGAACATGTAGTTCGACGTGTCGGACCCGAAGTCGAAGATCCGGGCCCAGTCCTGTCCGCCGTCCCAGTCGACCCACACGGAGACCGTGAAGTCCTCGACGCCGCTGACCACGTCCTCGGGGAGGTCCACCCTCTCGACGGAACTGTCGCCGCCCAGCGGCACGGCACTGCCGAACCCGTCGGGCCCTGCGGACCGTTCGACTTCGGTGCTCGCCGTGATGTCGCCGGTGCCGAGCAGTTCCCCGTCGGGCGCGTCGCGGCGCAGCTCGAAGGTGGTGTCCTGGGTGCTTCCGACCCGCAGCGTGACTTCCTCGACACCGTCGAGGTTGTACGGTTCGTACGAGGTCCAGTCGCCGCCGCTTCCTTCGATGGCGTCGCCGCCGCCGGTCTCGGCATCGTTCGCCGGGAACACGTCGATGCCGGAGGCGTCGGCGTAGTGCTCCACCTCCTTACGTTCCTGTTGCAGGAAGTGCGCCACCGCACCGGTCAACTGCGGGGCGCCCTCCTCGCCGCCGAGGTCCGTATAGCTTGCGGAGACGACGAGCGAGATGTCCGCCGCGTCGCCGTGCTCGGCGTCGGCCTGCGTGAGGATCACGCCCTCGCACCCGATCTGCTGCTGTCCGGGATGGACGTGCGCATTGCCGCCCTCGTCGTGGTACAGTCCTTGTTGGACGGTCACCCGTTCGCAGTCGATCGCGTCCCCGGTCCCGTCCTCGGCGTCGTTCACCGAGATCTGATACGGGATCTCGTCGCCCCAGGAGAAGACCTGGCCGTCGGCCGGGAGGTCGATGGTCACCTCGGGTCGGGTGTTCCCGGCGACGATCACCACGTTCGAGCTGTTGGACCGACCGGAGGGGTCGGTGACCGTCAGCCGCGCCGTGTATTCGCCGGGCTCGGTGTAGGTGTGCGTCGGGTTCATCTCGTCCGAGGTCGTGCCGTCGCCCAGGTCCCAGGCGTAGGTCAGCGAGTCGCCGTCCGGGTCGTGGCTGGTGTCGCCGGTGAACGACACCTCCAGCGGCGCGGGGCCCGAGTCGACGTCCGAGGACGCCTCGGCGACCGGAGTGCGGGCGCCGTCGGTGTAGTTGATCCGGTACAGGCCCGAGTCCGGGTTCACCCCGCCGCCGCCGTAGTTGAAGTCGATTCCCCACTCGATGAGGTACATCGCGCCGTCCGGCCCGAACTCCATATCGTGGGGGCTGCGGAACAAGGTGTTCGGCATGAACTGCTCGAAGTCTGCGTAGTCGCCGTTCTCGTCCAGGCGGAGCATCCCGATCCAGTTCCGCGACCACTCCATGACGAATACGGCCTCGTCGTAGTACGACGGGAACTGGCCGTCGCCCAGCAGGTCCGGGTCGTAGTTGTAGACGTCGCCGGCGAACGCGGACCGACCGCCGCCCTCGGGGATCTCCGGGAACTCCGGCGAGCCGCCGTACGGGTACCAGACGAAGGCGTCCTCCGTCGGCGGCACCGTGTCGATGCCGGTGTTGAACGGCGAGTCGTTGGCCGGGCCGTTCTCGCAGTCGAACAGCTCGCCCGGCGTCTCGGTGGCGAAGTCCCATTCCCGGTAGGGCTGGCTGTCGGCGATGCAGTACGGCCAGCCGTAGTTGCCCGCCTCGCGGATCTGGTTCCACTCGTCGTAGCCCCGCGGGCCGCGGTCGGGGTTGTCGCTTCCGGCGTCCGGTCCGACCTCGCCGGCGTAGACCCAGCCGGTCTCGTCGTCGACGGCGATCCGGAACGGGTTGCGGTGCCCCATGGTGTAGATCTCCGGCCGGGTGCCCTCCGTCCCGGGCGGGAACAGGTTCCCCTCCGGGATGGAGTAGGTGCCGTCGTCCTCGGGAGTGATCCGCAGGATCTTGCCGCGCAGGTCGTTGGTGTTGCCGGAGGTGCGCCTGGCGTCGTAAGCGCGCGTGGCGTCCTCACTGGAGTGCTCATCGTGGACGCGGCCGTCGATCGGCGCGAACCCGTCAGAGGCGAAGTGGGCGGTGTCGTCGCCGGTGGAGGCCAGCAGGTTGCCGGCCGGGTCGAAGGTCATCGACCCCGCCGAGTGGCAGCACACCTCCCGCTGGTGGGTGAATTCGAGCAGGATCTGCTCGGACGCCGGGTCGAGCGTGTCGCCGTCCACGGTGAAGCGCGCGATGCGCTGCACTTCCTCGTCCGGGGCGCTGTAGAAGAGGTAAATCCACTGGTTCGTCGCGAAGTCGGGGTCGAGCGCGATGCCCAGCAGCCCGTTCTCGTTGCCGCGGTGCACGTCGATGTTCGCGACCGTGGTGACGGCGCCGGACTCGGGGTCGTAGACCTTGAGCGCACCGCCGAGTTCGACGTAGTAGACCCGTCCGTCGGGCGCGACCGCGAGCTCCATCGGGTTCTCGGTGGTGTCGTCGAGCGTGACCTTCTCGAAGGAGTCCTCGGTGGGCAGGCCGTCGCGCGGCTCGCCGCAGTCGCCTTCGGCGGCCCCGGCGGCCCACTGGATGCCGCCGAGGACGTGCTCGCGCAGCAACGGCTCGTCCCAGTGCTCGGGCTGGTGCCCGAGCGCCGAGTACCAGTTGCGTCCGCCGTCGTAGTTCGAGCACCACGCGATCGGGTGGTCCTCGCCCATCGCGTCGGGTCCGGGGTCGTAGGTCGTCTCGTCCAGGGTGGCCAGGACGTGGACGTCCTGGCGCGGGTTCGCGGTGAAGTTGTACCACTCGTCGGTGCGGACCCATTCGGCCGGCAGTGCCGCCGTCGACGGGTGCGTCGCGTCCTCGATGTGGATCGTGGCCTCCTGGAACTGGTCCGCCCCGGAGGGGTGGCTCTTGAAGAACGCGCCGCCCATCAGGTCGGACCACCAGGGCCAGTCGGTCTTGTCCATGTTCGAGGCCGAGTGGAGTCCGACGACGCCGCCGCCGTCCTGCACGTAGTCCTCGAACGCGGACCGCTGCTCGGCGTTCAGGGTGGCTTCACCGTCGGTGAACAGCACCACCGCCTCGTAGTCCGCCAGGGTGCCGTCGGTGAAGACCGCGGCGTCCTGCGTCTCGGTCACCGAGTAGTCGTGGTCGGCCCCCATCTGTTCGACCGCGGCGATGGCCGCCGGGATCGAATCGTGCCGGAAGCCCGTGGTCTTGTGGAAGAACAGCACGTCGAAGTCGTGCTCGTGGCCCGGGTGTGCCTGCGCCGAGCCGAATGCGGCCCCGACCAGGACCGAAGCCAGCACCGCCGTCGTCGTCGCACCTGCCGTGAATCGATTGCGTCTTTGCATGATCACCTCACAGTGTCTTGTCTTCGATGCGGTGGCGGCACGTCGCCGGGCACCGCGACCTCGCCCCGCGGGGCGGCGTCAGCGCATCGGCGCCCCCTCTCCGTCCAGCCCGGACAGGAACGCGAGACCGTCTACGGCGATCGCGTCTTGGTCCGCTGCGAGGGGCCGCCAGATCGACGCCGCGGTGGCGATCGTCTTGTTGTCTCCGCTGAACGACTCGATGTTCAGCGGACCGCCGTAGCCGATCTCGTCCAGCGCGGCCAGAAAGCCGCGCCAGTCGAGGTGGTCGGCGCCGGGGGCGCCCCGGTCGTTGGCGCAGACCTGTACGTGCGCGACCCTCGAACCCGCTCGGCGGACGGCCGCGGGCAGGTCCCGCTCCTCGATGTTCATGTGGAAGGTGTCCAGAGCCAGCCCGCAAGCCTCGGGCGGCAGGCTTTCGAGGGCCTCGAGCGCTTGGTCCACGGTGTTGAGCACGCTGGTCTCGAACCGGTTGAGGGGCTCGACGGCGAGGACGGCCCCGGCCTGGCGCGCGTGCTCCACCACCGGAGCCAGCCCGTCCCGAAGCTGCAGGTAGCAGCCGCGCCGCTCCGTCGGCGACATCCGCCAAGTGCGGCCCACCGACGCGTAGGCGGGGCCGGCGACCACCCGTGCAGAGACGGCGTGCGCCAGGTCGATCACGCGTCGCATGTAATCGCGGGTCGAGTCGATCGTGGTGCTGTCGGCCGCCACCAGATCGCGGCCCTCGCCCATGGCCAGCACGAGGGTGGGAGTCAGGCCGAGCGAGTCGAGCAGTCTCGCCGTGCGCTTCGGATCCCAGTCGTCGATGTCCTCCACGGGCAGCTCGATCGCGTCGAACCCCCATTCGGCGATGCGCGGCGCGAGCTCGGCCAGGAGCTCGTCGGTGAGCGGCGAGCACCAGATCCAGGTGTTGACGCCGTACGTCCTCCGCTGCTTCATCGCCGCACCTCCGCGTAATCCGGGACGGCGACCCGAGCCCCGCCGCGCATGGCGGACTCGTGGGCGCAGATCCCGACCGACGTCCAGTTCGCGGCGGTCGCCTCGTCGACCGCGGGAGCGCGGTCCTCGGCGATGCTCCGGACGAACTCGTGCACCAGGTGCGGGTGCGAGCCGCCGTGACCGGCCCCCTGGACGAACGAGAGGTGCTCGTTCTCCTCGTCGTAGACGCCGCGAGTGGTGAACCGCGCGATCTCCTTCGGCAGCCGGTGGGCGAAGTCGGGGACGTCGATGCGCGCCGGCGCCTCGCCGACGTGCAGGACATGCCCCGACCCCTGCGTCTGCTCCCACTCGAAGGTGGCCCGGTCGCCGAACACCGTGAAGCTCTCGACGTACTCGCGGGCCGTCTCGAACAGCGAGCGCGCTATCTCTGCTCCGACTTCGGTGTCGCGCAGGGTCAGCAGCGCGCTCTCCACGGCGAACGGCGATCCGTAGTGCGCTTCGAGGTTCGGCGCGATGCGGCCGGATCCGAGGCAGACGACGCTCTCGGCCAGCGTGTTCGCCAGAGCGAGCACCGGGCTCACCGCGTGCGTGGCGTAGTACATGGGCGGCAGGCCCTCCCAGTAGCCTGGCCAGCCGGCCATCTCCTGGTGGTGCGAGCCCCGCATGAACTGGAGCCTGCCGATCGTGCCGTCCGCGACGAGGTCCTGGACGTGGAGGAACTCTCGTGAGTAGACGACGGTCTCCATCATCATGTAGCGCTTGCCCGACTCGCGGACGGCGGCGACGATGGCCCGGCACTCGTCGAGGGTCGTCGCCATGGGCACCGTGCACGCCACGTGCTTGCCGGCCTCCAGGGCGGCGATGGTGTGCTCGGCGTGCGCGGCGATCGGGGTGTTGATGTGGACCGCGTCGATATCGGGGTCGCGCAGCATCTCGTCGAAGGCGGTGTACCGGCGCGGGACCTCGAAGGAGTCCGCCACGCGGTCCAGGTCGTCCTTCGACCGCTGGCACACGGCGACCAGTTCGGCATCGGGGTGCGCCTGGTAGATCGGAATGAACTCGGCTCCGAATCCGAGCCCGGCGATCGCGACCCGTACTTTTTCAGACAATGTCGACCTCCTTGTGTTGCAACCAGGCTATGGACGGGCACAGGGAGTTCTCCATGCGTGATCACGCATTGATGATGAGAAATTTCACCTGGCTGCCGGGTTGTGGTGCCACGCGGATTCGCCGATGGAGACCTCAGTGGACGATCTCCCGGGCCGGTCGGCCACCGGCCTCCGGTCAGGTTCCGGGATGCGGTTCGCCGCGGCCGTTGACGGTGCGCCGGTAGGCCCCCGGCGTGGTGCCGGTGTACTTCTTGAACGCCACGCTCATGTACTCCGAGTGCGGAAACGAGAGCCGCTCTGCGATGCGCTGCAGCGTCCAGTCGGTCGTCGACAGCAGTTCGGCGACGCGCGCCATGCGGACGCGCAGGATCTCAGCGTGCACGGAGCGGCCGAGCAGCTTGCCGAAGCGGTCGTCCAACGCGCGCCGGGAGAGTCCGACCTCGCGCAGGACGGCCTCCACCTTGAGGTTCTGGTCGGCGCGGTCCCGGATGAACCGGAGCGCGCTTCCGACCAGCGGGTCGTCGACGGCGAGGACGTCCGAGGACTGCCGCGTCACGATCCGGACGGGGTCGACCAGCCGCAGTCCCGATTCGATGGACTCGCCGTCCATCATCTGGTCCAGGAGCCGAGCGGCCAGGTGCCCCATCCGGACGGAGTCCGGCTCGATACTGGACAGCGGGGGAGAGGTCAGGTTGGCGATGAGCTCGTCGTTGTCCACGCCGAGTACGGCGACCTCGTCCGGCACGGCCAGGCCGGCGATCGTGCAGGCCTCCAGGACTTCCTGCCCGGCGATGTCGTAGCAAGCCAGCACTCCGACCGGTCGCGGCAGCCCGGCGAGCCAGCCGGCGAGTCGGGCGCGGTCGACGGCGCGCCGGCCGGACGGAACCATCTGGAACTCGTGGGCCGCCAGGCCGCGCCGCCGGACGTGCTCGGCGAACCACGTGCCCCGATTGAGGGCCCACGCGAAGCGGTGGTCGCCGCAGAAGGCGAAGTGCCGCAGTCCCCGCTCCTCGAAGTGCTCGACCGCCCACCGGGCGATCGTGTCGTCGCCGGTCTCGACTCCAGGCAGGTCGGGCAGGATCCGGGCCGCGCTGAGGTCGACCGTCGGCAGGCCGAGCCGCTGGACGACCCGCGCGGTCGCTTCGGTCTCGATGCGCGCCAGGACGCCGTCGCCGCGCCAGCCTTCGAGCCACGAGAAGTCGGTCTCCTGGCGGCTGTGCTCGCCCAGGTACATCGACCAGCCGCCCCGGTCCTCGGCGTACCGGTGCACGCCCGTCAGCAGGGCGCGCGCGTACGCGTTCGAGGTTTCGATCAGCAGCGCGACGTGGCGCGTCCGCTCGGGGGACATGTGAAATATCTAAGCATCCTTGCGTGATCACGCATGGCGTACTCCCTGGGTGAGTCCATAGCCTGGTGGCAACCCAAGGAGGTCGACCTCGACCGACGACCCCTTTCCGGCCCGGTCGCCGAGGTCCGCTTCGGCGAGGAGTTGCGGTAGGAGGTGGAAGTGTCACGATAAAACATCTGATGATTGGAAAAAGGATGCCGGAGGTTTCCGGATGGCGCTCGCCCCGAAGCTCTTCGTCATTCGAAAATTCGAGTCAGCGGACCGGTTCGCTCGCAAAATTCGTACATACCGGACTCGTTTTAAGTGAGTGCTTGACCGCATACATCGAATGTTTATACGCTGTCGTCACTCAATGCTGAGACTGCGTCACGATTCCTCACCGACGCAGCAAATCCCCTCGGAGGACCTACATGACCGCAACCAGGAGACGGTTGCCTGCGTTGGTCACTGCCGCCGTGGCCGCGGCGGCGGTGGCCTGGGTGCTGTTCCTCGCCGCGGATACGCCCGCCGGAACCGCACTCGACAACCCCGGCACGTTCATGGTCACCGCGCTCGACGCGGTGACCTTCGCCGGACTGCTGTTCGTGGCCGCCTCGGGATTCACCCTGATCTTCGGGCTGATGCGAACGGTCAACATGGCCCACGGCTCGCTGTTCCTGCTGGCGGCCTACGTGGCGATCGGCGTCCAGCAGGCCATGCTCGGCAAGACCCGCAACATCGAACCGTCCGAAGTGAGTCTGGTCGACTGGCTGGTGCCCATGCTGGTCGGGGCGACGGTGGCCGCCCTCGCCGGCATGGTGATCCAGCAGGTCTTCCTGCAGTGGAACGAAGGACAGGAGCTGCGCCAGGCGCTCATCACCCTGGCGATCACCGTGGTGCTGGCCGACCAGATGCTGCGCGAATTCGGCGGACTCGCCCAGCGCATGGTCTGGCCCGGCTCGGTCACGCACTTCATAGAGATCTTCGGCCAGCGCTACGCCACCACCCGCCTGTTCATGCTCGGCGTGGCCGTGGTGATCGGAGTGCTGCTGTGGCTGTGGCTCAACAAGACCCGCCTGGGCCTGGTCGTACGTGCCGGAGTGGACGACCGGCAGATGGTGCGGGGCCTGGGGATCAACATCCGGGTCGTGTTCGCGGTCGTGTTCTTCGCCGGGGCGTTCCTGGCCGGCGTCGGCGGCGTGCTCGGCGCCTCCTTCTCAGGGGCGGCACCGGGCACCGACGGTTCCTGGCTCCTGAACTCGCTGGTGGTGGTGATCATCGGCGGGCTCGGCTCCATCAAGGGCGCGGCCGCCGGGTCGCTGCTGTACGGGACGGTGGTGGCGTTCTCGCCCGCATACCTGCCCACGCAGTACTCGTACTACGCGATCATCCTGACCTTCGGCCTGCTCGCCCTGGTGCTGGCGGTCCGACCCTACGGACTGTACGGGAGGCCGGCATGAGGACCGGATCGTCCATGCTGAACTGGCGGGCGGCCTCGCTCGCGCTGGCGGTGGTCGTCCTGGCGGCGCTGCCGACCGTGGCCTCGGCGTTCTTCATCAACTTCGTCATGACTCAGACCCTGATGATGGGCCTGGCCGCGGCGACCATCGTGTTCCTGGCCAAGTACGGCGGCATGGTCTCGCTCGCCCAGTTCCTGTTCTTCGGCGTCGCCGGGTTCATGTACGGCAACGCCGCACTGGAGGTCGGCTCACGCGGTCTGAACCTCGGCCTGCCCCCGTGGACCGCCGTCGGTTTCGCGCTGATCGTCACCACCGTCGCCGCCTTCCTGCTGGGGGCGCTGGCCAGCCGCACCACCGGCCTGTACTACCTGATGCTCACCATGGTGTACGCCGTCATCGGGTACTTCGTGTTCGCCCAGGTCACCGAGATCTCCGGGCCCAGCGGCATCACCAGCATCGAGCGGCCGGACGAGCTGGCCGCACCGGTGAGCCTCTACTACACTGCGCTGGCCCTGTCGGTCCTCGCCTACATCGGCTTCCGGGCCCTCGGACGGACCGCCTTCGGCCTGGCCCTGCAAGGCGTGCGGGACGACCCGGTCCGCATGGCCTCGCTCGGGTTCAACGTGCCGCTGCACCGCACCCTCGCGTTCACCCTCGGCGGGTTCGTCGCCGGACTCGGCGGCCTGGTGAACGTGTGGTGGAACGGGCAGATCGACCCCGCCTCGATCGGGATCGGGCCGACCCTGGTGCTGCTCATCATCGCCGTGATCGGGGGCGTGTCGTACTTCGAAGGAGCCTGGCTCGGCGCCTTCGTCTACGTCGCGATGTTCACCTACCTGCGGGACCTGCCGCTGGTCGACCGGATCGGCATCACCGAGGCCCGCTTCAACACCGTGATCGGAGTGGTCGTGCTGCTGATCATGGTGCTCTCACCCCAGGGGCTGGCCGGCATCGCGGACCGGTTCCGGCGGCGGCTCTCGGACCGGCGTCGGCCCGTCGCGGAGACCTCCGATCGGTCCGAAGGGGCGTCCCACCGTGCCCAATCTATCGATAAATAAGCATTCCTATATCGAATCGAAGGAGATTCCCATGCGCAACATGAAAAGACCCAGAAGGACCACGGCCGTACTGGCCGCCGCCGTGATGGCGCTGGTGGGCTGTTCCGACGGAGGTTCGTCCGGGCTCCCCGCCGACGAGGGCGGCGGGACGATCGACACCAGCGAGGGCGTGAAACTGGGCATACTCGGCCAATGCGAAGGCCCCTTCGGCGGCTTCCACGAGGACACCGTCGGCGGCACCGCGCTGGCGATGGTCAACCACGCCGGCGCCACCGTCGAATCGGCGACCTCGGCGCTGGACGGCTTCAGCGGCGCCGAAGTGGACGGGACGCCGATCGAGCTGGTCGGCGTCGGCTGCGGAGACGACACGCCCGACCGCATCATCGAAGAGGTCCGGCGTCTCGTCGAGCAGTTGGGCGCCAACGTCATCATCGGGCCGCTCTCCGGCGACGAGGGCATCGCCGTCGCCGAATACGCCAAGGAGCACCCCGACTTGACCGTGCTGGCGGGCATCTCCGGCTCCCAGGAGCAGACCCTGCAGGTCCAGGCGCCGAACTACTTCCGGTTCTACGGCGACGGCGCGATCTGGAACGCGGGTCTCGGCGACGTCCTGCACCACCAGGAAGGCTGGGACGACGTCGCGGTCATCGCCGACGACTACAGCTTCGGCCACACCTCCGCGGCGGGCTTCATCGCCGACTTCTGCGGCGTCGGCGGCAATGTGACCGCCCGCGTCTTCCCCCCGCTGGGCACCACCGACTACTCCTCCTACATCGCCCAACTGCCCGGTCCCGACGAGGTCGACGGCTACTTCTGGGCCGTCGGCGGCACCGGCACCCAGGCCGCGCTCGAAGCGTTCGTCAACGCCAAAGGCGACCTCAGCGGCGACCAGCACGCGGGCAACCTGTTCTTCAACCCCGACCTGGCCCAGTCCCTCGGCACCGACATCGCCGGCGCCTATGTCGGCGGCTTCGCCACCCTCCCGGGCGATGTGACCACGCCCGCGATCGAGGAGTACCTGGCCAGCGCCGACGCGACCTGGGAGACCCTGGCCGGCGGCGTCAGCGGCAACGAACCGGCCCCGCCCTCGACGGCCGCCGCGTTCGGCTTCTTCTACGGCTACTACTCGGCCGGCGTCGCACTCGTCAGGGGACTCGAGGCCGCGGGCGGCTTCGACGACCCTGAAGTGCTGCACCAGTCCCTCTCCGGCCTCACCCTCGAACTGCCTTATGGCGACATCAGCCTCGACGAGAACCGCAGCGGCATCGTCGACGTCGGACTGTCCCGATTGGTCGTCGATGAGAACGGCGAGGTCGTTCAAGAGGCCGCCGCCATCATCCCGGGGGTCGACCAGTCCTTCGGAGGCACGTTCAGCCCCGACACGCCCGCGCCCTCGCGCGACTTCCCGGCCTGCGAGGAGCGGGACCTTCCCTGGGAGGGCAACGCCATCGAGGTCGTCGACGGCGTCCCCCAGGAATAGGACCCGATGGACACCGAGAGAAGAGGACCAACCCGATGACCGATGACCACTCGACGGACCCCGGGCGGAACGGCGCCGCCCCGGTCGTCCTGGTGCGCTCGGTCCAAGTGGCCTTCGGCGGGCTCCTCGCCCTGCGCGGCATCGACCTCGATGCCGCGCAGGGCGAACGCCTGGCGATCCTCGGCCCGAACGGCGCCGGCAAGACCACACTGTTCAACGTCATCGCCGGAGACATCACCCCCACCGGAGGGTCGGTCGCCATCAAGGGCGTCGACTGCACCCGTCTGCCGTCGCGCCGCCGGCCCCGGCTCGGGGTGGCGCGGACCTACCAGAAGGCGCGGACCTTCGAGGGGCTCACCGTCGCCGACAACATCTACCTCGCCCTGGCCGGTCACCGCCGCCGCCACCGGGTGCCGTGGCGCACCGCGGCCGACCGCGCCCTGCGGGCCGAGGCCGAGGGCGTCGCCGAATCCGTGTGGCTCGGCGACCACATCGAGACCGACGCGGGGGAACTCGCGCACGGGCAGAAGCGACAACTCGAACTGGGGATGGCGATCGCCACCGAACCGGACGTGCTCATGCTCGACGAGCCGGCATCCGGGCTCTCCCGCGGCGAACGCGAGCACCTGGTGGACCTGCTGGAGGCGCTGCCCGAGAAGGTCACGGTGCTGCTGATCGAGCACGACATGGAAGTGGCCTTCCGGATCGCCGACCGAGTGGTCGTCATGGCCGACGGCGAGACGGTGACGGCCGGAACCCCCGAAGCGGTCCGGTCCGACCCCAGAGTGCACGAGATCTATCTCGGATCGGAGGCGGAAACTTCATGACCGAAGCTCCACTGCTCGAGGTCCGCGGCCTGCGGGCCGGATACGGCGCCTCAGTCGTGCTGGAGGACGTGGACCTCCGCATGGGAGTCGAGGCGGTCGGCGTCATCGGACGCAACGGCATGGGCAAGACGACCCTCTGCGATTCGCTGGTCGGATTCCTGCCGCCGTCCGGCGGACGCGTGCTGCTGCACGGCAAGCCGATCGAGGGCCGCACGCCGGAGAAGATCGCCCGCTCCGGCATCGCCTACGTCCCGCAGGGCAGGCGGCTGTTCACCTCGCTCACCGTCGACGAGCACCTGGCGATGCTGAGCAGACGCGGACGGCGCTGGACGGCACCCGACGTCTACAAGCTCTTCCCGCGTCTGGCCGAACGCAAGCGGCACCGCGGCGGCGACCTCTCCGGGGGCGAGCAGCAGATGCTCGCCTTCGGCCGCGCCCTGCTGCTCGACGCCGACCTGATCGTCATGGACGAACCCTCCGAAGGACTCGCCCCCGCGATCGTCGACGTCCTCGTCGACGCCGTGCACCACCTCGTCGACGAAGGCGTCGCCGTCCTGGTCGTGGAGCAGAACCTCCGCGCCGCGGTCAGGATGGCGCCCCGGCAGCTCGTCATGGTCTCCGGCCGCATCGAGGCCGAATTCGCGGGCGACGAACTGCTCGACCGCCCCGACCTGCAACAGCAATACCTGGGCGTGGGCGCAGCGACCGGCGACGACGCCCCGACCGACGCGCAGAAGGCAGGAACGACAGATGCATGACCCGATCAACGTGGCGCTCCTCGGCTCGAAGTTCATGGGCCGGTCCCACTCCAACGCCTGGTCCAAGGTCGCCCGCTTCTTTCCGGACGGACCGGCCCCCGCCATGCGGGCCGTCGCCGCCCGCGACGCCGAGGCCGTGGCGTCCTTCGCCCGCACCTGGGGCTGGGAGCAGGGCTCCACCGACTGGCGGGCAGTGGTCGAGGACGCGGCGGTCGACCTGGTCGACGTCGCCACCCCCAACCACGTCCACGCCGAGCAGGCGATCGCCGCACTCGAAGCGGGCAAGCACGTGGCCTGCGAGAAGCCCCTCGCCGGAACACTCGCCGACGCCGAGGCCATGGCCGAGGCCGCCGAGCGCGCCCCGGGCCGGACCTTCGTCTGGTACTCCTACCGGCGCGTCCCCGCAGTCGCCCTCGCGCACCGACTGGTCGCCTCCGGCGCCCTGGGACGCATCTACCACGTGCGGGCCGCCTACCTCCAAAGCTGGGCCGGGCCGGAAGCGCCGCTGGTGTGGCGCTTCCAAGGCGACATCGCCGGATCCGGCGCGCACGGCGACCTCGGCGCCCACATCATCGACGCCGTCCGCTTCGTCACCGGCGAGGAGATCACCGGCGTCGAAGGCGCGATCGAGCAGACCTTCATCGAGGAGCGCGCTCTCGCCGAAGGCACCGGCGGTGAGATCGCCGGAGCCGGCGCCGGAACCGGCGGTGCGAAGGGCAGAAGCACCGTGGATGACGCGGTCCTGTTCTTGGCCCGGCTCTCCGGCGGGGGCGTCGCCAGTTTCGAGTCCACCCGCCTGGCCACCGGATACCACAACGCCAACCGCTTCGAGATCCACGGCGAGAAGGGCGCCCTCCGGTTCGACTTCGAGCGGATGAACGAGCTCGGCTTCTACAGCAAGGAGGCCGAACCCGCCGTCCAGGGCTGGACCACCATCGACGTCACTCGAGGCGGCGACGGCCACCCCTACGCCGCGGCCTGGTGGCCCGACAGCCACGGCCTCGGCTACGAGCACACCTTCATCAACCAGGCGGCCGACATCCTCGCCGTGCTCGGCGGAAGGGCACCGCAGGTGCCGCTCCCAGACTTCGCCGACGCCCTCCGCACGCAGCGGGTGCTCCACGCGGCGGTCGAGTCGGCACGCCACCGCACACCGATTTCACTCAATGAAGGGAGACCCCGATGAGACAGCCGATATCCACCAGACGCGCCATAGGCGGCGCGGCCACGGCCGCGCTGGCGGGCGCGCTCGTGGCGGCCGGGCCCGGGCCCGTGACCGAGGACGAAGCCGCCGCGCACGAGTCCGGGCCGTTCAAGGCCCTGGTCTACAGTGAGACCGCCGGATTCCGGCACGGCGCCATCCCCGCCGGCATCGCCGCCATCGAAGACCTCGCCGTCGAGAACGGCTTCGAAGTCGACGCGACCGAGGACTCGGCGCAGTTCACCGACGAGAACCTCGCCCAGTACGACGTGGTCGTCTGGCTGAACACCACCGGCGACGTCCTCGACGGCGAGCAGCAGGCCGCCTTCGAGCGCTACATCCAGTCCGGCGGCGGTTACGCCGGCGTCCACGCCGCCAGCGACACCGAGCACGATTGGCCTTGGTACGGCGGCCTGGTCGGTGCCTATTTCGAATCCCACCCGGCCAACCAGACCGCGACCGTCCAGGTCGAGGATTCCGTGCACCCCTCGACGGCGCATCTCGACCCGCAGTGGAGTCGATACGACGAGTGGTACAACTTCGACTCCGACCCGAGCGGCGACGTGCACGTGCTCGCCTCCGTGGACGAGTCCACCTACGACCCGGGCGGCGGGGCCATGGGCGAGTCCCACCCCATCGCCTGGTGCCACGACTACGACGGCGGCCGGTCCTGGTACACCGGCATGGGCCACACCATCGAGTCCTACTCCGATCCGGACTTCCTCCACCACCTGCTCGGTGGCCTGCAGACCGCGTCCGGCGCGCTCGACGCCGACTGCGGCGGCTCCGGGCCGCAGCCCGGCGACTTCGAGAAGGTGCCGCTCGACGAGTCCACGCTCAACCCCATGAAACTCGACATCGCCGACGACGGCCGGGTCTTCTACATCGACCGCGGCGGCGACGTGCGCATCATCCGGCCCGACGGATCCACCGCGACCGCCGGCCACGTCGATGTCTACACCGGACAGGAATTCGGGATGCTCGGGCTCGCGCTCGACCCCGACTTCGCGAGCAACAGTTGGCTGTACCTCTACTATTCGCCGGCCGGCGACCAGCCGATCGACCGACTGTCCCGATTCACCGTGGACGGCGACAGCCTCGACCTCGGCAGCCAGTCCACGCTCCTGGAAGTCGACACCCAGCGCAGCGAGTGCTGCCACTCCGGAGGCGCTCTCGACTTCGACGCCGACGGCAATCTGTACCTGGCGACCGGGGACAACACCAACCCGTTCGGCTCGGACGGCTACACGCCCATCGACGAGCGGCCGGGGAGGGAGTACTTCGACTCCCAGCGCACCTCCGCCAACTCGAACGTCCTGGGCGGCAAGGTCCTGCGGATCCACCCCGCGGACGACGGCGGCTACACGATCCCCTCAGGCAACCTGTTCGAACCCGGCACTCCGAACACGCGTCCCGAGATCTACGCGATGGGCTTCCGCAACCCGTTCTCGATCGGGACCGACCCCGAGACCGGGAAGGTCATGGTCGCCGACTACGGTCCCGACGCCGGAGCCGCCGACCCGAACCGCGGACCGGACGGCCGAGTCGAGTGGAACATCGTCGACGAGCCCGGCTTCTACGGCTGGCCCTACTGCGTCGGCGACAACACGCCGTACGTCGACTACGACTTCGCCACCGGTCAGTCCGGCGGTGAATTCGACTGCGCGAACCCGGTGAACGACTCCCCGAACAACACCGGCGTCACCGACCTCCCTCCCGCGATCGCATCGGAGATGTGGATGGGCAAGTCCTCGACCGGCGTGCCCGAGATCGGCGGCAGCGGCGGACCGACCACCAGCGGGGTCTACCGCTACGACCCCGCGTCCGATCCCAGCCGCGCCTGGCCCGTCGAATTCGACGGCACGGCGATCTACGGGGACTGGAACGACGGCAGGATGTTCGCCGTCCAGCCCGACGCGTCGGTCAGCGACGTCGTCGCGGTCGACCGAATCCTGGAGGACATGGACTTCACCCGTATCCACGAGCTCAAATGGGGCCCGGACGGTGCGCTGTACGTCATCGACTGGGGGACCGGATTCGGCGGCGGCAACGACGACTCGGGCATCTACAGGATCGACCACTACTCGAGCGGCCCCCGCGATCCGATCGCGCAGATCGAGACCGACACCACCTCGGGTCCGGCGCCGCTGACCGTCCAGTTCTCCGGGGCCGGATCGACCGATCCCGAAGGCGGTCCACTGGAGTACTCGTGGGACTTCGACGGCGACGGCACCGCCGACACCACCGGGGTCGAGGCCGAGCACACCTACACCGAAGCTGGCAATCACCTCGCCACGCTGACCGTCACAGCCGAGGACGGCAGGACGGCGCTGTCCGACGTCGAGATCGTCGCGGGCAACACCGCGCCGACGGTGACCATCGAGTTGCCGGTCGAAGGCGGGTTCTTCGACTGGGGCGACACGATCCCGTACCGGGTCACCGTCACCGACCCCGAGGACGGGCAGATCGACTGCCAGAACGTGGTCACCCAGCCCGCGCTCGGCCACGACGAGCACGCCCACGGGTACGAGCAGTACTACGGCTGCGAGGGGTCCTTCCCGCTGCCGGGCGACGAGGGGCACGTCGGGGCGAACATCTTCGGCGTGGTGACCGTCAGCTACACCGACGGCGGCGGAGCGGGCGGCGCGAAGCCGCTGACTACCGAGGAGTCCGTGGTCCTCCACACCAAGCACAAGGAGGCCGAGTACTACACCGGCACCGGGCGCGTGCCCGGCGGCGTCGGCTCCGACGACCCCGGCGTGGCGCTGGAGGCGACCACCGACACCGGCGGCGGCCAGAACCTCGGCTGGGCCACCGACGGCGACTGGTTCGGGTTCGAACCGATGAACCTCTCCGGAATCGACGCGGTCGACCTCCGGGTCGCCTCCGGCACCACCGGCGGGGTCATCGAGATCCGCGCGAACGACCCGGAGGGTCCGCTCGTCGGCTCCGCCGCGGTCGAGGGCACCGGCGGCTGGCAGAACTGGACGACCGTCACCGCCGGGCTCGAGAACGTTCCGGCGGACGGGACGGCGCTGTACTTCGTCGTCCGCAGCCCCTCCGGTGGCACCGACTTCCTGCTGAACGTCAACTGGATGGAGTTCCAGGGCGAGGGCATCGCCGAACCCGGCGGGGACCAGAGCGGCGAACTGCGGTCGACCAGCGCCGGAAGGTGCCTGGACGTGTCGGGCCAGTCGGTCCAGAACGGCGCGGAGGTCCACATCTGGGACTGCCACGGCGGCTCCAACCAACAGTGGACGCACACCGCTTCGGGGGAGCTGACGGTCTACTCCGGCGACTCGCTCAAGTGCCTGGACCTCGAAGGCGGCGGCACCGGAGCCGGTACCGCGGCGACCATCTGGGACTGCGACGGAAGCGCGGACCAGCAGTGGGAGCTCGGCGGCGACGGCACCGTCACCCACGCCGCCACCGGGCTGTGCCTGGACGTCGATGGCGCCGGGACCGACAACGGCACCGCGGCGATCGTGTGGAACTGCCACGGCGGCACCAACCAGCAGTGGAACTTCGGATGACCTCCCCTATGCGAAGGAGCGAACGATGACTCGACCGATCACGCTGTTCACCGGCCAATGGGCCGACCTGCCGTTCGAGGAGGTGTGCCGACTGGCCTCGGGCTGGGGCTACGACGGGCTCGAGATCGCCTGCTGGGGCGACCATCTCGACGTCGTGCGGGCTGCCGATGACGACGCCTACGTCCGGTCCCGGCTCGACCTGCTCGAGAAGCACCACCTGAAGGTGTGGGCGATCTCGAACCACCTGGCCGGGCAGGCGGTCTGCGACGATCCGATCGATGCCCGCCACCAGGCCATCCTCCCCGCCCGGGTGTGGGGCGACGGCGAGCCTGAGGCGGTGCGCGGACGCGCCGCCGAAGAGATGAAGGCGACCGCCCGGGCGGCCAAGCGGCTCGGCGTCGACACCGTCATCGGCTTCACCGGTTCGGCGAACTGGAAGTACGTGGCGATGTTCCCGCCGGTCCCGGCCGAGACGATCGAGGCCGGCTACCGGGACTTCGCCGACCGGTGGAATCCGATCCTCGACGTCTTCGACGAAGAAGGGGTGCGCTTCGCCCACGAAGTCCACCCCTCGGAGATCGCCTACGACTACTGGACCACCGTCGCGACCCTGGAGGCGATCGGGCGCCGCCCGGCGTTCGGCCTCAACTGGGATCCCTCGCACATGGTCTGGCAGGGCATCGATCCGGCCGGATTCCTGTACGACTTCCGGGACCGGATCTACCACGTCGACTGCAAGGACGCCAAGCTCCAGACCAGCGACGGCCGCGCCGGGCGGCTCGGCTCGCACCTGCCGTGGGCCGATCCGCGCCGGGGCTGGGACTTCGTCTCCACCGGGCACGGCGACGTGCCCTGGGAACGGTGCTTCCGGACGCTCAACGCGATCGGCTACGACGGCCCGATCTCGGTGGAGTGGGAGGACGCGGGCATGGACCGCCTGGTCGGCGCCCCCGAGGCGCTGGAGTTCGTCCGCCGCCTCGCGTTCGACCCGCCGGAGGCCGCGTTCGACGCGGCCTTCAGCTCCGACTGACGGAGCACCAGAACGCGGGGAGCCCCGGCCTTGGAACCGGAGCCGGGGCTCCCTGCCCCTGCCAAAGAGGGAGGAACCATGAGAACCGGCGTATGGCTGGTCGGCGCTCGCGGATCGGTGGCGGTGAGCGCGATCGTCGGGGCCCTGTCGGCCCGGACGGCGCCGACCGAGCCGGTCGGCCTCGTCACCGAGCTGCCCGAACTGCGCGGCGCGGACCTGCCCGCCATGTCCGACCTGGTCTTCGGCGGGCACGACCGCGTCACGGCGAGCCTGATGGAGCGCTCGCTCTCGCTGGCTCAGGCGGGAGTCCTGCCGACGGACGTCGTCGAGAAGACCGCCGAAGCGCTGCACGAGACCGAGGCGGACCTGCGTCCGGCGCCGCGCGATCCGATCCAGCACGACCAGGTCCGGCAAGTGGTCGCGGACTTGGAGGACTTCCGGTCGCGGCACGACCTGCGCCGGGTGGTGGTCGTCAACGTCGCCTCCACCGAACCGGCGGCCGCGCCGCTGAGCGCCCACCGCGGCCTGCGCGAACTGGACGCGGCGCTGCGGAAGGGCGCACCGCTGCCGCCGAGCTCGATGTACGCCTACGCGGCCTTCACCGCCGGATGCTCGTATGTGGACTTCACACCCTCGACCGGGGCGCGCCTGCCCGCCCTGGCCGAACTCGCGGTCCGATCGGGCGCGCCGTTCGCGGGCCACGACGGCAAGACCGGCGAGACGCTGCTCAAATCGGTCCTCGCCCCGATGTTCGCGATGCGGAACCTGCGGGTGCGGTCGTGGTCGGGACTCAACCTGCTGGGCGGCGGCGACGGCGCGAACCTGGCCGAGCCGGAGGCCAACGCGGCCAAGACCGCCAGCAAGCAGCGCGTGCTGCGCGAGACCCTGGGATACGAACCCGAAGGACGGACCGGCATCGAATACGTGCCCGACCTAGGCGACCGCAAGACCGCCTGGGACCTGATCACCTTCAGCGGGTTCCTCGGCACGCCCATGCGGATGGAGTTCACCTGGCACGGCTGCGATTCGGCGCTGGCCGCCCCGCTGGTGATCGACCTGGCCCGCCTCACCGCCGCCGCGCACGAGCGCGGCGAGGTCGGCCCGCTGCCGCAGCTGGCGTTCTTCTTCAAGGACCCGATCGGCGACGTCCCGCACGCCCTGGCCGACCAGTGGCGGGCGCTGCTCGAATGGGCGGAGGGACCGAACGATGCGACCGCGTGACCTCATCGAACTGGTGCGTGCCCCGGGCGCGCTGTCGGTGCCGGGCGACGCCGTCGCGGGCGCGGCCGCCGCCGGATGCCTGAACCGGCGCACGGCCGGTATCGCCGCGGCCTCGGTGTGCCTCTACTGGGCGGGCATGGCCGCCAACGACTGGGCCGACCGCGAACTCGACGCCGTCGAGCGGCCGACCCGGCCGATACCCTCCGGCCGGGTCGGCCCCGGGCAGGCGCTGCTCGCCGCAGGCGGCCTGACCGCGACCGGCCTGGCGATCGCCGCCGCGGCGGGCGGACGCCGAGTCCTTCCCACCGCCGCCGCGCTGGCGGCGGCGGTCTGGACCTACGACCTCAAACTCAAGAACACCGCCGCCGGCCCCGCCGGGATGGCGCTGTGCCGGGGCCTGGACGTCCTGCTCGGCGCCGCTCCGGGCCGCGTGCGCCGCGCGCTGCGACCGGCCGCGGTGATGGCCGCGCACACCTGGGCCGTCACCGAACTGTCGCGCCGCGAGACCACCGGGGCCGACCCGGTCCTGCCCGCGGCGACGATGACCGCCACCGCCGGGATCGCCGCCGCCTCGACCGCCCGACCCGAGGCGACGCCGAGAACGTCCGGCGCGGCCTCGGCGCTCCTGGCGGGCCGGTACGCGTTCGACTTCGGCCGGGCCCAGCGCGCCGCAGTGGCCAGGCCCGACGCCGGAACGATCCGCTCGGCGGTCGCGGCGGGCATCACCTCGATGCCGACCCTCCAAGGCGCCCTGGCGTCCCGCAGCGGGCGACCGCTCGTCGGCCTCGCCGTAGCGGCCCTGGCGCCGCTCGGCAGGCGGCTGGCCAAGGCGGTGTCACCCACATGAGCGAGTCGACCGGCCTGCGATTCGGTTACGGCACCAACGGTTTCGCCAACCACCGCCTCACCGACGCGCTCGACGTCGTCGCCGAACTCGGATACGTCGGCGTCGCGCTGACGCTCGACCACGCGCACCTCGACCCGTTCGCGCCGGAACTGGACCGCCGAGTGGAGCAGGTGGCCCGCGAACTGCGGCGACGCCGCCTGGCGGTGGTGGTCGAGACCGGCGCACGCTACCTGCTCGACCCCCGCCGCAAGCACGCCCCCACCCTGGTCGACCCCGAAGGGCACGTGCGCGTGGACTTCCTCAAGCGGGCCGTCGACATCGCCGTCGACCTCGAAGCCGAGGCCGTCTCGTTCTGGTCCGGCCGAACCTCGCCGTCCACCGGCACCTGGGACCGACTCGTCTCCGGCTGCGCGGAAGTGGTCGCGCACGCCGACCGGCGCGAGATGAACCTGGGTTTCGAACCCGAACCGGGCATGGTCGTCGACACGATCGCCCAGTGGCGCCGACTGCGCGACGACCTCGGCGCGCCCCGGCGGTTCGGCCTGACGCTCGACATCGGGCACTGCCGGGCGGTCGAACCGCAGGACGCCGCCGCATGCGTCAGAGCCGCCGGAACCCACCTCGTCAACGTCCAGATCGACGACATGCGCCGCGGCGTGCACGAGCACCTCGAATTCGGGGAGGGCGAGATCGACTTCCCGCCGGTCATGGACGCGCTTCGGGCGGTCGGCTACACCGGACTGGTCGGCGTCGAACTGCCGCGCCACTCGCACGCCGCCCCGGAGGTCGCCGCCCGCTCGCTGAAGCGACTGCGAGCCGCCGAGTGGCTGGGCCGAGCCGCCGAGACCGTCGCGGCCGACCCCGAACGCATCACGGCGATCCTCCCCGCCGTGCGCCGCAACGTCGGCGGGGAAGCGGCGGACGAAGCCCGGATCCGCCTTCTCCGCTCGACACCGCCCCAGATGGCTCCGGACCTCTACCGCCGGGGCGACAACGACGAGAAGCGCGCCGTACTCCAGGCGCTGCACCGCCTCGACGGCACCGGCGCCCACCTCGACCTGCTGCACGACGCCCTGCGCAGCAACGATCCCCGCCTCGTGGCGGCCGCCCTCGGGCCCTACTCCCGGCACCTGGCCGCCCCCGAGTGGCGCCAGGCCGTCCTCAAGGGCGTGTTCATGGGCCTGTCGCCGAGCCTGATGCACGGCATCGAGGAGCGGGCCGACGCGGAACTGGCCCGGATGCTCGAGAGCCTGCGCCGCGAACGCGAAGCCACCGGACGCGGCCTGCCCGACGACGTGACCGACCTGCTGGAAAGGCTGAGCCGATGCGCATCTTCGACCCCCACATCCACATGACCTCGCGCACCACCGACGACTACGAGCGCATGTCGGGCGCCGGAGTCCGGGCCCTGGTGGAACCGGCCTTCTGGCTCGGCCAGCCGCGCACGAGCACCGGATCGTTCATCGACTACTTCGACTCGCTCATCGGCTGGGAGCCGTTCCGCGCCGGCCAGTACGGCATCCGCCACCACTGCGCGATCGCCTTGAACCCCAAGGAGGCGGGCGACCCGCGCTGCCTGGGCGTCCTGGACGAGATCCCGCGCTACCTGGTCAAGGATCGCGTAGTGGCCGTCGGCGAGATCGGCTACGACTCGATGACCCCCGCCGAGGACGAAGCCTTCGCCGCCCAACTGGCCATGGCCGTCGAACACGACCTCCCGGCCCTCGTCCACACCCCGCACCGGGACAAGGTCGAAGGCGTCCGCCGGAGCCTGGAAGTGGTCGGCGAATCCGGGATCGAACCCGGCCGCGTGGTGCTCGACCACCTCAACGAGGTCACCGTCGACCTGGCGGCGGACACCGGCTGCTGGATGGGCTTCTCCATCTACCCCGAGACGAAGATGTCACCCGAGCGGATGGTCGCCCTGCTGCAGCGGTACGGAATCGAACGGATCCTGGTGAACTCGGCCGCCGACTGGGGCCGCTCGGACCCGCTGCTGACCCGCGCCACCGGGGAGGCCATGCTCGCCTCAGGGTTCAGCGACGACGACGTCGACACCGTGCTGTGGCGCAACCCCGTCGAGTTCTACGGCCAGTCGGGGCGGCTGGACCTGGAACCGACCGACGCCGGGGACCACTTCGCCGGGAACTCGATCCTGCGCGGAGGCTCGTGATGCGGCTCCACCACCCCGGCGGGCGGACCATCCACCTCGCCTACTGCACCAACGTCCACCCGGCCGAGGACCTCCCGGGCGTCCTGGCCCAACTCGACCGCTTCGCGCTTCCGGTCCGGGAACGTCTCGGCGCCGCCCGGCTGGGCCTGGGCCTGTGGCTTGCCGCACCGGTCGCCGCCGCCCTGGCCGGGGACCGCGGCCTGCGGACGCGCCTGCGCGGCGAGCTCACCGCCCGCGGGCTCGAGGTGGTCACGCTCAACGGGTTCCCCTACCGGGCCTTCCACGCGCCCGTGGTCAAGCGCCGCGTCTACCGGCCCGACTGGACCTCGCGGTCCCGATTGGAGTACACGCTCGACCTCACCGCCGTTCTGCGCGACCTGCTTCCCGACGACGCCGAGCGCGGATCGATCTCCACCCTGCCCTTCGGTTGGCGCGTGGGGTGGGGCACCCGGCACACCGAACGGGCGCGAACGCTGCTCGGCGAACTGGCCGCCGCGCTCAGGCGCGACGGACGCGTCCGCGTGGCCCTCGAACCCGAACCGGGGTGCGTGGTCGAGACCTCCGACCAGTTGCTGGACGAGCTCGCCGCCGTCGACACCGAGCAGATCGGCGCCTGCCTCGACCTCGCCCACCTCGCCTGCGCGTGGGAGGACCCGGCCGCCGTGGTCGACCGCCTCGATGCGGCCGGAGTCCCGATCGTCAAAGCCCAGGTCTCGGCGGCCCTGGAAGTGTCCGACCCGGTGAACGACGCGGCGGCCCTCGCCGACTACGCCGAGCCGCGATTCCTCCATCAGACCCGCAGTGCCGGCGGCCGCTACTTCGACGACCTGCCCGAAGCGCTGTCCTCGGGCGCACCGGGACCTTGGCGCGTCCATTTCCACGTCCCGCTGCACGCCGACCCGCTGCCGCCGCTGCGGTCCACCACCGAAACCCTCCGCAGAGGACTGTCGGTGCTGATGGGCGAACCGTCCTGCGACCACCTCGAAGTGGAGACCTACACCTGGAACGCCCTGCCCGAGCCGCAGCGCCCCCGCGACGAGGCCGGACTCGTCACCGGCATCGCCGCCGAAGTGGACTACGTCCGCGCACAGCTGCACACGCTAGGAGTGTCATAGATGGACCGCCCCCGACCGCTGGTCGTCCTCGACGTCGTCGGACTCACCCCGCGACTGCTCGAGCACATGCCGCGGCTCCGGCGCGCCTGCCGGCACCGCGCCAGACTCGACACCGTGCTGCCCGCCGTCACCTGCAGCGTCCAGTCCAGCCTCCTGACCGGGACCCTGCCGAGCGAGCACGGCGTCGTCGGGAACGGGTGGTACTTCCGGGAACTGGGGGAACCGCTGCTGTGGCGCCAGCACAACGCCCTGGTCGGCGGGGAGAAGATCTGGGAGCGGGCGAGGCGGTCCCACCCCGGGTACACGGTCGCCAACGTCTGCTGGTGGTACGCGATGGGCGCCGACGTCGACTGGACCATCACCCCGCGGCCGATCTACCGCGCCGACGGCCGCAAGGAACCCGACTGCTACACCTACCCGCCCGAACTCCACGACGAACTGCCGCCGTTCCCGCTGTTCAACTACTGGGGTCCGGGCGCGGGCATCGCCTCCTCGGCGTGGATCGCCGCCGCGACCGTTCACGTGATGGACACCCGCGACCCCGACCTGACCCTCGCCTACCTCCCGCACCTGGACTACGACCTGCAACGCTTCGGTCCCGCCTCCCCGCAGGCCGTCGAAGCCGCCGAAGCGCTCGACCGGGTGCTCGGACCGCTCCTCGACGCGGCCGACGCCCGCGGCGCGACCGTCGTGGCCCTGTCCGAGTACGGCATCGGCGCGGTGAACCGGCCGGTGCACGTCAACCGGATGCTGCGCGAGGCCGGACTGCTGCACGTCCACACCCAGGACGGCATGGAGTACCTGGACCCGTGGACTTCCCGGGCGTTCGCGGTCGCGGACCACCAGGTGGCGCACGTGTACGTGCGCGACCGGGCCGACCTGGCCGAAACGGCGGAGCGGTGCGCGAAGCTGCCGGGAGTCGCCGAAGTGCTGGACGCCGAAGGCAAAGCGCGGTACGGGCTCGACCACCCGCGCTCGGGGGAACTGGTGCTGGTGGCCGCCCCCGACGCCTGGTTCACCTACTACTACTGGCTGGACGCCTCCCGCGCCCCGGACTTCGCCACCCACGTCGAGATCCACCGCAAACCCGGCTTCGACCCCGCCGAGCTGTTCTTCGACCCGGCGGCGCCGACCGCCGCCAAGCTCCGGGCCGTGAAGGCCCTGGCCAAGAAGCGGCTCGGATTCCGGTACCGGATGAACGTGGTCGGACTCGACGCCGGAGCCGAAGCGGTCCGCGGCTCGCACGGGGTGATACCGACCGCCGCGTCGAACGCGCCGGTGCTGCTGTGCTCGGAGCCGCTCCAGGAGAAGCGACTGGCCGCCACCGACGTCAAGGCGCTGCTGCTCCAGATGGCGGGTCTCGGTTCAACCGAGGCATGATCGAGCCGCTGACGATCCGGGCCGTCCGCGCCCGCCTCCGGCGGGGTCCGGCACCGGAGATGCCTCCGTGCTCAGGAAGTTCGGCGGTGTCCTCGACTCCGGTGACAAGAACTTCCCCATCGTCACCCCTGACTCGGATCGGGGTGCCGCGAGAAAACCGGATGCGGAACGCCGTCGCGGTGGTGTGTGATCGGGGGATGTCGATCATATTGGGCGAGCCGGACGTCGGCGGGCTGGGCGCGGCCGAGGACGCGTTGCGGCGGTGGCAGTACAACGGGGCGCCGATGCAGTTGCACCCGGGGGACCTGGGCTGGTACTGGAGGTTCGGCGCGGCGGCGACGGCCCGGGCGGTCCGGACCTGGAGTCGGGACGGGGAGATCCTCGCCGTCGGGCTCCTGGACGGTCCCGGCCTGATTCGGTTGACGACCGCGTCGGACGCCAGGCGCGACGAAGAACTGGGGCGGCGGATGGCCGCCGACATCGTCGATCCGGCTCGCGGGGTCCTGCCCGAGGGCGAGGCCAACGTCGAGGCGCCGCAAGACGCCCTGCTCCAGGAGCTGCTCCGCGAGAACGGCTGGGGCACCGACGAGCCGTGGACGCCGCTGCGCCGCGACCTGGCCGAGCCGGTGGAAGACCCGGGACTGCGCGTCGAGGCGGTCGGTCCGGAGCGGGCGGGCGAGTGGGCCGCCGTGCTGCGGGCGTCGTTCAAGGGCTCGACGTTCGGCGAGGAGCGCTGGCTCGCGATGGCCTCCGGGTCCCCGTTCGCCGACGCCCGGAGCCTGACCGCCTACGACGACCGGGGCGAGGCGGTGGCGGTGGCCACGGTGTGGTCGGCCGGTCCGGGCAGGCCCGGCCTGATCGAGCCGATGGGCGTGCACCAGGACCACCGCGGCCGCGGGTACGGCAAGGCGATCACCATCGCGGCGGTGTCCGCGCTCCGGGAACTGGGATCGTCCAGCGCCCTCGTGTGCACCCCGAGCGCCAACCCCGGCGCCGTCCCCGCCTACGAGTCGGGCGGCTTCCAGGCGCTCCCCGAGGTCCGCGACCGGCGCCGCGACGCCTGACAGAGCCGGCGGGCCCCGATACGCCTGATTCGCGACCAAGCCGGTCGCGATCTGAAATCGATCCGAGGTCTCCTCTTGTAGATCGGTCTACAAGTTGTGTAGATTGATCTCCATCACACAACTGGGAGGTTCCAGTGGCGGCATCGCGAACTCCGGCCGGGTCGGTCACCATCCAGGACGTCGCGCGCGAGGCGGGCGTCTCCCGCGCGGCCGTCTCCAAGGTGATCCGGAACGCCTACGGAGTCAGCCCGGCGATGCGCGAGCGCGTCAACGCCGCGATCAAGAAGCTCGGATACCGCCCGAGCGTGTCGGCCCGCGGCATGCGCGGCGCCACCTACACGCTGGGGATCGAGCTCCCCGAGTTCGCCAACTCGTTCTTCACCAGGCTCATCGCCGGAGCGACCACGGCGGTCGCCGACTCCCCGTACCAGCTGGTCATCGCCCCGGCCGACCAAACTCACCAGGAGGGCTACCGCGCCATCCAGGCGCTGGTGGACCGCCAGGTCGACGGCGTCATCGCGGTCTCGCCGATGGTCGAGTCCGCCTGGCTCGAGGAGATCGCCGCCTCGACCCCGGTCGTGATGCTCGGCCGCCACGACGCGTCGGACCGCTACGACACGGTCGTCAACGACGACGCCGCCGGAGCCCGCCTGGCGATGCGCCACCTGCTCGAACTGGGCCACCGCGACATCGCGCACCTCACCTCCATACCGGAGAAGGCCGTGATCGACCCCGGTGTGCCGCAGGTGATCCGGCTCGAGACGTACCGCGCGGCCATGGAGGAGGCCGGGCTCGGCTCGCGCATGCGCGTCGTCGGCGTCGGAGTCGGGGAGGCGGCGGCCCACCGGGCGGCCCTGGCGATGCTCGGCGACCCCGAACCCCCGACGGCCGTATTCGCCTCGCACGACGAACCGGCCCTGGGCGTGCTCAGAGCCGTCGCCGACGCGGGCCTGACCACCGGAGACGTCTCGGTGGTCGGCTACGACGACATCGAGATCGCCGGCCACCCCGGAATCTCGCTGACCACCGTGAACCAGGACGGCGAGCGCCTGGGCGCACTGGCGGCGCGACTGCTGCTCGAGCGCATCGCGGGACGCACCGAGCCCCGGCACGAGGTCATCGAGCCCGAGCTGGTCGTGCGCTCCAGCACCCGCCCGCCGCGCCCCAGCGCCACCAGCGCCCGGCTCCGCGCGCTCGGCGACCGCTGAACCCACTCGCCAACCGAGACAACCGAATACACGATCCCTCACGAATGAATCGTTCCAATCGGAACGGTCGGGCGTAACCAATGGAGGTCACGACCATGTTCTCGATCCACCGACCCCCCGGCCCGGCGCGCGTCGCCGGAGCGGCCGCCGCCGCGGCCGCGACGCTGGCCCTCACCGCGTGCGGCTCCTCCGGGGGAGACGACGGCACGCTCACCATCCTCGTCGACAACACCGAGGCCACCGTCGACTCGGTCCAAGCGCTGGCCGACGCCTACACCGCCGCCAACCCCGACACCGAGATCGACCTGGAGCTGCGCCCCGGCGGCAGCGAGGGCGACAACATCGTCAAGACCCGGCTCCAGACCGGCGACATGCCCGACCTGTTCTTCTACAACTCCGGCTCGCTCCTCCAGGCCCTCGCCCCCGAGCAGAACCTCGTCGACCTCTCCGGCGAGCCCTTCATGGACGCGGTCGCCGAGACCTTCCAGGAAGGGGTCCGCTCCGACGACCGCGTCTTCGGCGTCCCGGTCGGCAACGCCGTCGGCGGCGGCGTCCTCTACAACCTGCCCGCCTACGAGGACCTGGGCCTGGAGGTCCCGCGCACCTGGGACGAGTTCACGGCCAACAACCAGGCGATCCTCGACGCCGGAGACGCGGCCCCGGTGATCCAGACCTACGGTCCCGACAGCACCTGGACCTCGCAGCTGTTCGTCCTGGCCGACAACTACAACGTGCTCGCGGCTGAGCCCGACTTCGCCGAGCGGTACACCGCCAACGAGGCCCACTACGCCGACACCCCGGCCGCCATGGCCGGTTTCGAGCACCTCCAGGAGGTGAACGAGGCCGGGTTCCTCAACGAGGACTTCGCCTCGGCTAGCTACGCCGACGGCCTCGCCGCACTCGCCTCAGGCGAGGGCGTCCACTACCCGATGCTCACCAACGCCATCACCGAACTGCGGGCCACCGACCCCGACGCCCTGGACGACATCGGGTTCTTCGCCCTGCCCGGCGAGGACCCCGACGACGTGGGCGTCACCACCTGGCTGCCCGGTGCCCTCTACCTGCCGCAGACCACCGACGACCAGGCGGCCGCCGAGGACTTCCTGGCCTTCGCCGCCAGCGTCGAGGGCTGCGACGCCCAGACCGAGGCCGTCGGCGTGACCGGGCCCTACTTCATCGACGGCTGCACGATCCCCGAGGACGTGCCGCCCGGCGTCGCCCAGTTGCAGGAATACTTCGACGCGGGGCTGACCGCCCCGGCGCTGGAGTTCCTGTCGCCGGTCAAGGGCCCGGCGCTCGAGCAGATCACCGTTGAAGTCGGATCCGGCATCCGCTCGGCCGAAGACGCCGCCGCCCTCTACGACGAGGACGTCAAGAAGCAGGCCCAGCAGCTCGGCCTCGAAGGCTGGTAGAAGGCCGATCGACCGTGTCCGGCAGCGCCGCCGGACACGGTCACTCCGGAGGAGATCCCATGACCACCACTGTCCTGCGCCCGCCGCGCACGCGGCGGCGCGACCCCAGGAGCCACTATCCGATGTGGTTCTACCTGCCCGCGGCGGCCGTCTACGGCACGCTATTCGTAGTCCCGACCGTCGCCTCGTTCTACTTCGCCTTCACCCGCTGGTCCATCGCCGGATCGGAGTTCATCGGCCTGGAGAACTTCGTGCTGTTCTTCCAGGAGCCGTACCTGCTCCGGGGCCTGATCAACACCGTCGTCTACGGCGCGCTCACCTCCGGGCTCAAAGTCGTGCTCGGGCTGCTGCTCGGGGTCTACCTGACCTCGCAGATCATCGCCCGCAGCTACCTGCGCTCGGTCGTGTTCTTCCCGGTCCTGGTCAGCACCGTCGGCGTCGGCGTCACCTTCTCGGTGCTCATGGACCCCGCCGAGGGCCTGATCAACCGGGTTCTGGAGGTCCTCGGCGTCGCCGGGCCCGGCTGGCTGACCGATCCGAGCCTCGCGCTGGTGTCGGTGGCCCTGGTCGACGTGTGGAAGGGCGTCGGACTGGCCACGCTCATCTACATCGCCGGGATCGTCGCGATCCCGCAGGAGTACTTCGAGGCTGCCCGCGTCGACGGAGCCACCCGGGTCCAGAACCTGCGGTACGTGATCCTCCCGCTGCTGTGGCCGGCGACGTCCACAGTGATCATCCTGTCGCTGATCGGCGGCCTGCGGTCGTTCGACCTGATCTGGACCATGACGCGCGGCGGCCCCGGCTTCACCTCCGACGTGATCGCCTCGGTGATCTTCAAGCAGTACCAGGCCGGGTTCTGGGGCCTGTCCGCGGCCGGAAACGTGGTGCTGTTCCTGCTGGTCAGCGCCCTCATGGTGCCCCTGTACTGGGGCCTGAGCCGCCGGGAGGTGGAGCGATGAAGCGTCCCGGCGGAATCCTCTCAGGGATCGTCGCCATCGCCGTCTCGGCCGTGGTCTTCCTGGTCCCGTTCGCGTTCATCTTCCTGACCGCCTCCAAGACCCGCGCCGAGTCGGCGCTGCTGGAGTTCTCGCTGCCGACCGAGTGGGCGATCTGGGAGAACCTCGTCGCGGTCGTCGAGGCCCGCGACTACATGCTGCTGACCGCGTTCGTCAACAGCACGATCCTGACCGTAGCGAGCATCGCGATCATGGTCGTGTTCGCCGCCATGGTCGGCTACGTGATGCAGCGCCGGCCCAACCGGTGGACGCCGCTGCTGAACGCGCTGGTGCTGGCCGGGCTGATCATCCCGCCCGCGGTGGTGCCGACCATCTGGGTCCTCCAGCGGCTGGGCCTGTACGCGACGCTCGGCGGACTGATCCTCATCGAGGTCGCCTTCGGACTGTCGTTCTGCGTCCTGCTGTTCCGGGCTTTCGTCGCCACGATTCCCAGAGAGGTCGACGAGGCGGCGATCATCGACGGCGCCGGGCCGGTCCGCCTGTTCTTCCAAGTGGTCCTCCCGCTGCTGCGGTCGGTCATCGTCACCGTCGTCATCGTGCAGGCCGTGGCGGTCTTCAACGACTTCCAGAATCCGCTGTACTTCCTGCCCGGCGACGAGAACGCGACCGTGCAGCTGACCCTCTACAACTTCCGCAGCCAGTTCACCACCCAGTGGAACCTGCTGTTCATGGACATCCTCCTCATCACCGTCCCGCCGCTGATCATGTACGCCTTCTTCAACCGCCAGATCGTCGCCGGACTGACCTCCGGCGCGGTCAAGGGCTGAGCGAACCAGGAGCACCCAATGCAAGCGACCGTCCACGCCGTGCGCGCCGAGTACCGCGCCGACTCCCCGTACGTCGGCACGCCGCGCCCGCGCCTGTCCTGGAAGACCGAGACGACCGCCGCCGACTGGACCCAGACCGCCGCCGACATCGAATGGACCCGCGACGGCGTCAGCGCCCGCGCCCGCGTCGAGGGCCGCGAATCGGCCCTGGTGGCCTGGCCGTTCGAGTCGCTGCGGCCCCGCGAGCAAGGCAGCCTGCGCGTGCGCGTCCACGGCTCCGACGGTGCCGCCTCGGACTGGAGCGAGCCGCTGGAGATCCGGGCCGGATTCCTCGGCGAGGACGAATGGCGCGCCCGCTTCGTCACCGTCCCCGAACCGGCCGACGTCGGGCAGCCGGTCCTGCTGCGCCGCGAGTTCGCGGTGCGCTCCGGACTGGAGTCGGCGACCCTCTACACGGCCGGGCGCGGGCTCTACCGGGTCGAGATCGGCGGCGTCGCCGTCGACGACGAGCGGTTCAAGCCCGGATGGACCGCCTACCAGCACCGCCTCGTCCACGAGACGACCGACGTGACCGCTCTGCTGCGCCAGGGCCGGGCCGCGCTCGGCGCGGCCCTGGCCGGAGGCTGGTACACCGAGCGGTTCGGCTTCCACGGCCAGGCCAAGCCGTTCTACGGCAAGTACCCGAGCTTCGCCGCGCAGCTCGTCCTCGAATACGGCGACGGCACCACCGAAGTGGTAGCCACGGGCGACGGCGCGTGGCGGGCCACCGCGGACGGGCCGGTCACCGCCTCCGGCATCTACGCCGGCGAGTCGTACGACGCCCGCCGCGAACTCCCCGGATGGTCCTCGGCCGGATTCGACGACTCCGGCTGGCTCGACGCCCGGCCCGACCCGGCGCGGGCGATGACGCCGGTCGCGCGCACCGCCCCGCCGGTGCGCGCCACAGAGGAGGTCCCGGTCAAGGAGGTCATCACCACGCCCAGCGGCAGGACCGTGGTCGATTTCGGACAGAACCTGGTCGGCCGCCTCCGCATCCGCGTCTCCGGCCGGGCCGGCGACACGGTCGTCCTGCGACACGCCGAGGTCCTCGAACACGGCGAACTCGGCACCCGTCCGCTGCGCCACGCGAAGGCCGCCGACTCCTACACGCTCGCCGGAGCCGGGACCGAGACCTGGGAGCCCGAGTTCACCTTCCACGGTTTCCGCTACGCCGAGATCCAGGGCTGGCCGGGCCGTTTCGACCCGGCCGACGTCACCGCCGTCGTCCTCGGCTCCGACATGGAGCGCACCGGCTGGTTCGACTCCTCCCACGAGGCGGTCAACCGCCTCCACGAGAACGTCGTCTGGGGCATGCGGGGCAACTTCCTGTCGGTCCCCACCGACTGCCCGCAGCGCGACGAGCGCCTCGGATGGACCGGCGACATCCAGGTCTTCGCGCCCACCGCCGCCTACCTGTTCGACTGCGACGGCTTCCTGGCCTCGTGGCTGGAGGACCTCGCGCTCGAGCAGGCCGAGGACGGGGCGGTCCCGTTCATCGTGCCCAACGTGCTCGAATGGGGCAAGGAACCGGCCGCGGCCTGGGGAGACGCCGCCACCGTCGTCCCCTCGGTCCTGTTCGAGCGGTTCGCCGACCGGGGCGTGCTGGAGCGGCAGTACCCGAGCATGCGTGCCTGGGCCGACCACATCGCGGCCATCGCCGGACCGCGGCGGCTGTGGGAGGGCGGGTTCCAGTTCGGCGACTGGCTCGACCCCGACGCCCCGCCGGACGAGCCAGGCAAAGCGAAGGCCGATCCCGACCTGGTCGCCAGCGCCTATCTTCACCGCTCGGCCGACCTGGTCGCCCGCGCCGCCGGCGAACTGGGCCTGGCCGAGGACGCCGACCGGTACCGGGCCCTGGCCGAGGAGATCCGATCGGCCTGGACGCGCGAGTACCTCACCCCGGCCGGGCGGCTGATGTCGGACGCGCCGACCGCCTACGCCCTGGCGATCATGTTCGAGCTGGTCACCGACCCGGAACTGGTCGCCAATACCGGAGAGCGGCTGGCGGCGCTGGTCCGCGGCGCCGAGCACCGGATCGGCACGGGGTTCGTCGGCACGCCGCTGATCCAGGACGCGCTGGTGCGCTCCGGACACGCCGAGACCGCGCGGCGGTTGCTGCTCCAGACCGAGTGCCCCTCGTGGCTGTATCCGGTCTCCATGGGCGCCACGACCATCTGGGAGCGGTGGGACTCCATGCTCGCCGACGGCACGATCAACCCGGGGGAGATGACCTCGTTCAACCACTACGCCTTCGGCGCCATCGCCGACTGGCTCCACCGCACGGTGGCCGGGCTCGCCCCGTTGGAGCCGGGCTACCGGCGGATCGCGGTCGCGCCGGTCCCGCTGGCCGGGTTCGACTGGGCCGCAACGGAGCACGAGACGCCGTACGGCCGAGCGTCGGTGCGCTGGGAGGCGCGCGACGGCCGCGTCACCGTGCGCGCGACCGTGCCTCCCAACACGACCGCGCTGGTCACCCTCCCAGGGGCCGACCCGGTCGAGGCCGGAAGCGGCGAACACGTCTGGACCATCGAGGATCCCCGTCGAGCCGAGTCTGAGGACTGAGGACGGGGGAGCGGCCCTGGTCCGGCCGCGCGCGTCGGCCCCGGTTCGTTTGAGCCGGGGCCGAGTTGCGCTCCGGTGCTACTGCGGTGCCGCGCCCGGCGGCATCCGGTGCTCGGCCTTGGCAGCGTCGCTCGCGGACTGCTGCGCGTCGTCCATGGTGCGGCTCGGGTTGGTGGTCATCGGCTGGTCCTGGGTGTCCATGCTCGACCATTCGCCGGTCTCGGTGCGGCGCTCGTCGAAGCCGCCGCCCATGCCTTCGCCCACGGTCGCCAGTGCCCAGATCGCGAAGACGTCGACGGCGATCACGGCCATCGACCACAGCGGCTGGTAGGGCATCCAGAAGAACTGGCCGATCGCCGACACGATCGCCAGCGCGATGCCGACCCATCGAGCCCACTCCTGGGCGCCGAAGATGAACAGGCCGGTGATCACCGCCAGGCCGCCGATGATCAGGTGTATCCAGCCCCAGCCGGTCAGATCGAGCTGGTAGATGTAGTCGGGCGTAGTTACGAATATCGTGTCCTCGGCGATGGCGGCGATGCCTATGAGCACCTGCCACACGCCGACCATGATCATCATGCTGGCGGCGAAGATCGTGCCCCCGACCGCCCAGTTTCGGCTCGTACTGCGGGCCATCGCGGTACCCTCCCTCGGCTCTCACGTGCGCCGTGGCCTCGGCTTGGGTCGCACGAGGTCCGCCACGTGCTTCGCGATACTGACGGCCTCACAGTAACCCCGTTTCGACCCCTTAGCCGGTTATATGAACAGAATTCTTCAATAGGCGCTACGAGTCGAACGCGCAGTGGCCTGCGACTCCGCCGGGCAGGGGGCTCCAGCCTTCCGGATTCGTAGGTTAGCCTTGCCTCATGTCTCAGGATGCCGGCCTGCGCGGACGCTCGCTCGAACTCGCCTACTTCGGCCAGACCGTCGTGCACGGCGCCGACATCGCCGTCGAGCCCGGCGAGGTCACCGCGCTGCTGGGCCCCAACGGCAGCGGCAAGTCCACCGTCCTGCGCGCCCTCGCCCGCCTCCACCGCCCCGAGTCCGGGGAGATCGCCCTCGACGACGGCGTGCCCGCCGCCGCGCTCAGCCCCAAGTCCTTCGCCCGCCGGGTCGCCCTGCTCTCGCAGTCCAGGCCCGTGCCCGGCGGCGTCCGCGTGGTCGACGTCGTCGGCTACGGCCGCCACCCCTACCGCGGCCGCTGGAGGGCCGGCGACGAGGACGGACCGGCCGCCGTCGAACGCGCCATGGACATCTGCGGGATCACCGGCATGGCCTCCCGCGGCGTCGACTCCCTCTCCGGCGGCGAGCGCCAGCGCGTCTGGCTGGCCTCCTGCCTGGCCCAGGACACCGGCGTGCTCCTGCTCGACGAGCCCACCAACCACCTCGACCTGCGCTACCAGGTCGAGATCCTCGACCTGGTTCGCGACCTGGCCGACGACCACGGCACCGCCGTCGGCGTCGTCCTCCACGACCTCGACCAGGCCGCCGCGGTCGCCGACCGCGCGGTCCTGATGTGCGAAGGACGCGTCCTCGCGTCCGGAACCCCGGCCGAGGTGCTCACCGGCGAGCACCTCACTACCGCTTACGGCATCGACATCGAAGTCGACGCCGACCCCGTAACCGGCCTGCTCTCCTGTCGGCCCCTCGGCCGCCACAACCGGCGGCGACTGGCCGAGCCGGCCGCCAACAAGTAAGGAACCCGATGCGAATCCACCCACGTGCCCTCATCGCGCTGCCCGCGGTGGCCGCCCTCCTCGCCGCGGCCGCCTGCGGCACCACCGAGTCCGGCTCCGACTCCGGCGGCGACGAGCCATCCGAGGAGTCCGGCCCGGTCTCGGTCACCGACGCTACCGGCGAGACGGTCGAACTCGACGCTCCGGCGACGAACATCGTCGCCCTCGAATGGGCCGAGGCCGAGATGGCCGCCAGCCTCGGGGTGATGCCCGCCGGCGTCGCCGACGTCGAGGGCTACCAGACCTGGGTCGGCGCCTCCGTCCCGCTCGACGACTCGGTCACCGACGTCGGCACCCGCCAGGAGCCCTCGGTCGACTCGATCGCCTCGCTCAGCCCCGACCTGGTCATCATGGAGTCCGACGACGAGGCCCTCATCGACTCGATCAGCGAGTTCGCGCCCGTCCTGGTCGCCGAAGGCTCCTCCGAAGAGGACAACCTCACCCGCATGGGCTCGGACCTCTACATGATCGCCGAGCTGCTCGGCAAGACCGACGAGGCCGACGAGCTCATGGAGGCGTTCAACGCCAAGATCGGCGAGGTCGCCGCCGCCATCGGCGAGGCCGGCACCGCCGACATCCCCTACCTGTGGGTCGACGGCTGGGAAGAGGGCGGCACGGTCGCCATCCGCATGTTCGGCCCCACCTCCCTGGTCGGCAACCTCGCCACCGCGGTGGGCCTGACCAACGCCTGGGACGGCGAGACCGACGGCCAATGGGGCCTGGGGCAGAACGACATCGAAGGCATGTCCGAGTACGCCGAGACCGACCTGCGCCTGATCTACAACGACGCCGACGGCACCGGCCCGTTCACCGAGACCCTGCCCGCCAACGACATCTGGGCCAACCTCCAGTTCGTCGAGGACGGCCACACCTACCAGCTGACCGATGGCGCCTGGACCTTCGGCGGCCCGGCCTCCAGCGAGGTCCTGCTCGACTTCCTCGCCGAGGTCTACACCTCTTGAGCACCCTCCAGGCCCCGCCGGCGCGGCCTGGAGCCGCGGCGCGGCCGCGGACCCGCTTCCTGCCTGCGGCGTCCGCGTTCGCGCTCGCAGTCGCGCTCCTGGTCGCGCTGGCGGCCTTCCACGTCACCCAGGGGTCGTCGTCCATCGGCGCCGGCGACCTCCTGGGGCTGCTGACCGGCCGCGCCGACGAGACGACCCTGCACGTCCTGACCGACTCGCGGCTGCCGCGGCTGGGCGCGGCCGCGCTGGTCGGCATCGCTCTGGGCGCCTCGGGGGCACTGCTCCAGTCGATCGCCCGCAACCCCCTGGCCAGCCCGGACACGCTCGCGGTCACCGGCGGCGCCTACCTGGCCGTCGCCGTCGTCGCCGCCTTCGGCATCAGCCTGCCGGTCCTGTCGGGAGTCGGCGTCGCCTTCGTCGGCGCGGCCGCCACCGCGGCCCTCGTCCTGGCCGTCTCGGCCGGGGGCGGCGCCTCGACCACCCGGCTCATCCTCGCCGGATCGGCGGTCACCTTGGCCGCCAACGCCCTCGTGACGCTCCTGCTGCTGCTGTTCCAGGAGAACACCATCAGCCTCTTCGCGTGGGGCTCGGGCAGCCTGAGCCTGACCGGCCTCGGGCCGCTGACCCAGACCGGGCCGATCGTCCTGGCCGCCCTGGTCGCCGCCGTCGCCGTCGGGCCCCGCCTCGACGTGCTGCGCCTGGGCGACGACGCCGCCGCCAGCCTCGGCATCGGCGTGCGGCGCACCCGCCTGGCCGCCGTGGTCTGCTCGCTGCTGCTGGCCGCCTCGGCGGTGTCCGTGGCCGGACCCATCGGATTCGTCGGCCTGGCCGCGCCGGTCATCGCCCGCCTCATCGCGAACCGCGTCCCCGACCTGCTGCCGCACCGGCTGCTGGTGCCCTTCAGCGCCATCTGCGGTGCGATCGTACTCATGGGCGCCGACATCGCCGTCCGGGCCGTGCTCGGCGGCAGCGCCGGGTACATCATCCCCGTCGGCGTCACCACCACCGTCCTCGGCGCCGGGGTGATGGTGTGGCTGGCCCGCCGCGCCACCGACGCGGGCACGGCCGGACGCCCGGCCATGCTCCACGGCGCGGCCGGACGCACCCGCGCCGGCTTCGCGCTCATCACCGTCGTCCTCTCCGCCCTGCTGGCCGCGGCCCTGCTCGCGGGCATGCTCTCGGGCGACACGATGCTGCTGGGCGGCGACCTCTGGAACTGGCTGGGCGGCAACACGGGCCGGGCCTACACCTGGATCATCGACCAGCGCTATCCGCGCGTGGCCGCCGCGATCCTGGCCGGGGCCGCGCTCGCCGCGGCCGGGACGGTCATCCAGGGCGTGTGCCGCAATCCCCTGGCCGAGCCGGGCATCCTCGGCGTCACCGGCGGGGCCGGTGTCGGCGCGGTCGCCCTCATCACCTGGGCGCCGGGGGCCGGGCCGTGGACGATCACCGCCTGCGCCGCCGCCGGGGCCGTGGCCGCCTTCGCCGTCGTCTACGGCCTGGCCTGGCGCGGCGGGCTCGACACCGCCCGGATCGTGCTCATCGGCATCGGCGTCTCGGCCATCGCGCTGGCCGCGGTCACCCTGCTGATCATCTACTCCGACCCCTGGAACACGCCGAAGGCCATGACCTGGCTGTCCGGGTCCACCTACGGGCGCACCGCCGAGCGGCTGCTGCCGGTGGCGGTCGCGCTGGTCGTGCTGGTGCCGTTCATCGCCTCCCACCGCCGCGAGATCGACCTGCTCACCCTCGACGACGACACCCCGCGCACCCTCGGGGTCCGCCTGGAGCCCAGCCGCCTGTCGCTGCTGACCGCCGGGGTGCTGCTGACCGCCGCGGCCGTCGCCGTGGTCGGCGTGGTCTCGTTCGTCGGCCTGGTCGCCCCGCACCTGGCGCGCGCCCTGGTCGGCTCCCGCGCCTCCCGGGCCCTGCCCGCGGCGATGCTGCTGGGGGCGCTGCTGGTCAGCGTCGCCGACACCCTCGGCCGCACCGTCATCGCCCCGGCCCAGATCCCGGCCGGCCTGGTGTGCTCGCTGATCGGCACGCCGTACTTCGTGTGGCTGCTGTGGCGCACCCGCCGCGCCTCGGCGTAGACGTCCGACCGGTCCCGGAGACCAACTTCGGGGCTGCTATCCATGACTGGAGCGATCTAGAACGGCGACAGGAGCAACGGTGCGCCAAGGCAGGAAGGTCGGCGGACGTTACCGGCTGGACGAACGGCTCGGTTCCGGCGGCCACGGAGAGGTGTGGCGGGCGACCGACACCGAACTGGACCGGACCGTCGCGCTCAAACGCGCGCTGTCCGACGCCGACGACGCCGACTCCGAGCGGCTGCGGTCGGAGGCGCGCACAGCCGCGAAGGTCAACCACCCGAACGTCGTCGCCGTCCACGACGTGATCCGCGACGGCGACGACTGGTGGCTGGTCATGGAGTACATCCCCGGCGGACGCACCCTGGCCGAACTCGGCCGCCTCGCCCCCGACCGGGCCGCCGAGATCGCAGCGCAGCTGGCCGACGCCCTGGCCGCGGTGCACCGCGAGGGCATCCTCCACCGCGACCTCAAGCCCGGCAACATCCTCGTCGCCGCCGACGACCGCGCCAAACTGGCCGACTTCGGGATCTCCCGCCTGGTCTACGACGCCGAGACCATCACCGTCTCCGGCCGCCTGGCCGGCACCCCCGGCTACCTGGCCCCTGAGGTCGCCGACGGCGGCCGCTTCACCAAGGCCTCCGACGTGTTCTCGCTGGGTGCGACCCTGTTCGAGGCGATCGAGGGCGCCTCCCCGTTCGGCCGGGGCAACCAGCTCGCGCGCCTGCGCCGCACCATCAAGCGCGAGATCGACGCGCCCCGCCGCGCCGGGGGGCTCGAACAGCTCCTGTCGTCCATGCTGGACTTCGACCCCAAGCGGCGTCCCGGAGCCGGGGAGGCGGCCGAGACCCTCGGCAAAACGCCGGTTTCCGAACCGCGAGCGGCACTGCTGACCCGCCGCAACCTCGCCTGGAGCGGCGGATCCGCCGCGATCGCCGTGGCCGCGGCCGTGGCACTGGTCTACTGGAACACCGGCGGCGCCCCCGGAGAAGGCACCGCGGACGGCGGCACCGTCGGACAGCAGGTCGACCTCATCGGCGAGGCGGTCACCGCCGATCCCTGCGCCCTGCTCGACCCCGACGACTACACCGACTACGGCGAGGCCCGGTTCGACACCGACCAGGGCATATTCAACTCCTGCGACGTGGTCGTCGACCTCGGGCAGGACGAGGTGGACGTCGAGGTGGACATCTGGCGCACCTCCCAGCACCCGCCCTCGGGCCAGGTCGAGATGATCGGGCAGGTCGGCGTCGTCCGCCTCGACCCGGAGGCGCCCGAGATATGCGAACGGCAGCTGGTCCTGCCCGACGGGAGGCACCTGATCTCGATCGACGCCGCCCAGGACCGAGGCCGGGACGTCGACCTGTGCGCGATGGCCGACCTGGCCGTCGGCACCGCCCTCGACGTGCTCGAGCAGGGACAGATCCCCAGGCGCGAAGACGATCTCGACCCGTCTTCGCTCATCAGCCTCAGCGCCTGCGACCTCCTCGGCAACGACGAGCTCGAACTGTTCCCCGGCATCGACGCCACCCACCCGGTCGTCAACTACGGCGAATGGGAGTGCAACTGGGGCAGCACCACCAGGGACTACCGGCTGCGGATCCTGTTCCAGCGCAGCGACCCTCTCACCGCCGAGGAAGGCGAGCCGATCACGCTCGGCGGGCGCGAGGCCTACCTCCAGCGCGACCGCTGGACCGACGACTCGTGCCTGGTCAGCATCGTGCACCGTCAGGGCCCTAGCGCCGATGGCGACGGCACCACCACCGCCGAACTGGTCCGCCTGCTGGTCTACGGCGACGCCCCGAACGAGGAATTGTGCGAGATGGCCCTGGACCTTGCCGAACCGGCCGCCGCCGCGCTCGCGGAGGGCTGAGTCGGCCGACCCGCTAGGCCGGATAGAACCGCAGGACGGCCTCGTCTCCCTCGATGCCGAGGACCTCGACGATGAGGAGGCCCTGGAAGTTGCCGGTGGTATCGACCGCGAGCGTGAACGACAGGCCGCCGCCGGCGGCCTCCAAGTCGACCGTGTCGTCATTGATCGATTCGACCGAGACGGTGCCGACCTGGAACGACTCGTCGATCTCGACCTCCACCCCTTCGGTGACCAGCACGGTGCAGGTCCCCTCGAAGCAGGTGTCGTAATCGGTGCCGTCGTCCGCTTCCGGCAGCCCATCGCCCTGCCCGCAGGCGGCCGGAGCGAGCATGGCCGCTGCGGTGAGAGCGATCGCGATCGGGCTGCGGCGCATCGGAATCCTCCTGTGCTGATTAGGTCATACAGTTGTAGTCCGTCCCGGGCGGGAGGGGTCCCGACCGCGGCGTGCCAACGTAGGGGGGACGCGGCAGTTGGAGGTCGATGTGACCGATATTGATCAGGGAGCGAGCCTCCCTGCCGACCTGGCGACGCTCGCGCTCGGCGTTCCCGATCGGCTCGAGTCCGGCCTTCCCGACCGGCCCCCGCCGGGGATGATCTACGCCCTTTCCCTCGAAGGCGGCATCGCGTTCGGGCCCAGGGAAGGCCGGTCGATCCTGTTCGGACGGAACCGGGACGAGGTGCACGTCTGCCTGGGCGGCAAGGACCGCGCCGTCAGCCGCGAACACGGCAGACTCACGCACCGGACCGGCCGCTGGTGGGTCGACGCGCTCGGGAGGACTCCGGTGCGGCTGCCGGGCTCGCGGCTGGTGTCCCCGCAGGACGATCCGGTGGCGCTTCCCGAGGGCTACACGCCGCTGTTCGTGCGCGGCTCCCAGCGGCGCGAGCACCTCATGGAGCTGTACGTGGTGCCCGAGAGCGGCTACCGGCCCCCGGACGTGCACACCGCCGACACCAACCAGAAGGCCTGGGCGCTCAGCGGGGAGGAGCGGCTGGTGATGGTGGCCCTGGCGCAGCGCTACCTCCTGCACGAGGAGTTCCCGCAGCCGGTCTCCCGGCGCGAGGCCGCCGAAGCGCTCGACCGCGTCGAACCCGACGGGAATTGGAGCGACCGGCGCGTGGAGCGGATCGCCACGCGGGTGCGGTCCCGCCTCTCGCGCAAGGGCGTGCGCGGCCTGACCCGCGAGGAGGTGGGCGAGCCGGTCGGCAACGCCCTCAACCACCACCTGGTCGTCGAGCTGCTCGAGTCGGCCACCCTGGTGCCGCCGGACCTGCGGTGGATCTTCCCCGACGACTGACATCATCGGCCGGCCCGGGTCCCGCGCTCGGGCCCGATGCCGTCCGATCCCGCCCAGCCTGGCGCCGATCCGCCACGCGTACGGGTGAATACGGCCGATCCGGTCTGGACACGAGGGTGCCGCATGGGGTCGACTGGTCCATGACGTCCGGGTGCGGGCCGCCCGTGCCTGCTCGGATCATGAGGAAAGGAATCGCATGACACCGGATGCGAAGGCGGGGCTTTCGAACGTCGCCGAGGACGAGGTGTGGACCGTCGAACGGGTCAAGGCGCTCGGAGTCATGACCAACGTCGAGACGGCCGCGCAGATCCTCGGGATCGGACGGACCGTGGCCTACCGGCTGGCCAAGGACGGGGAGTTCCCCGTCCAGGTGCTCCGGATCGGCCACAGCTACCGGGTGCCGGTGCCGCGGCTGCTCGAACTGCTCGGCGCCGAATAGGGGAGGAGGTGCCGCCGCGCAGCGGCGGCACCATCGCTACCGCTCCGCACGGACCCGATCCAGGTCCGGTTCGAGGTAGATCTGCATCGCCAGCGGGACCGCCTCGCGGATGCGGCTCTCGGCCCCGTCGATCTCGGCGGCGATCTCGGCCCCGGTCTCGCCGCGCTCGATCGCGATCTTCGCGGCCACCAGCATCTCCTCGGGCCCGATGTGGAGGGTCTTGAGGTGGATGATCCGGTTGATCGAGCCGTCGGCGGTGATCGCCGCCTCGATCGCGGCGATGTTGTCCAGCGAGGCCGACTCGCCGATGAGCAGGCTCTTCATCTCCACGGCCAGGACGACCGCGATGGCGACCAGCAGCACGCCGATCACGAGCGTGCCGATCGCGTCGAAGATCGGGTCCCCGGTCAGGATCGACAGCCCGACGCCCAGCAGCGCGGCGATCAGGCCGACCAGCGCGCCGATGTCCTCCAGCAGGATCGTCGGCAGCTCCGGCGACTTCGCGCCGCGCACGAACTGCACCCACGTCCGCTCGCCGCGCACCGCGTTCGACTCCTTGACCGCCGTGCGCAGCGAGAACGATTCGAGCACGATCGCGATCACCAGCACCACGACCGCCACCATCGGCGACGACAGCTCGTGCGGGTCGGAGAGCTTGTGGTACCCCTCGTAGATCGCGTACAGCCCGCCGACGGTGAACAGCACGATCGCGACGATGAACGCGTAGATGTAGCGCTCGCGGCCGTATCCGAACGGGTGCGCCGGGCTCGCTTCGCGCTCAGAGCGCTTCTTGCCGAGCAGGAGCAGCGCCTGGTTGGACGCGTCGGCCACCGAGTGGACGCCTTCGGCCAGCATCGACGCCGAGCCGGTGATCCCGGCGGCTATGAACTTGCTCACCGCGATTCCGGTGTTGGCCGCCAGCGCGGCCAGGATCGCCTTGGTGCCGCCCTCAGCTGACATAGGCTCGTGTTCCTTTCGGGTAGGGGTGTCGCGCGCGGTGTTATCCTTGCACATCGGTGGCGCCCCGAGTGCTACGCGCACTCGGCCACGGCGAGGCCCGCACACCGTCAAGGGATCGACTATAAGTCCCGGCCGCGAACGCGGCCCCTGTGCGGATCTGGCCCGCGGCACCGACGCAGGACCGAGTGGCGGACCGGTTCCGGCATATGAAGACCCGCGAGGGTCGTGCCGAGAACCGATTCTGCGAAAGGCCTAGCGTCGTGACCGCCCTTGACCAGCGCACCACTGAGACCACCCCCGGCGTCGAACGCGCCACCCTCCGGCAATGGCTGGCCGTGGCCGCCGTCGCCCTCGGCGTCTTCGCCGTCATCACCGCCGAACTGCTGCCGGTGGGCCTGCTCACCGACATCGGCGCCGACCTCGGCGTCAGCGCCGGACGGGCCGGGCTCATGGTCACCGTCCCCGGCCTGGTGGCCGCCGCCACCGCCCCGGTCAGCATCGTCCTGGCCGGACGCGCCGACCGCCGCCGCATCCTGCTCGGCCTGGCCGTCCTGGTGGCGGGCGCCAACCTCGCCGCCGCGCTCGCCGAGGACTTCGCGCTCATGCTCGCCGCCCGCGTCCTGGTCGGCGTGACCATCGGTGCCTTCTGGTCCATCGCCGGAGGCATCGCCGTGCGGCTGGTGCCCGAGCGGTACGTCCCGCGCGCGACCGCGGTGATCTTCGGCGGCATCGGCGCGGCCAGCGTCGTCGGCGTCCCGGCCGGAACCCTCGTCGGCGACCTGCTCGGCTGGCGGGCCGCCATGGTCGGCCTCGGCGTACTGGCCCTGGTCGTCCTGGCGGCCGTCTGGGTCCTGGTGCCACCCCTGCCCTCCGCCGGGAGCGCGCGGTTCTCCGACCTGCCGCGGCTGCTTCGCGAATCCTCCGGGGTCCGCACCGGACTGCTGCTGACCTTCCTGATCGTCGCCGGGCAGTTCATCGCCTTCACCTACCTGCGGCCGATCCTGATCGGCAACGGCATCGGCGCCGGGGGCGTCTCGGGCCTGCTGATGGTCTACGGCATCGCCGCGCTGGCGGCCACCTTCGCCGCCGGGGCCCTGATCGGGAAGCGGCTGCGCGGCACCCTCGTCGGCCTGTCGGCGGCCATCGCCGCCGCGATGGTCCTGATGGCGCTGACAGTCGGCGACACCGTCTCGGCCGCGGCCGTCCTGATCCTGTGGGGCCTGGGCTACGGCCTGGTCTCCCCGGCCGTCCAGACCTGGTACATGCGCGCCGCCCCCGACCGGACCGAGATCGCGACCAGCCTGAACACCATGATGTTCAACCTCTCGATCGCGATCGGGTCCTGGGCCGGGGGCGTGGCCGTCGACACGGTGTCGACCACGAGCGTGCTGTGGATCGGGGCGGCACTGCTGGCCCCGGTCGCACTCCTGGTCGCCCGCCGCTAACCGAGGGCCGGCCGCCGCGACTCGGCCACCGCCAGCAGCGCGATCGACCCCAGCAGCACCAGCGTCCCGAGCGCGGTGGCCGCCGTCAGCGGCTCATCGAGGAAGCCCACGGCGATCGCGGCCGCGCTGGCCGGCTCCAGCAGCATCATCACCGACGCCGTGGCCGCGCGTACCCTCGCCGTCCCGGCGAAGTACAGCGGATAGGCCAGCGCGGTGGTGAACACGGCCAGGTAGCCCACGAGGCCGAACGCGGCCGCCGTCCCCTCGCCGGCCGGGGCGATCCCCTCGGCCAGGGCGAGCGGCAGCAGCACGGCCGTGCCGACCCCGAACGACCAGACCGTCAGCGCGAACGGGTCCTCGCCGACCGGGCCCCGCCCGGCCAGGCGGCCCAGGAGCGTGACGGTCGCGTATCCTGCCGCCGAAATCACGGACAACGTTATCCCCGCGGTGGTCGCCACGCCCTCGGCATTCCAGCCGACCAGGATTCCCAGCCCGCACAGCGCCCCCGCCACGGCCGCCAGACCGCCGTGGCCGATCCGCTCGCCCAGCAGCACCCGGGCCCCGGCGGCGGTCAGGATCGGCCCGCACCCGAGCGTGACGATCGTCGCGACCGCCACGCCGGTGGCCTCGACGGCGACGAAGTAGGCGGCCTGGAACACCGCCATTCCGACCCCGGCGCCGAGCAGCAGCGGCAGCCGCGACCGCAGTCGCCGCAGCGGCCGGACCGGACGCGACGCGCGCGGCCGCACCGCCAAGAAGGCCAGCAGCAGCACCAGCCCGCCGAGCTGCCGCCAGAACGAGAGGGCCATCGGACCGAAGTCCGAGGCCCGGTAGACGAGTTCGGCCACAGCGCCCGTAGTGCCCCAGGACAGGCCGGTGTAGGTGAGGAAGACCAGGCCGCGCCGAGCGGCCCGTGAGGCGCCGACCGGCGCGATGACTTCGATCGAGGTGGACAAGGTGCGTTCCCCTGCACGTGAGATTCGGAAAGGTGGATCTCATCTGCGGGCACGACCGAGACGCGCGCCGGGCCGCGGCCCGACACGCGCGGATGGGAGAGGCCCGCTGCTAAGCGGCGGGCGGGGAGAGCTGTCCAGAACGCATGCGCCCACTCTAAGCCCGGCCGCCGGTGTCAGAATTGACCGCGGCCCGCGCCCGCGGAGAGGAGACGCCGATGACCGCGCTGATGGTGTTCGCGACGGCGATCCTGATCGCCTCCATCGTCCCCGGACCCGACTTCGCCATGGTGACCAGGAACACTATGCTAGGCGGCCGGGTCGCCGGGATGTGGACCGCGCTCGGCGTCGCCCTCGGCATCAGCGTCTGGGTCGTGGCCACCTCCTTCGGGCTGGCCGCGCTCCTGGCCGCCTCCGTCCTCGCCTTCACCGTCGTCAAGATCGCCGGCGCCGCCTACCTCGTGTACCTTGGAGTCCGATCGATCATCAGCGCGCTCAAAGACCGCAAGAAGCCGGTCGGCGGCCTCAACCTCTCGCGCGAGATCACCCACTGGCAGGCGTTCCGAACCGGCCTGCTGACCAACGTCCTCAACCCGAAGGCCCTGGTGTTCTTCACCGCCCTCGTCCCGCAGTTCATCGACGGCGGCTCCGGTCTCGTCCAGATCGGCGGACTGGCCGCGGTCGCCGCGGCCGTCAACGGCGTGTGGTTCCTGGCCCTGGCCAATCTCGTCGGCCTGCTGCGAAAGGTGTTCGACAACCCGAGCGTGCGCGCCTGGATCAACGGCGTCACCGGCGCGGTCCTGGTCGCGCTCGGGTTCCGGGTCGCCTCCAGTTAGGTCCCACCCGCGCGACGAGCCCCGGTCCCGATGCTGTGAGATGGTCCGAGCGGCGGCCGGCCGCGCGGCCCGACACGCTTGCGGGAGCGCGAAGGCCCGACCGGCCGCCGCAGAAAAGGACTCGCCCCGCCCCACCCCGATCGACGAAGATCGACGCCATGAACGCGTGGAGGCTGGAGCTCGAGATCCAGGAGTACTACGAACAGGGCGGCGAGCGCGACCGGCTGACCAAGTCCGGACGCGGCAGGCTCGAATTCGCCAGAATGCAGGACCTCCTGCGCCGCACGCTCCCCGGAGACGGCCTCGACGTCCTCGACGTCGGCGGGGCGACCGGCATCCACTCCGAATGGCTCGCCTCCGACGGCCACCGCGTGACGCTGATCGACCCGGTCGAGAGCCAGGTCGCCGTCGCGGCCGAACTCCCGGGCGTGACCGCGCGCGTGGGCGACGTCAGGGACCTGCCCTGCGACGACGACTCCTTCGACGCGGTGCTCCTGATGGGACCGCTGTACCACCTGACCGAACCCGACGACCGCGTCCGGGCCCTGCGAGAGGCCCGACGAGCCGCCCGCGAGGGAGGCGTCCTCGCCGCCGTGACCATCGACCGGGCCGCGGGATGGGCCGACTGGCTCCACATGAGGTTCAACGGGATCACCCCGATCGAATCCGACGAGAGCCTGCGCGCGCTCAAAGAGGGCGACATCGGGTACTTCGACCAAGGCCTGTTCACCACCGCCTACCTCCATCATCCGGGGGAGATCGCCGCGGAGTTCGCCGGGGCCGGCATGCCCGAGGTCCGCCAGTACGCGGTCCAGGGCCCCGCCGGACTCATCTCCGAACTGGACGACATCCTCGACCACGACGAACTCGGCCCCCACTACCTCGCGGCCATGCGCGAAATCGAGTGCGAGCCGTCGCTCCTGGGCGCCAGCGGCCACCTCCTCACCGTCGCCGACATTGTCGGGTAACCGACACCGCCAGGGGACTCGCCGGTGGCGCCGAATCGCTAGTGTCGGCGGATGGACCCCATTCCCTTGAGCGAAGCCGTGGCCGAGATCCGCCGAGAACTCAAGGAGGCCATCGCCGAAGCCGACGACCAGATCAGCCTCGAAGTCCAGGACATCGAGCTGGAACTGACCCTGGAGGTCACCAAGCACCAGGGCGGCGGCATCGGTCTGTCGGTGCTCAACATGTTCAACGCCGACGGCAAACTCGGCCACGACCGGTCCAACCACCACCGCATCAAACTCTCCCTCCACCCCAAGGTAAAAGGGGAGAACGGAACCACCCGCCCGGTGAACATGTCCGCCTCCGACCCCATGGACTGACCGCTGCTGGTGAGGCTCAATGATCAAAGTTGATTTCGCCCAAAAGTACGGACAAGAGGCCGCCGCCGTCGAGTCCGAGGGGGCCGCTTCGGGGCACTCGTAATGGAGGCAGCGTGGTGCCGTGGCGGCGCGGGTGGTTCGGTTCGGCCCTACCCTCGGAGTCCGGTGCTTATTGGAGCAGGCTGGAGACGAGCGCGGCCAGCCGTTCGGCGCGACGGTCGTCCGAGTCGTCGTTCGGGGCGGTCAGCTCGTCCCAGAGCGCGGTGATGCGGGGGCGTTCTCCTGCGGCCGCGATGTGGCCCAGGTAGGCGGCGGCTCGTTCAGCCCGGTTCCCGGCGGCGAGCTCGTTGAGGGCGAATGTCGCGGCAATGGCGTTGAGCAGCGCGAAGATCTCCAGCTTCGTGCGACCGTCGCCCGGGTGATCGGCCAGGGCCTCCAGGACGTGGTCGAGCACGTCGAGTGTGCACGGTCCGAGGACCGGTCGGGTCAGGACCAGCTCGGGCAGCCACGGGTGGCGCAGCATGATGGACCGGGCCTGTTCGGCGACGGCCACCAGGTCGCGAACGTGGTCGCCGGTGGGCGGGTCGAGGCGGTACTCGGCGGCGGTCGCGTCGACCATCAGGTCGAGCAGGTCGTCCCGGCCGCCGACGTAGCGGTACAGCGACGCCGGTCCGGTGCCCAGTTCGTCGGCGATGTTGCGCATCGACACCGCGTCGGGGCCGCCCCGGTCGGCGACGGCTATGGCGGCGGCGGTGATCTCGGCGCGGGTGCGTTCGGCCGGTCGCCCGACCGCGGCGCGTTCGGGCCGCAGCCAGATCGGCGTGGTGTCGTCGGTCATCTCGCCCTCCAAATGTTTGCGAACACTGTACTCGAACGCTAGAGTTTGAGAACACTGTTCGCGAACTCGGGAGGAACCATGAGCCCTTCACCCACCGGATACGCCGACAACGGCGGCGTCCGCATCGCCTTCGACGACCTCGGCGGCACCGGCGGCGAGCCGCTGCTGCTGGTCCAGGGCGCCTCGGTGACCAGGTTCTGGTGGCCCCCGGGCCTGGTCGATGAGCTCATCGCCCGGGGATTCCACGTGGCCTCCTACGACAACCGCGACGCCGGCCAGTCCACGCACTTCCCGGCCGCCGCGGCCCGCCCGGTGACCGCGCTGTTCCGCCGCCGGCCGCCCGCCTACACCGGCGAGGACGTGACCGACGACGCCACCGCCGTCATGGACGCGATGGGCTGGGACTCGGCGCACCTGTTCGGACACTCCAACGGCGGCCTGAACGCCCAGCGCATCGCCATTCGGCACCCGAAACGAGTGCGCAGCCTCGCCACCTCCGCGGCCGTCTCCAGCGACGCGGGAAGGGCGAAGCTGCTGTGGTACATCCGCTTCGGGTCCGTCGCGCGGATGGCGCGACTGCGCTTCCCCGAGACGCGCGAAGGCGACATAGCCATGTCGCTGGCCATCTCCCGGGCCCTGGCCTCGCCGGGATTCCCGTTCGACGAGGCCGAGGCCCTCTCCCGCATCGAGAAGGACGACGTCTGCCCAGTGCGGGACGACTCGACCATGGGACGCCAGCTCGGCGCGCACTGGAGCGGCGGGCGGCTCGCGGATCTCCGCGTGCCGGCGGTGGTCCTGCAAGGCGACTCCGACCAGCTGCTGCGCACCTCGGCGGCCCGCGACCTGGCCAGGGCCATACCCGGTGCCAAGCTCGTGATCACCCCAGGCGTCGGCCACGACCTGCCGCGGGGAATCTGGGGGCGCTACGCCGACGAGATCCGCGCCGTCGCCGACGCCGTTCGAGTCCGGTAGCCGTCTCTTCGGCGGCGGCCAGTCCCTGGCCGGTGCCCGGATCGGCTGGTGCCGCCGGATCTGGTTGGGTGAGTTCGTGATGGAAGAGGAACATGTGCGGGCGCTGCTCCGGGAGCAGCACCCCGACCTGGCCGGGTTGGCACTGCTGCGGGTGGACGGCGGTTGGGACAACCAGATGTGGCGCCTGGGCGATGAGCTGGCGGTGCGGTTGCCGCGCACCGAGCGCGGCCCGGCACTGCTCGAAACGGAGTGGCGTTGGGCCCCCGAGCTGGCTCGGCGCCTGCCCCTGCCGATCTCGGCTCCCGTGCGCTTCGGGGCGCCGTCGGACCGCTTTCCCCACGCCTGGCTCGTCACGAGTTGGGTCGAGGGGCAGCCCGCCGACCGGGCGGAGGTCCGCCACGGCGTCCGATCGGCGGAGATCCTCGCCGCATTCCTAGCCGCACTGCACCGGGAGGCGCCGAGCGAGGCTCCCGCCAACCCGGATCGCGGCGTCCCGCTCGAACGGTTCGCCGAGGAGACGGAACGGAACCTCGAAGGGATGGCGAACGACCCACGGGCCGCTCGAATGCGCGAGGCCTGGGACGACGCTCTCGCGGCTCGCGAGTGGGACCGGGCACCGGTCTGGATCCACGGCGACCTCCATCCGGCGAACGTGGTCAGCGCGGACGGGGCCCTGGCGGGCGTGATCGATTTCGGCGAGCTGTGCGCCGGCGACCCGGCGACCGACCTCTCGGCGGCTTGGCTGCTGCTGCCCGAAGGCGGGGCGGAGCGGTTCTTCGACGCGTACGCGGCCGACGAGGACACCGTCAGGAGGGCGCGCGGCTGGGCGCTGCGGCGGAGTTTCGGGCTGCTGCACATCGGACGGGCCGGCGAGGCGGGCCTGCTCGGCGGCAAGCCGACCTGGAAGCGGGCCGGCGAGGCGGCCCTGGAACGGGTCTTGGCCGCCTAAGGCCGGGAGATCGAAGACCCGTGGCGGGCCGGAGCCCGCCACGGGTCGCAGTCCTCTACCTGTCTCGGCTACTGCCAGGACCAGCCGTCGGTTTCGTCGTCGGCGGTCGAGAGGCTGATCCAGTGGATGCCGTCGGTGCCTTCACCGACGCTCTGCCAGGACCAGCCGTCCTTGTCGGCGGTCGGGACGCTCGTCGAGGAGACGTCCTTCGCGCTCGTTCCGACGCTCTGCCAGGACCAGCCGTCCGATTCGGAGGCCGAGGCCGCCGACGCGAGGCCGACGGTCGCCAGGGCTCCGGCCGCGGCAGCGGCTCCGGCGCGAACGAGGAATGTTTTGGCGGTCATGAAACCTCCAGGGTCTCTCGCGGCCACCGCTCCGAAGATAAGTAGACCGCTTGTGCGAAACCTCCTCCCGCCAGCGATGGTATCAGCGAAAAGCCAAGAGTCGCAACAAAAGAAGCTCATGATCGAAGGGCCGAACCGATTGGTGCGCGCCGCTCTCGCGGCGACTCGATCCAGGGGAAAAGCCGTTGCCTGCGCCGGTGGCGTTCTCATAGGCTCCCCAGATGGAGTGGGTCCAGGACTTCTATTCGCGCACAGGACACTGGTGGGCCGAGGCCGAGTCCGGCGTCGGCGAGCGCGACCGGGGACGCGTCGAAATCCTTCAGCGATTGTGCGGACCCGAGCCGCTGCGCGTCCTCGAACTCGGTTGCGGCTACGGCAATACCTCCGCGGCACTGGCCGAGGCCGGACACCCCGTCACGGGCGTCGAACTGACCGACCGGGCCGAGCGGGCCACCGTCCATGCCGAGCGTCTCGGCACCGACCGCCTGCGGATCGTCCGCGGCGACTTCTACGAGATCGAACTCGAGGGACGCTTCGACGCCGTGGCCTACTGGAACGGGTTCGGCATCGGCTCCGACGCCGATCAGCGCCGGCTCCTGAACCGCATCGCCTCCGAGTGGCTCGCTCCGGGCGGCACCGCGCTGGTCGACGTCTTCAACCCCCTGGTGTGGGCCGGCTGGGACGGACAGTCCGAGCTGCTCAGCGCCCATCCCGAGCGCGGCTACCGCCACGAGCTGATGCAGCGCATCCAGTTCGACCCGGTCTCGTCCACAGCGGTCGACACCTGGTGGGACACGGCCGAACCGCGGCGGCGGATCACGCAGCGGCTGCGCTGCTACAGCCCCGCGGACCTCGGCCTGCTGCTGGAGGGCACCGGCCTTGCCCTCGACGGGATCCTCGCGGGAGGCAAGGAGGTCGGCCTCGGCGAGGACAACGCGGGACTGGTCGCCCTCCTGCGGCAGCACCACGAGTACCTGGCGGTCCTCAAGCCCGCGTCCTAGGACCGATCGTCAGGACCGAACCGCCCGACCGATCCGGTCGTGGAGCACGGCGAGGTGGAATCAGTCCTCGGAGTTCTCCGAGGACGCCCCGGGTTCACTGCGGCCGCCCCGCAGGCGCGTCCAGACCGCGCGCAGCCGTTCACGGAAGAAGTAGACCCCGCCCAGGACGAGGACCAAGAACGGGACGGCCACGGGCAGGACGGTCGTGAAACCGATGATCAGGGCCGCCGCCTCGATGCCGACCAGCGACGCGGCGCCCATGTAGGCGAGAGCCGAGGCGGACTGGACGCGGAAGACCAGCATCGTGAAATGGCGCCGGAGCGCCTCGAACGGTGATTCGCGTTGCTTCGCAACGCCTTCTGCTCGACCCTCGGGCTCCATCCGCCGTTTATACCGGTTCGGGCCTTCGTGGACCTGGCGGGCCTTCGGCTGGTGAGCCGCGACCGAGCCGCCGAGGCGGCGCCGCGGACACACCGGTGACTCAATTGGATGAGGACGTCGCCACGAACCGGACGTAGGCTTGTCCATGTGAGTGAGCACGCGCGCACCAGCGGTGGCCCCGCCGACGCCGCCCCGGAGCGCGGAGAGGCGTGGAGGCGCCGCACGGCCCTGGTCTCCAAACTGCGCGAGCGCGGCGCCCTGCAGTCGCGCCGAGTCGAGCGGGCAGTGCTCGCCGTGCCCAGGCACCGGTTCGTGCCCGAAGTCTCGGTCAAGGCCGCCTACCAGGACGAAGTGGTCGTCACCAAACGCAACAGCGAGGGCGATCCGATCAGCTCGGCCTCCCAGCCGTCCATCGTCACCCAGATGCTCGAGCAGCTCGACGTCCGCCCCGGCCAGCGGGTGCTCGAGATCGGCGCCGGCACCGGCTACAACGCCGCGCTCCTGGCCGAACTGGTCGGCGAGGACGGCGCGGTCACTACCGTCGACCTCGACGCCGACTCCATCCGGCGCGCCCGCGAGGCACTGGAGGCCACCGGCTACGGCCGGGTCCGCGTCGTCCACGGCGACGGCGAGATCGGCTTCGCCGACGGCGCCCCGTACGACCGCGTCATCGTCACCGTCGGCACCTGGGACCTGCCCCCGGCCTGGTGGGAGCAGCTCGCCGACGGCGGGCGGCTGGTCGCCCCGCTCCAGATCCGCAGCTCCGAGCACTCGATCGCCTTCGACTACTCGGACGGGGTCATGCGCAGCAGCTCGATCGTGTGCTGCGGATTCATGCCCATGCGGGGGCTCGGCGCCCACCAGTCCCAGACGGTGGAGCTGGCCGAGGGCCGCATCATCACCTTCCACGCCGACCGGGAGGTCGCCGCCGAAGGCGCTCGCGGCCTGCTCGACGAGCGCGGCACCACCGTCTGGACCGGCGTGCGCGTCCTCCCCGGAGCGGACGTCGCGCAGCTGTCGCTGTGGCTGGCCTGCGCCTTCACCGGATACGGGCGCATGAACGCGCCCTTCGGCGACCACGGCTCGCTACGGCTCCTGCTGCGCTGGGCCAATCCGGCCGTGGTCGACGGCGGCGACTTCGCCTACGTGGCCTGCCGCCGCGCCGACATCAAGGGCGAGGTCGAACTCGGGGTGCGCGGCCACGGGCCGGCCGGAGACGGGCTGGCCCACAAGGTCGCCGAGCAGATCCAGGTCTGGGACCGCGAATGCCGCGACCACGTGCGGCTCAAGCTGGAGGCCCACCGCCCGGACTCGGGGCCGATCGCGGCCGGCAGGTTCGTCGTCCCCAAGCGGCACAGCCGCCTGGCCATCCTGGTCGAGTAGCGGCTACCGGCGCGGGGGCGCGGTGCTGTCGCGGAAGACCGGCTCGGCCGCGCACATGATCCTGCGGCCGACCGGCGGCGGGTCGACGATCCGGTCCAGGGCGGCGGCCACCATCGCCTCGACCGGCTGGCGCACCGTGGTCAGGGCGGGGATGGCGGCCCGGGCGTCGGGAATATCGTCGAATCCGGTCACCGACACCTCCCCGGGGACGTCGAGGCCGAGCAGGCGTGCGGCCGCCAGGCCGCCGAGTGCGCCCTTGTCGGAGGCGAAGGCGACGGCGGTGGGGCGCTCGGGGCCGGTCATCAGCTCGGTCATCGCCCGCTGGGCGTCGTCGCGGTCGAAGCCGCCGTCCTTGCGCCAGGCTTCGCGGATCGGCAGCCGCGCCTCGCGCATCGCCGCCTCGAACCCTTCTCGGCGCTCCCTGGCCGGCAGCGTGTGCCGATTGCCGTCGACCATGGCGATCCGCGTGTGCCCCAGTTCGATCAGGTGCCGCGTCAGGCGGTACTGGGAGCGGCGGTTGTCGATCCGGACGGTGGTCACCGACCGTTCCTGCTCGGCGGACGGGTCGACCACCACCCGCGGGATGGCCGCGTCGCGCAGGTAGTCCGACTGCGCTTCGCTGAAGTCGACCAGGATGCCGAGCACCCCGCAGGTCCCGCGCGCCGAGACCTGGTCGAGCCAGCGCCGCGGCGGGATCGGGTGGACCGGATCGGCCTGGACGGTGGAGACGACGATGTTCAGGCCGCGGTCGGCGGCGGCGCGCTCGACCTCGCTGAGCAGCGCCGAGGACCAGGCCGACTCGAGTTCGCGGATGATGACGTCGAGCAGCGCCGAGCCGAGCTTCGCCGACGCGACGGGGGAGGAGTCGAGCGGGTACCCGTAGCGGTCCAGGACGCCCCGGACGCGTGCGCGGGTGCCGGCGGACACGTCGGCCCGGCCGTTGACGACCTTCGACACCGTGGAGACCGATACGCCCGCCTCCCGGGCGATGACGGCGAGCTTCACCGCAGAGCGCACCTTTCCGGTCACTCTCTGCCTCCTCTTGGTGAAGCGCGCGAGCCGTGAATCGGCTCGGGTCGATCGGTACCGCGCCCCAAGACTAGGCGGTGCCGCTCCCTCACTGACGGAAAGGACGCCCCTTCGCTCGGCCGGACCGGGGGCGTCCTGCCGGGACCTGCGGCCTACGACCTTGGGCGGAAGCGAAAGTCGGGGCCGCCGGGTAGCGTGAGGATCAACCGCCAACACCCAGCGGAGGAAACCACCCATGTCCGAATCCATCGCAGCCGACGGCGCCCTCGCGCCGCCGGGCGCCGACACCACCGAGAAACCCGACAAGGCCCCCATCACCCGCTTGTGGGCCTACGCCAGAGAACACCTGCGCCTGCTGATCATCGGCGGCGCCCTGTCCTTCGCCGGCGGTCTCGTCGGCCTGATCCAGCCCCTGCTCGCGATGGAGGTCATCGACTCCCTCTCGGCGAGCGAGTCCCTGCGCGACACGCTCCTGCTGCTCGGCGGGGTCGTCGTGGTCGGCGGCATCCTCAGCGCCCTGGGGCCCTACCTGATGCAGATCGCCGGGCAGGACGTCGTGCTGGGCGTGCGCAGGCGCGTCGTCGGCACCCTCGTGCGCCTCGAGGTCGCCGAGGTCGACCGGCTGCGGCCCGGCGACCTGGTCTCGCGCCTGACTTCCGACACCAATCTCCTGCGCACCGTCGCCAGCACCACCGTCATCGGCGGGGTCACCGACTCGTTCATGATCCTTGGCGGCATCGCGCTCATGGCCTGGCTCGACCTGATCCTGTTCGGCACCACGATGGCCATGGTCGTCCTGGTCGTGGTCACGATGATGTTCATCCTGCCGCGCATCGAGAACGCCACCCGCGACTCCCAGAAGGCGCTGGGGGACATGGGCTCGCTCCTGGAGCGGATCTTCTCGGCCTTCCGGACCGTCAAGGCGTCCAGCGCCGAGGAACGGGAGATCGCCAAGCTCGACGAGGCCGCCACAGTCGCCCGCGACAAGGGTGTCACCGCCTCGCTCTGGGAGGCCCTGGCCGGGGTCGTGGCTTGGCTGCCGGTCAATATCGCGTTCCTGATGGTCTTGGGCGTCGGTGGGGCGCGGGTCGCGTCCGGCGACATGCCCGTGGGCACCCTGATTGGCTTCCTGCTGCTGCTGTTCTACATGATGGGCCCGGTCAACGGGCTGGTCGCCTCGCTGTCCCAGCTCCAGGTCGGCCTGGCCGCGGTCAAGCGGGTCGAGGACGTGGCGGGCCTGGAGGCCGAGGACCCGGCGGCCGAGACGACCGCGACCGGAGAGGGCCCGGCGCGCGTCGAGTTCGAGGACGTGACCTTCCGCTACGCCGACGACCTGCCGTACGTCCACCACGGGGTCTCCTTCGACTCCTCGGGTCGGGGCCTGACGGCCTTCGTCGGCCCGTCGGGAGCCGGCAAGACCACGGTGTTCTCGCTGATCGAGCGGTTCTACCCGGCCACCTCCGGCACGATCCGGATCGACGGCCGCGACGTCGACGAGTGGCCCCTGGCCGACCTGCGCGCCATGATCGGCTATGTCGAGCAGGACGCTCCGGTCCTGGACGGGACGCTCAGGGAGAACCTGATCATGGCCGCCCCGGACGCCACCGAGTCCGAGATCGAGGACGTCCTCAAGCGCGCCAGGCTCCTCGACCTGGTCGAGAAGCTCCCCGACGGGCTGGCCTCGACCATCGGCTACCGGGGGACGACCCTGTCGGGGGGCGAGCGGCAGCGGGTGGCGATCGCGCGGGCGCTGCTGCGCAGGCCGCGGCTGCTGCTGCTCGACGAGGCCACCAGCCAGCTCGACGCGGCCAACGAGGCGGCGCTCAAGCAGGTCATGCTCGACGCCGCCGAGGAGACCAACGTCCTGGTCGTGGCGCACCGGCTCTCGACGGTGACCAGCGCCGACCAGATCGTCGTGTTCGATGTCGGCAGGGTCCGCGCCGTCGGGTCCCACGCCGAGCTGATCGAGACCGACGAGCTGTACCGGGACCTGGCCGCGTCGCAGTTGCTGACCGCCGAGTAGATAACGGTTTCGGATTCGAAACTTTCGAGGCTTGACCACCGGACGATCTTGCGCGAACATGTCGTAAGCAAGCGTTTCCCGTTGCATTGTGCGGTCGTGCATGGAGGTGTCGTCCGGTGGTTTCAGCCGAAATCGAAGCAGGCCGTAGAAACCGGTATCATGCTGCGGTGCGACCTTACGGGATGAGCTGGGAGGCCGCGGCCGCGGTGACCGGACCGATGGTCGCGGTGGTGCGAGCCGGGGTGGCTGCCACCGCCGCGGCCGCGGCCTCCCGTGCCGCGAACCCGCGCGATCTCCCCGAGTCCCCGAAACCCCTTGAGAGAAGAGGAATGCGATGAACCGGAACACCAGTGGCCTGCGGCGGCGCACGCTCGCCAGGGCCGGTCTGACCGGGGCCGCGGCCGCGCCGCTCCTGGCCGCCTGCGGCGACGACGGCGGCGGGGACTCCGGCCCGGTCACCGTCACCCTCTGGAGCGACAAGGCCGGCATGGAGGAGTCCGTCGCCGCCTTCAACGAGGCGCACGACGCCGACGACATCCAGGTCGAGTATGTCGAGGTCCCCGCCCCCGAGATGGTCAACCAGGTCAACCAGGCCGTCGAGGCCGGGGACGCCGACAACGCGCCCTGGCTGTTCCAGAGCGACAACCGCAACGGTGCCGAGCTGCTGGCCCAGGAGCAGATCGTCGACATCGGCGAGCTGCTCGAACCCCACGCCGACCGGTTCAACCCGGCCGCGCTGGAGTCGCTGTCCATCGGCGGCATCGCCTACGGCGTGCCCAACATGATGAACGCCCACTTCGTCATGGTTTGGGAGCCCGCCTTCACCGAGGCCGGCATCGAGATCCCCTCCAGCTGGGAGGAGGTCGTCGAGGCCGGGAAGACGCTCAAAGAGGACGGCCGATACGTCTTCAACTTCGCCGGCGAGGACCCCTCGACGTTCATGAACATGACCTGGCAGGCCGGGGCCCGCTGGTTCCGGATCGACGGCGACGCCTGGCGGGTCGATATCGACTCCGACACCGCCCGCTACGTCGCCGACCTGGTCCAGCAGCTGTTCGACGACGAACTGGTCGAGAAGATCTCCTACGCCGACTACGCGGCCATGATGCAGGAGTACGACGCCGGGAACATCGCCCTGCGCCAGACCTCCACCTGGCAGCTCGCCGGCCACCAGGCCAACATGGACGCCACGCTCGGCCAGTGGAGGTTCGCCCCCAACCTCGGCATCATGAACGGAGACACCATCTCGGCCGGGGACACCGGCGGCCTCATGGTCTCCTCGCTGTGCCCCCGACCCGACCGGGCCGTCGAGGCCGCGGTCTGGCTGTCCACCGAGTCCGAACCGGTCGCCACCATGGCCAGGCCCGACAGCGGCTCCGGCTGGTATCCGGCGGTCGCCGACGCCGAGCCGTACCTCGACGACGTGGTCCCCGCGGAACTGCTCGGCGACAACGCCGAAGACGCCGTCCCGGTGATCATGGAGTCGGCCCACTTCTCCTCCGACTGGGCCTACCCGCCGAACTCGACCTCGATGTACGAGGAACTGGCCGACCAGTGGGGCAAGGCCATGGCCGGAGAGCTCCCGTTCGCCGACATCCTGCCGCACATGCAGGAGTGGACCGTGAACGACCTGAAGGACAGGGGCATCGACGTCGTCGAATAGCGCGGACGATCTTCCACGGTGGAGCCGGGCCGACACGGCTCCACCGTTCTCGCGTGTCGTGCCGTCTCCGTGACTTTCTGGAGGATTCAATCTGAGTTCATTGCAGGGAAGCGCCGGAGAAGGGGACGAACGGTTGACTGGGGGTCCCCCACCCGGACAACGGAGAAGAGGAAGAAGCGCATGTCCCGCAAGGGCTCGATACTGCGCGGCCTCGCCGCGATCGCAACCGCCGGAGTCGCACTGGCCTTCGCCGCCGCACCCGCCGCCGCTCATCCCCACCACCACCCGGACGAGGACGAACCGCTGGTCATCGCCCACCGCGGCGCCAGCGGGTACCTGCCAGAGCACACCCTGGAGGCCTACTCCCTGGCTGTCAGGTTCGGCGCCGACGTCATCGAGCCCGACCTGGTGCTCACCGCCGACGGCGAACTGGTCTCCCGCCACGAGCCGATGCTCAGCGGCACCACCGACATCGCCGAGCACCCAGAGTTCGCCGACCGCAAGACCACCAAGATCGTCGACGGGAACCCGGTCACCGACTGGTTCGCCGAGGACTTCACCCTCGCCGAGCTCAAGACGCTCCGCGCCGAGGAGCGCATGCCCGAGCTGCGCCCGCGCAGCGCCCGCTGGGACGGCAAGCTCCAGCTGGTCACCTACGACGAGATCCTCGACTACGTCGACACCCTCCACCGCGAGGTGATCACCTACCCCGAGATGAAGCACCCCACCTTCTACAAGGACCAGGGCCTCAGCATCGAGGACGCCCTGGCCGACCTCCTCGCCGAACGCGGACTCGACCAGGCCGACTCGCCGGTGTGGGTCCAGTCCTTCGAGTACGAGAGCCTGATCGAGATCGGCGAGCGCATCGACAACCCGATCGGCCTGAACATCGGCGGCTCGGGCCGGATCAGCGACGCCGACCTCGACCTGTACGGCGAGACCCTGGACGCGATCAGCCTGAGCAAGGACCGGATCGTGCCCAGGGACTCCGAGGGCTACCTGCTCGAGCCGACCGACGTGGTCGACCGGGCCCACGAGCGCGGGCTCGACGTCCACGTGTGGACCTTCCGCAACGAGAACCAGTTCCTCCCGGCCGACTTCCGCAGGGGCGACCGCCCGGACAAGTGGGGCGACTACAAGGCCGAGTACGAGCTGTTCTACTCGCTGGGCGTGGACGCGGTCTTCAGCGACTACCCCGACAAGGCGCTGTGGGCGCGCTACAAGCGTTGATTCCGGATTGAACGCCGCAGGGCCGCCTTGCCGCCGGGGCGGTCCGCGGCACGAAAGGCCCCGGCCTCTCACGGCACCGCGAGTGCCGCTTCGAGAGGCCGGGGTCTTCGACTACTCCGTCAGCGGGGGAGGTCCAGGGCGAAGTGGACGGTCTCGAAAGGCTCGTCCAGTGCCTCGGGCCGCTGCTCGTTGACGGCGATGCGCTCGTCGAAGATCACTTTGCCGTGCCGCTCCCAGAACTCGACCGCTCCGGGCGTGCGGGCGTCGGTGTGCAGGTAGACGCCGGTGTAGCGATCGCGGGAGGCGATGAAGTCCATGCAGGTGCGCACCAGGGCGGTCGCCAGGCCCTGCCGCCGGTGCTCGGGGAGCACGTACACGCGGTACAGGGTGGCGGTGCGGCCCTCCTCGAAGCGCTCGGCCACCGCGGTCGGGTGGGGAGGCGAGGCCGGGGTGGCCGAGCGGACTCCGGCGGTGGCCGCGATCCGGCCGCCGTGCTCGGCGACGAACAGGGCGTTGTCCTCGGGTGCGAGGTAGTACGACTCGGGGTCGATGATGTCGGAGTGGAAGCGCGGCAGGTATCCGTGACCGAACTCCCGGTAGACGGTGTCGAGCATGACCGAGCGGGCGCCGTCCAGATCCTCGCCGTCGGCGAGCCGCACCGAGTAATCCCGTGCACCCCGGCGGTCTTCGATGAGAGCGGGCGTTGACATGTGTGCCAGTATTGCACACGATTTGCAATAGGGAATAGAACGCAATAAGAGATGAGCGCCACTCCATGAACCTGCATCGCCGCACCCTCCTGAGCGCCGCCGGTCCCGTCGCCCTCGGCGGGCTCCTGGCCGGATGCTTCACCTCCTCAGAGTCCGACGGGACCGACCGCCTCCGCATCGCCATGGCCGGCAGCCCCAACGCCGGACTCTCGCCCCACTCCGAAGACGCCTTCAAACTGATCCGCTGGTCGGTCACCGAGACCCTCCTCGACCTGGACGACCAGGCCCTGCCGGTCGCCTCGCTCGCGGTCGAATGGACCCGGAGCGCAGAGAACGCCTGGGAGCTGACCCTCCGCGAAGGCGTGCTCTTCCACGACGGCTCCGCCCTCGACGCCGAGGCGGCCGCCGCCTGCCTCAACGCCGCCGCCGCGGCCGCGGCCGTCCCGCGCGTCATCGACGGCGTGGGCCTAACCGCCGAGGCCACCGGCGACCTCACCCTGGCCGTGGCCACCGCCGAACCCGACCCCGTGCTGCCACAACGCCTCTCCAGCCCCCAGCTCGGCATCCTCTCCCCGGACGCCTACTCCGGAGCCAACATCGACCCCGTCGGCCACGCCACCGGCCCGTTCCAGATCACCGAGTCCACCGGCACCGGCGCGACCTTGGAACGCTTCGAGGACTACTGGGGCGAGGCCGCCGCCCTGGACGGCTTCGCCGCCGACTACGTGCCCGACGCCGCCACCCGCGTCGCCGCCCTCCGCTCCGGCGAGGCCGACGTCATCGAGGCCGTCCCCTACGCCCAGGTCACCGCGCTCGACGAAGCGCTCCTCCAGGACGCCCCGACGATCCGCACCGCCAGCCTCTACCTCAACACCGACACCGGGCCCCTGGCCGAGACCGGGCTGCGCGCCGCCGCGGCCGCCGCGATCGACCCCGCCCCGATCGTCGACGACATCTACGAAGGCCGCGCCGACGCCCCCGAAGGACTGTTCGGACCCGCCATGGCCTGGGCCGCCGACCACCGCGACTACGAGCTGCCCGAGGCCGGAACCCCGGACGGCCAGACGCTGCGCGTGGCCTCCTACACCAACCGGGCCGAACTGCCCGAAGCGCTCACCGTCATCGCCTCGCAGCTCGAGGCCGCCGGCTTCGAAGTCGAGACCGACGTCCGCGACTACACCGACATCGAACCGGACATGCTCGCCGGAGAATTCGACGCGTTCCTGATGTCCCGCTCGGTCGTGCAGGACTCCGGCGACGCCTACACCTACCTGGAGAGCGACTTCACCTCCGAAGGCGGATTCAACGTCTCCCGGCTGGCCGACTCCGCCGTGGACGAGACCGTCGGCGCCGTCGCGGACCTGACCGACACCGAGGAGCGCCGCGCGGCCATCCTCGACGCCGAAGCGGCCATCCTGGCGACGGCCGCCGTCGTCCCCGTCGCACACGAGCGCCTCATCACCGGCGTCTCCGAACGGGTCTCCGGGGTCGCCGCCGACCCGCGCGAACTGCGGGTCATCACCGCCGAGACCTCACTGGACTGACGTGCGAGCGCTGCGAGCGGTCCTTGCCAGGACGGCTATCCTGGCCGCCGTCCTGGCCGCGATCGGCTTCCTGCCGTGGATCGCCGACCGCGACCCGGCCCTGACCGTGCTGCGCGCCCGCTACCCCGGACGGCTGGCGACCCCAGAGACGCTCGAGGCGATCCGCGCCGAGATCGGCATCGACGCCGGGCCCGTCCCGCTCCTGCGCGACTGGTTCGGCGGCCTGGTCCGCGGCGACCTCGGCACCTCTTGGATCACCGGGGAACCGGTGGCCGAGACCGTCCTGCCCGCCCTCGGAGTCTCGGTGACCGTCATGGGCGCCGCGCTCGCCGTCACCGTCGCGATCGCCGCGGCCGCCTGCTTCCCGTCGCTGCTGCGCGCGGCCGAGGGCAAGAGCGGCCGCCCCAGCGGCGTCGCGATCGCCGCACTGGTCGCCCTCCCGTCGTTCCTGATCGCGACCCTCGGGATCGCCGTCTTCGCCACCTGGCTCGGGCTGCTGCCCACCTACGGCTTCGACACCCCCGCCCACCTGGTCCTGCCCGCGCTCGCGATGGGCCTGCCCGGCGGCGGCGTGCTCGCCCGCCTCGGACGCGACGCCATCGGGCAGAGCGCGGGCGAGGACTGGGTGCGGCAGTGGCGCTCGGCCGGATACGGCCGGGCGAGGATCGTGCGCGGCCTCCTGCGCCGGGCCCTGCCGCCGATTCTCCCGCAGGTCGCGATCATCGCCGTCAGCATCACCGGCGCCGCCGTGGCCGTCGAGACGATCTTCGCCATCCCCGGCCTCGGCCGCACGGCCCTGGACGCGGCCGACGCCCAGGACCTGCCGCTCCTCCAGGCGTGCATCGCGATCCTCATCGCACTCGGCTTCGTCGGAGGCGTGGCCACCCGAGCCGCGGCGCGCCGGATGTCCGGACCGGCCCTCGCCGACTCGGCCGTCCCCTTCTCTCCGCCCGCTCCCGGCGGACGCGGCCGCAGACTGGCCTGGATCGCCGCCACCGCCGGACCGCTGCTCATCGCCGTCGCCATCGGGCTGACCCGCACCGCCGACACGGTCGACACCGGCGCGCGGCTGGCCGGACCGAGCTGGGTGCACCCGCTCGGCACCGACGCGCTCGGACGCGACGTGCTCGCCCGGCTCGGGCACGGAGCGCTGTGGACGGTCGGCGCGGCCGTGGCCGCCTGCGCCCTGGCCTACCTGGTCGCCCTCGCACTCGGCTTCGCCCCGCGCCTGGCCCACCCGCTGGCCGAGGCGGTGAACTCGTTCCCCGAGGCCATCGCCGGAATCCTGGTGGTCGTCGCCATCGGACGGGGCCAGCTCGGCGCGGTCGTGGCGATCACCGCCGTTTCCTGGCCGCCTCTGGCCGCGCACGCCGCCGAACTGGTGGCCCAGGCGCGGGCGGCCGGACACCTCGAGGCGAGACGCGCGCTCGGGGCCGGGCCCGTGTGGATGCTCAGGCGCCACATCCTGCCGCTGGTGGCCGGCCCGCTGGCGAGCCACGCGGGAATGCGGCTGCCCGGCATAGCCCTGGGCATCGCCTCACTCGGCTTCCTCGGCCTCGGGGCGGGCCCGGAGTCCCCCGAATGGGGCGCGAGCCTGGCGAACTCCCTGCCCTACTTGGAAAGGGCCCCGCTGGCCACTCTCGCCCCGGCCGCCGCGATGATCGCGATGAGCCTGGCGGTGATGGCCCTCATCGCGCCCGGCCGCTCCGTCCGCCGAAGGTCGCTCAGCTCCGGACCAGCCCGAATCGGGCCCCGCTCGGCGCGGCGATGACAGCCGGGGCCGCATCCTGCACGGACATCGCGGTGCCGCCCAGTTCGACGGCGCTCGCCGCGGTCCGCTCCACCGATTCGGCGCCGAAGCACACCAGCCATTGCGGGTCGAGGTCGAGCTCTGGGCCCTCGGCGGCGTGGCAGCCGCCGAACTCCCAGCCGCCCTCGCGGGTCCGCAGCGACAGGGATCGGTCCGGCCGCTCATCGAGGTCCCAGTTCAGCAGCTCGGAGTAGAACTGCATCACCTCGCCCGGGGCGCCGTCGAAGGCGTACTCGAACCACGCCACCGCGCCCGGCTCCCCGTACGCCTTGAACCCGGTGGACTCGTCCAGCGGTTCATAGAGCCCGAAATAGGCGCCGTCCGGGTCCTTCAGTCCCGCGAACACCAGGCCGTCGCCGACCCGGACCGGGGTGTCGACGATCGCGGCGCCGAGCTTCTCGGCGGCGGACGCGGCGTTCACGCAGTCCTCGACGTTGAACGCGACGGTCCAGGTCGCGGGGGCCTCGGCCGGTCCGGGAACGGCCCCGGCCACCGACCGGGAACCGTCGCCGCCGGATCCCAGTGCGCACTCGGTGTAGTGACCGAACTCTTCGCCATAGTCGATCGAGTTCCAGCCGAACAGGGTCTTGTAGAACTCGAGGTCGGAGGCCAGATCGGGGGTGGTGGTATCGGCCCAGATCGGCGCTCCGAGCGGAATCGGGTTCTGCATGGGTGCAACTCCTTATGGTGGGTCGGCGATTCATGCCCACCGTCCCATGAGGGTATGACGGCCGCAAGTGCTTCGGCCCGGTCCGCGGGCGGGCGCCCGCCCGCGGACCGGAACGATCACGGCTGGCGCTGGCGCAGGAGGTCGCGGATCTCCTCCAGGAGCACGATCTGCTCCTCCCGCTCGACCTTCTCCTCTTCGGCGGGGGTCATGATCCGCTCCCGGAGCTTGTTGAACGGCAGCACGATCACGAAATACACGGCCAGCGCCGTCAGGAAGAACACCAGCAGGCCGTTGATGAAAGCGCCGTAAGGGAACTCGACGTCGTTCACGGTGAAGCTGCCGCCCATCTCGGCCCCGCCGGTCACCAGAGTGATCAGCGGGTTGAGGAACGCCTCCCCGAATGAGGCCACCAGCGCCGTCAACGCCGCACCCATCACCACGGCGACCGCCAGTTCGACGACGTTGCCGCGCATCAGGAAATCTTTGAAACCTTGGATCATGGCGAAGAGTTTCCCACCCGAGCCCTCTAGAACAACCGTCGCGAGCCCCGCGGCCCGCCCGGTGTCTCCCTATCGACGCGACCGCCGTCACGGCCGATATCAGCGGCCCCGAGCGTCCGCCGACTCAAAGGACGAAGCCCGCGCACTACGGCGCGGGCCGAGCCTGTGGTTGCTCCTCCGGTTCTCTGCTACTTCTTGGAGCCAAACTTGGTGGTGTCGATATCCATGTCGAACGGCTGCGGCAGATGGAGTTTGCCTCCGAACAGAACAGTGGTCCGCTCCAAGTAGCCGTCCTGCTCGTTTGGTTGCGAGTGCAGGGTCACCGAACCGTCGTGGTCGAAAAGGTCCACCAACAGGTACATCGGAATGCCGGCGGCCGCGTAACTCGCCAACTTCACTTCGAGGTCCCGGTCCCTTGAGGAGGAGGAGGTGATCTCGGCGACGAGCAGCAGGTCGTCCGGCTCCTTCTGCCAATCTCCGGTGAGCATCGACTCGCTCGGAATGACGATGAGGTCTGGAACTACGCCCTCTTCCGTCTTGGGAAGGACGATGGTCTGCGTATTGGTGACATCCCAGTCGTTCTCAAGAGCGACCTGAGCCAGCATGAGCCCCAGGCGCGAACAGATGTGGTTGTGGATGTCGGCTGGCGTGGGCGACAAGATGACCTCTCCTCGCAGAAGCTCTGCGCGAAATCCGGTCGGCGGCTCCAGATGCTCCCAGACCTCCCTTGCGGTCGGCTTCTCGCTGGTTATCGGTCGCGGCAGCTCGGTGGTCGCCATCTCGGCTCCCCTCTCGATGAGGTCTACCATACTGGGCTCGCCTCCTTTCCCGGCTTCTCGTTTGTGCATGGACCGGGACGGCCAGGTTCCCACCAGTATCCGACAAGATGGGAGCTCTCGCCACCGTCCCGCGATGGTCAACGATCGGGGGACTTGAAAGTGACGAGAGCTCCTAGAAGTGTTGGATTCAGGACAGTCTGGTCAAGCGCACCATACCGCTCGCGTAGTCACCCGGGTCCAGGCCCAGGTCCAGGCCGTGGGCCATCAGGACCGCTCCGTGGTGGACCCGGCCCGTCGCCTCGTCGCGGTACTTCGCGTCCGCATCCAGGCCGTGCAGTTTCACCGGTGCGTCGGGGTTGCCGAAGCGACGGGCCTTTCTCCAGGCCAGCACCACCGTCTCCTCGCCCCTGACGTACTGCACGCCTCCGATCCCGCCCGCACGCAGCGGGTGGCGCCGACCGTGCTGGATCGTCGGGCGGACCTCCTTATAGGCGTCCACCAGTTCCTTGCCCCGGGCGAGTTCGTCCCCGCTCCACTCGTGCAGGTCGCCGCCCACTGCCAGGACCCCGGCCATCGCCACGTGGAACCGGAAGTCCAGCGGGACCTCGCGTCGGGTGAACGGGTTCGGCGAATCGGTCACCCAAGCGCCCATGACGCGCGCCGGGTACGCCTGCGCCAGGCCCTCCTGGATCTCGATCCGGTCGATCCCGTCGGTGTTGTCCGAGGTCCACACCTGGTCGGTGCGCCGGAGGATGCCGAGGTCGACCCGGCCGCCGCCCGAGGCGCACGACTCGATGCGCACCCGCGGATGCTTGGCGCGGATCGCGTCGATCACCCGGTACAGGTTGCGCGTGTGGTCGATCCACAGCCGGTCGGCGTCGTCCTCGTCCGGCCACCCGGCCTCGGTGAACGGGCGGTTCATGTCCCACTTGACGAAGTCGATGTCGTTCTCGGTCAGCAGCCGGTCGAGCCAGTCCTCCATCCACTCGCGCACGTCCTCGCGCGCCAGGTTCAGCACGAGCTGGTTGCGCATCTCGGTCCGGCGCCGGTGCGGCCGGTGGTAGACCCAGTCCGGGTGCTTCCGGTAGAGCTCCGAGTCGGGGTTGACCATCTCGGGCTCGACCCAGATCCCGAAGCGCATCCCCAGTTCGCGCACCCGCCCGATCAGCGGGCCGAGCCCGTCGGGGAACCGGTCGGGGTTGGGCCACCAGTCCCCGAGCCCGGCCCGGTCGCTGGTCCGCGCGCCGAACCAGGCGTCGTCCATGACGAACAGCTCGCAGCCCATGTCCGCGGCCTTCTCGGCCAGCGCGATCTGGGAGTGGAGATCGATGTCGAACGTGGTCGCCTCCCACGAGTTGTAGAGGACCGGCCGGTCCTCCTCGGGGTGGGGGAGGACGTGCCCGAGGGCGTAGTCGTGCCAGGCGTTCGCCGAGGCCGAGAAGCCGCCCTCGGTGTAGACGCCCGTGGCGACCGGCGTCTCCAGCGTCTCGCCCGCTCCGAGGTCGAACGTCACCGGGTCGTGCCCGAACCCGGCCGAGACGGTCACGCGGTCGTTCGGGTACCGCTCCACCGTCGTCCGCCACGATCCGCTCCAGGCCAGGTTCGTCGACCACACCGCGCCGAGCGTCTCGGTCGCGGTGCCGTCGTCGATCGCCAGCCAGGGGTTCGAGTGGTGGCCGGTGAAGCCGCGTCGCGAACCGATCAGGGTCTCCCCGTGGGGGATGGCGCCGCGCGTCAGTTGGAACTCCGAGCCCCACTCGCCGTGGAGCTGGCTCAGCCGGTAGTCCTCCAGGCGCGGCAGGACCCACGTGGCGGAGTCGGCGCGGACGATCTCGATCGGCTCGTCCCCGGTGTTGCGCAGCGCCGTCGACCGCTCGATGACGTCGCCGTCGTCCAGGGACCGGTACCTGACCCGCACCTCCAGCGGGTAGTGCGAGTCGACGAAGACCAGTTCCAGGGCCCGGTCGGACTCGCTCGCCGCGGTGAAGCGCAGTTCGAGCTCGCGCGTGCCGTCACCGAACCGGACCTGGAGCCCGGTCTGGCCGTACCGGATCGCCGAGGCCGGGTTCAAGTCGAGCGGGAAGCCCTGGGCGTCGAAGATCCCGTGGCGCTGCGTCCGCGGCAGCTCCAGTTCGGAAGCCTGCTCATAGGTGAGTTTGGGGCCCCAATGCAGGCCGTGCAGCCTGTCGTCGGCGTCGAGCGCGACGACGTAGCTGGTGTTAGGAGTGTCGACGACCCACAGTCGGGGTTCGGGAGCCGGCATGCGAGCCCCTTTCAGCGTGATGGTTTCTGGTTCCTTGCACCAGTCACGCCCGCCCCGCGAGGGGAGGAGCGGGCGTGACTCGCGTCGGCGGCGGCCGACGCTAGTCGGGAGGGCCCGACGTCTCCCGGATGACGAGTTCGGGGAGGCCCCAGGCGGGATCGGGTTTGGGGATCGACGGGTCGAGGCGGTGGCGCAGCAGCTCGAAGGCGCTCATGCCAACGTTCTCGAAATCCTGGTTCACCGTGGTGAGCGCCGGGGTGGTGTACTCGGCGAACGGCGCGTTGTCGAAGCCCACGATGGACAGGTCACCCGGCACGCGCCGCCCGGCCAGATGGGCCGCGCGCAGCGTCGCCAGGGCGAGGTCGTCGTTGCCGCAGAGGATCGCCGTCACCGACCGGTCGCGCACCAGCGGCTGCACCGACTCGAACGCCTCGGCGATGGTCCAGCCGGTGGGGATCATCTCCGGCACCGGCCGCCCGGCCTCGCGGAGCGCCCGCGCCCAGCCGTCGGCGCGGTGGGCGCGGCCTCCCTCGGCGTTGCCCAGCGAGGTCGGGATCGCCAGGTGGTGGACGGTCTCGTGCCCGAGCCCGAGCAGGTACCTGGTGGCCTCGGCCCCCGCCTCGCCGTCGTCGAGGCCCAGCAGCAGCGGCGGGTCCTCGGTCTGGCCGTACGCGTAGCGGCCGATGGCGATCATCGCCTGCGGCTGGACGGCGGTCAGGACCTTCTCGGCGCGCATCCCCGGCTCGTCGTGGGCGATGATGATCACCGGCTCGCCGGCGCGCGGCAGCCGCGCCATGATGTCCTTGTCGGAGTGGGTCTCCTCGGGGTCGAGCACGGAGATCGACACGCTCCAGCCCGCCGCGCGGGCGGCCTTCTCGATGCCGCGCAGCGACGCCTCGGCGCCGTACAGGGAGGTGTCGGCGGTGAGGACGGTGACCGACTGCGCCGCACCGCCGGCGAGGGTCCGGGCCAGCCGGTTGGGCCGGTAGTCCAGCTCCTCGATGGCCGCCAGCACCTTCTCGCGGGTGGTCGCGGCGACTCGCGGGGAGCCGTTGACGACGCGGGAGACGGTCTGGTGCGAGACGCCGGCGTGCTTGGCCACGTCCCATATGCTCACGGCCTTCTTCGTTGTGCCCATCGCAGTCGGTCACCTTCTAGTAGTCGGTTCGGTCGCTATTCGGCGTTGGCCTCGGCCACCACCTCCTCGGTCGCCGAGGCGGCGTCCTTCTCGCCGAGCCACACCTGATTGAACTCTTCCAGGGCGACCTGCGAGTAGACCGAGTCGTTAAGCGAGAGGGGGTATCCGGTGCTGGGACCCTCGGCGGCGGCCTGGAAGCCCGAGACGTCCACGCCCTCCTCGGCCCAGAAGTCGGTGAAGTTCTGGTTGAGCGAGGAGACTCCGGGCCAGACCGAGCCCATGTCGGCGGCGATCTTCTGCGCCTCCTCGGACCCGAGGAACTTCACGAACTCCCAAGCTTCGTCCGGGTGCTCGCTGCCAGCGTAAATCGCATTGGACAATCCGTTGATCACGGTGCCGTCGCCGACCGGACCGGACGGGAGCGGGCCGACCGCCCAGGTGCCCTGCTCCAGGCCCTCTCGGTAGGCGCTCAGGGTCCAGGACCCGTCGGTGGCCGTGGCGGCCTGGCCGGAGGAGACGAACTCGTTGGCGAGCCCGCCGGCGGGCTGGTTGGTGGAGGTGGCCGGGACCGTCACGCCCCACCTGTTGTAGAGGTCGGCGGTGAACTGCACGGCCTCGACGCATTCGGGTGCGTCGATCAGGTAGGGGCCGAACGGCTCGGACTGGATCTCGCAGCCGTTCTGGACCGCGTAGTTCCACCAGTCGGTCTGCCCGGTCCCGGAGGACATGGCGGTGCCGTACTGGGCGACGTTGTCGGCGTCGAAGTCCGGTGAGAGGGCGTTGTTGCCGTTCTCGTCGATGGTCAGCCGCTGGAGGAACTCGACGTAGGTGCCGCCGTCGTCGGGGTTCCACTCGAGGTCGTCGACCTCTGCGGGGTCGATGCCGGCCGCTTCGAGCGCGTCGATGCGGTAGACCAGCGCGATCGAGTCCCAGTCCTTGGGCAGGCCGTACTGCTCGCCGTCGAAGGTCCAGGAGTCGTACAGTTCGGCCGGGTAGATCGAGGTGTCGAGGCCGTCTTCCTCGATGCGGTCGCCGATGGGCAGGAGCACCTCGGATTCGGCGAAGGTCGGGAACTTCGAGACGTGGTTCCAGAACACGTCGGGGGCGTTTTGCCCGGCGAACTGGGTGTCCAGGGAGGTCCAGTAGGCGTCCCAGTCGTTCTGCTCGAGTTCGATGTCGATGTCGGGATTGGCGTCCTCGAACGCCTCGACGATGGCCTCCATCGCGGGAACCTGATTGTCGTCCCAGAAGGCGTAGCGCAGGGTGACGCCGTCTCCGTCGTCGCCCGAGCAGGCGGCGAGCGCGAGGGGCGCCGCGGCGAGGGCGGCCACCGCCGCCGTTCGCATGGTTCTCATGGGATTGCCTTTCTTGTAGTTGAGAGGTCGTGCCGGGTCGTCACTTCAGGCCGCTCAGGGCGATGGAGCGGACGATCTGGCGTTGGAAGAGCAGGAAGACGGCCACCAGCGGCAGCAGTGCCATCACCGAGGCCGCGAGGATGAGGTTGTACTGGATGTCGAACTGGCCCTGCATCTGGGCGATGCCGCGGGTGACCACGCGGGTGGCCTCGGAGTTGGTGATGACCAGGGGCCACAGCAGGTTGTTCCAGGTGTTGACGAAGCTGATGATGGCCAGCGTCCCGATGATCGGCTTGCTCATCGGGAGGACGACCCTCCACAGGATCGTCAGTGTCCCGGCGCCGTCGATGCGGGCGGCCTGCTCGATCGACTCGGGGATGGTCTTGAAGTACTGGCGGACCAGGAACACGCTGTAGGGCATCATGAAGCCGAACACGAACGGCAGGACCAGCCCGAGGTGCGTGTCGACCAGGCCCAGCTCGCGCACGATGATGAAGGTGGGCACCAGGGTCACGATCTGGGGGACCATCATCGTGGCGATGTAGAGCCAGAACAGGATGTCGCGGCCGGGGAAGTGGAGCCGGGCGAAGGCGTAGGCCGCGATGGTGGAGAACACCAGTTGCCCGATCGTGACCGCGGCGGCGACGATCAGCGAGTTGACGACGAAGGTGGCGAAGTCGTAGCGGCTCCACACCTCGGCGAAGTTCGACAGGATCGGCGGCGAGGGCAGCGCCCACGCGTCGCTGGACAGGATGTCCCGCTGGGACTTGAAGGAGCCGTTGAGGGTCAGCAGGTACGGCCCGATCGACACCAGCGCGCCGAAACCGAGGACGAGGTAGAGCGAGAGCTTCTTGATCACGACGGTCTCCTAGCTGAAGTCGTAGGTGGTGCGCTTGCGGAAGAAGGCGACCTGGATCAGCGTGATCAGCATGATGATCGCGAACAGGACCACCGCGAGGGTGGAGGCGTAGCCGGCGTTGCGGTGGGTGAACGCCTGGAGGAAGACCTCGTAGTTCAAGGTCGCCGTCTCGTGCTGCCCGGCGGTCATCACGTGGATGGTGTCGAAGACCTGGAACGAGCCGATGACGCTGGTGACGAGCACGAACATCATGGCCGGGCGCAGCAGCGGGAGGGTGATCTTGAAGAACTGGTAGGCCTTCGAGGCGCCGTCGACGTCCGCGGCCTCGTAGAGCTGGTGCGGGATGGACTGGAGCCCGGCCAGGAAGAACAGCATGGTGTAGCCGGTGAACTGCCAGACGTTGACCGAGGCGATGACCGGCATCGCCCAGGTGGAGCTGGTGAGCCAGTTGGGGCCGTCGATCCCGACCAGGCCGAGCATCGTGTTGAGCCCGCCGTAGATCGGGTCGAACAGCCACCGCCAGATGACGCCGAGGGCCACCGGCATCGCCATCCACGGCAGGACGTAGATGACGCGGAAGGCGTTGCGGGCCTTGATCTTGGCGTTCAGCGCCAGGGCCAGCAGGAGGGCCAGGACGGTCTGGGCGGGGATGTTCAGCAGCACGTAGTAGAAGGTGTTGCCGATCGCGTCGACGGCGCGGTCGTCGTCGGCCAGGTCGCGGTAGTTCTGGAGGCCGATGAACTCGGGCGAGGACAGGAAGTTCCAGTCGTAGAAGCTCAGGGCGATCACGATCACGATCGGGGCCAGCAGGAAGACGGCGAAGCCGATGACGCTGGGGGCGAGGAGCCCGTATGCCTCGAGCGTGGTCCGCAACCGGCGGCGGCGGTGCAGGGCGCGGCGTTCACCGGGCCTGTTATCGCTAACACCCGGCTGGGGGCGGGCGGATTCTTGCAAAGTGCTCATGATTCCTTCGCTGACGTCGTCGGCAGTCGGAGAGGGGATAGACATATCACGATGGCTTCCATGATGTTATCGGTCACAAGACGATGGATCAAGATCACAAGGACACAATCAAGTAACGACAAGGTCATGCCGAAGTAAAGGCCGTCGATGCATCCGGGACTGCCCCTTCAGGCCCATCGGTCCCGCACGCGACCGGGTGTCGCGTGATTCCTGAGGCATGTGAGCGAGAGTTCACACGTTGGAAATCTTTCGCGACAACTTCTTAACACAGCGGCTCGGGTCGTGTAACACGCCGCAGTGAAGCTGACATGACTCCGGTAGGTAGGAGAATCACGCGCCGGCCGACCCGCGGCAACGCGGGCCACGGGCCATGACGGCCCCGCGGCCGGCGCGTGACACCTGCCCCCGAGCAGCGTCGCTCCCCTCAAGCCGGAACAGACCTGAAGCCCGAACTACCTATCTGTGGAGAGAGGAGGCGGCCATGCCCGAGCTCGATACCGGCAACAACGCCTGGATCCTGATCTCAGCCGCCCTAGTTCTGCTCATGACGCCCGGCCTTGCCCTGTTCTATGGAGGACTGTCGCGCGCCACGAGCGTCATCAACATGATGCTCAAGTGCCTGGTCGCCATCGGCACCACCTCGATCGTCTGGGTGCTGGTGGGCGAGTCGATGGCCGTCGACGACAGCGGCAACTTCTTCCCGACCGACTTCTCCGGCGCCTTCGGCCTGCGCTACGTGACCGAACTGGGCACCGTCGACGGCGGCGTTTCGGCCGGGGCCATGTCGGCCTTCGGCATGATGTTCGCGATCATCACCGTGGCCCTGATCGCCGGGGCCGTGGCCGACCGCATGAAGTTCTCGGCCTGGGTCGTCTTCTCCGTCGCCTGGATCGTCCTGGTCTACGCCCCGGTCGCCTACTGGGTCTGGGGTGCGGGCTGGATCGGCGAGCTCGGTGTCATGGACTACGCCGGTGGTACCGCGGTCCACGCCAACGCCGGTGCCGCCGCCCTCGCGCTGGCGCTGGTGGTCGGCCGCCGCATCGGCTGGAAGGACGGCAACTTCGCCCCGCACAACCTCCCGCTGGTCGTGATCGGCGCGGGCCTGCTGTGGTTCGGCTGGTTCGGCTTCAACGCCGGTTCGGCCTTCGTCTCCGACCAGGCCGCCGGCCTGGCCCTGCTCAACACCCAGGTCGCCACCGCAGCGGCCATCCTGGCCTGGCTCCTGATCGACCGCATCCGCGGCATCAAGCCCTCGGTCCTGGGCGCCTGCTCCGGCGTCATCGCCGGTCTGGTCGCCATCACCCCGGCCGCCGGCCTGGTGACCCCGCTCGGCGCGATCGCCATCGGCGTCGTCGCCGGTGTGATCTGCCCGCTCGCCATCAGCCTCAAGCACAAGCTCGGCTACGACGACTCCCTCGACGTGGTCGGCCTGCACATGGTCGCCGGCATCTGGGGCTCGATCGCGGTCGGCCTGTTCGCCGTCGCCGAGATCACCGAGGTCACCTGGGGCGACGCTCAGGACGGCCTGTTCTACGGCGGCTCGTTCGGCTTCCTCGCCAACCAGACCATCGCGGTCCTGGCCGTGGTCGCCTACTCCTTCATCGTGGCGCTGATCATCGCCCTGATCCTGAAGTTCACCATCGGGGTGCGGATCAGCGAAGAGCACGAGCTGGCCGGTATCGACGCCGCCCAGCACGGCGAGGCCGGCTACGACCTGCCGGTCAACGGCGAGGCCGTCAACGCGGTCGCCGCCCCGGCCCAGACCTCCGCGGATACGGTCGAGGCCAACAAGTAGTCCAAGGGCGTCGCCCAGCGCCCCGCGACGCAGCGGCCGCCCAGCCGAACGGCTGGGCGGCCGTCGTGTGCCTCCGGCGGCCGCGGCCGTTAAGCTCGTATGGATACCTTCACTGACCACCATCGAGAGGTTCGCCCGTGTTCGACGCCTTGTCAGAACGACTGTCGGGAATCTTCGAGGGCATTCGCCGCAAAGGGCGCCTGACCGAAGCCGACATCGACGCCACCGCCCGCGAGATCCGCCTGGCGCTGCTCGAGGCCGACGTCGCCCTCCCAGTGGTCAGGACCTTCATCGCCCAGGTCAAGGAGCGCTGCAAGGGCGCCGAGCTGTCCAAGGCGCTCAACCCCGACCAGCAGGTCATCAAGATCGTCAACGAGGAGCTCGTGGCGATCCTCGGCGGTGAGACCCGGCGCCTGAACTACGCCAAGCAGCCGCCGACGGTCATCATGCTCGCCGGCCTCCAGGGCGCCGGCAAGACCACCCTGGGCGGGAAGCTCGCCAAGCACCTCAAGGGGGAGGGCCACCAGCCGATGCTGGTCGCGGCCGACCTCCAGCGGCCCAACGCGGTCGAGCAGGTGAGCATCCTCGCCGAGCGCGCCGGGGTGGCCGTCTACGCGCCGGAGCCCGGCTCTGGCGTCGGCGACCCGGTGAAGGTCGCCTCCGACTCCATCGAGGAGGCCAAGCGCACCGGCCGCGACGTGGTCATCATCGACACCGCCGGACGTCTGGGCATCGACGAGGAGATGATGGCCCAGGCCCGCGATATCCGCGACGCCACCAGCCCCGATGAGGTCGTCTTCGTCATCGACGCCATGGTCGGCCAGGACGCGGTCAACACCGCCGAGGCGTTCCGCGACGGCGTCGGCATCACCGGCGTGGTCCTCTCCAAGCTCGACGGCGACGCCCGCGGCGGCGCCGCGCTGTCGGTCCGGCACGTCACCGGGCAGCCGATTCTGTTCGCCTCCACCGGCGAGAAACTCGAGGACTTCGACGTCTTCCACCCCGACCGGATGGCCTCGCGCATCCTCGGCATGGGCGACATGCTCACCCTCATCGAGCAGGCCGAGGCGGCCTTCGAGTCCGAGCAGAAAGAGGAGATGACCCAGAAGCTCCTCGAAGGCGAGGACTTCACGCTCGAGGACTTCCTGGACCAGATGCAGGCCATCAAGAAGATGGGGCCGATCGGCAACATCCTGAAGATGATGCCGGGCATGAACCAGATGAAGGACCAGATCGAGTCGATCGACGACAAGCAGATCGACCGCACCACCGCGATCATCCGCTCCATGACCCCCGAGGAGCGCCGCAACTCCTCGGTCATCAACGGCTCGCGGCGCCTGCGCATCGCCAACGGCTCGGGCGTGACCGTCTCCGAGGTCAACCAGCTGCTCACCCGCTTCAAGGACGCCCAGAAGATGATGAAGCAGATGGGCGGAGCGATGGGCCTGCCGGGCGGCGGCGGCCGCAAGGCCACCAAGTCCGACAAGATCAAGCGCAAGGGCAAGAAGGGCAAGAAGAAGGTGGTGCGCCGCGGCGGCGGCCGCCCGGCCGGGATGCCCCAGCTGCCCAGCGGTTCGTCGCAGGGCGGCCCCGGCCAGATGCCCGACCTCTCGCAGCTGAACCAGGGCGACGTCCCCGACATCGACATCGACCAGTTCATGAAGCAGCAGCAGAAGAAGAAAAAGAAGTAATCTCCATGCCTGGCCCGCATCCGCCGCTTCATCTGCGAGTGGTCTGGCTGCCCGACGACACCGTTCGCGACCTCTACATCGACGGCGACCGGCTGACGACGACCGATGTTCCGGGCGCCGAGACCGTCGCCACGAGCGGCTACGCCCTGCCCGGCCTGGTGGACGCCCACTGCCACATCGGCATCCGGCGCGGGGCGGTCGCCATCGACTCGCTCGACCAGGCCCGCTCGCTGGCCCTCACCGACCGCGACACCGGGGTCCTGGCCATCCGCGACGCCGGGTCGCCCTACCCGTACCCCGAATTGGTCGGCGAGGACGGCATCCCGCGGCTGATCCGCGCCGGGCAGCACGTGTGCGCCTCCAAGCGGTACCTGCGCGGGATCGGCCTCGAATGCGAGCCCGACGAGGTCGTGGGCGCGCTGGCGCGCCAGGCCAAGCTCGGCGACGGCTGGGTCAAGCTCGTCGGCGACTGGATCGACCGCACCGCCGGCGACCTGGCGCCCAGCTTCGAACCCGAGGTGCTGGCCTCGGCCATCGCCGCGGCCCACGCCGAGGGCGCGAAGGTCGCCGTCCACACCTTCTCCGAGGAGGCCGTGGCCTGCGTCGTCGAGGCCGGGGCCGACTCGATCGAGCACGGCACCGGCCTGTCGACCGGACTGCTCGACCGCATGGCCGCCCAGGGCACCGCGCTGGTGCCGACGATGGTCAACATCGAGACCTTCGACGACATCGCCGCCGGCGCCGATGTCAAGTTCCCGGTCTACGCCGACCACATGCGGCGGCTGAAGGCCGGCTTCCCCGAGGTGGTCCGCGCCGCCTGTGAAGCGGGCGTGGAGGTCTACCTCGGCACCGACGCCGGAGGCGGCATCGACCACGGCCTGGCCGCCGAGGAGATGCGCCTGCTGCACCAGAAGGCGGGCATGAGCCCCGAACAGGTCCTGGCGGCCGCTTCCTGGCGCGCCCGGGACTGGCTCGGCCTGCCGGACGACCTCGGCGACGTCGTCGTCTACGAACACGACCCCAGGGAGAGCCTGGAGGCCGTCCGCGAACCCAACTTGATCGTCCTTCGTGGGAAGATCGTGGCCGGACGCAACCCGTTAAGATGTGCACGCTGGAGCGGCCGAAGTCGCAGAGGCTGTATATCGTTGACGCTCGCGCCCAGTACGCCCTAATCAGAGAGGCCGAAGCCCATGTCCTATCCTCCCCCGTCGGACCAGCCGAACCAGGGTGGCTACCAGTACGACCCGTACGGTGGACAGGGCGGCTCGCAGCCGCCGAGCCCCCAGCAGCCCGGTTACGGCAGCCCGCAGCAGCCGCAGCAGCAGTACGGCACGCCCCCGCAGATGCCCCCTCCGGGCTACGGCATGCCGCAGCCGGGAATTCCCCAGCCGGGACTGCCGCAGGGTTTGGCGGTCGCCTCGATGGTGCTCGGAATCGTCTCCGTGGTCTTGTTCTGCATTCCGTGGGTCAACCTGATCTGCGGCATCCTGGCCGTCACCTTCGGCGCGGTCACCTTGAAGAAGGTCAACGCCGGGCTGGCGGGCGGCAAGGGCATGGCGATCACCGGTCTGGTGCTCGGCATCATCGTCTGCGCCTGGTTCGCGCTCTGGATCTTGCTGAGGGTGGTCCTGGGCGCCGCCATGTGGTCGGCGGTCTGATCGGCCCGAGAACTCGGACGGCGGCGCGGGAGGAGAGCCCGCGCCGCCGCGCTGTCAGAACAGCACCAGGCAGAACGGGTGCCCCACCGGGTCTGCGAAGACCCGGAACGAGTCGGTCCCGCCCTCCAGTTTCCGCGCTCCCAGCTCCAGGACCTTCCGCTCGCCCTCGTCAAGGTCGGCGACTCTGACGTCCAGGTGCATCTGCTGTGGGACGGCCGGGTCGGGCCATGTCGGGGCGGTGAAGTCCTCGGCCTGCTGAAACGCGAGTCCGGGCCGGTCCGGGGCGTCGCCGATGACGACCCAGTCGCCGTCGTCCTGCACCTCGACGAAGCCGAGCATCTCGCGGTAGAACGCCGACAGTTCCTTCGGATTCGGGCAGTCGATGATGAGCCCGTGCCAAGTTCCGATCATGACGCCAGTGTGCCAGTCGGCACCGACAGGCGCCGGGACTCAGGTGACGTCGTCGAAGCGGCCCGCGGGCTGCTCGCTGGCCTGCTCGGCCTGCTCGCGCTTGGGCGTCGACGAGCCGCTGACGGCCTTCCGCGCCGACTGCCGACTGCGCTGACCGTTGACGGTGCGGCGCGCGTCGTCCACCCCGCGGGTGGTCTCCTCCAGGTCGTCCTTGATCGGCTTGGTGGAGTCCTCGAGATCCTTCATCGTCGACTTGAGGGGGTTCGTCAGCATCTCCTGGTCCTCTTCGGTCAGGATGTGCTTTCGGACGAACGTCTTGGGGTTGAGGTCCTCGGGCTTGATCTCGGTGCCGATCTCGCGGCTGAGATCGCTGGCGGCGTTCGAAGCCATGTTGCGGGCCTTGGAGATGAAACGCCGCAGGTTCGCCAGCGCCTCAGGGAGCTTGTCCGGACCCCACAGGAAGATCGCGATGAGGATGATGACAAGGAACTCGGTGCCGCCCAAGCCTCCGAACACGCTGACCTCCTCCACTTGACCTGAGAAATCTCAGCCAAGCGTACCCGCCGTTAAGTCCGCCGAGGCGGCCAGAGTCACCTGGGCGCTGTTCTCCTGACCGTCCCGCTCGTAGACGACGGTCACAGTCGTGCCCGGAGCCAGCTTGCGCACCAGAGCGACCAATTGAGTGTTGTCGGTCACGGTCTTGCCGTCGAAACTGGTCAGCACGTCGCCGTCCTCGAGGCCGGCCTCGTCGGCGGGGGAGTCGGGCACGACCGTGTCGATCGTCACGCCCACGCCGAGCTGGGTGCTGCCGAGTTCGGCGCCGAGGACGGTCTGGGACGCCTCCCCGGTCTCGATGATCTCGTCGGCGATGCGTTTGGCCTGGTTGATCGGGATGGCGAAGCCGATGCCGATGCTGCCTGCCTCGGCGGCGTCGGTCGCGGTCGAGGCGATCGCGGTGTTGATGCCGATGACCTGCCCGGCGATGTCGGTGAGCGGCCCGCCGGAGTTGCCGGGGTTGATCGCCGCGTCGGTCTGGATCGCGGCCATGACCGACTCGACCTCTCCGGACGCGTTCTCGGTGAGCACGGGCCGGTCGATGGCCGAGATGATGCCGTCGGTCACCGTCGAGGCGAGGCCGAGCGGTGCGCCGACGGCCAGCACCGGGTCGCCGACGGCGATCTGGTCGGAGTCGGCCAGGACCATCGCCGGGTACTCGTCGCCGCTGAGCTTGAGGACGCCCACGTCGGAGTCGGGGTCGGAGCCGACGACCTCGGCCGTCTCGACCTCGCCGTTGTTGAACAGCACCTGGAGCTCGTCGGCTGCCGAGGAGCCCCCGGCGGCCACGACGTGGTGGTTGGTGAGGATGTAGCCGTCCTCGCTGACGATGAAGCCCGAACCGTTCCCGCCTCCGGCGGTCAGGACGGTCACCACCGAGGGCATGATGCCCTCCACGACCCCGGCTATGGAGTCCGCGTCGCGCTCGACCTGCGGTGAGGCGCCGGAGATGGTCCCGCTGGAGCCGTCGGTGCGGGTGGCCCAGATGCCGATCGCGGCTCCGAGGGTTCCGGCGATGAGCGAGACGATGGCCGAGACGGCCACGACCAGCCCGAGCCCGGGGCGGGCGACGGGGGCCGGGCGCTGGGGGAGGGGCTCGACCGGGGGCGCGGCGGGCGCCGGGTGGGTCTCGATGATCGCGCGGCTCGCCGGGTTCCGCCAAGGGTCGTTGGGCGCGTCGGGATTCCACCAGGCCGACTGCTGCGGCTGTGGCTGAGCCTGAGGCTGCTGCGGCTGGGCCTGTGGTTGCGGCTGCTGCTGCGATTGCGCCTGCGGTTGCCGAGGGTCCGGGCCGGCCGGAACCTGCGGGCCGCCGTCAGGCTGCGCTGCGGGGCCGGGGTGGGGCCGGTCGGTGCCGTAGCTCATCTATATGTCCCCTCGTGGATACGGCGTGGAGAACAGGGGTTCGACGTCATTCATCCCATTGTCGCTTACGAGTGCAAGGATGGCACACGGTTCCGGGATCGGTCCCGCAAGCGAAAGCTCGCCCCGGATGGGAATCCAAGGCGAGCCCTCGGTAGCAGGTTGGCAGGGGGGAGGCTGAATCGATGGTCCGGTACGCCTATG
>NZ_JAELXW010000211.1 GCF_016428645.1 Glycomyces salinus | reverse complement strand
CGGAGCCAAAGACGGCGAATTCGACTTCACCGACTGAAAACAGACCGAACAACAGTTCAGCGTCTCCCCGCCGAACAACTGACCGGACACGCCAAACGGCAAGCGCCGGTTTCCGGCCACCAGCTCTTCTGGGGCCGCTGGACAAGGAGGCACCCATGCCGACCGAACAGGGACTCTCCGCAGCGGAACTGGATGCGATCCGCTGGAAGATCAGTACTCGCAGCACCAACAACGGCGGACAATGTGTCGAGGCCGGGCCGCTGGCTGACGGCTCGGGCCGGGTCGCGGTGCGCCACTCCCACCACCCCGAAGG
>NZ_JAELXW010000210.1 GCF_016428645.1 Glycomyces salinus | reverse complement strand
AGCGGGATCTGTGCGAGCGCGCGGGCGTAGGCGGCGCGGGTCCGGTGCGGTGCTGTCCTGCCTAGGCCCATGCGGGCACCCCCGCACGGGCGCGTTGGGCTCCGGCGATCGCCCGGGCCATCGCGGCCGCGCGTGCCGGTCGGCCTGGGGCCGTCACCGGCACCCCCGGTCTGGTCGACTCACCGCGACCCGGGCCCAAGGAGACCCCCGGCTGCGGGAAAGCGGCTCCGCCGCTTGGCACGCTCCCCAGGGCGGGGGTGGGAACGCACGTCGGTCCCTGTCCGGTCCGTTGGCGTGCCAAGCGGCTCCGCCGCTTTCCCGCAGCC
>NZ_JAELXW010000021.1 GCF_016428645.1 Glycomyces salinus | reverse complement strand
AGCGAAAGCTCGCCCCGGATGGGAATCCAAGGCGAGCCCTCGGTAGCAGGTTGGCAGGGGGGAGGCTGAATCGATGGTCCGGTACGCCTATGCGGTGAAGTCGAATTCGCCGTCTTTGGCTCCGGCGAGGAAGGCGGTCCACTCGGCGCGGGTATAGACGATGGTGGCGCCCTCGGGGTGGCGGGAGTGGCGGACCGCGACCCGGCCCGAGCCGTCAGCCAACGGCCCGGCCTCAACACAGTTCCCCCCACCACTCTGGCTGCGGGTGCTGGTCCACCAGCGGATCCCGGACAGCTCTTGCGGGGTGAGGCGCTGCTCCGTGCTCATTGGTACTCCTTCAAATGTCTCGCGATCAGTTCAACCGACTTCTTCGGGCTGAGCGCCGATCGGTCAAGATCTTCCCACACGCTGAGGAAGCGAGTCGCCTTCGGTTCTTCAAGGTACAGCGAACCGGCCGTGGTCTCCACGTTCGCGACCGTAGGGTACGGCTCGGGGAGTTTGTAGAGCACAAATGTTCCATTCAGCCCGGCATGAGGACCGACCTCGGTCGGCGCGATCCGTATCGACACCCGGTCATCGGCGCTCAGCTCGAGCAGATGCCGAAGTTGCCCCCGCATGATCTCAGCGGAACCGACCATCCGGCTCAATGCGGATTCTTCCATCACCACACTGAGCCGAGGCGGGCGCTCGGAGCTGAAGATCTGCTGGCGTTCCATCCGGATGTCCACATGGCGCTCGATCTCTTCATGCGGCGTGTCGGGCTGCTCGATTCTGGTGATCACTGCCTCGGCGTATTCGCGGGTCTGCTGAAGACCGTGCACGACGAAGTGCTGATACGCCAAGATGTGGTCGGCATGGCTGTCCAGCCAGGGCACATCGATGAAGTCCTCGGTGAAGATGCTGCGGTGTTCGTCCCACCAGTCTTTTCGCCACGCCTCATCGCAGATCTCAAGAAGCCCGTCGCGGACCTTCTCGTCATCCACCCCGTACATGGTCAGCAAGCCGACGACATCGACACGCCGGAAGGGAAACTCCCCGCTCTCATAGCGGCCCAGCATTGTCGGGTCGCGCTGGATGTAGGAAGCGGCTTCGGGCTGGGTGATCTTGCGTTCTTTCCGCAGGTTACGCAGCTTTTCGCCTAGCCATTGCGAGCGGAGACTCGGCTGGGAACTGGACCTTGGCATCATGGCCTCCGAAGACTCGTCGATTCTCTGTTCATTGCAGGGTTGCAATGAGCTCGTGTATATGTCATGCTACCAAGCAAGCGTGAGAGGCCGATCACGGGACATCGGTGACGGGGTTCGCGGAGACGGGCGTTTCACGCCCTCCAGTAGAAGCCGGCCGGGGCGGGTCACAAGGTATGGCAGCCAGTGCCGCCCCGGCCTCTAGAAAATCGGAGGCAGAACATGTCTACGTCCGACCCCGCCATTGTCGCGCAGGCGACTGGCGATTCCAAACCGGTTCCGACACCGGCGCCGCCCATCGAACCGCAGACGTTCACCATCCGCTGCGCCGAATGCGACGCCGAACCCGGCAGCCACCTGCCGCACTGCCCCGGCGTCCTCGCCGCGGGCTACGACACCGCCGGGGTAGGGGCCTTTTCCTCGGTCGTCTACCCCGAAGCGGGAACGAGCTTCGGCAAACACGAATCCGCCTTCGGCGCGCTCCGCTTCTACTCGATGTGGGGCCCGGTCGAACTCCACCTCGCAGACGGCCGCACCTTCGGCATCGATGATCTGGCCGTCTGACAGTTCATGGCGAAGCGGGCCGGTCGATGTTCGTCGATGCTGTCGTAAGTTGACAATCCCGCAACATCGTCCCGGCCCGCTCGTTGATCCGTCTGGTCTTTCCTGACAAGACGGAGCGGGTGATCGTCTGGGAGGTCCAGTCGGAGTGGACGAAAGCGAAGTACTTCCGTCTTCCCGGGTATGTCGCCAGGATCTTCGAGGACTACCGGTGTCAGGTGGAACTGCTTATGATCTGCAAGACCGATGCCCTGGCCGAGCGGTACAGGGAGGGGATCCGGCTCGGCGATCACTCGGTGGTCATGCCGTCGGCGATCGGCCCCGGCGACCTGCTGCCGATCACCGAGCCCGAGAGTCGTGGCCAGAGCGCCCACAGGAGTGTGGCGACACTGCTGATGCAAGGCAAGCCGAACGACGAGTTCGAGACCACCAAAGTCGCAGCGGTGTTGGCCGACGGATTCGCTACGATCGACCCTGAGCAAGCGGGCGATTACGCATACATTCTGACCAGGGTCATAGGAGAGGAGTTCGAGGTGACGATGGAGGCGACGAAGAAAGGCACCGACCCGGAGTGGTGGGACCGATATGTGGCCAAGATGGCTGGCGAGGGTCGCCAGAAAGCCCTGGATGAGGGGCTCGATCGAGGCATGCGCACCGGTTTTCAGTTGGGTCGCGAGGATGGGCTGGAGAAGGGCAGGAATGCGCTGCTTCGGGCGTTGAACAGCCTCGGGATCGAAGTCGGCTCCGAGGCTCGGCAGCGAATCGAGACCTGTTCCGACCTGGAATCGCTTCTCTCCTGGATGGAACGCGCCCACAGCGTCCGCAGCGTGGACGAGCTGTTCGGGTAGCCCGTTGTTCGGTCGGGCCACCCCATGCCAGGGGGCGGCGCCGGGCGGAGGGTTCGAGGTGCGAGAGCCCGCCTCGGATCGTGGTCCTTGGCGGGCTCTCAGGTCGAATCGGCGGCGGGGTGACCGCCGGTGGGGTGATCGTCCGCTCGGTGTTCTTACTCAAGGGCTCCTTGGAGCTCCTTGTGGAGGGTCTCGGCTTCTTCGGGAGTCATCTCGACTACGAGTCGGCCGCCGCCTTCCAGTGGCACCCGCATGATGACTCCGCGGCCCTCCTGCGTAACCTCCAGCGGGCCATCACCGGTCCGCGGCTTCATGGCCGCCATATTCGTCTCCCCTCGATCCAAGGTCGCAGGTTGCGACACGACTTGCTAGATCAAGTTTCCCCGATGACGTGGGCCAGAGCCAACTCGCCCCTCCGCTTATGTGACAGACTTGCGGAGAAAATGCCCAAATGGGGCATTAATTCCGAGTGTGATTCTCCCTGGGTACAGCCTCAGTCCTCTTCTGGATCCTGTTCGTGCTCGGATCCGAGGAGGAACGAGACGCCCTCCAATTCGCTGCCGTACGGAGCGACGAACGTCGGCAATTCGGCCGGACCGAGCGACCGGATGTAGGACCAGAACTGGCGGACGGCCTCGGCCCGGTCGGCCGCCTCCACCGGGATCGTCAGGCTCACCAGCCAGTCCGAGCGACGCTCGGGCCGCGGCAGGGCCCGCACCAGCGCTTCCCACGCCTCGGGGTCCAGCGCGCTCCACCCCTCGGCGGCGGCCTCTGCCGTCTCGTGGAGCTTCTCGAGGCGCCGCCGGTAGGCCACCGACGCGTCGGAGACCGCGCCGAGCGCGAACACGCCACCGGGACCGGCCAGAGCCACCTCGTCGCCGTCGGCGGCCTCGCCGGGAGGCCCCTCCGCCGGATCCAGCGTGTCGACCTCGTAGGCCTGTTGCTCGGTGAAATCGTCCTCGTTCAGCACCAGCAGCCAATAACGCATGGCCCAATCCCACCACGTCATTCATCGGGATGCCGGGCTGACTCCAGTTCGGCTATGCGTTCGTCACGTCGGCCGATCTCCCAGGCCAGCCGCCGCAGGGCCGCGTCGACCTGATCGGTGCGGTATCCGCGCAGACCGGTGTCGAACCGGACCGCGCCCACGTCGGACTCGGTCACCGGCTCCTCGGCGTCGAAGGCCGGAGGCTCCTCGATGCTGTCGTCGCGCAGCGTGTCCTCGCCGGTGGCCCACACCACGATCGCGAAGGCGATCCAGACTCCGATGGCCGCCACAACGACCGCCAGCAGCCAACTCACGGGGGTTCCTCCAAGTCCTAGGCGAAGAACGCGAGATACGCGAACAAAGCCATTGTGACGACCGCCAACACCACGCCCAGACGCGGGTTGTGGGGGACGACCGGTTTGATCGGTTTGCCCGAACGGTCGTACATCGGCATGCGCGGCTTGTTGGCCGCACCCACCAGGAGGTAACCGACCAGGACCGCCATCACCGGAGGAAGGAACAGAACCCACCAGAGCGCGTCGCCGCCGCCGGAGGCGTTCAGCCACAGCACCTGGCCCAGCAGGCACAGCGCCAGGCAGCCGCCGTAGATCAGGAACTCGCGCACCACGTGGTGGGCCTTCGGCAGGAACGTCGGACGCTGGGCCGACCGCATCGTGGCGATCCGCGAGTCGGCCGCCTCCCGCAGCCGCACCCGCGCGTCGCGGATCAGCACCTCGAAGTCGTCGCCCTCGACCGGGGCGGGCGCCAGGTCGGGAACCGTGGTGCGCAGCGCCGAGCAGCCCTCGGCGAGTGAGGCGACCTCCTCGTCGAGCGAGCCGCGCAGGCCCTCGATCGCCTCCCGGCGCTGGGCCAGGCGCTTGGTGGCGCGCTCGGCGCTGGCCGAGGTGTCGGCGTCGAGCCGGGCCAGTTCGTGCACCAGCTCGTTGTAGGCGCTCAGTTCGCTCACCGCTGCTCCGCTCAGTACTCGTCGAGCCGTCCGGGCCGCACATACGGGACGGCGAGGGTCTGGGTGCCCGCGTGCCGGTCGATCACCAGGCAGCGGTTGGCGCGGGACTCCCAGCCGACGTTCGGGTCGCCGGTGACCGCGCCCAGGTCGGAGGCGGCGACGTTGAGCGCCACCAGGCCCGAGCAGTGCTCGCGGTTCGAGGTGCCGCCGATGTCGTCGAGGAAGCGGCGCGCCCCCCGCCACCAGCCGATGAGGTGGACGCCCTCGGCCGGGCCCTGCAACAGCAGCCGGCGCAGGGCGCCCGGTTTCCCGTCGGCCCCGTCGGCGCCGAACCACACCAGGTAGGTCGGGCGCTCCCGCTCGGCGGCGAGGATCTCGCCGGGGGCCAGGCGCGACACGGTATGGCCGCCCGCCTCCAGCGCCGCGGCCGCGCCGTCGGCGACGTCCTCGACTCCGGCCGCGGTCGAGGCGATATGGAACTCGACGCTCCCGGGCGGGTGCTGGCGGCCGAGCGAGGCCGCGGCGGCCGCCAGCACGTCGGCGGCGACCATCGACGTGCCCAGCGCGGCCAAATGGCGGCCGGGGCTGCGGTCGAACTGGTAGCCGACGGTCGTCACGCCCACGTCCACCGCCCGCCCCAGCAGCGCCCGCGGCGTCGCGCTCGGCCCGAGCGCGGCGTAGGAGGGATCGTCGGCCAGGTGCTGCTCGTCGAAGCCGCGGAAGACCACCGGTTCGACGTCGCTCTCGCGCCGCTCCCACAGGTTGCGCCGCAGCCCGGCCAGGAGCGGTTCGGCCCCCGAAGCGTCGGGGAAGGCGCAGGTGCGGTTGCGGCCGCGGATGCCGCCCGAGTCGTTGACGACCGCCTGCCCGACCGTGATCGCGTCCCCGGCGTCGTTGTCGTCGGCCAGCAGGTGCTTGGCGCCCGGCAGGGCCACCCGCAGCGGGAACTGGCCGAAGATCGAGTCCTTCTTGGCGTACAGGGCCTCGATCCCCGAGATCGTCTGCGAGGCCAGCACCAGGTGGACGCCGTAGGAGCGGCCCTTGCGGGCGAGCTCTTCGAGGTGGGCGACCGCCTCCCGGGCGAGCCGGTCATTCCCGGCGAACAAGACGTGGAACTCGTCGACCACCGCCACGATGCGCGGCAGCCGCACCTCTGGTCGCAGCTCGCGCAGCCGGGCCAGCCGCGTGGCCCCGGCGCGCTTCATCAGCGAGGCCCGGCGGGACAGCTCGGAGCGCAGCGCCTGGAGGACGGCCACGCCGTACTCGCGATCGGACTCGACGCCTACGGCCCTGACGTGCGGAATCCACGACTCGTCGACCGCGCTCGGGGTGAACTCGGTGAACGAGACGCCCTCCTTGAAGTCCAGGAGGTACAGCTCCAGCTCCTCGGGGGAGTAGCGGGTGGCCAGGCCGTAGAGGACGTCCAGGAGGAACACGGTCTTGCCGCCGCCGGTGCGGCCGCCGATCAGCCAGTGCGGGGTGGTGTCGTCGAAGGAGACGGTGACGTCCCCGCCGGGATCGCGGCCGATGACGGTGGACAGTCCCTCCCGACTGGACTCGGTCCACAGCTCGGCCGGAACCAGGTCGGACACGCTGAGCGTGGACGCCTCGCGGCGCAGGTCGGCGCGGGCGTCGAACACCTCGCGGGTCAGGCTCGGCGACGGAGTCGGGTCGAGGCGGACCGGCAGCGGCAGCTCCCCGACGCGGATCTCCTCGTCGCCGCAGCGAACGTACGAGGCGTGCTCCAGCGCGGGGAGCGACTCGGTCCCCAGGTGCTTCCGCCAGCCGCACACGACCAGGTGGCAGCGGGCGGCCGGGCCGGCGTGGGCGAGCGCGGCGATCCGCTCGCGGACGGCCTTGCCGACCTGCGGCGGGAATCCGGCGATGACGATCAAGTGGTAGGGCCGGGAGGCGATCGACTGGCCGCGGGCGGCGATGTCGCGGACCTCCTGGAGCCGCTTCTCAGCGGCGGTCAGGGCCCGCCCGAGCGAGAGGTGGTCGGTGGCGACCGGTTCGGCCAGGCCGGCGTCCACCAGGGGCGTGGCCGGCGAGAACACCTGGCCCAGCGTGACCCCGTCGATCAGGCTCAGCTCCAGGCCGGGATGGGCTGCGACCAGCCGCACCAGCAGGCTCTGGAGCATCCCGGCCACGCGGGGGTCGGCGGCGTCGGCGTCGACGGCGAGGTGCCCGCCGCCGAGGAGGTCCACCAGGGCCGGGAAGGCCGGTTCGCCTTCGAGTTCGGCGGTGCCGATGCGGGTCGCGCCCGCGCGGGGCTCATCGGACCGGACCGGGGTGCCCGGGTCCAGGCGGTGGAGCTCCTCGCCGAGCCAGCCGGTCGCGGCCGCTTCGGCGGCGGCCCGCAGCCGTTCGGCCAGTTCCCGGCGGCGGCGCGTGGTGTCGGTGACGGCGAGCTGCGATTCGGCTTCGGCCAGAAGGCGTTCGGCCCGATCGGCCGACCCGGAGACCTCGCGCAGGGCGCGGGCCGCGCGCTCCAATTCGGTCCGCCAGCTCAACATTGCCTCCAGAGCAAAGGGGTATCCGCCACGACACCACTTTATCGGCCGGGCCTCACCTGGCTTCCCAGAGGATGCCCCGGCCTTCAGGTCGGAGAGGAATGCGGGGCGATTGCTTGCTGGCTCTCGCAGTCTCACGAAGCGGGATCGCGAAGGGAGGGGTTGTCGTACCCGGTCGGTACGTTTTCGGGGTGCAT
>NZ_JAELXW010000209.1 GCF_016428645.1 Glycomyces salinus | reverse complement strand
TTCGAGGTAGTCGATGTTGGGCAGGCCGCCGGAGTCGGTCGCTACCAGGCTGATGGTGTTCTCGCCCTCCTCCAACGGCACGGTGACCGTCTCGGTGTCCCAGTCCGACCATGAACCGGTGACCTGGAAGGTCGCGGCGTCGACCGTGGCCCCGTTCACCACCACGTCGGCGCCGCGGTCGCCGCCGGAGGAGCCGTTGGCGAAGCGGATGTCCACCGCCGCCTCACCGGCGCTGTCGGCGTCCACGGTGAACTCGGCGGCCGCACCGGTCTCGTTCGGCGTGTTGCAGAACCCGGTACCGGAGTAGCCGGAGTGGTTGGTATCGATCGTCCCGTCGCACACCGCCGGCGC
>NZ_JAELXW010000208.1 GCF_016428645.1 Glycomyces salinus | reverse complement strand
CGCGATCACGCCCTCGGACGGGTCGACCGCGGCGGCTACGTGCTGGTCCTTGTGCGTGTCGACGCCGACGACGATCCGGCCGGCGCACCGGTCGCCTCCGGCAGCGCGAGCGGGGCGGTGGGGGGATGGCATGACAGGGAACCTCCGATACGCTGGAAGGGCATACCGGGCATCGCGCCGGGGGCCGACATCACTGTCATGGGGCTGCACTGCGGCGCCAGGTTTCTATCAGTCAGACCCTCAGACGCGGTGCCCTTCTCCATATCCGATATGGACGGGCAGGACCGACAGGTCTACGCAAAGGCATCCAACAGAGCCAGTCTGCTTGAAAGTCAGGTCCTGCCCGGTGCACTGATCGCGGCTTCAACCAGT
>NZ_JAELXW010000207.1 GCF_016428645.1 Glycomyces salinus | reverse complement strand
TGCCGGTGGTTGCCGGTCGCGGTGGGTCGTCTCCTGCGGTGGGGCCGGTCCGGGTGCCGCCCTGGTCCGGTCGCCGGTGGTCTGCTCGTCCCTCCTTTGGTCCTTCCCGTGTCCCGCTGCCCGGTGGTCGTGCCGCCGGTGTGTGGGCAGCGTCCATCACGGACTGGGTGTTGGTGGTGGTGTCCCTGCGGTGTGCACGCCCCCGCTGCGCTGCGGTGTGTACGCGCTCGGCGCTCCATACCGCGGGACCGCTGTGCGTGCGGTCGTCTGGTGCGTGGTCGCGGTGCGTGTGGTCGCTGGGTTGGGGGCGCGGTTCCGGCTATGGTCGGCGTTGCGCCGCGCCTCCTGGTGTGCCTCGTTCGGAGCACTCGCGGCCGGGTCGGGGTGA
>NZ_JAELXW010000206.1 GCF_016428645.1 Glycomyces salinus | reverse complement strand
GAGGTTCCAGCGTTGGTTGTCGCCGCCGTGGCAGGACCAGAGCTGGACCAGGGCGCCGTTGGCCGTGGAGGCCCCCGACACGTCCAGGCACAAGCCCGAAGCGGCACTGGTGATCGAGCCGTCCGAGCCCACGTTCCACTGCTGGTTCGACCCGCCGTGGCAGTCCCAGACGATCACCGCCGTCCCATCCGAGGTGCCCCCGCCCTCGGCGTCCAGGCACTTGCGCGAACCGCCGGAGTAGACGCTGAGTTCACCGGAGTCGGTGTGCGTCCACTGCTGGTTCGCACCCTCCCAGCAGTCATAGATCTGCACCTGCGTCCCGTTCTCCGTCGACTGGTTCGGCACATCCAGGCACCGACCCGAACCCACACCCGTCACATGACCACCATCACCGGGAGGCGGCTCG
>NZ_JAELXW010000205.1 GCF_016428645.1 Glycomyces salinus | reverse complement strand
GAGGCTGAGGAGGCGCCGGCGGTGTGCGACGGGACGATCGAGTCGAATCACTCGGGGTATTCCGGTTCGGGGTTCTGCGACACGCCGAACGAGACCGGTGCGTCTTCTGAGTTCACCGTGGACTCTGAGAGTGCCGGTGAGGCGGAGGTGCGGGTCCGGTTCGCCAACGACTCCTCCAGTGGTGCTCGGGGTGCCGATGTGGTGGTGAACGGTGCCACGGTCGATGCCGCGTCGTTTGAGACGACCGGTTCGTGGTCGACCTGGCGCACCAAGACCCTCACCGTGCCGCTGGAGGAGGGCGAGAACACCATCGACCTGGTAGCGACCGGTTCGGAGGGCCTGCCCAACATCGATTACCTCGAGCACGTCCTGCCCGACGACGGCGGCGGTGACCCGGTCCGCTACGAGGCCGAGGACGCGCCGGCGGTGTGCGACGGGACGATCGATACCAACCACTC
>NZ_JAELXW010000204.1 GCF_016428645.1 Glycomyces salinus | reverse complement strand
TCTGAAGGCGGCTTCGGCTTTCTTCGCGGCCGAGCTCGACCGGCCACAACGGTAATCATCGCCTTCATTGACGCTCACCGTGAGCGTTTCGGTGTCGAGCCGATCTGCCGGGTGCTCACCGAGCACGGCATCGGGATCGCCGAAGCGACCTACTGGATGCGCAAGCGGCGCGGGGCCTCCGGCCGCGCGCAGCGCGACGAGGAACTCAAGGCCGAGATCCGGCGAGTCCATGAGGCGAACTTCGGCGTCTACGGCGCCCGCAAAGTCTGGATAGCGCTGAACCGCGAAGGCATCGGTGTCGCGCGCTGCACCGTCGAACGCCTCATGCGCGAGATGGGGATCCGTGGTGCGCGCCGAGGTGGCTACAAGGCCCCGACCACGGTCGCCGATCCGAGCCATGACCGTGCACCGGACCGGGTCGACCGGGCCTTCACCGCGGCCCGGCCGCACCGGCTGTGGGTCGCC
>NZ_JAELXW010000203.1 GCF_016428645.1 Glycomyces salinus | reverse complement strand
GGCGGAGTCCGGTGGTGCAGTCGGCGAGCTCGGCCCGGTCGAGCTCGTCACCGAAGTGCTCGGTCACGGCGGCGGCGAACAGCGCGAAGACGAACAGTTGATGGTGCGGGGACAGTTCCGGGCCGATGAGCGCTTCGAGCCGGGTCGACTCGATGCCCTCGCGCCGCAGCCGGGCGGTCGCGTGCTCCCGGAACAGGCGTTGGCGTTCGTGGTACCGCACAGCGCTCACCCCTGGCAGGCTCGTTGTGCGTCGCGCCAGACGTCCAGGCCGTGGCGGATGAGCTGGTCGGTCCGGTCGCCGGTGCGGGTCCAGGCCAGGTGCCGCTGGTCGGTCACGTGGAGGGTCGGCCCTCCGGTGGCCAGGCCGGTGAGGTAGCCGAACACCGGCGGCGTGGTGGTGTCGGCGAAGGCGACCCACAGGCGCGGCGCGGCCGTGAGCGTCCCGTACCGGACCAGCCGATCCCCGATCTCGGCGGTACCGAGGACGGTCAGGGCCTG
>NZ_JAELXW010000202.1 GCF_016428645.1 Glycomyces salinus | reverse complement strand
GCGCTGGGCCGGACGGCGGCGATGCGGCTGTACGCGACCACCCCGTACCGTCAGGCCGTGCCCTCACCGTTCGATGCGGCCGTGGCGTGCCCGACGCCGGAGGATCTGATCGCCCAGTACTGCGTCCATGCCCCGCACACTGACCTGGCGCGGCTGCTCGGTGAGATCGAGGCGGCGTTGAAGGACCAGGAGGAGCTCCTGGAGGGATTGTCCGAGCAGTCCCTGGCCCGCTTGGAGGTGTGGGAGACCGAGAACGGGATGTGGGCCGTCGACGGACTCCTCGCC
>NZ_JAELXW010000201.1 GCF_016428645.1 Glycomyces salinus | reverse complement strand
CCATGCCCCGCACACTGACCTGGCGCGGCTGCTCGGTGAGATCGAGGCGGCGTTGAAGGACCAGGAGGAGCTCCTGGAGGGATTGTCCGAGCAGTCCCTGGCCCGCTTGGAGGTGTGGGAGACCGAGAACGGGATGTGGGCCGTCGACGGGCTCCTCGCCTCTGATACCGGCGCCCTGCTCACCAAACTCCTCACCACCGCCGTACCCCCGCCCCGACAAGAC
>NZ_JAELXW010000200.1 GCF_016428645.1 Glycomyces salinus | reverse complement strand
CCGGCGACGGCGAGATCATCGCCCGCGTGGTCTCCCAGGAGCACACGAACGACTGGGCCAAGTCCGGCGTGATGGTCAAGACGGCCGCGGCCGCGGGCGCCGACTACGCCGCGGCCCTGGTGACCCCGGCCCACGGTGTGCACCTGCAGTCGGGATTCGACACCGACGTGGAGGGAGATCCGGCCGCCGCGGCCCCGGTCTGGCTGCGGCTGGTCCGCTCCGGCGACACGGTCACCGCCTACCAGTCGGACGACGGGGTCGCGTGGGAACCGTTCGGCAGCGCCGTCGTGGCCGGTCCGGCGACGATCGGGCTGTTCGTGACCTCACACGACGGCAGCGAGGCGAACACGACCGTGTTCGACTCGATCGCGGTCGAGCAGACCGCGCCAGGCGTGCCCGAGCCGTGGACCTGCGACGACGTCGGCGGTCCGGGAATCCCCGGGGACGCCTCGTTCGACTCCGACGGGACGGTGACCGTCGTCGGCGCCGGGGACGACATCTGGGGCGATGCCGACCAGTTCCACTACTGCCACCAGGAGCT
>NZ_JAELXW010000020.1 GCF_016428645.1 Glycomyces salinus | reverse complement strand
CCGGATGCTGTCCGAGCTGCGCGAGGGCCTGACCACCACCCGGACCTGAATACCCGCCTCGGGGCCGGTCCCCTCCCAAAATGTGACCGGGAATTGCGGGCGGGCCGCTTGCCCGCCCGCGCCCGCCGGGCCAGACTCGGGATGGACGGGGGCGGCACCGGGGAGGGCTCTGAGGTCGGTGGGACGAACCGTCGCAAGTGTCGCGGCATCGCGCGGCGGGTACCCCCACTACCGATCCCCCGATCTAGGAGGGTGACATGAGCCCACGCCGACCCGGCGCCGAACGCTGGGTGCCCCCGCGGGCCGGCATCGACCGGCTCCGCGAGGCCGCCGAGACCTGCGAAGGCTGCGAACTGTTCGAGGACGCCACCCAGACCGTCTTCGGCGAGGGACCGGACGACGCCCGGCTCCTCTGCGTCGGCGAGCAGCCCGGCGACGACGAGGACCGCAGCGGCAGGCCGTTCACCGGACCGTCCGGGCGACTGCTGTTCAAGGCGTTCGACCAGGCCGGAATCGACCGGTCGACGACCTACGTGACCAACGCCGTCAAGCACTTCAAGTTCGCGCAGCTCCAAACGGGCGGCCGACGCATCCACAAGAAGCCCGCCGCCGGAGAGGTCGCGGCCTGCCGGCCGTGGCTGCTCTCCGAGCTCAACGCCGTGCGCCCCGAACTGGTGATCGCGCTCGGCGCCACGGCCGCGCACTCCCTGCTGGGAAGGGAGTTCCGGGTCTCGTCGCAGCGCGGCGTCATCCACGACCTCGCGGCCGACTGGCTCGACGAGCCGACCCGGATCATGGCCACAGTCCACCCCTCGGCGGTGCTGCGGCTGCGCGACCCCGAACGGGAAGAGGCGTTCGCGCAGTTCATCATCGACCTGCGCAAGGCCGCCGAGGTGCTGACCGGCTGAACGCGCGCAAAGGACGCCGCGTCCCCTCCGCGCGGCGTCCCCTGCCGACTCGACCCGCTAATCGGGCTTGGATATCGATTCGACCAGCTCGCCGACGGTGCTCTCGGGCATCGCGCGCGCCACGTCGGACAGCGCGATGATTCCGACCAGGCGACGGTCCTCGCCGATGACCGGCAGACGGTGCAGCTGGTGCTCTTTCATCTTCGCGATGGTGATGTCGGCGTCCTCGTCGGCGCTCGCCCACACCAGAGGAGCCTGCGGGAGTCGGTCGACCGTGTACGTCTCCGGGTCCTTGCCGGCGGCCATCACGTGCACCACCAGGTCCCTGTCGGTGACCATGCCCTTGATCTTCTCGTCGTCGACGCCGCATATCGGCAGGCAGCCGACGTCCATGTCCGCCATCATCCGGGCCGCGTTCGCGGCGGTGTCGTCACTGCGCACACAGGTCGCGCCCGGGTGCATGAGGTCTCGTGCCGTCGCCATTCGAATTCTCCTTCCTCCCCGCCCGCGGCCGGGCCGGCGCGGGCCCCACGTGAGTACCCCTCCGGCCCGTTTCCATGCCTCAGGCCACCAGCCGCTGGGCGGCTCGGACGATCGAGTCGGCGTCGATGCCGGCGGCCGCCAGCTGCTCGGCCGGAGAGGCGCTGGCGGGCATCCCGCGCACGCCCAGCTTGGTGAACCGGACGTCGGGCACCCGCCCGCAGACGGCCTCGAGCACGGCGTCGCCGAGGCCGCCCACGGGCCAGTGGTCCTCGACGGTCAGCACCCGGCCGGTCTCGGCGGCGGCCTGCCGCAGCGCCGCGGCGTCGATCGGCTTGACCGAGTAGGCGTCGATCACCCGCACCGGCACCCCGGAGTCGGCCAGCCGCCGGGCGGCGTCGAGCGCCTCGTGGACGGTGATCCCGGCGGCCACGATGGTCAGCCTGTCGTGCGGCCCGGTCACCAGGGTGCGCGAGCCGCCGACGGGGAACTCCTCGCCGGGCCGGTAGATCACCGGCGTGTCGGACCGGGTCGAGCGCAGGTAGCTGATCCCTGGAAGCTCGGCCATGGCCGCGGTCAGGTGCGCGCACTGGTTGGCGTCGCACGGGTAGAGCACGATGCTGCGCCACAGCGCCCGCATCATCGCCAAGTCCTCCAGGCCCATCTGGCTCGGGCCGTCGCGGCCGATCGACACGCCCGCGTGGGAGCCGCAGAGCCGCAGGTCGGCGCGTCCGATCGCGGCCATGCGCAGGAAGTCGTGAGCGCGAGTCAGGAACGCCGCGAACGTCGCCGCGTACGGCTTCCAGCCCAGCGCCTGCATCCCGGTGGCGTTCGCGATCATCTGCTGCTCGGCGATGTAGCACTCGAAGAACCGGTCGGGGTGGGCGTCGGCGAAGCGCTGCGCGCGCGTCGAGTCGGCCACCTCGCCGTCGAGCGCGACCACGTTCGGGTCGGCGTCGCCGACGGCGGCCAAGGCCGTGCCGTAGGCGTCGCGGGTGGCGGCCATCGCCCCGACGTCGAACTCCGGCAGGTGGACCGGCCGGGCCGGGCGGTCGTGGCGGGGCTCCTTGTAGTCCGGTTCGGGGACGCGCACGCGGATGTCGCCGACGCCGCCGAGCTCGTCGAGCGCGCCCTCGAGGTCGGGGACGGGTTTGCCGTGGGCGCCCTCGCGGTCCTCCACGGCGTCCACGCCCGCTCCCTTCTTGGTGCGCGCCAGGATCGCGGTCGGCCGGTCGGGCATGTCCTCGGCGGCGGTGAAGGCCCGGTCGATCTGCTCGGGGTCGTGCCCGTCGATCTCGACGGTGTGCCAGCCGAACGCACCGATCTGCCTGGCGTAGGCGCCGGTGTCCCATTCGTACCTAGTCGGGCCGCGCTGGCCGAGCCGGTTGACGTCGACGATCGCGGTCAGGTTGCCGAGTCCTTCGTGCGCGGCGGCCGCGAACGCCTCCCACATCGAGCCCTCGGCCAGCTCGCCGTCGCCACACAGGACCCACACCCGGTAGGGGACGCGCGAGAGGCGCCGCCCGGCCAGGGCCATGCCGACCCCGGTCGGCAGCCCCTGCCCGAGGGAGCCGGTGGCGACGTCGACCCACGGCAGCCGCGGAGTCGGATGGCCTTCGAGGCTGGAGCCCAGGCGTCGGTAGCCGAGCAGCTCGTCCTCGTCGATCGCGCCCACGGCCCGCAGCATCGCGTACAGCAGCGGCGAGGCGTGGCCCTTGGAGAAGATCAGGCGGTCGTTGCCCGGCCGGCGGGGGTCGACGAAGTCGTACCTGTAGTGCCGGGCCAGGAGCACCGCCATCAAGTCGGCCGCCGACATCGACGAGGTGGGATGGCCCGAGGCCGCCCGGGACGAGCACCGCACCGCGTCGGCTCTGAGCTGCCTCCCCAGTTCGGCGAGGTCGACGGTGCTGGATTCGAGGGTGGTCATGGCTGCCTCCTTCGGGTGCTGCTGCGGGGCCCGCCTTCCAGGTCGTGGCTACCCGTGGCCGCGCGGCGCGAAACCGCGCCCCTGGTTTCGGCGGTGCGGCCGGGGGTATTCGCCGGTAAGGGGCCGCAGCGACCGCCGCCTACGGCCGCCCATCGGAGGGGGGATCCGAGATGACACATGCCGCTTCCCGGTCCGATTCGCGCTGGAGCGGACTTCGCCAGGAGGTGACGCCGCTGCAGGACGCAGGCGCCGTGATCGGGCTCGTCTTCGTCCTGGTGGGCGCCCTGGGGTTCCTTCCCGGCATCACCACCGGGATCGGCTCCCTCGAAATCGCCGGGAGCGGGTCCGAGGCGATGCTGTTCGGGATCTTCCAGGTGTCGGTGCTGCTCAACCTGCTGCACATCGGCATCGGCGCGATCGGCATGCTGATGTCCTGGTTCCTGCGCGGCGCGATCTGGTTCCTGACCGTGGGCGGCATCGCCTACCTGGCCCTGGGCGTGTACGGGCTCCTGGTTCCCGACGGCCACGTGGCCGACTTCGTGCCGCTCAACCTCGCCGACGACATCCTGCACCTGGCCTCGGGCGTCGTGATGCTGGTGCTGATGCTGACCCTGCCTCGCCACCCGACGCCGCACAGCTCGGGCGAGCACATCCTCGGGCCCTCTTGAGCCCCGGGGCTCCGACTGCGACATGGACGCGCCGCGGCCCGGCGCGGTCTCACCCTGATTCGCGCCGGGCCGCGGTGCCGCCCCGTCGGACCGGGTTCAGACGGCCGGCTCGGAGATCGCGCCGACGGTCTCCCCCACGACCGGTTCGGGCAGGCCCCGGGCGAGATCGGCCTGGCTGATGATGCCGACGACCAGGTCGTCCTCGACGACCGGGATGCGCCGGATCTGCCGTTCGGCCATCCTGCCGAGCACCTCGTCTGCGTCCTCGGACGGCGCGGCGACGATCAGCTCCTGCCGCTGCGGCAGGTCGCCGATCTCGAAGTCCTCGGCGTCGAAGCCCGCGGCCATCACCTGGAGTGCCAGGTCCCGGTCGGAGACGATGCCGATCAGCGTGCCCTCGGGGTCGCAGATCGGCAGCGCCCCCACGTCGTGCTCGGCCATCAGGCGCGCCGTGTTGGCGGCCGTGTCGTGGCTCTGGACGCATACGACGCCCGCCCGCATGATGTCCCGTGCGATGGCCATGTTCGCCTCCTTCGGTATCGGTTCCCTATTCCCTGTCTCGGCCACCGGACTACCCGGCGTCCCGCCGGTCTATGCACGCCGCCGGGATCGCCCGGTCGAACAGGTTCCCGCGTCGGGCTCTCTGAGGTTTCCGCCGCCCGGACCGGGGAACGCCTCCACCGTGCGGGCGTTCGGCCCGGTCTTCGCGACCAGTGGTCGAATGCGCGCGCCCTCAGACTGGCTTGAACGGATCGAGGGAGAGTGGACATGGAGGTTCGAAGCGACCCGGAGGGCACGATCCTCTCCAGCACCGCCGAGCAGGAGACCGGCGACGGGCACCGCGACTGGGACGAGCGCGACCGCTCGGTCGGGCAGCTGGTGGGGGACCTCAGCTCGCAGGTCGCCCACCTGGCGCGGGTCGAGGCGAGACTGGCCGCCCGCGAGGTCGCCGAGAAGGCCAGGCGCGGCGCGGTCGGCGGCTCGATGTTCGCCGTCGCCGGGGCGCTGGCCCTCTACGGCGGGGCCGCCCTCGCCGGGGCGGGGATCATCGCGCTGGCGCTGGTCTGGCCCGCGTGGCTGGCAGCCCTGGTCGGCGGCGTCGCGCTGCTGGTGCTGAGCGGGATCGTCGCGCTCATCGCGTGGCCGAAGGTGCGCCGGGCCATGCCGCCGGTGCCCACGGAGACGTTCGGGCGGACCCGCGAGGACGTCCGGGCCATGAGCGGAAGGCCGGAACGATGAACGGACACGCACGCCAGGCCCCGGGATCGGAAGTGACGCCCGGTCTGGGCGTCGGGCCGCTGCGCGGCCCGGTCGGGATCCCCTACCCCGAAGGGCCGTACCGACCCGGCGACGCCGAGGCCCAGGACCGGATCAGGTGGGCCGAGGCGGCGGCGCTGGCCGAGGAGCACCGCTCGGACGCCGATCTGCGCCGCGAGGTCGAGGCCACTCGCGAACGCATCGGCGCCGACGTCGCCGAGCTGCGCCACCGCTTCGGCATCGACGAGGAGGCCAGGCGGCGCCGCGCGCAGGCCCACGGGCCGATCGCGCCGGCCAAGCGCCACCCGCTCACCGCCGCCGCGGCGGGAGTCGGGATGGCCTTCACGGCGATGGTGGCCTGGAGGGCCAAGCGCCGCCACCGTAAGGCGTGACCGGGGTCAGGCTCCGGCGCGGCTCCTGCGCAAAGGGCGTCCGACAGTGGAAAGTGAGCAGTCCCACGGCCGGACGCCCTCCTGGTGTGGACCGATCAAATGCGTTAGGTTGTGAGGGATTCAGTGAGTGACGACCGCTGCACGGTCTGAAATGTCCGATGTTAGCGGTCACTTAGATTGCCACCCCAAGGAGGCCTCATGACCGGCAGCGACAACGAAGCCGTTGCTATCGGGATCGACTTCGGAACCCTCTCCGGACGAGTGGTCGTCGCCGCTGTAGCCGACGGCCGCGAACTCGCCAGCGCCGAGCACGTCTACCGGCACGGCGCGATCGAGGAGAAGCTCCCGGAAACCGACGTCACCCTGCCCCGCAGCTGGGCGCTCCAATCCCCCGACGACTGGCGCGACGTGCTGCGCCACGCCGTCCCCAAGGCGCTCTCCGCCGCCGGCGTCGGCGCCGACCAGGTCGTCGGGATCGCCACCGACTTCACCGCCTGCACCGTCCTGCCCACCCTGGCCGACGGCACCCCGCTGTGCGAGCTCGACGAGTACCGCGAGCGGCCCCACGCCTGGCCCAAGCTGTGGAAGCACCACGCCGCCCAGTCCCACGCCGACCGCATCAACGCCCTCGCCCACGAGCGGGGCGAGCCGTGGATCTCCCGCTACGGCGGCAAGATCTCCAGCGAATGGGAGTACGCCAAGGGCCTCCAACTCCTCGAAGAGGACCCGGAGCTCTACGGCCGCGCCGAACGCTGGATCGAGGCCGCCGACTGGATCATCTGGCAGCTGTGCGGCGAGGAGACCCGCAACATCTGCACCGCCGGATACAAGGGCATCTACCAGGACGGCAAGCGGCCCGACCGGGACTTCCTGACCGCGCTGAACCCCGGTTTCGCCGACTTCACCGAGAAGCTCGAGCACCCGCTGTCGGCCCTCGGCGACCGCGCCGGCGGGCTCACCGCCGAGGCCGCCGCCTGGACCGGCCTGAACGAGGGCACCACCGTCGCCGTCGGCAACGTCGACGCCCACGTCACCGCCGCCAGCGCCAAGGCCGTCGGCTCCGGCCAGATCGTCGCGATCATGGGCACCAGCACCTGCCACGTCGTCAACGGCGAGAACCTCACCGAGGCGCCCGGCATGTGCGGCGTGGTCCGCGACGGCATCGTCCCCGGCCTGTGGGGCTACGAGGCCGGCCAGTCCGGCGTCGGCGACATCTTCGCCTGGTTCACCGAGAACGGCGTGCCCGGCGAGTACACCGCCGAGGCCGAGAAGCGCGGCATCTCGATCCACGAGTACCTCACTGAACTGGCCGCGCGGCAGGAGGTCGGGCAGCACGGCCTGGTCGCCCTCGACTGGCACTCCGGCAACCGCTCGGTCCTGGTCGACCACGACCTGTCCGGCGTCATCCTCGGCCTGACCCTGGCCACCAAGCCCGAGGAGATCTACCGCGCCCTGGTCGAGGCGACCGCGTTCGGCACCCGCATGATCGTGGAGACCCTCGTCTCCTCCGGCGTCCCGATCGAGGAGTTCGTGGCCGCCGGGGGCCTGCTCAAGAACAAGTGGCTGATGCAGACCTACTCCGACGTCCTGCGCCGTCCGATCACGGTGCTGACCTCCGACCAGGGCCCGGCGCTCGGCTCGGCCATCCACGCCGCGGTCGCCGCCGGCTCCTACCCGGACATCGAGGCGGCCGCCGAGGCCATGGGCAAGGTCGAGCGGCACGCCTACGAGCCCGACCAGGCCCGCGCCGACGCCTACGACGAGCTCTACGCCGTCTACGCCGAGATCCACGACCACTTCGGCCGCGGCGGATCGAAGGCCCTCTACAAGCTCCACCGGATCGCGAACGAGGCGAGCAAGAAATGAAATTCGAGACCACCGAGGCCGTCGAGGCGATGAGGGCCGAAGTGTGCGCCCTGCACGCCGAACTGCTCCGCTGGGGCCTGGTCACCTGGACCAGCGGGAACGTCTCCGGCCGGGTGCCGGGCACCGACTACATCGTCATCAAGCCCAGCGGCATCTCATACGACGACCTGACGCCGGAGCTGATGGTCGTGACCGACCTGGAGGGCAACGTCCTCGACGGCGACCTCAAGCCCTCCAGCGACGCCGAGAGCCACAACCACGTCTACCAGCTCATGCCCGAGGTCGGGGGCGTGGTCCACACCCACAGCCCCTATGCGACCGCCTGGGCCGCCCGGGCCGAGCCGATCCCGTGCGTGCTGACGGCCATGGCCGACGAGTTCGGCGGAGAGATCCCGCTGGGCCCGTTCGCGCTCATCGGCTCCGACGCGATCGGCAGGGGCATCGTCGACACCCTCAAGGGCCACCGCTCTCCGGCGGTGATCATGCAGAACCACGGCGTCTTCACCATCGGCAAGAATCCGAAGGCCGCAGTCAAGGCCGCGGTGATGACCGAGGACGTCGCCCGCACCGTGCACATCTCGCGCCAGCTGGGCGAGCCGGTGCCGATCGCCCAGGAGAACATCGACAAGCTCTACGACCGCTACCAGAACGTCTACGGCCAGTAGCCCCCATAGGAGATTTTCCAATGCAAGCCAAGCAACTGTGGTTCGTCACCGGCAGCCAGCACCTGTACGGCCCCGAGGCCATCGAACAGGTCGCGGCCAACTCGGCGGACATCGTCGCCGGGCTCGACGCGGCCGGTGACATCCCGGTCCAGGTCGTGGCCAAGCCGGTCCTGACCACCGCCGACGAGATCCGGAAGGTCCTGCTGGAGGCGAACGGGGACGACGACTGCATCGGCGTGATCGCGTGGATGCACACCTTCTCGCCGTCCAAGATGTGGATCTCCGGGCTCGGTGCGCTGTCCAAGCCGCTGCTGCACCTGCACACGCAGCACAACCGCGACCTGCCGTGGGCCGACATCGACATGGACTTCATGAACCTGAACCAGGCCGCCCACGGCGACCGCGAGTTCGGGTACATGCTCACCCGCCTGCGCAACCGCCGCAAGACCGTCGTCGGCCACTGGCAGGACCCGAAGGTCCAGCGGCGCGTCGGCGACTGGGCGCGCGCGGCCCTGGGGTGGAACGAGGTCCAGAACCTCAAACTGGTCCGCTTCGGCGACAACATGCGCAACGTGGGCGTCACCGAGGGCGACAAGGTCGAGGCCCAGATCCGCCTCGGCGTCGAGGTCAACACCTGGGGCGTCAACGACCTGGCCGAGCGCGTCGCGCAGGTCCAGGAGAAGGCCGTCGACGAGCTGGTCGCCGAGTACGAGGACGCCTACGACGTGGTGCCCGGGCTGCGCGCCGGCGGCGAGCGGCACTCCTCGCTGCGCGACGCCGCCCGCATCGAGCTGGGACTGCGGTCGGTGCTCGAGGAGCAGGGCGCGAAGGCGTTCACCGACACCTTCGAGGACCTGGGCGAGCTCAAGCAGCTTCCGGGCATCGCCGTGCAGCGGCTGATGGCCGAGGGCTACGGCTTCGGCGGCGAGGGCGACTGGAAGACCGCGGTCCTGGTGCGCCTGATGAAGGTCATGGCGACCGGACTCGAAGGCGGCACGTCGTTCATGGAGGACTACACCTACAACCTGGGCGCCGAGTCCCCGCAGATCCTCGGCGCGCACATGCTCGAGGTGTGCCCCTCGATCGCGGCCGAGAAGCCGACCTGCGAGATCCACCCGCTGGGCATCGGCGACCGCGAGGACCCGGTGCGCCTGGTCTTCACCGCTCCGCCCGGACCGGCCCTCGCGGTGGGCATGATGGACCTGGGCACCCGGCTGCGCCTGGTGGCCAACGAGGTCGACACGGTCGAACCCGAGCAGGACCTGCCGAACCTGCCGGTCGCGCGCGCCGTGTGGGAGCCGCGCCCGGACCTGGAGACCTCCGCCGAATCCTGGCTGACCGCCGGCGGGCCCCACCACACCTCGTACACCATGGCCTTCGGTCGCGAGGTGATGGAGGACTTCGCCGAGATCGCCGGAATCGAACTGGTCACCATCGGCGAGGGCACCACGACCCGCGACTTCAAGCAGCAACTGCGCTGGAACCAGGTCTACCACCACCTGGAGGGCGCGCTCTAAGCGCGAAACGAAGCAAGGGGCGGGCCTCCGCGGGCCCGCCCCTTGCTCGTCGTCTAATCCATGTTGTGGCCGCCGTTGACGGTGATCCGCTGCCCGGTGACGAAACTCGCGGCGTCGGACGCCAGGTAGGAGACCGCGGCGGCCACGTCCGCGGGGTCGCCGATACGGCCCAACGGGACGTCGGACAGATATCCGGCCAGGTCGGCGTCCGTGAGTTCGCCGTGCCGTTCGACGGGCACCCAGCCCGGCGCCACCAGGTTCACGGTGATCCCGTCGGCACCCAGTTCCCGGGCCCAGGTGCGGGTCAGTCCCCATTGCGCGCCCTTCGCCGCCGCGTACGCCGACATACCGGGCAGTGCGCGCTCGAAGACGTCCGACCCGATTTGAATCACCCGGCCGTTTCCTGCCGTCCGCATGTCCGTCAGGACCGCGCGGAGCAGCAGGGTGGGACTCTTGACGAAGAATTCCAGCTGGTCGAGATGGTCACGCCAGTCGAGCCGGTCCAGCGGAACCTCCGGCTGCGGGCCGGTGGCGTTGGCTACCAGCACCTCCACCGGTCCCAACGCGGCGCGAACCCGGCCTGCGAGGTCTTCCACCGCCGACTCGTCGGTGACATCGGCGCCGAAGGCCTCGGCGGTTCCGCCGGCCGCGCGGATGTCGGCGACGACCCGCTCGGCCCCCGACCTGCTCGATGCGTAGTTGACGGCGACGGCGAAGCCGTCGGCTGCCAGCTGCTCGGCGATGGCGGCGCCGAGACCGCGGGAGGCTCCGGACACGAGCGCAACGGTCATACCAGTCCGCCCTCGGCACTGGTAACGAGAAAACTCACGACAACGCTCCAATACAACAGAATCGAGCCACGAGCTTAAACGTTCGGGTCAGGTGCGCACCAGTCCGTTCGGTGCAGAGGGCCGGTCGCGCCCGCTATAGGCGGCCTCGCAGCCAATCCTCGGTCAGTACCGAGCGGTCAGGTTTCCGCAGTGCGGGCCGTGGCCTGGGTTCGAACGTTATCGCCAGGCATCGACGAGGTCTTCGGCGGAGTAGACCGCCGACCACGGGCCGAGTTCGCTGCGGGCTCTGGACACGCCGATGAACGGGGTCTCGTCAGTCGCTCCTGGCACTCGGTTGGCTACGGCGGCCAGCGCGGTGAAGTCCTTGCGCGCGATCGGGGCCGTCTCATGCCACTTGACTGACCCGAGGTAGCCGATGCGCCCCGCAATCGGGCCCCGGTCGGCCCCGACCAGGTCGATCTCGACATCGTTCGTGCGGGTCCAATACCCACCGACCTCCACTGTCCGATCCGGATTCGCCCAATCGGCCTGCTCATCAGGGACCAACCGGGCCAACGACTCCCGCACCAGCGGCTCGACCGCCCGCCCGCGCCAGGCGATCGTGCACCTCCGAGGAAAGTATAGTGTCTGGTACTCACAGATTTGGTACGGTAACGCAGTAGAGTACCATGCACTATACTCTAAAGAGCCAGGGCCGACCGAGCTCCCCGATCGCCTCGGGGTCTCCGGTGTCGGCCCTTCCCCGAGCGGCGCTAAAGTCGCGCTCCGACCCATTCAGGGGTCAGGATCGCATCCCAGGCGATCTCCGCGGCGCCCCTCAGCGGGCCCATCTCGCCCACCGTCCCGGCCAGGAGCCGCGGTGGCCGTGACCGGCGGAACGCCATCAAACCGGCGGCCAGTTCGGCCTCGATGAGATCGCGCCGCAGCCGCAGCAGGTCTATCCCCAGGCCCGACAGGCTGATCGCCTCGGGGTCGACCGCGTTCGCCAGCGCGCCGAGGCCCCGGCCCAGGGCCGCGGCGTTGTCGTCGATCGCCCGGCCCGCCTCGACGTAACCGGCCTCGGCGCTCGCCAGGATCTCGCGCCCGAGCCTGCGGCCCGACCCGTAGCCGGGCTCTCCTCCGAAGCGCCTCGCCAGCGCATTCGTGCCCACATCCAGGCTCCAGCAGCCCCGCACGCCGCACATGCACTCCAAGGGGGAGCCGGTCAGCGGCATGTGGCCGAACTCCCCTGCGATGCCGTGCGCCCCGGGCTGGGCGCGGCCGTCCAGCAGGAGTGTCCCGCCGATGTCGAAGTCGATGTGGAAGTGCATGGCGGTCCCGGTCCCGCGCAGGACTCCGCGCCGGGCCTCGGCGAGCCCGGCCAGGCGCGCGTCGTTGCCGGCCACCGCGCTCGGCCAGTCGGATCCGAGGTGCCGGTCGAGGTCCACTTCGTCCCAGCCGAGGTGGGAGATGTGCAGCAGGCGCCCGTCCAGGATCGGGCCGGCGATCGCGAGGCCGACCGCCGCGAGCCGGGCGGTCGCGTGCGCCGCCACGGCCCGCCGGAGGTCGGCGAAGACCGCGGGGGTCCGGTCGTGCTCGCCGCGCTCGAGCTCGGTCATGGCCCCGCCCAGCCCGAAGGCGGCGAGCATCCAGGAGTCCTCGCGGACGTCGGCGGCGTAGACGACCGGGCCGCCGGAATGGGGGACCAGGTTCGTCGTCGGCCGCCCGCGCCCGGAGGCGGCCGCCGGGACCTCGTGGAGCAGCCCGGCCTCCTCCAACTCGCCGACGAGCGCGGCGGCGGTGTTGCGGCCGACGTCCAGCCGCCGCGCCGCCTCGGCCCGCGTCAGCGGCCCGGGGGAGTCGTGGACGGCGCGCAGCAGCCGCACCTGGTTGTGCACGCGCAGATCGGCGCTCGTCATGGTCGGCATGGCGAGGATTATGCCAGCCGCCGAATTTTATGTGATCACCGAAAACAAAATCGTTGACGCCCGGGCCGGATGCTGTTAAGTTCTTGAGGCGAACAAAAACCTTAGGCAAGGACGGACATGACCCCCGACCCACACACCCTGCGCCGGGCCCGCATCGGCGTCTTCGGCGCCTTCGCGACCTCCGGCTTCGTCATGGGCGCCTGGGCCGCCGCCCTCCCGGCGGTGGACGCCCGCCTCGGCCTCGGCGAGGCCCGGCTCGGCACCGTGCTCCTGCTCATCCAGGTCGTCGGCCTGGTCACCATGTTCGCCGCCGGGAAACTGGCCGACCGGATCACCACCCGGAGGCTGCTGCGCCGCATCGGGCCGTTCACGCAGCTGGTCCTGCTCGCCCCGGCCCTGGCCCCGAGCTTCGAGACCCTCCTGGCCGCCGCGGCCGTCTACGGCGTGGGCGTCGGCTTCGTCGAGGTCGGCATGAACGCCCACTCGGTGGAGCTGGAGCGGTACTACCGCCGCCCGATCGTGTCCTCCTTCCACGGCTTCTGGAGCCTCGGCGGCGCCCTGGCCGGGGCCCTGACCTCGCTGGGCCTGTCCGCCGGACTGGGCGGCCAGACCATGCTGGCGATCACCGCGCTCGCCTCGACCGCCGTGTTCGCCTACTTCACTCGTCCGCTGCTGCCGCCTCCGGGTCAAGCTATCGGCGGCAGCGGCGGCGCCCCCTCGGGGACCGTCCGCATCGGCGCGCTCGTGCTGGCGGCCATGTTCGTCCTCGGCCTGGGCGGGCACCTCATCGAGTCCGGCGCGATCGACTGGGCCAATCTGCACGCCGCCCGCGTCCTGGAGGCCGACGACGCCCTGGCCCCCCTGTCCTACACTGTGTTCGCCTGCGCGATGACGGTCTTCCGCCTGCTGGGGGACCCGATCCGCGCCAAGCTCGGCCCCGGCCGGGCCCTCCTGGCGGCCGGGACGCTGGCCGCCGTCGGCTACGCGGCCGTCCTGGCCTCAGGGGCCGTCGGCGGCATCCAACTGGCCTGGACTGGATGGATACTGGCCGGCAGCGGCATCGCCGTGATCGTCCCGGTCCTGTTCAGCGCCATGGGCGAGGCGGGAGGCTCCTCGTCGAACATCGCCCTGATCTCGATCTCGGGCTCGACCGGGCTCCTGCTCGGCCCGGCCGCCATCGGCTACATCGCCGAGGGCACCGACTTGACGGTCGGCCTCATGGTCCCGGCGGCCCTGGCGGTGTTCATCGCGGTGGCCGGACCGATCACGATGCGCCGCTTGTTGAAACGTCCCACCCCGGCTGCGACCGCAAGTGAGGAGGACGCCACCCTGGTCGGGTAAGCCTTTTCCCGTCCGGTGAGGAGCCCGATGGACACCACGCCCGCTGAGCTGCGGCGCGCCAGGGTCGGCGTGTTCGGATGCTTCGCCACCTCAGGCTTCGTCATGGGCGCCTGGCCGGCCGCCTACCCCGCGATCGAGTCCCGCCTCGACCTCGGCGAGGCCCGGCTCGGCACCGTGCTCCTGCTGGTCGAGCTCGCCTGCCTGGCCTCCATGGTCGTCTCCGGGCGGCTGAGCGACCGGTTCTCCAGCCGCGCCGTCATCCGCTACGGCGGCACGGCCGCCCAAGCGCTGCTGGTGGTGCCCGCGATCGCGCCGAGCTACGAGACCCTTCTGGGCTGCGCGGTGATCTACGGCCTCGGCATCGGCTTCGTCGAGGTCTCCATGAACGCCCAGTCGGTCGAGCTCGAACGCCGCTACGGGCGCCCGATCGTGTCCTCCTTCCACGGCTTCTGGGCGCTCGGCGGCGCGGCCGCCGGGGCCCTGGCCGTCTTCCTGTTCAGCCTCGGCGTCGACTACCAGACCCTGCTGGTCGGCACCGGTGTCGCCGCCGCGGTCGTCTTCGCCTGCTTCACCGTGCCGCTGCTGGGGCCGCCGCCGGCCGAGACCGCGCACGCCGACGGCGACGGCAGGCCCGTCCGCCTCGGGGCGATCCTCCTGGCCGGAGCCGCCGTGATCGTCTTCAGCGCGGCGTTCGTCGAGGCCGGCGCGGCCGACTGGGCCAACCTCCACTCCGCCCGCGTCCTGCACGCCGAGGAGTCCCTCGCGCCCCTGTCCTACACCGTCTACCTGGTCGCCATGACCGTCTTCCGCCTCCTCGGCGACCCCATCCGCGGCCGCCTCGGACCGCGGCGGTCCCTCCTCCTGGCCGGGGCGTTCACGCTGGCCGGCTATTCGCTCGTCCTCGCCTCGGCGGCCGCGGGCGGCCTCGCCCTGGCCTGGACCGGCTGGATCCTGGCCGGAATCGGCTCGGCCGTGCTCGTCCCGGTCATGTACAGCGCCCTCGGCGCCGCCGGCGGCACCAGCTCAAACCTCGCGGTCATGACCATGTGCGGCTCGGCCGCCTACCTGCTGTGCCCGGCCATCGTCGGCTACCTGGCCGAGGCCACCAGCCTCACCGTGGGCCTCATCGTCCCCACGGCGCTGGCGGTGGTCATCGCCCTGGCCGGCCCGGTCGCCGTCGCCCGCCTGCTCGGGCATCGCAGATCACGTCCCGAACCGGTCGGTGCGGCGGCATCCGGCGACGACGTATAGTTGCGGGCGCTGAAGGGGAGTAGCTCTCAATGACGCGGTCGACACACTGGCTCCTGGGCGAATTCACGGCTCGTTAGCTTCGCCAAGGGGGCCCGGCCGCGCGGCCTCTGCGAGGCGAGCGAGACCTTCGACCACTGGCCATGCGCCGGGTCGAGGTCTGTGCTGCCCTCTCCCGGCCCGAACTGGGAGAACACCGAACCTCATGGAAGCATTCTTCGCCGCCGCCGCGCTCAGCTTCGGATTGATATTCGTCGGCGAGATGGGCGACAAGAGCCAGCTGATGGCCATGTCCTTCGCCGCCCGCTACAAGCTCCGCAGCGTCGTGATCGGCCTCGTCATCGCCACCGGCCTGCTGTTCGCCGTCTCGGTCGGCGTCGGCGCGACCGTCGGCCACCTGCTGCCGACCGACTGGATCAAACTCGCGGCCGCGATCCTGTTCCTCGGCTTCGGCCTGTGGACCCTCCGCGGCGGCGAGGAGGAGGGACACCAGGTCAAGGAGCGCAAATCCGGGCTGCTGACCGTCATCGGGGCGATCGTCCTGGCCGAGTTCGGCGACAAGACCATGCTCTTCGCCATCGGCCTGGGCAGCCAGTACAACCCGTGGGGCGTTTGGCTCGGCGCGACCGCCGGCATGGTCGCCGCCGACCTCCTGGCCGTCTTCGCCGGAGCCTGGATCTCCAAGAAGCTGCCCGAGAAGGCCGTCCGCTGGGGCTCGGCCGCGATCTTCATCGCCCTCGGCCTCGTCCTGCTCGCCGAAGCCGTCCCCCGTCTGCTCCCCTGAGCGGGCTAGGCTTGCCACCATGCCGAAAACGGACGAACTCCAGGAGACCGCCGTCATCTACACCGACGGGGCCTGCTCAGGCAACCCCGGTCCAGGCGGCTGGGGCGTGTACTTCAAATGGGGGGACCACGAGAAGGAGCTCTACGGCGCCGAGAAGGTCACCACCAACAACCGCATGGAGCTCACCGCCGCCATCATGGCCCTGGAGAGCCTCAAGCGGCCCATGAAGGTCGACCTGTTCACCGACTCCTCGTACGTCCGCAACGGCATCCTCTCCTGGATCGCCGGCTGGAAGCGCAACGGCTGGAAGAACGCCAAGAAGGAGCCGGTCAAGAACGCCGACCTGTGGCGGCGGCTCGACCAGGCCGCCGCCGAGCACGACGTCGAGTGGCACTGGGTCAGGGGCCACTCCGGAGACCCCGGCAACGAGCGCGCCGACCGGCTCGCGGTCAAGGGCCGCGACGAGGCCGCCGGCGCGGCCGGGCGCGCGCGACGCTGATCACCGTGCTGGGCAGCATCCCCAGTGGCAGGACACCAACCGGAATGGAAAAATTGCGAGCATGAGCGACAACGTACCGTCCCGATTCTCCGGCAGCGCCGTCGATCTGAGCGCCCTCGCCCAGCAGCAGCAGCAACAGCAACAGCAGTCGGCCCCGTCCGCGCCTCCGCAGGCGGCGCCCCCGCAGGGCGGCGCTCCGAGCGGCGTGGTGGCGCTCGACGTCACCGACGCGACCGTGCAGACCGAGGTCCTCGAGCGGTCGCTCAACTCGCTCGTGGTCGTGGTCTTCTGGGCCGAGCAGTCGCCCGAGTCGGTCCAGATGCGCGACCTGCTCCAGCGCCTGGCCTCCGAGGACGGCGGCGCCTGGACCCTGGCCAAGGCCGACGTCCAGCACAACCAGCAGCTGGCCGCGGCCCTCCAGCTCCAGGCCATCCCGGCCGTCGTCGCGCTCGCCGGGGGCCGCCCGGTCGACCTGATCCAGGGCGCGCAGCCCGAGCAGGCGCTGCGCCAGTGGATCGGCAAGATCGCGCAGGCCGCGGGTCTGGAGGTCACCGAGCAGGTCGACCCCGAGCTGGCCGCCGCCGAGCAGAAGATGCTCGACGGCGAACTTGACGCGGCCGAGGCCGCCTACGACAAGTACCTCAAGAACAACCCCGCCTCCGGCGAGGCCGAGGCAGGGCTCGCCCAGGTGCGGCTCCTGCGCCGCGCCGGCGCGCTGCCGCAGGACGCGGTCCGCATCGCCGACGCCGACCCCGAGAACCTCGACGCCGCGCTGGCCGCGGCCGACCTCCAGATCCTCGCCGGAGCGGCGGCCGATGCATACGATCGGCTCATCGCACAGGTGCGGCGCCTGGCGGGCGACGACCGCGAGCGGGTCCGCAAGCGCCTGGTCGAGCTGTTCTCGGTGGCCGGGCCCGACGACCCGGACGTGGCGGCAGCCCGCCGCAAACTCAGCACCGTGCTGTTCTGACGAGCCGGCGCGGCAGCGGGGGAGGTGAGCGCTAGGTGGCTACCAGGTCCAGGCGTGTCGCCGTGCTCGACGCGCCTTCGAACCTCGGACTGCGCCCGCCCACCCCGCACACCGTCCCCGGTTGCGCGAAGGCGCCCGGCGCGCTGCGCGACCACCGCCTCGTGGCGAGGCTGAATGCGGTCGACGCCGGTTGCCTGACCCCGCCGCGCTTCGACGCCGCCGGGTGGCGCCCCGGCGACGGGGTCGGGCAGGCGGGGGCCATCGCCGAGTACACCCGGCAGCTGGCCGACCGGATCGAGCGGCTGTGGCGCGAGCGGCGCTTCCCGCTCGTGCTCGGCGGCGACTGCTCGATCCTGCTGGGCCCGACGCTGGCCGCGCGGCGGCGCACCGAGCGCGACAGCAAGGCGCGCGGGCTGGTGTTCGTCGACGCCCATTCCGACTTCCGCCACCCCGGCAACTCCAAGTACGTCGGCGCCGCCGCCGCCGAGGAGCTGGCGCTGGCCACCGGCCGCGGCCAGCCGGACCTGACCGACATCGGCGGCCTAAGGCCCTATGTGGACACCGATCATCTGGTGATGCTCGGGCTGCGCACCGACGACCCGCACCGCGTCGAGCTGGAGGCCACCGGGGTCTCGCTCAGGACCGTCCCCGAGCTGCGCGCGAGCGGCACCGCGCGCGCGGCCGAGTGGGCCCTGGAGGCGGTCGGGGACGTGGCCACGTTCTGGCTGCACGTCGACGCCGACGCGCTCGACCCCTCGGTCATGCCCGCGGTCGACGGGCCGGCCCCCGGCGGGATCTCGATGGGGGAGCTGTCGCAGATCATCGCCACCTGCGCGGCCGACGAGCGCTGCGCCGGCATGGACCTGACCGTGTTCGACCCCGACTACGACCCCGAGGGCGAGTACGCCCGCGCCCTGACCGACCTGCTGGTCGAGACGCTCCAGTGACTAGTCCAGGCTGATCAGCGGCATCACGATCAGGTCGATGAACTCGTCGGTCACCTCGGGCGGGGCGGGGCGGCCCCGGGTCAGGAAGTAGTGGGTCATCAGCGCCGGGAGCAGGTTGACCACGCGCGGTTCGAGGGCCTCGGGACGCACGGTCCCGGCGGCGACCCCGGCCTCGAAGACCTTGGCGACCACGAGGCTGCGCGGGCGCTCGATCTGGAGTCGCAGCTCCTCGTCCTCGTCCTCGGGCACGGCCCGCAGTTCCCCGACGAAGCCGCGGATCGCCTCGCCGTACGGCCCGGACTCGAAGTCGGCGATGCGCTGGGCGACGCGCGCGAGGTCGGTGCGGACGTCGCCGGTGGTCTCGAAGGCCGTCTGCGTGGCCGATCCCAGGTGCCTCGCGGCGGCCCGCACCAAGTGGGCGCGGCTCGGCCAGCGCTTGTAGAGGGAGGCCTTCCCGGCCCTGGCACGGGCCGCGACGCTCTCCATGCGCAGGTTCGCGTACCCGACCTCGGACAGCTCCTCGAGGGTGGCCTCGAAGATGGCGCGCTCGAGGTCGTCCCCGCGCCTGCGGCCGGGTGTGGAATCGGTCACGAGGCATCCCTTCAATAGTGAACGTCACGTTCACTAAATGCTAGCTTTAATAGACGGCGCGTTCACTAACGCTCCGCATCGAGGCACCGCCATTCTTACCGGCCGAGCGGGGCCGCCCGCGACCGGTCCGACACCCGCGACCCCCTAGGAGGCCGTCTGTGACCACCGAAGTAGACGCCCAGGCCCCGCAGCGCGAGCCGATGACCCACCGCGAGGTCCTGCGGGCCCTCAGCGGCCTCCTCATCGTCCTGTTCGCCGCGATGATCTCCAGCACCGTCGTCTCGGTGGCACTGCCCCAGATCATCGGCTCCCTGCACGGCAGCCAGTCCCAGTACACCTGGGTCGTCACCGCCATGCTCCTGGCCTCCACCGCCTCCACTCCGGTCTGGGGCAGGCTCGCCGACCTGTTCGACAAGAAGCGCCTGCTCATCATCGCGATCCTCCTGTTCGCGACCGCTTCGCTACTGTGCGGACTGGTCCAGAACACCGCCCAGCTCATCGCGCTGCGCGCCGTCCAGGGCCTGGGCATGGGCGCCCTCCAGGTCCTGGTGCAGGTCATCATCGGCACGATGGTCTCCCCGAAGGAACGCGGACGCTACAACGGCTACCTCGGCGGCGTCATGGCCGTCGCCACCGTCGGCGGCCCGCTGCTCGGCGGGGTCATCACCGACACCGACTGGCTCGGCTGGCGCTCGTGCTTCTTCCTCGCGGTGCCCCTGACCGTCGTCGCGCTGATCATGCTCGTGCGCACCCTCCACCTCGAGGAGGCCCGCCGCCCCGAGACCAAGGTCGACTACGTCGGCGCCGTCCTCATCGCCTCCGGCGTCAGCCTCCTGCTGCTGTGGGTCACCTTCGTCGACTCCGACTTCGACTGGGTCTCCTGGCAGACCGGGCTCATGGCCGGCGGCGCGCTGGTCCTGCTCGCCGCGGCCGCCTGGACCGAGCTCAAGGTCGACCAGCCGGTCGTCCCGGTGCGCGTCATCGCCCGCCGCGACCCGGCCCTGGCCGTCGTCGCCAGCCTCGCGGTCGGCATGGCCATGTTCGGCGGCGCGGTCTTCCTCGGCCAGTACTTCCAGATCTCCCGCGGCTACTCCCCGACCGAGGCCGGACTGCTGACCATCCCGATGATGCTCGGGGTCCTGGTCGCCTCGGCCGTGGCCGGGAGAATGGTCTCGCGCTCGGGCGCGGTCAAGCGGTACATCGTGGCCGGAGCGATCGTGCTGACGCTCGGGTTCGCGCTGCTCTCGCAGATCGACCACACCACGAACCTTGTCTACATCGGCTTCGGCATGCTGCTGGTCGGCTGCGGAGTCGGCATGACCATGCAGAACCTGGTCCTGGTCGTACAGAACTCGGTGCCGCTGCGCGAACTGGGCGCGGCCTCGGGCGCGATCACGTTCTTCCGGACCCTCGGGGGCGCGGTCGGCGTCTCCGTCCTCGGTGCCGTCCTGGCCAACCAGGTCGCCGACAAGATCGCGAGCGGACTGGCCGCGCTCGGCGTCGACACCGGCGCCGGGACCGGAGGCGACGCCTCCACCCTCGACATCGCCTCGATGCCGGCGCCGGTCCAGGAGGTCGTCCGCGCCTCCTACGGCGACGCCACCGGCCACCTGTTCCTGATCTCGGCGAGCATCGCGGCGGTCGGGGTTCTCGCGGCGCTGTGCCTGAGCCGGGTGCGGCTGCGCGAGACCGTCGACCTGGCCGAGGAGTCCCGGGAACCCGCGAGCGCCTAGGGCCAATGGGTTCGATTGGGCCGGGCCGTCTGGTGTTCGGAGCTCGGCGCTCGGCGGTCCGTCCTCGGTGTGTGGTGTCGTGCCTGTCGGGCACGGTCGAACCGGGGGACTCGGTGCGGCGACACTCCCGACCGCGGGGCACGGAGCGGCCTGATCCTTTTGCAGCCGTGTGGGTCCGGTGCCGAATGTGAATGTCTTCGCCCCGGTCGGGTGATGCGGCCAGGGCCTGGACGAGGGACAATAGAGATACGCACAGGGATATGGCATTCGATCAGGAGTCGGACAGGTGCAAGCAGACTGCGACAAGCCTCTGGCCGATCCGGCAACCTGACCGATGCCGAGACCACCGGCCCCCGAGATGAAGAGGGGCACGGGGGTTGCAGTCCCCTGGTGCTATCGGGTCCCGCAGCGTTCTACGCCGATACCGGCGTGATTGGGTGGGAGATGGCCCGGTCGGGATCACCCTGACCCGGCCGCGAGTGCTCCGAACGAGGCACACCGGACGCGCGGCGCAACGCCGACCATAGCCGGAACCGCGCGACCAACCAGCAAACGCACCACCACCACCAGCACTCGTAGTGCTCCTGCTGCGTGGGGCCGCGTGCACACCGCAAAGACACCCGCACCTGGCCCGCGATGGCCGCTGCCCGCACCACGCGCAGCACCGCCGAAGCAGCCGAGGAGGGCATCACCGAAAGGAGGGAACGCGGGGGAGGGCACCGACCGCCCACGCCCCGAAGCGATCCACACGGCACCGGCCGAGTTGCACGAACGGCGGCCGGCGGAAACCAGCGGCCAGCGGAACGGAGGTGACACGGACATGGCCACCACGACCGACCCGACCCGCCGTCCACCGTTCCGTCGCCACACGCCGGGACGCGAGGCCATGAGATCCGGGACCCAGCCTAGGAGAGCGGAGCCGGCCTCTCGTATCTCGCGCTGTCTGCAACTTAGGTCGCACCCGGATATCGGTCCGCGGTGCGAGGTCTGAGGCCCCGTATCGGCATAGCTTCGAATCGCACCGACCGATCGGAGCTGAAGATGGACCAATATCAATACCTTGGTATGGCGGCCCTGAGCGCACTGGCGGTGCCCGCCGCGCTCGCCGTGCGGAGAGGCAAGGCGGCCCGAGCGGTCGGGATCGCCTCCTGGCTGGCCCTGGCCGCCTACATACCGCTGGAGCTGGCGGTCGTCAACGCCTCGGCGGTCCCGTACGACCCGATGCGGCAGGTGGTGAGCGCCCTGGGGGTCACCACCTGCGACAGCGAGCCGAATCCGGTGGTCGGGGACGTCGTCTGCTCTCCGTGGCACCCGCTGATGAACTGGACCTTCACCCTCACCGGCATGGCGATCGCGGTCGGCGCCCTCTGCCTGCGCGCCCAGCTTCCGGCCGAGCGGCGGGTCACCGTCGCGGCGTGGATGCTCGCGGGCATCGGCTTGAGCTACACCACCTCCGGATTCATTCCGGCCGATCTCGACCTGCTCTGGCACACGATCCTGGCGCTTCCGGGCATGTTCCTCCAGATCCCCGCGTGGATCCTGCTCGCCCGGGCGCTGCGGGGACATCGGACGGCGTTCGCGGCCTGGACCGGCGCGGCGTTGGCCGTGCACCTGATCGGCATGGCCGGGCTGGTCGCGTCGCCGTTCATCGACGGACCCGGGGGACTGTTCCAGCGGGCGGTGATCTGGCCGACCTACGTCTGGGCGGTCGGCGCGGCGGTGATGCTGGCGCGCCGCCCGGTCCGCTCGGGTACCAATGAGACCCATGCAGTCCTCGCCGATAGATGACCCGGCCGCCTATCCCGGCCGGCCGATCGAAGGGCCCGGCGTCCTGACCGCCGAAGCCTGGGAACCGAGGCCGGTGGGGAACGAGCCGGGCCGCCGGCCGGTCCTGGCCATAGGCTCGAACGGCTCGGCCGCGCAGCTGCGCCGGAAGTTCGGCGGCGGCAACTGGGCGGTGCCGGTGTCCGTCGTCGAACTGACCGGGATCGCCCCGGCCTTCCACGCGTGCGTGTCGAGGCCCGGATACGTGCCGTGGGCCCCGATCGCGGTCGCCGGGGGACGGCCGCGGCGCTTCCACCTGCTCTGGCTCGACGCCGAGCAGATCAGCGAGCTGGACGCGACCGAGCCGAACTACGAGCCGGTGACGGTGCGGGCCGGGCGGCGCCGGGCGAGGCTGTACCGGGGCCGCTGGGGCGTGATCGGCGACCGCGAGGGCCGGGCGATCCCGGCCGGAGCCCAGTCGGTCGCCCTCGGACTGCTGTCGCCGGTCCTTGGAAGAGAGGTGACGCACCGGGAACTCGCCGCCGATCCGCGCCTGCGAGAAACCGCCGGACGGGCCCTGGCCGCGCTCGCGGTCGACGACGGCCTAGCGACTCAGTAGTTCCGCCATTCGGACTGCACCTGGTCGAGGATCACCGGGTGCATCAGGGTCGACGGTCGCATGTCCATTCTGGCCCGGTCCGGGGGGAAGACCTGGGCCGCTTCCAGCAGTTCGGGAGTCAGCGACCGGAAGTCGCCCACCGTCTCGTCCAGCGACAGCTCCGGGGCCGCCCCGTCGGCGCCGACCGCGAGGAAGCCCCAGTCCCCGAAGGACGGCACCGAGACCTGGTACGGCGCCGGCTCGTACCCGGCCTCTTCCAGCGTCGCCGCAATCGTCCAATAGGTCTTCGGCGCGAAGTACGGCGATCCGCCCTGGACGACCATTCGGCCGGTCTCGTTCAGGTGCGCCGCCGCCATCGCGTAGAACTCGACCGAGTACAGCTTGGCCGTCTCGGTCGCGTCAGGGTCCGGCATGTCGACCACGATCGTGTCGAACTCGCCGGAGTGCTCCCGCAGCCACGTGAAGGCGTCCTCGTTGACCGCCTCGACCCTCGGGTCGCTCAGGGCGCCGCCGTTCAGCTCCACCAGGTCGTCGAAGCTGCGCGCCAGCTCGGTCACCGCCGGGTCCAGGTCCACCAGCGTCACCGACTCGACGTCGTCGTAGCGGAGGATCTCCCGCACCGCCAGCGCGTCCCCGCCGCCCAGGACCAGCACGTCCTCCCTGGGGCCGTCCATCACCGGGTGGACCAGCGCCTCGTGGTACCGGTACTCGTCCACCGACGAGAACTGGAGGTCGCCGTTGAGGTACAACCGGAAGTCCTGGTCCCCGAACGGCCCGGCCGACTCGGTCAGCACTATCTGCTGGTACGGGGTGTCCTCGCTGTAGACGATCGGGTCGGCGTACAGCGCCTGCCTCGCCGCCACCTCGAACCGGTCGGTGTAGACGAACGCCACCGCCAGCAGGAGGGCGATCCCTCCCGCAGCCACCGCCAGCAGCTGGCGGCCCGCCTTCGACAGATCCGGGCGGAAGACGGTGAACACCAGCACGATCCCCGCCACCGCGTTGACCGCCCCGACCAGCAGCGCGCCCTGGATCTGGCCGAACACCGGCAGCAGAACGAACGGGAACGCCAGGCCGCCGATAAGCCCGCCCAGGTAGTCGGCGGCGTTCAGATCCGCCACCGCCGACCCGGCCGCCTGCGTCCGGATGCGCTGGAGCAGCTCCATCAGCAGCGGGATCTCCGCGCCCACCAGCAGCCCGATCGCGAAGGCGATGACCACCAGCGGCAGGTTGTAGAGCGAGGTCCACGCGAACGCCGCGTAGAGGATCAGCACGCTGAACCCGCCCAGCACCGCCAGCGCCAGCTCGACGACGGCGAACGCCAGCGCCGGACGCCGCTGCAGCGGCTTGGCCGCCAACGCGCCCAGGCCCATGGCGAACACCATGACCGCCAGCACGATCGACGCCTGTGTGGCGGTGTTGCCGACCAGGTACGAGCCGAGCGTGATCAGCGCCAGCTCGTAGACCAGCCCGCAGGCGGCGACGACGAACACCGTCGCCAGCAGTCCGGCACGGGCCGCGCGGACGCTTCGAGGCGTCCGCTCGACCGTGGCGGCCTGCGAGCTCAAGACAGCGCCATCGCGATGACCCCGCCCAGGGCGACGTGCATCGCCGAGTTGACCCAGACCGCCGGCTGCGGTTCCTCGGAAGTGCAGATCTCGCCGAGCTTGCCGGGAGTGAGCAGGTCGAGGACGACGAAGGCGACCGCCATCGCCGCCAGGCCGATCAACCCGAACACCAGCGTGGAGACGACTCCCTCGACCAGGTTCCCCGAGGAGGCCCAGATCGCGCCGACGACGATCAGCCCGACCCCGAGGGTGTTGGAGGACAGCAGGAGCGCGGCGTTGCGGTTGCGTTTGGTCCAGATCAGCTCGCCGAGCTTGCCGGGGGTGAGCCAGTCGACGATGAAGTAGCCGAGCACCATCAGGACGATCCCGATCGCGCTGTAGGCCAGGGCACCGGCCACGGCGTTGCCGAAGTCTTCGAACATTGAGGCTGCCTTTCGGTTCGGGCTTGCTTATTTGCCGCTGCCGGGGCCGCCGCCCCGGAACGGTGAGGGCGGGGAGGCCGACCAGCCCCACAACAGGAAATGCGAGGAATAGTGGTTGTAGCCGTCGCGGTAGTCGAACAGCAGGATCTTCGATCCGCCCTGGTGGGGCTCGACGGACACGATGTCGTCCTTGTACTGGAGGAAATAGGTGTCGCCGTCCTGACGCCGGCTGCGCGCGTCCGCGGCCTCGTCGATCCGGTCGGCCACGGTGGCGGGCGGCAGGGTGGAGGTGTAGGCGCGGCCCCGGTCCTCGTCGAGGGTGCTCGCGCGCTCGTAGTTGCCCTTGATGTGGTCCTCGGGATTGCTGAAGTCGATCCGGGTGAACGCGAATCCGCCGCAGCAGAGGGCGACGACCGCCAGGATCGCGGCCCAGTGCTTCCAGTTCAGGCCGCTCTGGAGAGGCGGCCGGGGTCGCCGCTCGTCATCTGGGGCGTTGTACATCGGGAGTCCTTCGGCTCGGGGATCGGTGCTCAGCCTACGGGTTCGACACCGCCGGTGGTGGTGACGACCTGCCCGTGCTGGGGGTAGGTGTGGACGGTCCGCCAGGTCAGCGGCTCGGTGCCGACGATCTCGAGGGCCGTGACCGCGTCCGGCCGGTCGCCGAAGACGCCCATGAGGAGATACTCGGATTCGGACCGGGCGCGCAGGTCCCGGACCCGGCCGCGCAGTTCGGGAACGGTCAGCTCCTCGACGGCGCACGTGTACCGGTGCCGCCAGGAACCGACCCGCTGGTTGAACTCGTCGGGCAGGTCGGGACCGAGGCCGTCCCGGTAGGCGAGGGTCTCGGCGATGAGCCCGTCGGGCGTGGCCACCACCGCCTGGTGGCTGGCGCCCAGCAGGCGCAGCGACAACCGCAGCGGACCCGCGTCGCGCTCGAGGCGGTCGAGGACGGGCATGGAGGGAGCGTCGGGGCGGAAGGTCAAGGACCCTGCCGACACGTCGACGTAGGGGATCGCCAGCGAGGTGATCAAGATTCGTTCTGGTGGTAGATGGTGATCTGATTCCGGTCCAGGGTAAGACCCTTCGCCAACTCCCACTTGCCGCCGTCGCCGAAGGACTCGAAGGACAGCCACTGCCCGTCGGGGCCCTCGTAGTCGTGGTAGCGGACCGAGCCGGTCGGGTCCAGCCCCGTGGTGGCCTCGCTGGTGTAGCGGGCCGTGCCCTCCTCGTGGGAACGGTAGGAGACGCCCTCCAGGCTCAGCTCGCGCGGGCCGGGCCGCAGGTCGGTACCGGGGACCTCTTCCCACAGCACCAGTTCGAGGTCGGGGTCGGCCTCGACCGACAGCCACCGCTTGACGCCGGCCCCGGTGTCCAGGAAGTGCTCGGCCCAGGAGTAGCCGCCCTCCTTGAGGCGCAGCGAGCCTCGCACCGCGAGGGTCTTGCCGTAGGCCTCGACCAGGTCGCCGGCCTTGACGCGGCGCGGGTCGCCCCGCAGGACGTCGCTGTCTGCGTCGGCGAAGGGATCGGTCGGCGGACCCGGCTCGGCCGGAGCGGCCTCCTCCCGGAGTTGCCTGCTGCGCCGCCACAGCCACCAGGCCGCGACCACGAGCAGGGCGATGAGCACGATCCACAAGAGCGGGGTCATGGCGGTCGCCTTCACGTTCGGGGGATGGTTTCCTTGATCACTCACTCTACAGTCGGTCCCGGCACTTCGCTGTAACCCCGGAGACGCGTGAGGCCCGTAGGATTTAGCCTGGAGGCGGTTCACAAGGACGTGGGCCGAGTCGATTCGACCTGGAGACGAGACGTGTTGGCGTTCATCGGTGACGAAGAGTTCCGCGAAACCCTCCCCGACCGGGAGGAACTCCTGACCGAAGCGGCCGGTCTGGCAGGGTCCGACGAATCCCTCGCGCGGCTCGTCGAGTTGTATTGGAGCCTGGTCTCCGACGACGACATCGTCGGCCGCAGCGCCCAGCAGCTGATCGACACGACCGACCACCACCGCCGTCTCGCCGCGAACCGCAAACCCGGCGAGGTGTGCCTGGAGGTCGACTGCCCCGAGGACGCCGAGGGCCCCGACGCCGCCTCGGGCACCCGGGTCGACATCGTGTGCGACGACGCCCCGTTCCTGGTCGACTCCCTCACCGGCGTGTTCAGCAAGCACGCCATCGACATCAACGTGTTCGTACACCCGATCGTGCCGGTCGCTCGCGCCGAGGACGGCACCCTCGAACAGGTCCCCGCCGACCGGAACGACGACTCCGGGGCCGTCGCCGCCGAGTCCTGGATGCACATCGAACTCCAGCGCGTGACCGACCCGGACTTCCTGACCGCGCTCGAAGCGGAGATCCATTCCGTCCTCGACGACGTGAGCGTGTGCGTCTCAGACTGGCAGGCCATGCGCGGCAAGGCCCTCGAGATCGCCGACGACCTCGCCGCCGAGACCGGGCTGCCGGTCCCCGACAAGGACATCGACGACACCGTCGAGCTCCTGCGCTGGCTGGCCGACGACCGGTTCACGTTCCTGGGCTTCCGCCGCTACAAGCTCACCGGAACCGGCGACGACAAGGCCCTGACGCCGGTCGAGGAGACCGGACTGGGCCTGCTGCGCAAGGCCCCGCTCGCGCCGCGGCCGCTGACGACGTTCAACGCCGACGCCCGCGGCCAGATCGGCACCAGGCGGCTGCTGGTGATCACCAAGTCCAACGCCCGCTCCACGGTCCACCGCACCTCCTTCATGGACTACATCGGCGTCAAGACCTTCGACGAGAACGGCGAACCCGACGGCGAGCTGCGCTTCCTCGGCCTGTTCACCTCCGCGGCCTACCTCTCGAGCGTCACCGACCTGCCGGTGGTCAAGCGCAAGGTCGCCGAAGTCCTGGACCGCTCCGGCGTCACCCGCTCCTCCCACTCGGGCAAGGACCTGGTCACGGCCCTGGAGACCTACCCGAGAGACGAGCTGTTCCAGGCCCGCACCGACGACCTGTTCGAGACCGCCATGGGCGTGCTGCGCCTGGCCGGGCGGCGCCGACTGCGCCTGTTCCTGCGCCGCGACGTCTACGGCCGCTTCTACTCGTGCCTGGTCTACCTGCCGCGCGACCGGTTCAACACCGAGAACCGGCTCAAGATCCAGGACATCCTCTACCGGCGGCTCGGCGGCATCGGCGTCGACTACGACACCCGGGTGACCGAGTCGGTCCTGGCCCGGCTGCACTTCGTCATCCGCATCGACCCCTACGTCGACGCCGAACCGGTCGACGTCCAGAGCATCCAGGCCGAACTGGCCGAGGCCACCAGGTCCTGGGACGCCGACCTGGCCCTGCAACTGGACCACCACGTCGGCGAGGGCCAGGCACGGACCCTTTACCGCTCCTACGTGGACGGATTCCCGGCCGCCTACAAGGCCGAGCACTCCCCGATCGACGCGGCCAAGGACATCGCCAGGCTCGAGATGCTCCACGAGACCAGCGACATGGAGCTCCAGCTGTTCCGCCGCGGCGGCGACAACACCGACGTCCACTTCAAGATCTACTCGTTCGAGAGCCCGATCGGGCTCTCCGAGGCGCTGCCTGTCCTCAAGTGCCTCGGCGTCATGGTCGGCGAGGAGCGTCCGTACCACATCGACCGCGCCGACGGCCAGATCTTCCTGCACGACTTCGGGTTGAAGCTGCCGGGCCGCGCCGCCGAGGCGGTCCCGCAGATGCGGGTGCGCTTCGAGAACGCCTTCCGCGCCGCCTGGTCGGGCGAGGCGGCCTCGGACCGGTTCAACGAGCTGGTCCTCCAGGCCGGGCTCACCTGGCGGCAGGTGGTGGTGCTGCGGGCCCTGTCGAAGTACCTGCGGCAGGCCGGCTTCGTGTTCTCCCAGGACTTCATCGCCGACACCCTGTGCGACTACCCCGAGATCGCCGGGAACCTGGTGTGGCTGTTCGAGGCCCGCTTCGACCCGCGCGTCGGCGACGACCGCGCCACCGCCGTCGAGCGCATCGACAAGGCCCTGGCCGAGGAGCTGGCCGAGGTCCCCAGCCTGGACGCCGACCGCATCCTGCGGGCGTTCCTGACCCTGATCCGGTCGACGCTGCGCACCTCGTACTTCCAGAAGGCGCCCTCGGGCCGCCCCAAGGAGTACGTGTCGTTCAAATTCGACGCCCGCGAACTCGACTTCCTGCCCCGGCCCCGCCCGATGTTCGAGGTCTGGGTCTACTCGCCCCACTTCGAGGGCGTCCACATGCGCTACGGCAAGGTCGCCCGCGGCGGCCTGCGCTGGTCCGACCGCCGCGAGGACTTCCGCACCGAGATCCTCGGCCTGGTCAAGGCCCAGGAGGTCAAGAACACCGTGATCTCCCCGGTCGGCGCCAAGGGCGGGTTCGTGCTGGGGCGCACCGACTTCCCCGACCGGGCCGCCTTCCGCGAGGAGGGCGTGCGGCGGTACCGGGAGTTCATCTCGTCCCTGCTCGACATCACCGACAACCGCGACGCGGCCAACAACGTCGTGCCCCCGCCCGAGGTCGTCCGCCACGACGGCGACGACCCCTACCTGGTCGTGGCCGCCGACAAGGGCACCGCGACCTTCTCCGACATCGCCAACGAGGTCGCCGCCGACTACGGCTTCTGGCTCGGCGACGCCTTCGCCTCCGGCGGCTCGGTCGGCTACGACCACAAGAAGATGGGCATCACCGCCCGTGGCGCGTGGGAGTCGGTCAAGCGGCACTTCAGGGGGATGGGCGTCGACACCCAGTCCCAGGACTTCACCGTCGTGGGCATCGGCGACATGTCCGGCGACGTCTTCGGCAACGGGATGCTGCTGAGCGAGCACATCCGCCTGGTCGCGGCCTTCAACCACCTGCACATCTTCATCGACCCCGACCCGGACGCGGCGACCTCGTTCGCCGAGCGGCGGCGCCTGTTCGAGCTGCCGCGCTCGACCTGGACCGACTACGACCCGGAGCTCATCTCCGCCGGGGGCGGCGTGTGGGAACGCTCGGTCAAGTCCATCCCGGTCTCGCAGGAGGTCCGCGCCGCGCTCGGCATCGAGGACGACATCAAGGAGCTCACCCCGCCCGAGCTGATCCGCGCGATCTTGGCCGCCCCGGTCGACCTGCTGTGGAACGGCGGCATCGGGACCTACGTGAAGGCATCGACCGAGACCGACGCCGCCGCCGGCGACAAGGCCAACGACGCCGTCCGAGTCGACGGCGCCGACCTGCGCTGCAAGGTCGTCGGCGAGGGCGGCAACCTCGGCTTCACCCAGCTGGGCCGCATCGAGTTCGCCCAGAAGGGCGGCGAGATCAACACCGACTTCATCGACAACTCGGCCGGCGTCGACACCTCCGACCACGAGGTCAACATCAAGATCCTCCTGCGCTCGGCGGCCCTGTCCGGCCGGATCGACTCCGAAAGCCGCGACCGCCTGTTCATGGACATGGCCGACTCGGTCGCCGAGGCGGTCCTGGACGACAACTACGGCCAGAACATGGCCCTGGCCAACGCCTCCAAGCTCAACCAGCGGCTCCTCCCGGTCCACATCCGGCTGATGAAGCACCTGGAGAAGGTCGTCGGCCTCGACCGCGAGATCGAGGGCCTGCCCGGCGACAAGCAGCTGCGCGAACGCACCGCCGCCGGGGCCGGCCTGACCGAGCCCGAGCTGTCGGTGCTGCTGTCCTACGTCAAGATCTGGGCCAAGCGCGCCGTTCTCGACTCCGGGCTCCCCGACGAGGCGTGGACCGAGCCGGTACTGCGCGACTACTTCCCGGCCCCGCTGCGCCAGGACTACGCCGACCTCATGGACGGCCACCCGCTGCGCCGCGAGATCGTCACCACCGCCGTGGTCGGCGAGGCGGTCAACCGCGGCGGCACGACCTTCCTGTTCCGCATCTCCGACGAGACCAACGCCGACGTCGTCGAGGTCATCCGCGCCTACGTGGTCATCCGCGACTCGTTCGGCCTGCCCGAGCTGTGGCGGCGCATCGAGGAGCTCGACAACCGCATCCCGCAGTCGGCGCAGGTCTCGGCCCTGCTGGTCACCCGCCGCCTGCTGGACCGCGGCGTCCGCTGGATCCTCCAGCACCGGCGGGGCCCACTCGACGTGGCCGGCGAGATCGAGCGGCTCCGGCCCGGCCTGACCGCCCTCAAGCCCGAACTGCCGCGGCTGCTCACCGAGTCCGAGGCGATCGGCTTCGAGAACTTCTGCGCCCAGCTCGCCGAGCAGGGCGTCCCGGCCGCGCTCGCGGTCGACGTCTCGGCCCCGATCTTCGGGTTCGGTCTGGTCGACATCGTCGAGTGCGCGCGCGTCCTCGGTCACGGCCTGGACGAGACCGCCAAGGTCTACTACGGGATCGCCGCGAAGATCCACCTCGACGAGATCCTCAACCAGATATCGGCGCTGCCCAGGCGCAACCGCTGGCAGACCCTGGCCCGCTCGGCCCTGCGTTACGACCTGTACGGCGCGATGGCGGCCCTGACCACCGCCGCGATCCAGACCGAGTCCGGCGCCTCGCCCGACGAGCAGGTCGAGACCTGGTACGAGCGCAACCGCGACGAGATCGACCGGATCCACGCCGCCGCCGAGGAGGCCGAGCGCTCCGAGGAGAAGCTCGCGGTCCTTTCTGTGGCGCTTCGCCAGATCCGCGGTCTGGTCGAGCCCGAGTTCGACTAGGCTCTCTTGCCATGTCGACCGATCGAGCCACATTTGGAATAGGCTTACTTGCCATGCCGAAAAGCCACACCCCGGGCGTGCCCAAACTGCTGCGGGTCCTCAACGACCAGGCGGCCCTCAAACTCCTGCTGGACGAGGGCCCCCAGACCAGAGCCCAACTCGCCGAGCGCACCTCCATGTCGAAGGTGACCGCCTCGCAGATGGTCGAGCGGCTCCAGGAGCGCGGCCTGGTCGAAGTCGTCGGGTCCAAGTCCGGCGGACGCGGCCCGAACGCGTCCCTGTACGCCGCCGTGCCGTCCTTCGCCTACGTCGTCGGCGTCGAGGTCGGACCGGTGACCACCAAGGGCGCCTGCGCCGACTTCACCGGGAGGATCGTCGGCCGCGCCGAGACCGACGTGGCCGGGTCCGCCGACCCGGTCGCGGTGGTGCGGCGGGTGGTGACCGACGCGGTCGCCGACGCCGGGGTCGAGATGGGCGGCGTCGAGCGCGTCGTCCTGGGCACCCCGGGCGTCATCGACCCGACCAGCGGCGAGATCGGCTTCTCCTGGAACCTCCCGGCCTGGCACCGGGGGCTGCGAACGGCTCTGAACGAGGAGCTGGCGCCCACGGTCACCATCGAGAACGACGTCAACCTGGCGACCGTCGCCGAGCAGCGCTCGGGCGGGGCCGGGGGAGCGGCCGACTTCGTCTATGCCTGGTACGGCGGCGGCCTGGGCCTGGGGGTCATCCTCGGCGGGCAGTTGTACCGGGGCGCGACCGGCGCGGCCGGCGAGATCGGGTTCCTGCCGGTCCCCGGCGGCGAGCTGCCCACCGGCGGGGTCGTCACCAGGCTCTCGAAGGGCTCCTACCAGCGCGTGGTCGGCGGGGACGCGGTCGTCGAGATCGGCGCGAAGCACGGCTTCGGCGGGTCCGAGCCCGAGGAGGTGGTCGCCGCCGCGGTGGCGGCCGGTCCCGAGGGCGCGGCCTTCCTCGACGAGGTGGCCCAGGGCATGGCCCTGGGCATCGTCGCCTCCTGCGTCCTGCTCGATCCGACCGTGGTCGTCCTCGGCGGCCCGGTCGGCTACGCCGGGGGCCTGGAGCTGGCCGGGCGCGTGGCCGCGCACACGACGCAGCTGGCGCCCGTCAACCCGAGCGTGGTGGCCGGCACGGTCCCGGACGAGCCGGTGATGCGCGGGGCGATCCTGCTCGGCCTGGATGCGGTCCGCGCCGGCCTCTTCGATTGAGCTATGTGTCGCGCTTGGCGAACGCCCAGGTCGCCAGCGCGGCGAACACCGCGATGATGCCGCCGAGCAGCAGCGCGGAGTCGGTGGAGGTGATGATCATCGTCTCCGTCTCGGCCGCCTGTCCGCTCAAGTCGTACAGCTCCGTCTTGCCGGTGATCCACGCGCCGACCCAGGTGTAGAGCGAGAACCGATCGGGGTAGCTGATGTTGGCCGCCGTGGTCAGGTACCACACGATCAGTTCCCCGACGATGAGGTACCCGGCGATGAGGCCCCCGGCGATCGCGGTGTGGCGGCCCAGCATGGCCAGCGAGGCGCCGAAGACTGCCATGCCCGCGACCAGGACCAGGGTGCGGACCAAGATGCCGAGCGTGTCGGACCACCAGTCGGCGTCGAGCGTCCCGACCTCGCCGCGCACGGCCGCGGCCGGGTAGAGCAGCAGGAACTCCAGCACCACTACGGCCACGATCACGGCGGCGGTGACGGTGACGGCCGCGCCGAGCTTGACGCCCCAGACCTTGAGGCGGTTCGGGTGCCACAGCAGCAGATTGGCCATGCTGCCGCTGTTCCATTCGGCCCCGATCGACGAGGCCGCCAGGAACATGGTCACCAGGCCGACCACGATGCTCAGGCCCACCAGGAACCAGACGCCCTCGGCCTCGAAGTCGAAGGTGTAGACGTTGTTGCCGAGCTGCTCCTGGGCCTCCCAGGGGGCAATGAACTCGTCGCACAGCTCCTCGTGGGTCTGGTCCTGGAGCATGGGGTCGTTCTCGTCCCAGCCCCACTCCTGCTCGAAGAATTCCTCGTTGCGCAGGCATTCGGCGTACTCGGGGTGTTCGGCGGCGATCTCTGGGCGGGCGGTCTCGATTTCGGCCTCGGTCGGGCCCGAGCTCGAGGCGAACCAGACGATCCCGGCGAGCAGGAGGGTGCCCGCGGCGATCAGGATGCCGAAGACGAGCGCCAGGCGTCGGCGCAGGATGCGGCGCAGTTCGGTGCGGTAGAGCTTCACTGGTCGCCTCCGATGGGCAGTTCGATCTTGCCGGGCTGCCCGGCGCTCTCCTGGGCCTGGGGGGCCGGCTGTCCGACCTGGACGGCCTGGCCCTCATGCGGGGCGGTGCCGGTCAGCTCCAGGAACACCGATTCGAGGTTCCGGGACTCGGTGGTCAGCTCGGTCAGGTAGAGCTCGCGGTCGGCCAGGGTCTTGGTCACCCAGGCCGCGTCGGGTGCGCCGGCCACCAGCAGGCGGTCGCGCTCGGCGGTGACCGAGACCTTGGCCTCAGCCTCGGTGAGGGCCTCCGAGGCGGCCGTCAACTCCCCGGCGTCGGCGAAGCGGACGCTCAGGCGTGTACCGGAGTGGCCGTCGATGATGTCGCGGACACGGCCGTCGATGATGCGCCGTCCCCTAGAGACGATCGTCATCGTCTCGCACAGTTGCTGCACTTCGGACAGCAGGTGGGAGGAGACCACGACGGTGACGCCCTGATCGTGGGCGAGCCACTGGAGCAGGGCCCGCATGTGGTGGATGCCGGCCGGGTCCAGGCCGTTGGCCGGCTCGTCGAGGATCAGCAGTTCGGGCTGCTTGAGCAGCGCCTGGGCCACCGCGAGCCGCTGCCGCATGCCCAGCGAGTAGCCCTTGACCGACTGCTTGGCCTGGTCGCGCAGGCCGACCTGCTCCAGGACCTCGTCGACCCGGGTCCTCGCGATACCGGCGCTCTCGGCCAGCAGTTGGAGGGTCAGACGCCCGGAGAAGTGCTTGAAGAACTGCGGCGACTCCACGACCGCGCCGATGCGCGAGACCACCCGTGGCAGGCGCTCGGGGACGTGCTCGCCGAAGATCCGCATGTCGCCGCCGTCGGTGCCGATGAGGCCCAGCAGCGCCCGGAGCGTGGTGGTCTTGCCGGACCCGTTGGGCCCCAGGAAACCGTGGACCTCGCCCGCGCTGACCTCCATGTCGAGGCCGTCGAGTGCGTGGTGGGGCTGGCGCGCGATCCTGCGATAGGTCTTGCGCAGCCCCGAAATCTGAATGACTGGGGGCATCTGCTCAATTCCGAGTTGGGGACGGGTATTGCCCTTGGGACGCTGCTCGAAGCGGCAGCGTTGCATAATATACCGGGTATAGTGGCGCGGCACAGGACCGGCCGCCCGCGAGGTCGGCGGCGGTCCTGGCCCGTGGTTTCATTAGAGCCGTGGCACAGTCAGAGCGAGTACTCGACCTATCAGGCGTCACCGTGGTGCGCGGCGGCAACCGGCTTCTCGACAAGGTCGACTGGCAAGTCGACGCGGATCAGCGCTGGGTGGTCCTCGGCCCCAACGGCGCCGGGAAGACCACGCTGCTGAACCTCGCCGCCGCCCGGAACCATCCCACCTCAGGCACCGTCGAGGTGCTCGGCGAGCGGCTCGGCAAGGTCGACGTGTTCGAGCTGCGCCCGCGCATCGGACTGACCACCACCGCCGTCGCCGAGTCCCTGCCGGGCGGCGAGGCCGCCATCGACGTGGTCCGCACCGCCGCCTGGGGTCGGGTCGGCCGCTGGACCGAGGACTACGACGAGCTCGACAACGAGCGCGCCGAAGGGCTGCTGCGATGGCTCGGCATCGCGCAGCTGGCCGAGCGGCGCTTCGCCACCCTCTCCGAGGGCGAGCGCAAGCGCGTCCTCATCGCACGCGCCCTGATGACCGACCCCGAACTGCTCATGCTCGACGAGCCGGCGGCCGGGCTCGACCTGGGCGCGCGCGAGGCCCTGGTGGCGACCCTCGGGGGCCTCGCCGCCGACGAGGGCTCTCCCGCCTTGATCCTGGTCACGCACCACGTCGAGGAGATCCCGCCGGGCTTCACCCACGCGCTGGTGCTCTCGGCCGGCTCGGTGGTCGCCGCCGGGCCCCTCGACGAGGCTCTGACCTCGGAGACCTTGTCGAAAGCCTTCGGGCTCCCGCTCACGCTGAGCGCGAACGGGGGCCGTTACTCGGCGGTCGCCGCCTAAGCCATGGCGAGGGCGTTCGGCTCGCAACGAAAGCCTCCCTCGGATACGCTGTTGCGCGTGAATCGAGGGTGGTGGCGGAGGTTCAGTCTCGTCGGGGTCGTAATGCTGGCCCTGGTCTACGTGGCTGGCGTCACACAGCTCGGTGAAGCCGAGGCCGACTCCCTCCGCACTCCGCCCGCCGTCGAAGGCGACGTCGAGGACGAGTTCACCGGCCTCAAGTGGGCCCTGCTCGCCAGCGACCGCCTCGACGAGGCCCAGGAAGCGGCCGTCACCGACCCCGAATACGCCTCGGAGCTCGCCTCCGGCGCCCCCGACCCCCGGACCGGGGAGCTGTCGGCGGCGCTGGCGACCCTCTCCGAGGCCGCCGGAGAGTTCGACCCGGTCGAGGTCGGCGGCTTCTTCGACGATCTCGACGAGAGACTCGGCACCGACTCGGCCTCGTGGCTCGCCGTCATGTACCCCGCGGTGCTCGGCAGCCTGCCCGGGGCGCCGTTCGAGGCGCGGGAGGCGGCCAACCAGATCCTGCTGACCGCCGCCTCCTACGACACGACCCAGCCCGACAGCCCCGAACGGCCCTGGAACGCCGAGGTCGAGCGACCGCCCCGCGAAGAGGTGACCGAGCTCATCGGCTCGGGCCGCCAGTTCGTCTACATAGACCCCTACAACAACGCCGGCGACGGCTCCTGGATCGAGGTCGTCGGCGACCTGGAGACCGCCGAGACGGTCAGCGTGCTCGTCCCCGGAGGCTCGGCGGTCCTCACCAGCGACAACTTCGACATCTACTACCAGCGGGCCCAGAGCTTCGTCGACGCCGCCGACGGGGAGCTGGCCGTGGTGGTCTGGGCCGGGGCCTCCTGGCCCTCGGGCTGGATCGAGGAGTCCTGGGCGTCGTGGGCGGCCGTGGCCTCCGAGAGCCTGGCCTCGTTCACCTTCGACCTGCGCTCCCAGATCGGCCCCGACGTGCCGGTCACCCTCGTCGGGCACTCCTACGGCGGCGCCGTCATCGGCCTGGCCGAGACCCAGGACCTGGCCGTCGACCGCGTCCTGCACATCGCCTCGGCCGGAATGGGCAACGACGTCTACGATCCCGAGGACCTCGACGAGCCGTGCCGCCCCCGGTACTCCATCACCGCCCCCGGCGACCCGATCTCGTACATCCAGGGGATGCCGTACGTGCCGCTGCTGGGCCACGGCGCCGACCCGGACGACTTCCCGGGCGTGAAGAACCTCTACCCCGGCTACCTCCCCGACGCGCCCGACGCGGTCGACGACACCGGCACCCTCCTGATCGACCGGGGCATCTCGGGCAAGGAGGTCGAGGGCGTCCACTCCCACTCCGAGATCTTCTACCCCGAGTCGGACGCGTGGAACAACATCCTGGCGGTCCTGCTCGGTCAGGAGCCGGAGCTGGACGACGACCAGCCGGCCCCGATCGACGGTTGTTAGCCGGTCTCGAGCAGCATCGGCAGGTGCTTCTCGACCACCGGCATCACCTCGTCGACGGTGACCTCGCGGCCCAGCTCGCGCGACAGACTCGTGACGTCGGCGTCGGTGATCGCGCACGGCGCGATGCGCTCCCAGGCGCTCATGTCCGGATTGCAGTTGAGCGCGAAGCCGTGCATGGTCGTCGCCCACCGCACCCGCACGCCGATCGCGCAGATCTTCCGCTCGGGGCCGTTGTCGTCGGCCGGGAGCCACACCCCGGTGCGGTCGCGCAGCCGCCCGCGGGCCGAGGTCACCCCGAACTCGTGGCAGACCGCCGAGATCATGTCCTCCACGCGCCGCACGTAGGCGACCACGTCGACCTTCCCGCGCATCTTGACGATGGGGTATCCGACGATCTGGCCCGGTCCGTGCCAGGTGATCTGGCCGCCGCGGTCGACGGTGACGACCGGGGTGCCGTCCTGCGGCAGCGCCCAGGTCTCGGTGCGCTTGCCGGCGGTGTAGACGCTCGGGTGCTCCAGCAGCAGCACGGTGTCGCCGATCTCGTCGTCGATGCGGCGCTGCTGAAGCTCCTTCTGGTAGTCCCAGGCCTCCTGGTATTCGACCAGTCCTCGGCGTTCGACCGTGAGCGGACCGATCCGCGTTGTTGCGCTCATTCCTCAACGCTAGACCGCGTCCGGCAGGCGGACAACCGATGACGTGGAGCTCACTTTGTGACGCGGGAATGTCGGCCGGAAGGCGAAGATAACGGTTCGGCTACTATGTGGCGTCATGACGGACTGAGAGCGTGTTCGTGTCGACATGGCATCGTAGAGTGCTCTCATCCCTGTAACGGACTATGCCCCTGCCTCGCGTCCATGCGGCGCATAGAAACTTGCGATGAATGGAGTTGCGCAATGCTCAGGAGAACGATCCTTTCCGCACCGGTCGCCGGCGGTGCCCTCTTGGCCGCTTCCGCTTGCGGTGTCGGCTCTGACGCCGGTGACGACAACGGCGACGAAGGCGGCGAGCGCTCTGAGATGGTGCTCGGCACCGGCTCGGTCGGCGGCACCTACTACCCGCTGGGCGGGGGCATCGCCCAGATGTGGAGCGGCGCCATCGACGGTCTCCGGGTCTCGACCCAGGCGACCGGCGCGTCGGTCGAGAACATCAAGTTGCTGCAGGACGACGAGATCCAGCTGGCCATGTCGATCAACGGCACCGCCACGCAGGCGGTGAACGGCGAGGGCGACTTCGAGGGCGAGGAGATCGAGCTGGCTTTCCTGGGGAACATCTACCCCGAGGTCATGCAGATCGTCGCGACCGCCGACTCGGGCATCGAGACCGTTACCGACCTCGCGGGCATGCGGGTGGCGATCGGCCCGGACGGGTCCGGCACCCAGGGCCTGACCCAGACGATCCTCGACGCCGCCGGGGTCGAGCCGGGCGAGACGTTCGCCGACGGCTTCGGCGACGCGGCCTCGAAGCTGCGCGACGGCCAGATCGACGCCGCCTTCGGTGTCCTGGCGCTGCCGGCCGCTTCGCTGACCGAGGCCGCCCAGAACGCCGACCTGGTCCTGGTCTCGATTCCCGATGACGTCGTGGCCACGCTCCTCGACGCTGACGCGACCATGTCGTCCCTGCCGATTCCCGGCGGCACGTACCCGGGCATCGACCAGGACGCCACCACGGTCACCAACTGGGCCTCGCTGTACGCGCTGCCCTCGCTGAACGAGGACCAGGTCTACGAGCTGGTCAAGACCCTGTACGAGAACACCGGGGACGTCGACCACGCCGTCGCCGGCTCGATCTCGATCGACACCGCGACCGAAGGCGTCGTCGACGTCGAATACCACGCCGGAGCCGAGAAGTACTTCTCGGAGCAGGGCGTCCTGTAATCGAACCCGCGGCGGCGGGCCGGCACCCGCCGGTCCGCCGCCGCGGCCATCCTCTGGCGAACCCCCCCGAGCCCGCGTCCCCGAGAGGCACCACCGCACATGAGCGAGAAGCAGTCGTCCAGCCCGACGGCAGTCGCCTACGACCACGATCAGGCCGCCGCCGACATCAAGGCGATGTCCGAGGCCGAGCCGATCAGCACCGTGGTCGGCCCGGAGCGCACCGGACTGCACTGGGGCTGGAAGTGGCTCATCGCGGGCCTGGCGGTCGCGATGTCGGCCTTCCACCTCTGGACCGCCTGGAAGGGCATCCTCTCCACTCCACGGCAGCCCGTCGTGCACCTGGCCTTCGGCCTGGCGCTGATCTTCCTGGTCTACAACTCCAAGCGCAACCCCGAGAAGGAGAAGCGCAACGGCCTGATCTGGACCGGCCTGGGTATCGCCCTGCTCGGCTACTTCGCGGCGGTCGGCGTCTCCGATCCGGCGATTCTGCTGCCCGCCGTGCTGATCCTGGTGCTGGTCCAGGTGACCCGGTACATCAAGCTCGAGATCGGCGGCATGCCGCTGCCGGACGTCGTGCTCGCGGGCATGGCCGTGTGGGCGAACTGGTGGGTCTTCGCCAACGCCGGGGACTTCAACCAGTACGTCGGCGGATCCTGGCCGGCGGCGGGCATCGCGGCCGCCGCCATCGGCGTGCTCCTGGTCCTGGTCGCCTCGGCGCGCGCGGTCGGCATGGCGCTGACCGTGGTCTGCGTCGTGATGATCGCCTACATGCTCTACGGCTCCTACATGCCGGGCTTCCTGTGGTTCGGCGGCCTGAACCCCGACCGGATCCTCACCGACGCCTGGCTGGGCACCAAGGGCGTGTTCGGCATCCCGCTGAACACCTCGGCGACCTTCATCTTCCTGTTCATGATCTTCGCGGCCCTGCTGCAGCGCACCGGGATGGAGCGGTTCTTCACCAACCTGGCCCTCAGCATCGCCGGCGGCCGGGTCGGCGGCACCGCCAAGGTGGGCGTCATCACCTCGGTCTTCTCGGGGACCATCACCGGCTCCTCGGTGGCCAACACGGTCTCCAACGGCGCGTTCACCATCCCGATGATGAAGCGCTCGGGCTACAAGAAGGAGTTCGCCGGCGCCGTCGAGGCCGCCTCCTCGACCGGCGGGCAGATCATGCCGCCGATCATGGGCGCGGCGGCGTTCATCATGCTGGAGACGATCGGCAACGGCATCAGCTATATCGACATCATGCTGGCGGCGCTGATCCCGGCGATCCTGTTCTTCGGCTCGCAGTACATCGTGGTCCACTTCGTCTCCCGGCGCGAGGGCATCGTGGGCCTGCCCAAGGACCAGCTGCCCAAGCTCTTGCCGCTGCTGCTCAAGCAGGGGTACCTGCTGCTGCCGCTGGCGATCATCTTCGTGCTGCTGTCGATCGGCCTGACTCCGATGACGGCGGCCTTCCGCGCCGTCCTGGCGACGGTGGCCCTGAACGTGCTGGTGCAGCTGCTCATGCTGGCCTTCCGCGGGGTCTCGGGCTGGAAGTCCATGTCCGACAAGCTCACGCCCCGGACGCTCCTGGACGCCCTGGTCGACGGCGCGAAGATGGCGCTGCCGATCGTGGCGGCCACCGCCGCGGCCGGCATCATCTCCGGCGCGATCAACAACACCGGCCTGGGCCTGAAGATCGCCGACGGCCTGATCTCGCTGGGCACGAGCATCTCCTCGGTGCTGCCGTTCGACGGCGCCGAGCTGATGCTGGTCATGTTCTTCACCATGATCGCCTGCCTCATCCTCGGCATCGGCCTGCCGACTACCGCGAACTACGTGGTCATGTCGGTGGTCGCCGCCCCGGCGATCATCAACCTGATCGACGGCACCTACACCGGCATCGGCCTGCCCGCCGCTTCCGAAACCGGACAGACTGCCTGGCAGTACTACCTGATCGCGCACATGTTCGTGCTCTACTTCGGGGTGCTGGCCGACATCACTCCACCGGTGTGCCTGGCCGCGTTCGCCGCCTCCGGCATATCGGGAGGCAATCCGATCCTGACGGGCGTGCAGTCGGTCAGATTGGCGATATCGGGCTTCGTCGTGCCCTACGCCTTCGTGTTCTCTCCACAGCTGCTGCTGCTCGGCGACGACGTGACGAGTCTGGCGATCTCGATCGCGACGGCGATCGCGGCGGCGTTCCTGCTGGGCGCCTCGGTGGCCGGGCAGCTCCAGGCGCGGCTGTTCCTCTGGGAGCGGGTCGTGCTGTTCATCGCCGCGCTGTTCGCGCTGAGCCCGTCGGCGACGGCCAGCCTCGGCGGCATCGCCGCGGGTGCGGTGATCGTGCTGCTGCAGTACCTGCGCTACAGCCGCGGTGACGACTCGGGCGAGCCCGAGGTCGCGACCGCTGAGCCCGCGACCTCGGCCGACTAGCGAAGAATCGAGCCCTCGGCGGCCCCGTCCGGAATCCGGACGGGGCCGCTTTCTGTATGAGGGTCAATCACTTTCCGGTTCTGCTAACCTCACTTGAAATCAACAATCATTTTCAAGAAGCTTGAGGAGTTCCACAGTGAAACTCGCCTTCGTCGGCAAGGGCGGCTCGGGGAAGACCACGTTGGCCTCGCTGTTCGCCCGGCGCGCGGCCGCCCTCGGTCACCCGGTCATGGCCGTCGACGCCGACATCAACCAGCACCTCGCCGCCGCGCTCGGGCTCGACCCCGAGGCCGCCGCGATGGGGCCGGTGCTCGGCGAGCGCATGGCCGACATCAAGGACTACCTGCGCGGGGACAACCCGCTGATCCCGTCGGCCGAGCTCATGCTCAAGACCACGCCGCCCGGACCGGGCTCGCGGCTGCTGACCGTCGGCGAGACCAACCCGCTGTACGAGGAGGTCTTCACCGAGACCGAGGGCATCCGCTTCGCGGCCACCGGCGGCTTCGTGGACGACGACCTCGGCGTGGCCTGCTACCACTCCAAGGTCGGGGCGGTCGAGCTCATGCTCAACCACCTGATCGACACGCGCGACGAGTTCGTCGTCGTCGACATGGTCGCCGGGGCCGAGGCGTTCGCCTCGGGCATGTTCACCCGCTTCGACCACACGTTCCTGGTCTGCGAGCCGACCCTGCGCAGCGTCGGCGTCTACAAGCAGTACGCCGGCTACGCGGCCGACTACGACGTCAACATCGCCGTCATCGGCAACAAGATCGACGACGAGGACGACGTGGAGTTCCTGCGCGAGCACGTCGGCGACGCCCTGCTGGGCTGGTGCGGCCGCTCGCGCTACGTCAAGGCCGCCGAGCGCGGCAAGGTCGGCCCGGTCGAAGAGCTGGAGGCCGAGAACCTGGCCGTGCTCGACGCCGCCCGCGAGAGGGCGCGGGCGGCCGGCAAGGACTGGGCCAAGTTCACGCGGCAGGCCCACGAATTCCACCGCAAGGCCGCCGCGGCCTGGGGCAACGACCGGGCCGGGGTGGACCTGGCCGAGCAGATCGTGTCCGACTTCGTGCTCGGCGAGCACCTGCTGCACACGGAGACTGCATCAACCGGTTGCAGATGAGACTTGCCTGCGTCGACTTCCCGACAGCGGTCGGTCACCCTCTCGTGCACAATGGGTCATCCGATCGACGCGACGGCACTTCCCACCAACCGGCCCCGAAGGGGCCGAGCCAAACACAACGATCAAGGAGATCCGCATGTCCCTCGACGTCTCAGAGGACCTGCTCAACAAGGCCGAACGGGGCGAGGTCGGCGACGCCGACTTCATCGAATGCGTGAAGCAGTCGCTCCCGTTCGCCTGGGAGCTCATCAGCAAGGTCGTGGGCGACCTGAAGAACGGGGTGGCGGCCTCGACCGGCTCGGCGCGGTTCGCCGACAACACCACTCCGCCGCCGGACGAGCAGGCGCGCGGCCAGCTGCTGCGCGTCCTGGCTTCGGACTCCATGCGGGGCGCGCTGGAGCGCCACTTCGGTGTGAAGCTGGCCTTCCAGAACTGCCACCGCGTGGCGGCGTTCCCGCTCAGCGAGGTCGACTCGGACACCTACCGGGCCTTCATCTCCCCGCGCGGCCAACTGCTCAACCAGTCGCCTGAACTGCGCGACTGCTGAGCAGCCCCCAGGGAGACACCGGCGGGGGAGGGGCGAGGCAATGCGCCCGCCCTCGCCGGTCTATTTCGGGCGGCGGGTGATCAGGAAGTCCCGGATCAACTCCTCGCCCTGCTTGACCAGGGGACGCAGGATCTTCAGGCGAGACAGCGCCACCACCCGGGCCACCAGCGGCGCGGTGCGGCGGGCCAGCTCCCTCGACTTCTCCTGGTCCGGGGAGTCGTCGTAGACCCAGTACAGGACCACGACCATCTGGTGCAGCCACAGCATCTCCGGCAGGATGTCGGCCATGTCCCCCGGCACCTTGGTCTTCGAACCCTCCAGGACCTCCCGGTAGAGCGCGATGTCCCGCTCCCGGCTCTCGGCCGACTCCTCGGAGAACGGGCTGAGCGGACTGGAGGGGTCGGCCGCGTTCCGGAAGAACTGGCCGGCGAAGTCGTGGTACGGCCCGGCGATGTCCAGCCAGGCCAGCAGCGCGGCCTCTATCCGGTCGGCGAGCGTGGCCTGCCCTTCGAGCACCGCGGGCGCGAGCTCGGCGTGCCGCATGGTGGCCTGCTCGTAGAAGCCCTGGATCAGGTGCTCTTTGGACTTGAAGTAGTAGTAGGCGTTCCCGACCGAGACCCCAGCCTCGCCGGCGATCGCCCGCATCGTCGTCTTGTCGTATCCGCGCTCGGCGAACATGGACAGGGCCGTCTCGAGGATGCGCTGCCGCGTCCGCTCGCCCTTGGAAGCGGGCCGAGCGGACGCGTCGTCCGAAGCCGATGAGCTCACGGGCCGATCCTACTCGGCTCAGGCGCCGTTCGGCTCGGGCCGCTGCGGCGGCTCCATCATGGCCAGGGTCCGGGCGTCGACGTGGGCCCGCTTACGGAATCCGTTGAGGACCACGACGTTGATGACGTGGAGGATGCCGAGCACCAGCAGGACCGCGCCGATCTTGACCGCCACGGTCTCGAAGACGCCGCGGGCGTCGGGAACCGGATCGGCCGTGCGCAGCCACAGGGCCACGAAACCGAAGTTGAGCAGGTAGAAGCCGACCTGGAGCAGCCGATTGACCGCATGGGCGAGCTGCTCGTCTCCGGCGAAGACGTCCTTGATGAAGTGGTATCCGTTGGTGCCGAGGGTGCGGGCCACCCAGACGGTCAAGGGGATGGCGACGAGAAGGTAGGCGATGTATCCGACGACTGCCATGTCCATGGCGAATCTCCGTTCCGGTCGGGGGCGATTCCGAGTTGAACATGTTCAATTTATGGTCGACGCTACACTGAATTATTGAACGTGTTCAACTCGGTGGCGGTATTGTCGCGCACGGCACAGTCGTGCGGCCGCTTCGAGGCTCTGCTCGGTATCAGGCGCTCTCGTGGAAGGGGCCGTCATCCTTGGGTGTGCACTTCGCGAGGGCGGCGGCGTATGCCGCTTGTTCGAGCGCGCGGCCGGCGAGTGCGGCGGGCGTCGTTCCCTCGCGCTCGGCGGCTTCCTTGAGCCGCCGATGGGCGGTATCCGAGATCTGGACGGTGATGCTCCGCATTACGGCGATCCGAATTCGGCTTCGCTGCGAAACGCCTGGCCCGGTAGGCTTGCGGCGTGAGTGTTGCGGTGCGTGTCATTCCCTGCCTGGACGTCGATGCCGGGCGTGTGGTCAAGGGCGTCAATTTCGAGAATCTCCGCGACGCCGGGGACCCGGTCGAGCTGGCCGCCGCCTATGACGCGGCCGGGGCCGACGAGTTGACCTTCCTCGACGTCACCGCCTCCTCCGGCGGGCGCGAGACCATGTACGACGTCGTGGCCCGCACCGCCGAGCAGGTCTTCATCCCCCTGACCGTCGGCGGCGGCGTCCGCACCCCCGACGACGTCGACCGGCTCCTGCGCGCCGGGGCCGACAAGGTCGGGGTCAACACCGCCGCCATCGCCCGGCCCGAGGTCATCTCCGAGATCGCCGAGCGCTTCGGCAACCAGGTCCTGGTCCTGTCCGCCGACGTCGCCTCCGGGGCTGAGACCGAGTCCGGCTGGGAGGTCACCACCCACGGCGGACGCAAGCGCACCGGCATCGACGCCGTCGCCTGGTGCGCCCGCGCCGCCGAGCTCGGCGCCGGAGAGATCCTGCTCAACTCCATCGACGCCGACGGCACCAAGGCCGGTTTCGACCTGCCGCTCATCGCCGCCGTCCGCGCCGAGGTCGACATCCCCGTCATCGCCTCCGGCGGCGCCGGCAAGGCCGCCGACTTCCCGCCCGCGGTCGACGCCGGGGCCGACGCGGTCCTGGCCGCCTCCATCTTCCACTTCGGCGAGGTCGCGATCGGCGAGGTCAAACGCGAACTGGCCACCACCGGCCACCCCGTGCGCTGACTCGCAGCCCGACCTGGGCCACCGTGCGCCGCTCACGGCCGACCCCGTGAGAAATTCACTGTCACTTGGTGACGAACTGGGCTATCCGTGATCTTTCGTCGTCAGACAGGATGAGATCCACTGATTCCGGCGAAAGGGCGAGCACGAATGGTCGATCGCTACGAGACCTACAGCATGGCCGACCCGACCTTCTACGACGCCATGCACTCCGAGACCTCGGCGGGGGCCTCGTTCGCGATCGCCGATCGGCCCCTCCCCGAGGGCTGGGAATGCGCCGAGCAGGACGACTGGCTGACCGTCCGTTCGGACGAGCCGCTCCCGGCCCAGGGCTGGAAGATCCACGCCTCGGCCGCACCCGACAGCGCCGAACGCGTCCTCGAAGCGGTGTGGGACTACTGCGTCGAGCGCGGCATCCAGTTCAAGTTCCTGCGCTCGCCAGCCGCCCTGACCGCGCGGCTGTCCAAATACGCCCCCCGCGGCTCCAGCGGCAAGCTCGTCACCGTGTACCCGCCCGACCAGGACGCCTGCCGGCGCATCCTCGAAGAGCTCGGCGACGAACTGAAGGGCACCGCGAACCCCTACATCCTCAGCGACCTGCGCTGGGGCGACGGGCCCCTGCACGTGCGCTACGGCGCCTTCTCCAACCGCTACACCGTCGACGACTCCGGCACCGTCGTCCCGGCCATGGAGGGCCCGGACGGCGCCCTGGTGCCCGACCGGCGCGAGCCGGTCTTCCGCGTCCCCGACTGGATCTCCCTGCCCGACTTCCTCGCCCCGCACCTGGCCGCCCGCAACGCCGTCACCGTCGCGGACCTGCCCTACGACATCGAACGGGTCCTGCACTTCTCCAACGGCGGCGGCATCTACCTCGCCCGCGACGAACGCACCGGCGAGGCGGTGGTCCTCAAGGAGGGCCGCCCCCACGCCGGTCTCGACTTCTGGGGCAAGGACGCGGTCGAGCGCGTCGAGCACGAGTACGAGATTCTGAACCGCCTCGACGGCATACCCGGCGTGCCCCGCGCGCACGAACTGTTCTGGCTCGGCGAGCACCGGTTCCTGGCGATGGAGTACATCGACGGCCAGGTCCTGAGCAAAGCCGTCGTCACCGGCTACCCCCTGATCGACTCGACCGCGACCGGGGACGACTACCGGCGCTTCACCGACTGGGCCATGGACGTCCATCGCCAAGTCGAACGGACCCTCCGGGCCGTCCACGACCGCGGCATCGCCTACGGCGACCTGCACCTGTTCAACGTGATCGAACGGACCGAGGGCGGGCTGTGCCTGCTCGACTTCGAAGTCGCCGACGAGGCCGACGCGACCAGGCACGCCGGGCTCGGCAACCAGGGGTTCGCGGCGCCCCGCTCGATGACCGGCGCCGACGCCGACCGCTACTCCCTAGCCTGCCTCAAGCTCGCCCTGTTCCTTCCGATGACGAACCTGATCGGCCTCCACCGCCTCAAGGCCCGGCACTTCGCCGCGATCATCGAGGAGCACTTCCCGGTCCCGGCCGGCTACCTCGACGACGCGGTCGAACTCATCGCCCCCTCCAGCGTCCCCGCCGAACCCTTCCCGGCCACCGAACCCGAACCCGACGACTGGCCCCGGCTGCGCGGGAGCATCGCCCGCGCCATCGTCGCCAGCGCCACCCCCGACCGGGACGACCGGCTCTTCCCCGGCGACATCCAGCAGTTCGCCACCGGCGGACTCGGCCTCGCCTACGGGGCGGCCGGAGTCCTGTACGCGCTCGAGGCCACCGGCGCCGGACGTTGGGAGCGTTTCGAGCAGTGGCTGCTCGACCGCGCGCTCGCCCCCGCCCCCGGCACCAGGATGGGCCTGTACGACGGCCTGCACGGCGCGGCCTTCACCCTCGACCGCCTCGGCCACCGGCAGGAGGCGCTCGACATCGTCGACGTGTTCCTGGCCGAGGACTGGGAGCGGCTCGGCACCGACCTGGCCGGGGGCCTGTCCGGGGCCGGATTGAACCTGCTGCACCTCGCGGGCGCGGCGACCGACGACGAACCCGAGCTGCACGCCGCCGGGCTGCGCTGCGCCGAGCTGGTCGCCGAGCGCCTGTCCTCTGAGACCGTCGGCGAGGTCTCCGGCGGGCGCGAACCCTTCGCCGGACTGATGCGCGGGGGATCGGGCCGGGCGCTGCTGCTGATGCGCGCGGCCGACGAGACCGGCGACGCCTCCTTCCTCGACGCGGCCGAACGCGCTATCGAGGCCGACCTGCGCCGCTGCGTGGTCCGCGAGAACGGCTCGATGGAGGTCAACGAGGGCTGGCGCACCATGCCCTACCTGGAGACCGGAAGCGTCGGCATCGGCGTCGCCATAGAGGAGTTCCTGCGCCGCCGCGACCACGGCCCGTTCGCCGACGCCGCCGACCGCATCGCCGCGGCGGCGGCCTCCCCTATGTACATCGTCCCCGGAGTGTTCACCGGCCGAGCCGGCATTCTCCTGTACCTGGCGGGCCGCACCCCGGCTCCGCTGCAAGACCCCGTTGTCCGCCACCAGATCCGCGGCCTGTCCTGGCATGCCCTGCCGTACGGGGACGGCATGGCCTTCCCCGGCACGGGCCTGCTGCGGCTGTCGATGGACCTGGCGACCGGCGGAGCCGGCATCCTGCTCGCGCTCGGATCGGTGCTCCACACCGACCCGGCCGGGCTGCCGCTGCTGCCGGACCCGCGCATGGCGGCTCAACGGGTGCCGACGCCGAGCGCGTCGGCAACCCGGTAATCCCGAAGAACGAGAAAGGAGACACTCATGGCACTTCTGGACCTCCAGGGCATGGAGAGCAAGGACGAGATGTCCACCGCCGGCAGCAGCGCCAGCGGCCACAGCTGCCCGAGCAACCTGAGCGCCGCACTGTGCGACGGCTCCAGCGGCCTGAGCCTGCTGCTCTGCCACTGATAGCGATGAACGGGTCCGGGCGAGGGCTGTCCTTCGGGGACGCCGTCGCCCGGACCCGCCGCTGGCTGCCGCTCATCTGCCTGGCCTCGGTCTGCGGCGCTCTGGCCGGGTTGGCTCTGCCGCTGGTCCTGGCCGACGCCGTCGACTCCGCCGTCGCCGGGGACGCCGTGGGCGGGCCGCTGGCTCTGGCGGCCGGACTGATCGCGGTCAGCGTGGTCTGCGAACTGGCCGAGACCTTCGCCGAAGCCGCGGCCACGGCCGGAGCCACCGCCCGGCTGCGCGGCGACCTGGTGCGGCGGGCCCTGGCCATCGGCGGGGCCCGGTCGCGCCGATTCGAGACCGGCGACCTGGTCGCCCGCGTCTCCGCCGGCGCCGCCGACGCGGCCTCGGCCGGACCCGCCGCGGTCGGCGCGGCCACGGCCCTGCTGCCCTCCCTCGGCAGCCTCGCGATGCTGGCCTACCTCGACTGGACCCTGGCCGCGGCATTCCTCGCCGGGCTTGCGCTCGTCGCGCTGGTGCTGCGGCTGCTCACCGCACGCACGACCGCGGCCATCGCCGCCTACCAGCGAATACAAGGCCGTATCGCCGCCCGCCTGTCCGAGGCCCTGACCGGCCGGCGCACCATCGCCGCCGCCGGGACCGTCGAGGACGAGCGGCGTCGCGTGCTGGCCGACCTGCCGGTCCTGCGCGGCCACGGTGCCGAGACCTGGAAGGTGCTCGCTTCGGCCGGCGCCCAGGCAGCGCTCGTGGGACCGCTGACCACGGTCGGCGTCCTCATCGCCGCCGGCGTCGCCGTGTCCACCGGTCGGCTCAGCCCCGGTGAAATGCTCGCCTCGGCCCAGTACGCGATGGCAGGCGCCGGCATCGGGGCCCTGACCGGTGTGTTCGCCGCGCTCGCTCGGGCCCGCGCGGGCGTTCGTCGTCTCAGCGAGGTCGCCGAGGCGCCCGCCCTCGAATACGGCGACGCCGACCTGCCCCCCGGGACCGGCCGTCTGGAGTTCCGCGGCGTGTCCGCGTACGAGGACGACGAACCGCTCCTCGAAGCCGTCGACCTGGTCGTCCCGGGCGGTACCGTGGTCGCGGTCGTCGGCGCCTCCGGGGCGGGAAAGTCGGTCCTGGCCGAACTGGCGGCCCGACTGCGAGACCCGGACACCGGAGAAGTGCTCCTTGACGGCACGCCCCTGCACCGCCTCGGCCACCGGGCCCTGCGGGCGGCCGTCGGATGGGCCCCGGAACGGCCTGTCCTGGTCGGCGCGACCGTGGGCGAGGCCATCGGATCCTACGGGTCCGTTCGTGAGACCGCCCGCGCGGCCGACGCCGACGCCTTCATATCCCGGCTGCCCAGCGGCTACGACACGCCGTTGGAGGACACGCCCATGTCCGGGGGCGAGGCCCAGCGGGTCGGCCTGGCCCGCGCCTGGCACGCCGAACGGCTGCTGGTCCTCGACGACGCCACCTCCAGCCTCGACGTCATCACCGAGCGGCGCGTCATCGACGCCCTCACCGCCGGCGAGCCCACCCGTACCCGCCTGCTGGTCACCCACCGCCCCGGCACCGCCGCCCGCGCCGACCTGGTGGTGTGGCTCGACGCCGGTCGAGTCAGAGCGATCGCGCCGCATCGGCGGCTGTGGGACGACCCCGACTACCGGGAGGCATTCGGATGAAGCGCGAGATCCGCTACGGCCTGTCGGGGCTGCGGCCCCGGCCGCTGGCGGCCCTGGCCGCCTGGTCGGTCCCGCAGGCGCTGCCCGCCTCGATCTCCGGACTGGTCCTGGCCAGGGCGGTCGACGACGGGTTCCTCGCCGGGCGACCGTGGACCGGAGTCGCCTGGCTGGCCGGACTGCTCCTGGCCGCCGGGATCGGCGCGATCGGCACCCGCATGGTCTACGCGACCGTCGGCGGCCTGGTCGAACCGTTCCGCGACCGGCTCGCCGACCGCGTGGTCTCCGGGTCGCTGCGCGCGGCCGTCACCGGCACCGACCGGGGGAGCGGCGCGGTGGCGCTGCTGACCCGCCAACTGGAGATCGTGCGGGACTCCTATGCGGGCCTCATCGTCGCCGTCCGCGGTTTCGCGGTCACCGCCGTCGGCGTCACCGCCGGGCTTCTCTCACTGGCGCCGCTCCTGGCCGCGGTCGTTCTGCCGCCGTTCGCGCTCGGTCTCGCGCTGTTCGCGGCGACCCTCGGCATCGCGGCCGCCCGCCACCGGCGCGCGGTACACGCCGACGAACGGCTGGCCGACCGGGTCGGATCGGTCCTGGCCGGAGCCGCCGACCTGAGCGCGTGCGGCGCCGAGGCCCAAGGCCGGTCCCTGACCGCCGGGCCGATCAGGGACCAGGCCCGAGCCGAGCGGTCGCTGGCCTGGGTGGCCGCGCTGCGGTCGCTGTGCTTCGTCGTCGGCGGCTGGCTGCCGCTCATCGCCGTCCTGGCGGCGGCCCCGTGGCTGATCGACCGCGGCCTCACCGCCGGGACGATCACCGGCGCGCTGCTCTATGTCCTCTACGGGCTCCAGCCCGCCCTGAACAGCCTCATCTCGGGGGTCGGCAGCAGCGGCCTGCGGTTCGTGGTCACCCTCGGGCGGATCCTCGACGCGTCAGGGGCCCCCGAGCCGCCGCGCGCCGCGGGGGCGGCCCCCGTCGAACCGCTCGACTTGGAGGCTCGCGGCCTCACCTTCGCCTACGGCCCCTACTCCGAACCGATCGTGGAGGACCTCGATCTGCGGATCCCGGCCGGCGACCACCTGGCCGTCGCCGGTCCCAGCGGCATCGGCAAGTCCACGCTCGCGAGCCTGCTGTGCGGCCTGCTCCGCCCCGACGCGGGCACGGTCACCGCCGGCGGGCGCGAACTGACGTCGATGCCGCCGGCCGACCAGGCCCGCCACCGCGTGCTCATTCCGCAGGAGGCCTACGTCTTCGCCGGAACCGTCCGCGACAACCTCGCCTACCTCGACCCCGAGGCCGGGCCCGGCCGGATCGCCGCGGCCGTCGACGCCATCGGCGCCGGCGCCCTGGTCGAACGCCTCGGCGGCCTGGCGGGGGCGGTCGAACCGTCACGGCTGTCGGCCGGTGAACGACAGCGGCTCGCGCTGGTCCGCGCCTACCTCTCACCGGCCCCGATCTGCGTACTCGACGAGGCCACCTGCCATCTCGATCCCGCCGCCGAGCGGACCGCCGAAGCGGCGTTCGCCCGGCGCGGTGGAACGCTCATCGTCATCGCACACCGCCTCGGCTCGACCGAGCGGGCGCGCCGGGTCCTCACCCTCGACGGGCGAGGCGCGGTCCTGCGCGAACAGGAGCCCGCTCAGATCCAGCCCTCGTCCTGAGCGATACGGACCGCGTCGACCCGGGTCCGGGCCCCGACCTTGGCGATCGAGTTCGACAGGTAGTTGCGGACGGTCCCCACCCTCAGGCAGAGCCGGTCGGCGATCTCCCGGGTCGAAGCACCGGTCAGCACCAGGCCCAGCACTTCGCGCTCCCGAACTGTCAGCGGATTGTCCTTGGCCTTCAACGTGGACAGCGCCACGTCGGGTCCGATCACCGCGCCGCCGTCGGCCAGCCGCCGAATGGCCTCGGTGAACCGGTCGCAGCTCTCGTCGGTGCTGACGAAGCCGACTTTCGGGGCCAGCCGCGTCAACTCCGGCCGAACCCTCGGAGCTTCCGCGCACATCATCACCAGCATGCTCGCGTCGGGCAGCGCCCGGCGCAGCACCGAGTATTCGGTTTCGATCCCGCCCGATTCCCGGCAGCCGTCGACGACGACGTCGGGCAGGAGCCGTCGCACGGCCGGAGCGAGGTCCGCGCCGGACTCGATCCTCTCGGCCAGAAGCATGTCCGGCTCCGATGAGATCACGCGCTCGAGCGCGGTCCCGAGCAGCGAAGGGGGTTGTCGGAGTAGCACCCGTATCATGGGTCACCTGTTTGTCACTCGGGGAATTGATTCGAGCAGTGCGTGAGGGGGTGCTCGCTGTTGGTTCCAATATAGTTTGTGCGGGATAGGGACATAGGTCCCGAATAGGTGGTGTCGGGTTTACGACAATCGTTTGTGCGAGATGTACGGCCGAGTGGCGAGCGGCCCTCGGCGATCCGGTCGGGGCGGCGGCAAAGCGGTTGGCAACTGTCGCAGCCGCGAGGCATGATTGCAGGCGGCCGCTTGCCTGCCGCACGGCAAGCGGATCCGCCCGCCACCCGACCTCCGGAGTCCCCATGACAGACGCTGCCGCCGAGGCGAACATCCTCCGTTCGGGGCTGCGCAACATCGGCGACATGATCAGGATCGAGCCGAAGCGCTTCACGATCGCGGTCACCGGCGCCATGGTCAACACCGCCATGCAGCTCTCGGTGTCCTTCATAGTCGGCTGGGTCGTCGCCCGCGTCGCCGTCCCCGCCTACGAGAACGGCGAGGTCGCGATCGGCTCGGTCGCCCTCGGCGTCGGCGCGCTCCTCGGCCTGTCGGTCGTGCGCTTCTCCAGCATGTGCGCCCGCCGCATCGGCTCGGGCACACAAATGTTCCAGGTGCAGGCTCACTGGCGGCGCAAGGTCACCCGCCGCTACATCGCCCTGCCCGTCTCCTGGCACCAGAAGCACCCCACCGGCACGCTCCTGTCGAACGCCAACGCCGACGTGGAGGCCGCCACCAGGCCCCTGGCGCCGCTGCCGTTCGCCTGCGGAACGATCTTCATGATCATCGTCTCCATGGCCGTGTTCTTCTTCATCGACTGGGCCATCGCCCTGGTCGCCGTGGCCATGTTCCCGAGCCTGCTGGTCCTCAACGCCGTCTTCGCCACCCGCATGGCCCCCCGCGCCAAGCGCGCCCAGGAGCTGCGCGCCGAAGCCTCCGCGGTCGCCCACGAATCCTTCGACGGCGCGCTGGTCGTCAAGGCCATGGGCCGCGAGCGCCACGAGACCGAGCGCTTCACCGAGACCGCCGGAAGGCTGCGCGACGCCATGATCGGTGTCGGCCGCCTCCGCGCCGGCTTCGAACCGCTCATCCAAGGACTGCCCGACCTGGGAGTCCTGGTGGCCCTCCTGGTCGGCCTCTCCCGCTACCAGGCCGGCTCGCTCAGCCTCGAACAGCTGGTCACGGTCTCATTCATGTTCTCCATCCTGTCGTTCCCGATCCGGGCCATCGGCTGGGTCCTGGGCGACCTGCCCACCTCCGTGGTCGGCCGCAAACGCGTCGACAACGTCCTGGCCGCGACCGGAGACATGGCCTACGGCGAGACCGACACCCGCCGCGACGGCCCGGCCGCCCTCGAATTCGACTCGGTCGCCTACACCTACCCCGACGGCGGCCAAGCCATCGGCGACGTCTCCTTCACCGTCGAGCCCGGACGCACCGTCGCGCTCGTCGGCGCCACCGGATCGGGCAAGTCCACCCTCGCCCACCTGGCCGCCCGCCTCACCGACCCCAGCGCCGGAGCCGTCCGCCTCGACGGCGTCGACCTGCGCGAACTCACCCATGCCAGGCTCGCCGCCGACATCGCCCTGGTCCAGCAGATCCCGTTCGTCTTCGACGACACCGTCCGCGCCAACCTGGCCCTCGACCGCGACGGCGTCGACGACGCCCGCCTGTGGGAGGCCCTGGCCGCGGCCGGAGCCGACAAGTTCGTCGGCGACCTCGACGGGGGCCTCGACACCGAGGTCGGCGAGCGCGGCACCACCCTCTCGGGAGGCCAGCGCCAGCGGCTCACCCTCGCGCGCGCCCTGGCAGGACACCCGCGCCTGCTGATCCTCGACGACGCCACCAGCGCCGTCGACCCCAAGGTGGAGTCGAAGATCCTCGCCGGGCTCAAGGACAGCGCCGACGCCGCCAGCGTCCTGGTCGTCGCCTACCGGCGCGCCACCATCGCCCTGGCCGACGAGGTCGTCTTCCTCGACGGCGGTCGCATCACCGCCCGCGGCACCCACGCCGAGCTGCTGGAGCGCCACCGGCCCTACGCCGACCTGGTCACCGCCTACGAGCAGGCCGAGGCCGAACGCGAATTCGACGAGGAGACCGCGTCGTGAACGACCAGACCACCGACCGGAAAGAACCGGGCCCGTTCGAGACCCTCGCCCGCGGCCTCAGGCTCTCCCCCGAACTGCGGCGCGGACTCGCGTTCACCATCGTGTTGGCCGCAGTCACCTCCGTGGGACGCCTGGTCGTGCCCATCGCCGCCCAACAGGCGCTCGACAACGGCCTGTTCGCCGACGACGGCCCCGACGTGTCCTACGTCTTCGCCGTCACCGTCGTCGGCGCCGCCGTCCTGGTCGTCACCACCACCGCAAACTACTGGATGAACCGGCGCCTGTTCGTGGTCACTGAGACCGCGCTGGCGAACCTGCGGCGGCGCACCTTCCGCCACATCCACGACCTGTCGATGCTGCACCAGCAGTCCGAGCGGCGCGGCGCCCTGACCGCCCGCGTCACCACCGACGTCGACACCGTCAGCCAGTTCCTCCAGCAGGGCGGCATGCAGCTGGTGACCTCCAGCGCCCAGATCCTGGTGGCCACGGTGGTCATGTTCGTCTACTCCTGGCAGCTCGCGCTCGCGGTGTGGATCGTGTTCGTGCCTGTCACCTGGCTGATCAAGTGGCTCCAGACCCATCTGGCCAACGCCTACACCAACGTGCGCAAATCGGTCGCGCGCATGCTCTCGGCCGTCTCGGAGTCCGTGGTCGGGGCCGGGGTCATCCGCGCCTACGGCGTCGGCGGCCGCACCTCCCGCCGCCTCGACGAGTCCATCGAGGACCACCGCCGGGACCAGGCCAAGGCCATCCGCCGCTCGGCGTTCTCCTTCGGCGCCGGCGAGATCGTCAACTTCGGCGTCTACTCGGTCGTGATCGTCCTGGGCGCCTTCCTGGTCGCCGACGGCTCCATGTCGGTCGGCCAGCTCACGGCGTTCCTGTTCCTGGTGGTGCTGTTCGTCATGCCGGTGGTGACGGCCACCGAGATGCTCAACGAGGCCCAGAACGCCGTCTCGGGCTGGCGGCGCGTGCTCGACGTGCTCGACACCGAACCGGACGTGGCCGACCCCGAGGACGGCGTAGACCTGCCCGAGGGCCCACTGGGGGCCCGCTTCGAAGACGTCCGCTTCGCCTACCCGGGCGGCGAGGAGGTCCTCCACGGCATCGACGTCGAGATCCGCCCCCACTCCAAAGTCGCCGTGGTAGGAGAGACCGGCTCGGGCAAGACCACCTTCGCCAAGCTCCTGACCCGCCTGATGGACCCGACCTCGGGCCGCGTCACGCTCTCCGGGACGCCGCTCACCGAGGTCAAGTTCTCCTCGCTGCGGCGGCGCGTGGCGATGGTTCCGCAGGAGGGTTTCCTGTTCAACGGCACCCTCGCCCACAACGTCCGCTTCGCGCGGCCCGAGGCCGACGAGGCCGAGATCTACGTGGCCTTCTCCGAGCTGGGCCTGACCGACTGGGTCGACTCGCTCCCGCACGGGCTCGACACCGAACTGGGCGAGGGCGGCGCGAACCTCAGCGTCGGCGAACGCCAGCTCGTCTCCCTGGTCCGCGCCTACATCGCCGACCCCGACCTGCTGGTCCTCGACGAGGCCACCAGCGCCGTCGACCCGGCCACCGAACTGCGGCTCTCGGCCGCGCTGGACGCGGTCACGAGGGGCCGCACCACCGTCATCATCGCCCACCGGCTCTCGACGGCCGAGACCTCCGACGAGGTCCTGGTCTTCGACTCAGGCAACCTGGTCCAGCACGGCAACCACGCCGACCTGGCCGCCGAGGGGGGCTCGGTCTACGCCGGCCTCCACGGCTCCTGGATCGAGCAGACCCGCTCGAGCTGACCCGGTCTCGGCCGTCTGTGGCCGAGCGCCGTGGCACGGCGTGTGAACGAGGGTTGGGTCACTGACCTGAACTTTCCATTGACAAGATTGCCGGTCCGGCGGTAACTTGACGATGTCTAGATTTGGAGGTGGGTTCATGGAGCCCCTGATCGGATTCGCCGCGACCACACTGGTGCTCCGACTGCTCGGCCGCGTCAGGTTCGCCCGGTTCAACGCCTGGCGTCCCTCAATGCGCGGCGGCCTGAGCGTGATGTTCGCGATGACCGGAGTCGTGCATTTCGTGCCGGGCTATCGGGAGAGCATGGTGGCCATGGTGCCACCGGTCCTGCCGTGGCCGGAGGCGCTGGTGGCGGCGACCGGCGTACTGGAATTGGCCGGCGCCGTCGGACTGTGGGTCGGGCCGTTCCGCCGCGCCGCGGCGGTGTGCCTGGCGCTGCTGATGCTCGCGATGTTCCCCGCCAACATCTACGCGACCCTCAACGGCATCGAGTTCAACGGGGACTCGCCCGAGCCGCTGTGGATCCGGACGCTCATCGAGGTCGTGTGGATCGGCGCGGCGATCGCGGTGGCGACGGAGCCCGCGCGGCCCACCGAACCAGCTCACGACCGCGATGTGGACGAGGAGGACGAGAGCGCCCGAAAGGAGGCCGAACCGATCGGCTGAGACTCCCTGTCGGACCCCAGTGGCATCCTTGAGCCAAGGGGTCCCCAGGGACTACCTACGTGGGCGTGCCCGGACTTCGAAACACGCCCGGCCAACGAGGCGACCCCGTTGATCAGGGTTTGACGCGCCGAGCGCCGCCGTGTCAGTCGGAGTAGTTCTCGATCGTGCTGAGCGAGAAGACGATATCGGTGAGCTCCTCCCGTGAGAGCTCCCCTTTATCGCTGCGCAGCACCAAGGTCGGGAAGTCGGCGTCGACCGGCTCGGTGAGCAGCACGATCGCGACCGGTTCGTCCCAGAAGTTGCTGGAGTTGGTGTACTCGGCGTATTCCTGGACGAAGATCTCGGCGGGACCGGCCCCGGTCGCCATGTCGGTCACGTCGACCGGGTCCGGCACGTCCTCCAGCGTCCGGTAGGCGCCGTGCCAGCCGTTTTGGATCTGCTGCGAGGCGTCGACCTCGCAGTCGGCCGCGAACGCCTCGACGGTCAGGCCGCCGCCGAATTCGTACCGGACGGTGCGGCAGTCGAGCTCGGGGTGCTGAATGGGGCCCACGTCCACGTGGTTGATGGCGACGTCGCCCGGGACGGTCAGTTCCACCGCCAGATGCTCGGTGTCGATGGACACGGTGTGTTCGGAGGAGTCGGACGAGGAATCGGCGATGGAGGAGGAATCCTCGTCGAGCCACCCGAGCATCCACGCCGCCGCGAGCACCAGGACGAGCGTGCCGCAGAGGCCGATCACGACACCGATGAGGAGTCCGCGCCGGGTCGAGGGCGGTGTCGGACGCGGTCCCGCGGTCTTGTCCATGTCCACGGCCCTCCTCGCTCATTGTCGCTGTGGTGATGCCGATGCCGGTGGACATTGTATGCGCGGAGCACCACAGCCCGACCTCCATGGCTCGTGGCCCGAGCGGGCCCGCTCGAGTCAGTCGACGGTCAGGACGATCTTGCCCGTCGTCCGCCCCGACGCCAGCGCCTCGTGGGCCTTCCCCGCCTCGGCGAGGGGGAAGGTCTGCGACACCGTGGGCGCGATCTGCCCGGCCTCGACCATGGCGCTCAGGGCCGCCAGTCCGGCCAGGTCGGGCTCGACGAGCATGAATCCGGCCGAGAGCCGCCGCTCCTCGGCCTCGGGGAGCTCGCCGGGAATGACCGACATCAGGAAGCCGCCGTCCTTGAGGACCGAGGCCGAGCGGGCGGCGTACTCCCCGCCGATCGGGTCGACCACGATGTCGAGGTCGCTCAGCGACTCGGTGAAGTCCTCGGTCCGGTAGTCGACGGCCCGGTCGACGCCGATCGAGTCCAAGTAGTCGTGCTTGGCGGCACTGGCGGTGCCGATGACGAACGCGCCTTTGGCCTTCGCGATCTGGACCGCTAGATGCCCGACACCGCCCGCGGCCGCGTGGACCAGGACCCGCTGTCCGCCGCGGACCCGCGCGATGTCGACCAGCGCCTGGTGCGCGGTCAGCCCGGCCAGCGGCAGCGCCGCGGCCTCGACGTGGCCGAGTCCGGCGGGCTTGCGGTGGAAGTGCCGGGCCGGTGCGGTCACGAACTCGGCGTAGCCGCCCGCGAGGTGCGGGAACCGGGGCATGCCGTAGACCTCGTCGCCCGGTTCGAGGATCCGGACGCCGGGACCGACCGCCTCGACCGTCCCCGAGACGTCCCAGCCGACGGTGAACGGCGGCTCGCTGCCGCGCAGGCCGCCGGACTCGCGGGTCTTGAAGTCGACGGGGTTGGTGCCCGCGGCGCGGACCCGGACCATGACCTCGGTGGGGCCGGGCTCGGGGCGCGGTACCTCGGCGAGCTCGAGGACCTCCGGGCCTCCGAGCCTGTGCTGGATCACGGCGCGCATCGTAGCTGCCATCGGGTCTCCCTTTCTGCGGTCTGCGGGTGAACGGCTTCCAGTCTTCGGGGTTCCGCCGGTCCCGCCCAGTGGCCTGAAGGTCATGATGTGAAAGAATCGGGCCATGACGCTATCCCGCAAGATCGCTGTTCTGGCTCTGGAAGACGTCATCGCGTTCGAACTCGGCGTCCCGCACCGGGTCTTCGCCGCGGCGGGCCGTGACGATTCGACCCCGCGCTACGAGGTCCGGGTGTGCTCGCTCGACGGCGGCCCGGTCCGGTCGGCGAGCGGCTTCTCGATCCAGGTCGACCACGGTCCTGAACTGCTCGAAGAGGTCGACACCGTGATCGTGCCGACCACCGAGCGGCCCGGCTCGGGGTGCGAGGTCCCGCGGGCTCCCGAGGGCCTGCGCGATGCCTTCGCGCGGATCGGCGAGCGGACGCGGATCGTGTCGTTCTGCACCGCGGCGTTCCTGCTGGCCGAACTCGGCCTGCTGGAGGGACAGACGGCGACGACCCACTGGGTGATGACCGACGAGCTCCAACGGCGCTTCCCGGATTTGAAGGTCGATCCGGACGTGCTGTTCGTCGACGAGGGCAGGATCCTGACCTCGGCCGGAGCCGGCGCGGCGGTGGATCTGTGCCTGCACATGGTGCGGCTCGACTGGGGGAGCGAGGTCGCCAACGCGGCCGCGCGCCGATGCGTGCTGCCGCCGTGGCGGGAGGGCGGCCAGGCCCAGTTCATCGACCGGCCGGTCCCCGGGGACGACCGGGCCGGGACCGCCGAAGCCAGAGCCTGGGCACTGGAGCACTTGGACCGTCCGCTGTCGATCGACGAGCTGTCCCGCCGCGCGAGAATGAGCAGGAGGACCTTCACGAGGAGGTTCCGCGAGGAGACGGGAATGAGCCCGGCGCGCTGGCTGGCGCAGCAGCGAGTGGAGCACGCCAAACGGCTGCTGGAATCCAGCGACCTCTCGGTCGACCAGATCGCCGGGAAGACCGGCTTCGGCACCGCCGTCTCCCTGCGCCAGCACCTGAGGGCGACCCTGGGCGTCTCCCCATCGGTGTACCGCAAGACATTCCGACAGAACCGGGTAACCACACCGTCGTAGCGAGGTGGTCGAGCGTGCCTCAGTTCCACGCACCAATGACCCGGGTCTCCATAGAACGATGCCTCCGGTGGCGAGTACCGCCAGTGCGCCGAGCAGGCGGGGAGGATCCGTGCATAACTCGTGCTTGATCTGTGCGCTGGGGCTCTAGATTCAGGCAGGTCGCAATAGAATCCGAACGATGTTCGAGCATGATCCCCGAATGCCCCTCGAACCGAGCCTGCTGACCTCATCTTTGAAGGCCCATCATCGATGAAGGAGACCCCTTGCCTGAGTCTCTTGTCCGTCCGTTTCTCGTCCAGCTCCTGCCGCCCGTGAGCCTCATGGGTCGCGATGGTGCCGAGACGCTGCGGCCCGCTCGGGCGAGGGCGCTCCTGGCGGTGCTCGCACTCCAGCCGAGCCACGTGGTCACGCAGACCAAGCTCGCGCACGTCCTCTGGGACGAGCCTCCGGTGACCGCGCGTGCCAATGTCCGCACCCTCGTCGCGCGGGTCCGGTCTGCGACTCAGTCGGCCAGTTTGGGGAACGAGGTGCGGGTGGTAACGCATCGTGCGGCCTGGGGCGGTGAGGGCGGCTACAGCCTGGAGATCGATCCGTCCCATGTGGATCTTCTGGCATTGGAGCACCGGCTGAGGACAGTGCGGGGGCGAGTCTCCGAGGATCCTGTGGTGGCTCTCGCCGGCTGCCGGGACCTGCTGGCGCTCGACTTGGAGGGCTTCGGCGTGGACTTCCCCGCGACGAACTGGTTCACGGGAGTCAAGACCTCCCTCGCGAACACGCGGCGGTCCCTGCGGCGGCTCTCGGTCGCGCTGCACATCGTCATCGGGTCCTACCAGGAAGCTCATTCGGAGGCTCGGGCCGGCACCGGCGAGGACCCGCAGCTCGCCGAGCTCGCGGTCGCTGCAAGCTTCCTCGCGGGCGACCGGCTCAGCTCGCTCGACGGGATCCAGCGACTGCTGCACCGCCACCGGGACTACGGCGTGGGTCTCCCCTCGACGGTTCAGCGCCTCCAGACGGCGATCCTCGAAGGGGACGCGCCCGGAACCGCCGCGGTGGTCCGAGAAGTGCTCACGCGACTGTAATCGCAGGTGCCGAAGCACCGTTGTGCGACATCGTCCGATGATGCGTTTCACGAGCACCCGAACGGTCAGGATCGACTCGACCGCGACGTCGTTCCCCTGTCGATCCGCTGGCGGATCGAACTCCGCGCAAGTCGCGGGCGGCCCGCTGAAGTCCACGCGATCCGGCGGTGGAAGCAGCCGACATAGGACAGCGCCGCTCCAATCATGACCGACATGGTCGAGAACCGCTCCACGCCGCCGAGCGCGGACCATCTCCAGGCAAGATCGGCGACCGCGCCGAGAACAAGTGCGACGCAGAGAGCCCAGGCGAGCCGCAGCAGGCGCGTGTCCCTTGGACGGGTCTGCTGCACCATTCGGCGGGATTCGGCGCCGAAGTGGATCGAGACGACCACCAGTGGCGCGACGAACGCCGCCGCCATCGGCGCCGTCACGGCATCGTGCCCGACTGTGGCCGGCATCCTCAACGTCAACCAGACGGTCAGCGCGGCTCCGGCGGCGTTCGCGCTCTCGTGGCGGAGCCGATCCATCACTTGCAGCGGCATGTCCTGTCCTTCATACGGTCTGAAGCTGTCGTTCGATGAGCTCGGCGTACACGCCGCCGCGCGCGACCAGTTCGTCGTGCGTCCCCGATTCCACGATCCGTCCCCTGTCGAGCGCGAGGATGGTGTCCGCGTCGCGCACGGTGGAGAGACGATGCGCGATGATCACCTTGGTGCAGTCCAGTGTGCGCAAGTTGGTGTGCACGCGCTGCTCGGTAACCGCGTCGAGGTGTGAGGTTGCTTCGTCGAGCAGGAGCAGCCGGGGTCGCCGCACGAGCGCGCGGGCGAGCGCGAGCCGCTGTCGCTGCCCGCCGGACAGGCCTGAGCCGCCCTCGCCGAGAACCGTGTCGTACGCCATCGGCGCGGTGACGATGTCGTCGTGGACGCATGCGAGCCGCGCGGCCGCGACGACATCGCCGAATTCGGTGGCCTCGGCGCCGATGGTGAGGTTCGACAGGATCGTACCGCTGAACAGATCGGTATCCTGGGTGACGATCCCGGTGCGCCGGCGCAGTTCTGCCAGGTCTGCGCTTTCCAGGTCGAGCTCGCCGAATCGGATCGCTCCCTCGGTCGGCTTGTAGAGACCGAGGACGATCCGGGCGAGCGTGGATTTACCGGCCCCGGTGCCCCCGACGATCGCAGTGGTGGTGCCCGGTTCGAGCGTGAAGGCGATGTCCCGGAGGACGAGGGGCCCGTTTCCAGAATAGCTGAAGGCGACTTTCGCAACCTCGATGGGCGCGTTCAGATCCGGTGCGGGCCGGTCGGCGCCGTCCTGTTCGGGCGGTTCTTCGAGGACATCGCGGAGTCGGTCGAGGTGGACGCGCACGATCTGGAAGTTCTTGAAATTGCGGCCGAGCTGCGTGACAGGCGACAGTGCAGCGGCCGACAAGGCGATGAGTGTCATCAGTGTGCCGACCGACAGGATTCCCTGGAACGCGAGTGCCGCACCGGAGGTGAGCAGCAGCATCGGCGTGAGGACGGCGATGAGCGTCATGGTGGCGTCGATCACGTTGTCGAGTCGCTGGCGGCGCAGCGATGCCTGGAGCTGCGACGCGAAGCGGTGCGACCAGCGACGGACCATGACGGCCTCGGCGCCGGACGCCTTCACCGTCTCGGCGCTGCCGACTGCTTCGAACATCGTAGACTGCGCCTCGCCCAGGTAATGCAGTTCGCGTTCGGTCAGTCGCTGAGCCTTCCCCGCGGTGGCGGCCATGAGCGCGAGTTGCGCGACTGCCACCGTTAGGAGGATCCCCACGAACAGGAGCGAATGGAGCCCGATCACCGCGAGGTAGACGACCAGGAGGACCAGGTCGAGTGCGATCGCGAGGATCTGGCTGCTGAGCAGGTCTCGGACGAACGAGGTCGAGGAGACACGCACGATGATGTCACCGCTGGAACGGATCTGGAAGAACCGATATGGCAGCGACATGAGGTGGCGCAGGAAGCCGGTCATCATGGACCAGTCGGTGCGTGTCTGCATCCACAGCAGCAGCTCGGACCGGGCCAGCGTGACCAGACCATGCGTCAGCGCGAAGGTGATGGCGCCGCCCGCTAGCACCCACAGCAGATCCTCGGCGCGCGTGGGCAACACCCGATCGATGACGTATCCAGTGAGGAAGGCCGGAAAGAGCCCGAGCAGCGTCAGCGCGGCTGAAGCGAAGACGATCAGGCCCAGAACGCCCGGGTTGCGCGGCAGGTGTGGCAGGATGAACGACAACGCCCCGAAGCCCTTGCGTCGCCGGAACTCGAAGCCCTCGTCGGGGTACATCTCCAAGACGATCCCAGTGAACTTGGCACTGAACTCGGCGTCGGTGAGACGGAGGCGGCCCTGGGCGGGGTCGACGATGACGACGCCGTCGTCCGTGAACGACTCCAGAATCACGAAATGGCTCATCTCCCAGTGCACGATCATCGGGATGACGAGCTCACGGAGTGCATCGGGCTCTGCCCGGTAGGACTTCGTCCTCAAGCCGTGTTCGCGGGCCTGCGCGAGGATCTGGGCCGCGCTGGCACCGTCGCGAGCCAAGCCCAGGGCATCGCGGATCTCAGAGGTCCGTGTGTGCCGGCCGTAGTAGCCGAGGACCATCGCGAGCGCGGCGGCGCCGCATTCGGTCTGCGAGGCTTGGAGTTGGAGCGGGACCTTCGGACGGCGCACGTTCAGGCCCCTTCCTCGTCGTCGAACAGGTCCAGCAGCAGCGGCACCGCTTCGGCGTTGACCAGGACGGTCTCGCCGTAGCTGCTGTCGGCGGAGCCGGGAGAGTCGAGTTCGACCATGACCGTGGTCGCGGTGATGCCCCCACCTGCGGTGGCCTGCTCGCTCTGGACGCCGGTGCCCTCGATCTCGCCGCCGTCGGGAAGCGTCATGACGACCCGTTCGCCCACCAGGTCCGGTGGCGGCTCGGTGAAAGCGAGGACGATGGACTCCTCGTCGGTGTAGACGACCATGGCGCCGGGCCCGCGGTCGACACGGTAAGCGAGTCCGCTCGCGACGAGCGCCGCCATGCACAGGACTCCGGCGACGATCGAGCGGCGTCGCGGCATCGCCGCACCCGGGTCGAAATCCGGCGCGGCGTCGCGTCCGTCGAGGCGCGTGTAGGCGTCTACCGCCTCCTGCCGGTAGAGTCCGGGCCGCTCATTATCGGTCATCCCGCACCACCGGGGCCTCGAGCCGGAGCAGGTCGGGGACGAGCGTCGGGTCCGCCTTGCGGGCGAGTCCCCAGGCTATGCCGGCGAGGCCCGTCATGAGTCCTGGTGTCTCGACCCCGTGCGGGACGCCGCAGAGCCAGCCGTTGCCGGTCCCGTCGGCGATGATGGCCTTCCAGAGGCGGGGCAGGCGCTCGCGGATGCTGTCGTCATCGACGATGGTGTCGAGGATGAGCAGGTTGCCGACGTCGCCGTGGCAAATCGAGTGGTTGCCGGTCCCGGTAACGGGGTCTCCGTCCCAGCCGGCGGCGTTGAGAATCACAGCCGCCCGGTCCTGTTCGGACCGGAGCCGCTCGAGGTCGAGCCCGTGGCCTCCGGCGTCGCGGATCATCCTGCGGGCGAGCCCGATGCCCGGCGCGCCGTGGCACCAGGCGTTCATGACGGTGCGGCCGCCGGGGTTGTCGATCCGCAGATCTGTCCACACCCCGTTCTCGCGGTCGAACGTGGAGGCTTCGTAGGCGAGCGCGCGCTCGATCGCCTCCGGGTACCGCTCGTCGGGACTGATCGCGTTGAGCCGGGCGAACGCGGCGGCGATGCCGGCGGTGCCGTGCGAGAACCCGTTGAGGGGGACGCCGCCGTTGGACGGGCCCGCCCAGGCCCAGCCGTCGTCGCCGAGGTCGAGTCGGGCTTCGAGCAGGCGTTCGCCGGCCTTGCGGGCGAGGTCGAGCGCGCCGCGCCCTGGGGCGGCGGCTTCCAGGGACTCCATGACGAGGATCAGGCCCGCGGCCCCTGAGACGATGTCGAAACTGACGTCCTGGTCCACTAGGAGGTCGAGGATCGGTGCCAGTTTCATCGCGGCCTCGGCGCAGTCCTCGCGGCCATGCCTGACGGCGGCGTGGGCGAGCGCGTACACGGTCCCGGCCGTCTCGTTGAACGCGCCTATCGGGGTCAACTTGATGTCGGGCGCCGTCTCGGGATCGTCGACGATACGGCCGAGCAGATGGGCGCGTGCGACAAGGTAGTCGTCGAGCCGCTGCACCTCATCGGTGAGGGCGCGGTTGCCGGTGACCGTGGCGACAGCGTCGAGGGCGTGGGTGATCCCACTGACGCCATTGTAAAGCCCGAGTGGCGTGGGGGCGACCATCCAGTGCTGCTCGTCGTAGAGGTCCAGGCCGAGCCAGCCAATAGTGTCGTCCCCGCGGATGAGGAGCGATTGGATGCGCTTCGCGACGGTGAGCGCCGTTTCCTCGAAGTCTCCCGCCTCTGCGGGCTCGGAGGGCAGCGGCTGAGACCAGTTCGGCCAGCGGGCCTCCTTGCCGGTCATGGTGGTGGCGGCGAGCGCGGCGTCGATGATCCACTTCTGGCGCAGGTGGTCGGCCTCGGCGAGCCCGCCGATGCGCTTCCGGACCGCCTCGATCGGACGCCCCCGTTCGCCGATCGGCCGTGGCGGGGTACCCCCGTACAGAGTTCCCGTCGAGGTTTCGATCGTGAACACGGGCACGTCCCCGTTGGCGAGTTCGGCTGTCTCGGCGGCGATCATGGCGTTCTGCTCGGGCCGAGACTCGTGGCCGGTGCGGAGCCGCGCGAGGGACCGGTCGCGGTCGAGTCCGTCGCGGAGGAAGTCGGGGTGTGTGCTCTCGAGCAGCACGGTGCCGTAGACGTGCGTGGCTCGGGCGATGTGCCTGGTGTGCAGGGACTCGAATGCCGCGATCGGCCCGCCGTCGGCGAGGAGTTCCGCCGCGCGCCGCTGCAGGAGGTCGTAGACCTCGCTGAACCCTGCGGAGACGGCGCCGCGGCGCTGGGCTATGTCGATACTGGATCCATCCTCGGCGACGGCGAGATTGTTTTCGGCGTCCATCTCCATGCGGCGCTTGACCAGTCTCATCGTGTCGGTTTCGGCGCCATCCCAGTCCGGCACGGGCATCGGGGTGAGCTGGCCTCCGTGGCCGGAGGCGCCCGACATGTCGAGCGCGTGGGTGCCGTCGCGATCGCGCATGACGATCGGATTGGGGAGCAGTCCGGTCGAGTGGACCGACTGGGCGAGCGCTACGGCCGCGGCGTCGCTGGTGCCCTCCACTTTGGCCACGGCATCGGTCTTGTCGGAGTGGAGGAGCGTCTCCAAGTCCACCAGGACCGGGTACTCGCCGTCGGCGATGACGTTCTCGAAGTGGAAGTCGGTGGCGTGCAGCGCGTAGAGGATCGCGGCGAGCGCGCCGGTGCGCCAGGCGAAACGGTCGACACCGTCGGTGCCGACGGTTCGATCGGACCGCAGGAATCGCACCCAGCCGTGGTCGCCGCGGTCGACGGTAGTGACGGCGGCCAGGTCGAGTCTGAGGCCTTGCGCGTTGATCCAGTCGATGAGGCCGTTGTACGCCATGTCCATGGTGAGGGATCGCGGCTTGTAGACGACCGAGCCCTGGTCGAAGTGGAGGATGCACACCGAGCGGCCGTGGTGGTGGCGGTCGCCCTCGCCGATGCCGATGGACTCGAGCCGCGCGGCGTCCTTCAGGCTTGGAATGCCAGTGCGGATCGTGTCGAGGTCGTCCGCAAGGTGTGTGAGCAGTTCGACCTGGGTCTCCATCCAGTACCGTAGTTGCGTGACGACCAGGCGTGCGAGTACGACGTACTCCTCCCACAGCGGCACCGCTGCGGCGTCCTCTGACAACTGACGGCAGAAATCTGCGAAGCGGGCGGAGGGGTCGTCGCCGGAAAGGCGCCCTTCGACCCGGAACACGTTGAGCTCCAGAACGGATACCCGCTGCATGTACCTCTGGAGGTGCTTGAGTGGCACGGTCTCCAAGAAGCGCTCGACGACATGTGCGTCCGCGAAGACCGGGTCGTTCTGCTCGGTCACGATCGCGGCGAGCCTGGCCTCGAGCTCTTCGAGAGCGCCTTCGAGAAGCGGCCGGGCCCACTCGAGCATCCGCAAGTCGCCGTGGACCCGACGTGCCTCAGCCTGCCGACCGCTGCTCCACCAGCGCCGAAATGACTGATGCCAATCGGGCTCTTCGGGTCGACGCGCCCGCAACGACACCTCAGTCTCCCCCAGGAGACCGCTGAAGTCCTCCAACGTCAGGCCCGCGGAGTCCAACCACTCGGCGATTCCGCGCCCCTCCTCCCTGAAACACTTGAGTTCGGCCCACATCTCCAGACGGCGCACCGCACGCTGGTAGTCGCTCTCGCTTGGCTCTGTTCCCCACTCGAGACGCTCGGGCAGTGTCGCGGCAAGGTGCCAGGGGAGCTCGGGACCTTGGGGCGGTATGCGGTCCATGGCGGTTCCAATCCAAGTTGTGGGAAGGCGGTCGGTGTCTCGATGGCCGGGGCGGCGGTCGGCGCACCGCCGCCCCTCTTGTGGTCGCTACGTGCAGGTAGGCACGTCGCAGGCCAAGCCGCAGACGGTGATGCCCGAGTACCAGGGAAGGCACCAGCAGCAGCCTCCGGTCCAGATGTGATGGGTTCCGGCGGCACCGGCGACCTCGCCGAGAGCGAGCTCGTCGATTTCCGTCAAGCCGGTCCCGGCGGGGTGCTCGGGGGCCGTTTCGCCTAGGGAACGGCGGTACTCGGGTTCTTTCCAAGCGCGCACGGTGTCCATGCGATGTCCTTTCTGGATCAGCAGCAGCCGCGGGTGCCGAATTGGCAGCTGCCGCACATGGTTCCGGTGGGAGAGCAGAAGGTGGCGGTGAGGGCGACCGTGGCGCACCACCACGAGGTGCCGCCGGTGACGTCGAGGACGGCGTCGTCGTTGAGATCCACCAGGCCGGCCGGGTTGTCCTGGACGTCGCCGCCCAGCTCGTGCCGGCGTTCGGGGTCCTTCCAAGCGCGAATGTCGTTCATGTGACGACCTCTTTCTCGAGGTAGGGTGGTATGGCCACGAACCCTTGGTAGGGCCCGTGGGAGGGGATGGACCCCCGGTCAGAGGGAACGGTCCATCCCCGCTCGCATCGGTCCGATCGGAACGCCTTCTGTCGTCGTCCCGATGGGTCCGATGGATCTGATCTTCAGCGGATGTGGCAAGAGATTTGCATCAGTTCCGCAACGGCCGCCTCTGGAACCGACGGTTCTATTGCAGCGCGGAAGATGTGAGATGCTCCTCAGTTAGGTACCCGTGGTATTCGAGCGTGGGGATCAGGCGCAGGTGAGGTTCAGGCTCGTGGAGGCGCAGAGCGGTGTCGCGGTGCCGCAGAGCGGGCTCAGCGTCGCGGTCGCATTGACCGTGCCGCCGCCCAAAGCCCGCTCGGCGAGATCTTCGTCGAGATCGACCAATCCTGCGGGGTGAGTGCCGTCCGCTGCGGCGGTTCGCTCCTCCGGACGCTTCCAGGCGCGTATGTCGTCCATGGGCTCGGCTCCTTCTGATGAAGTGGGTTTTCCGACCGATCCTCAGTGGGGTGTGCATGAAATGTGCAATAGATTCGCACGAGAGCGTCATCGGCGGGACATCAGTCGGCCGTCCGGCATTCGTACGAGACTCGTGCAAGGGCGCGTGAGTGTCGGGCTTGGATCACCGCACGCGTGTGAATCCTTCCTGCGCACCGATACCCGGGAGTACGTGCTCATCGGCACCGTGAACCCGTGGTACATCGGCCGCGAGGTCGCCGTCACCGGGGAACTCGGTGAGGGTTCGCGGGTGTGCATGCAGGGCGAGCCGTATGAATCGCCCCGGCTGTGATACCGGGTCGGTCAGGGCTCTTGGAAGAGTTACTTGACCTCTCGGATCTGCGGTTCAGCGGCGCTGCGCCGGAAGCGACACCCATCGAGGTCAACTTGTTCGTCGAAGAACCCTAAGTAAGAAGAGCCGCGAAAATCCACGCCACGACCGACCGAATCGGCCTGCCTCTCAGTGTCGAGGTCAGCGCCGCAGGCGTCCGCGACAAGCGCCTCCTGGGGCGCACGGTCGATAAGATCGGTCCCATCAGGCAGCGTTTCGGCAGGCCATGGCACTGCCCGGACAAACTCCACGGTGACAAGGGATACGACTACGATGATTGCCGCGCCGCGCTGCGGAAGCGGGGCATCACCCCCCCCGGATGGCCCGGAAGGAGATCGAATCGTCCCAGCGCCCGGGCCGCCACCGGTGGGTCATCGAGCGCACGTTCTCCTGGCTGACCGGCTTCCGCCGCTTGAGCCCTCGATACGAACGCCGCAGCCACGACTACCTGGCCATGGGCACCCTCGCTGCCGCCATGACCTGCTTCGGCCGACTCATGAAGGGAGCCAACAACCCCATACCGGACACGGGACTACCTACTTGGGCGTGCGCGGAGTCGGGTCGGGTGCGGCGGTGCTGTGGAGGACCTGCGTCCGGCAGGGACGCGAACAACGGCATGGCCCCACCGCCGCACCCGAGCTTGGCAGCCCAGTGGCCCGGTGGCCGGTTATCCGGTTTCGGGGTCGGTGATGATCTTGCGGGCCTCGGCCGCGATCCAGGAGCACCAGCGGTCGCCGTTCCAGGGCCCATGCCAGCGGATCGCCTCGGTTCGGTCGGCGGGGATGCGGCAGACCTGGGACGGGCCGTTGCCGTCATCGCAGTCGACCCGGTAGGAGTCCGGGTCGAACCGGAAGACGACGAAGACGGCCGGGCCGCGCCGGAACTCGCCCATATAGGAGTCGATCATGTCGGCTTCAGCCACTGCACAGCCTCACGCTTCCGGCCGCTGGGCCCTGGCCGTTGTAGAAGACCATGAAGGAACTGGCCTCGAACCAGTCCCGCCAGGACTCGGACGCGGTGCGCCAGTGCGGACCCCAGGTGGCGCGGAGTTCTCCGGTGTTGATGCCCGAGACCACGAGCACCACCTCGGCACGATTGCCGTCCGCATGGACCTGGAATGAGTCCGGAGCGTCCGGGCCGGAGGCCCGGACGGTGAAGCGGCGGACGCCGTCGCTGAACCGCCCGCGGTCGAGCCCGGCCGGAGCCATTGATCTTGATCGGTGGATGTCAGTCATGTCGGTTCTCCTCCCGTTGACGAAGCCACCGTATTCGCAGGTCAATAGCCAGAACCAGATCTCATCTGCGGTCGTGTCCCGACCGAACGGCTCGGCCGCGGAACCGGTGTCTCATTGAGATGGCCACTGTGCGCCACTGATTTGCGACAGGTGGTTCAAGTGGGGGATGTGAGACAACGCACCATATGCCATCATGACCGGCATGCCATCGAATCCGAGGTTTGACGCTTGGGTCATTGTCAACACCCTGAACCGGCTCTACGAGAAGCACGACTTTCCGTCTCTTCGGGAGGGTGCCCGGTTCTTGGTGATGCACAAGGACACGCTAGCCAGGGCGCTCGACGGGACCACGAAGCAGTTCGATCCGAGCAGGGTGCAAGGCATGGCGATCCGGCTCGGTGCGCCGATAGGTGTAGCACAGCAGCTCTTCGAGCTGGCAGCGCAGACTCATGTCACGAACGCCTCGGGCTTCCAGGAGTCACCAGGGACGAGTGTGCCTGCGAAGGATTCGCCGTTCGGCTTGATCGAGCTGGCTGCCAAGCGGATGGACGTCTATGAGGAGGGCCTAGTCAATGGACTCCTACAGACACGTGAGTACATGGAGGAGCTTGTTCGGGTTCACCATGATGGTGCACCTAGGCGTCCACTCAACTCGGTCGAGAACAAGCTCGAACGCCAGCAGCTCGCCTTCGAAGAGGGAGATCCTCCTGAAATGAGAGTGATCCTCAACGAGCAAAGTTTGCTCAGGATCGCGAACTCGGCGCTCTACGAACCGCAGATCGAACACATGCTCGGCTTGATTGAGCGGTATGGGATCGGCGTCTACATCCTGCCGGTAGCGAAGGGAATCCACGCAGCGTACATGGGGTCGTTCACGATTATGGGGTTTGACCATCCGGAAGGGTTCGAGCTCGCCTACGTGCCGTCGATCGCCGGAGCGAGCTGGGTGGAGGATACGAGCCTGATAGGCCAGTGTCGTACGCTCTTCAAAGTCACCTTGCGCGAGTGTATAGAGCTAGGAGCGTACGTAAATGCTGACAAACGAGTGGCGGAAATCTAGCCGCAGCGGCGCCGGTTCGAATGACCAGTGCGTGGAAGCTCGCTTCCTGTCCAGCGAGTGGCGGAAGTCTAGCCGCAGCTCCGGCGGCGCGAATGACCAGTGTGTGGAGGCCCGGGCCCTCGCCGGTGCGGTCCAGGTCCGTGACACCAAGCTCGGCGAAGAGTCCCCGATCCTCGATGTCTCCCCGGACACCTGGCGCGGCTTCGTTGCCGCTGCCGCGAACTAGCGACCTCCGACCAACCCCGCAGTCCTCAGCCTGCGTCCGGGGTCGGGAGCCGTACGGTTCCCGACCCCGCTGTTCGTGGTGGCCACCGGGTGCAGATCTGGAGCGCGAAGCTGGCGGATTTGCGCCGTGGGAGTGGCAGATTTGCGATTGAGCCTTGGCAGATTTGTAATTAGGATCTGGCGGATTTGCGGTTTGGCGGCGGCGGATTTGTCATTAGCTGGTAGAGTCCTGGCCATGGTGAAAGTACCTGGATATCGCCCGAGGCGAGCGTTTGAGCTGGTAAACGAGGCACTTGACGATACCCGCATCGTGGTGATCAACGGTGCGAGACAAGTAGGCAAGAGCACGTTGGCTCAGCGTGCTACCAAGGATCGCCCGGACAGCGTCAGCCGGTATCTTGACGATGCCGAGACCCGACTGGCGGCAGAGGGCGATCCGCTTAGCTTCGCCCGGCATGAGGGCCTGATGCTGATCGACGAGGTTCAGCGAGTGCCCGACCTGTGGCTCACTATGAAGTACCTGGTCGATCAAGACCCGCGACCAGGCCAGTTCCTACTGACGGGGTCCGCGCGTCTTCTGGCGATGAAAGAGCTGCCGGACTCACTGGTAGGACGCAATCAGACCATTGAACTATGGCCCTTGTCACAGGGTGAGATCGACAGCGCTCCAGATGGCTTCGTCGACGCCTGTTTCGCGCACGGCCCGGATATCACGGCCGTCGACCTTGGGCTGCGCAAGCGGGACTACTTCGATCGAATGTGTCGCGGAGGATTCCCCGAGGCTGTCCGAAGGGAGTCGCCGAAGCGACGCAGGGACTTCTTCGACAGCTACTTCGCCGACATCATCAACAGGGATGTGAAGCAGGTGGCCGATGTAAGGCGGGCGTCTGAGGTGAAGCATCTGATCAGTCTCCTGGCCGGGCAGGTATGCGGATTGGTCAACTACAGCGCGCTCGCGCGGCGTCTCGACTTGAATGTGCATACAGTCCAGTCCTATCTCGACATTCTGGAACTGATCTTCCTGGTCAGGAGGATTCCTGCCTGGTCTTCGGGCGCGGTGGCCCGAACGGTGTCAGCGCCGAAGATCGCCTTCACCGATACGGGATTCGCTGGACACGTAGCCGGGGGACAGAAGTCCGACGGCCTAGACGGTGGACTCTTGGAAAACTTTGTCGTTGCCGAGATCGGCAAGCAGGCCACCTGGGCAGAGGAACGATTCGAGATGTTCCATTTCCGCGACCGTCGCCAGAATGAAGTTGACCTGATGCTTGAGGACTGGGGAGGAAACATCATCGGCATCGAGGTAAAGGCCGGTGAAACGGTTCGCAAGGACGACCTTCGTGGGTTGGAATTGCTCCGCGATAGGCTTGGAGATCGATTCCTAGCCGGGTTCGTCCTGTACTGCGGCGGCAACTCGTTGTCATTCGGGGACCGGCTCCGCTGCCTCCCCATCTCGGCACTGTGGACCACCGAGGCACCGCCGTCCCAATTCGACTATTAGGGCGGAACGGCTCCTCGTCTCCTGGCGATAGTGCCCCACCCCGCCCGCACCCTCACCGACGCTCTCGCGGTTGCCCACTGGCGACGCCGCCATCAAACCCGCGCACGCAAGTCTCACTAACAGCGAAACCTCAAGCAGCACAACAAATTACGGCTGTCATGATAGAATTTCGTCCGGAAAGTGATGTTAGTTCCTTCCCCCAGGAACCCCGGAATTGCGAAGGAACAACTCCATGCACTCCCCCGGTCCACACCTCGAGCCAAGCGATCACCTGTCGGCCCGCGTGAAGCAGGTCCTCATCTACGCGGCCGCTGGACTGACCAACCGGCAGATCGCCGACCGCCTGTTCGTCTCAAGACGCTCAGTAGACCGCGACGTGAAGGAAGCCTGCGAGGCCCTCGAGATGCCGACGCGCACGGCGGTCGTGCTCGAGGCGTATCGAGTCGGCGTGATCAGAGATGACCATCTTTCCGAGTTGAGATGACTACCTACGGTATGCAACCGCCATGGAATGTCGCAAAAACGCCAAACTATGCCCCTATTTGACAGATTTGCATGCGCCGCTTGTCAACTGGCAGTGACGACGTCACGCTCGATTGGTCACCGACCCGTGTCGGTGGTGTCAACCTGGCGCTGAGTTCTCCCGAACGCCTCGCCAGGTTGACCGAGACAGCGCTCGGACGAACGACGTCGGCACCTGTTCTCAACGAGATCGTAGCAACGCCGCCGTCCTCGTCCGCCCAAGCGAAAGGACATGCATGCGCAACAAGCTCAGAGTGGGGCTCTTCTCGACTTCAGTCGCGGTAGCTGTCGCAGGCTTCGCCTCTCCGGCCATGGCCGAGGGCAGCTGGGACAGCTACTTCAACGGCGTCCGGGACGGGTTCGAGACTCGGTCGTGGCACGACAACCAGAGCGACAGCGTCAACACGGTGTCGACGATCGACAACTGCGAGGTCCGTGACAGCGACGGGGACTACAAATACGGCTCGATCGAGCAGATCCTGTACCGCGAGCGGAGCCTCCGGCCCGATGTCAGCTACGGGGATCTGACATCGGACTGCGACAGCTCCTCTGACTCGGTGAGCTGGGATCCCGGAAGCGAGGGCGACTTCCACATCACATTCGATGACATCATAGGCGGCGTCGTAGCCAGCGCCGACACGCACGATGTGAGCTACTGAGGACCCGTCCCAGTACAGGTCCCGGCTGCTCATCGAGCAGCCGGGACCTACACCATACATACTGAGAGGAACGACACTTTGGAATTCGGTATGCGTGACTGCCGATTCTCGTACCGTCCCCTGTTCCGAGAGCATCGCGTGTTCGACGGGCTTTCCGTTCAGTTCGACACGGGACGCACGCTTCTACTGGGGCCAAATGGGGCCGGAAAATCCACGATGATGGCCCTCCTGGCCTCAGCCGTCATGCCCAAAGAGGGGCAGGTGTACTTCGGAGAACTGCGACCGTCTCGCCGTCGGGAACAGGCGGCTTTCCGCCGCAACGTCGGCTGGGTCCCGCAGCGCGTCAACGCCATGCCGGGTCTCAACGTGCGAGAGCAGGTCGCCTACGCCGGATGGCTCAAGGACATGCCCAAACACGATGCCTGGGATGCGGCGATGCCCGCGATCGAGAAGGTCGGCCTTGCCGACCTGGCCGAACGCCCGTCCAAGGCGTTGTCCGGCGGTCAGAACCGACGCCTGGGCATCGCAATGGGACTGGTCCATCGCGCGAAGGTCCTCATGCTCGACGAGCCCTCGGCAGGACTCGACCCTCTTCAACGGGAGGATCTGAGAGTCACGCTCGCTCAGACCGGCGAGCACGCCGACCTCATCGTGTCCACCCACGATACCGACGACATGGGCTCCCAGTATGACCACGTCGTGGTCCTGGCAGGCGGCTCAGTGCGCTTCCAGGGCACTACGAAGGACTTCATGGAGCTGGCTGAGCGGGACGGGAGCGACTCGGCTCGCGCGGCCGCCGCATACCGTTCCTTGGTACAGGAGTCCTGACGTGCGAGCGAAGACGCTGTGGACCTCCTCCCCGAGCCTGTATCTACTGCCGATCCTCGCCCTGCTCGGCTGGTACCTCACGACCGCCCTGGAGCCACCCGGATTCGACGGTTTCCCGGGAGTCACCAGCCATGTCGCGGCTTCCCTGCCGTTCGCCATCCTGCCCGCGGCGGCTACGGCCGCCTGGGACATAGGACGGCTGCGCCAATCCGGACTGCTGAGGACGGCTCCCGCTCGCAATCGGCTCCGAGTCCTGGCCCAAATGACCCTCCCCGGGTGGGCCTGCGGTCTCTGGACCGTGGCGGTGATGCTGACCGCGGCCATGCGAATGGCCGATGACCCGTTCGATTCGTTCAATCTCGCGCCGTTGGTCGTCTCCTTGGCGGTGCTCTCCGCATGGACACTCGTAGGTGCAGCAGCGGGTGCGTATCTACCGCCAGTCGCCGCCGCCCCTGCCGCGGCCATAGGCGGGTACGTTCTCTATTCGGGCTCCGCGGCGCTCACCGACCCGAAGTGGCGTCACCTGACCGGCTACTCATGGTCCGAATGCTGCACGGTCGACCAGCAGCCGGATCCGACCCTGATATGGGCTTCACTGCCTTTGGCTCTCGCGTTCGCACTGGCCGCGATCCTGGTGCTGTCCGATCTGGGGCGGTTCTGGACGCGCGGACTCGGCGCCGTGGCCGCCGTGGCCACCGCCGGAGCAATCGCGTTCCCCGCCGCTTCCGGACTGGGATACATACCGGTCGTCGCACGCGACGACGACGATCTCACCTGCGAGACCTCACGTGTCGAGGTCTGCGTCTGGCCCGAATCCCGCGAACTTCTGCCGCTGGCGGTCCAGACCGCCGACCAGATCGCGTCGGAACTCGAGCCGTACGAAGTCGACCTCTCCAACGGGTTCCGGCAAGGAAACCGCGCGGTACCCGGCCAGTGGAGATTCGTCATACGCGAGGATTTCAACGCCGATCTGATGCGCAAGTCAATGATCTCGGCCCTTCAACCGAGCAGCACCCACTGCGACGACCCCCAAGACAGGTTCTACGCTATGCAGATCCTCTCGACCGCATGGATCCAGGTTGTGCTCGCGGAAGTCACACCGGACGAGGCCGCCGATGACTTCAGGCTCGGCCCCGACCAGAAGTCGGCTCTCGAAGATCTGCTTTCCCAGCCCGCCGCTGACCAGGGTGCGTGGTTCGACTCGGCGGCAGCGGAACTGGCCGAATGCCCTGGAACCGGATCGGCTGAGGAGCGGCAACGGTGATCTGGTGGGTGAAGTCCCGCCGTCTGTGGTCAGTCGCGGCGGCGATGGCGGTGTTCTGCGCGGGAGTCGAGCTAGTGGGCTCCCGGACGATTCCGCTACCGGTGGTTGGCGCGGCATCGGCGATCCCACTGGTGACGGTGTTGCCCCTGTTGGTCGCGGTCGCGCTGATCTCGAGCATGGAGCCGGCCGACAAGAACGTGGAGGGGGCTGCGGCGCGACCGCTGACCGCGCTGAACCTGGCAGTGGTCGCGACCGTGCTGGTAGTCACGGCAGTCTCGGGTGCGGTCCTCGGCGACGGTGCCGATGCCGAGCTGTGGGACCGGGCGGTGCGGAACCTGGCGGGCGTCATCGGATATTCACTCATCCTCTTGCGAATTTTCGCCGGAAGGACCGCGAATACGCTGATGACAGTGGTCGTGCTCCTTTCGGTCTCGTTTGGAAGAACTCCCGACGGACGGCTGCTCCCGTGGTCATGGATCAACACGGAGTCGGGGCACGTGTGGTCGGCGTATCTCGCTTTGGGGCTGCTGGCCACAGGAGTCGCGGCGACGATCGCACCTCGGCGATTCCGGCCGACCTGACCAGACTGGTCGCGGGCACGAGCGATGAGGGTGTCGACCCGCCGGTCGCCGTCGAGGTCGGCCACGGTCTGCCCGGCCGGCACCTCGACCATATATGGCATCCGGCGGGCTTCCAGGAAGGACCGGAACCGCCCGTCGCGGCCGTAGACCGAGTCGGCCGCAACCCAGCCGGCCTCGAGCCCGGCCGCGAGTGCGCGGCCGATCATGGCCTCGGCCAAGCGGGGCTCGGTCAGCGCACCGGTGGCGACACAACAGATTACGGCTGCCGTGCTAGCGCTTGCGGCGTTTGCCCTGGCCCCTACTGTGCTGGCCGTGCCCATGTTGGAAGTGGACGAACAGTCGGCCGAAGTTCTTGGAGTCCTTGTCCACCCGGTGGTACAGGGCCTTGATGTCCTTCTGGTCCAAGAACCGCAGGACCTTCTTCTTGAGCTGCCCCGAGCCCTTGCCCGGGATGATCTCGACCAGGTCGATCTTCTTCGCGACCGCCTCGTCGATGATCTCCCGCAGCGCCTTCTCGATCTGGTCGCCCCGGTTGTAGATGTCGTGCAGGTCCAGCACCAGTTTCGCCATCGCGCCGGGCCCCTACGGAACGAGGATCAGTTTGCCGGTGGTCTTGCGCGACTCCAGTGCCTGGTGGGCCTCGACGGCCTCGTCCAGGCGGAACGTCTCATGGACCCTCACATGCAGGTTGTTGTCCTCGATCATCCCGAACACGTCGGCGGCGCGCGAGAGGTACTCCTCGCGATCGGCCATGTAGTGCTTGAGCGTGGGCCGGGTCAGGAACAGCGAGCCCTTCGCGTTGAGCAGCTGCGGATCGAACGGCTCGACCGCCCCGCTCGCCTGCCCGAACAGGGCCATCATGCCCCTGGGCCGCAAAGCGTCCAGTCCGGCCTCGAACGTGGCCTTGCCGACCCCGTCGTACACCGCCGCCACGCCCTCGCCGCCGGTCAGCTCCCTGGCCCGCTCGGCGAAGTCCTCGTAGAACAGCACATGGTCGCAGCCGTTGGAGCGGGCCAGCTCGGCCTTCGCATCGGTCGAGACCGTGCCGATGACCGTGCCGCCCTTGTACTTGATCATCTGCGTCAGCAGCAGCCCCACGCCCCCGGCCGCGGCGTGGACCAGGACGGTCTCGCCCGGCTGCACGTCGTGGACCGAGTTGCACAGGTAGTGGGCGGTGAGCCCCTGCAGGATCACCGCCGCCGCGGTCTCCGGGGACACCTTGGGCGGCACCGGAACGAACTCCTCGGGCGGGCCGATCACGATGTCGGCGTAAGAGCCCGGCACCTGCGGCCAGGCCACCTCGTCGCCGGGCTTGAACTCGGTGACGCCCTCGCCGACGGCCGCGACCGTGCCGCCGCCCTCCAAGCCCGGAGTGAACGGCAGCGGGACCGGATACTGCCCGGATCGGTGGTAGGTGTCGATGTAGTTGACCCCGGCGGCCGCCACCCGGACCGAGATCCGGCCCGGCCCGGGGCCGGGGTCCTCGCCCTCGAGCAGCCGCATCACGTTGGGGCCGCCGGTCTGCTCGACCACGATCGCCTTCATGACCAATCCTTCCGCCGGAGACAAGGAACAACGTATCAGCGGCCCTGTCCGGTACGCCGGGCTCCTCCGCACACACGGCCCACCGATAACCCGAGGTCGTCCCTGGTGCGGTACACCGCCAGCGCGATATCGCCGATCCGCCGGACCTCCGCCAGCTCCATCGGGTTCCGCGGCGACTGGGGGAACTCCGCCGGCTGCACGAACCGGGCCCCGCCCCACACCCCCAGCAGGAACGGCGCGAACGCCAACTGCATCTCGTCGACCAGCCCCTGCGAGAGGAACGCGGTGTGCACCACCCCGCCGCCCTCGACCAGCAGCCGCCCGACCCCGCGCCGGGACAGGTCGGCCAGCGCCCGCGTCAGGTCCACCGAGTCCTCACCGACCGGCACCAGCACCGACGACCCCGGCCGCAGCGGGCACGACACGGCCCCGGCCTCGCTGGTGTAGACGATCGGCACCGGGTCGCCGGTGTTGAACAGGCGCGCCTGCGGGTCGAGCTCGCCGGAGGGGGAGAAGACCACCCGCATCGGCGTCGGCTCCCGCCCGGCCGCCCGGCGCAGCGCCAGCCGCTCCGGCGAGCGCACCAGCAGCCGCGGATCGTCGGCCCGGACCGTGCCCGCGCCGACCGCGATCGCGTCCACGCTCGCCCGCAGCTCGTCCACCCGGTCCAGGTCGGCCGCGTTCGAGAGTGTCAGCCGCTTGTCCGAGTCGTCGTCGAGAAAGCCGTCGATGCTCATCGCGGCCGAAACGATCACATAGGGACGATTCACGACACGAGCATCCCATGATCTGCGCCGACCCGGGCCCGAGTGGCGGTCCGGTCACGGCAGCGGTCACAATCATTAAACGTGGAAGGCCGACAGAGCAGCGAGGACGCCCTAGCGGGCGTCAAGTTCAACGAGCAGGGCCTGGTGCCCGCGATCGCCCAGCAGCACGACACCGGGGAGGTCCTCATGCTCGCGTGGATGAACGCCGAGGCGCTGCGCCGCACCGTCGACACCCGGGAGGGGACCTACTGGTCGCGCAGCCGCGGCGAACTGTGGGTCAAGGGCGCCACCTCCGGGAACCGCCAAGAGGTCAAGTCCGTCTCGATCGACTGCGACGGCGACACCGTGCTGCTCCAGGTCGACCAGACCGGCCCGGCCTGCCACACCGGCACCCGCACCTGCTTCACCGGAAGGCGGATCGTATGAACGGGTCGGCAGAGAGGGCCCGGACCGTGCTGTTCGGGCTCGCCGCGACCGGCGGCGCCGCGCTGGCCGCCACCCGCGACTGGACCTCCGAGACCGTCGAGAACGCCGTCGGCATCGCCTCCACCGCCTCCCAGCCGGGCACCGAGCTCGCCCCGTGGGGCCTGGGCTGCGCGCTCGCCGCCGGAGCGGCCTTCCTCGCCATGCTCGTCGTCGGCCGCCGCACCCGCCGGGCCCTCGGGGTCGTGGCCGCCCTCGCCGGGCTCGCCGTCGTCCTCGCCGGGGCCCTCTACGCCGCCGAAGGGCTCGCCCCGATCGGCCTGGCCGCCGCCGGGCTCCTCATCGCCCTCGCCGGGGCCGCCGCGGTGCTCCGCTCCGGTCGCTGGCCCGAGCCGTCAGCCCGCTACGATTCGAATCCCGTCGATGGCGACGCCATAGCAGAGGACCCGGCCAAGCTGTGGAACGCCCTCGACTCCGGTCAGGACCCCTCGTCGCCTAATATCACGGCAGCGGCGCAGGAGAAGGGACGATCTTAGGTGAACGTGCTGGAGCAGATCATCACCGATGTCCGCGCCGATCTCGAGCGGCGGGAGAACGAGGTGCCGCTCGAGGCGATCCGCGAGGCCGCCGAACGCGCCGCGGCCCCCCTGGACGGCTACGCCGCGCTCAACGGCGGCGGCGTGAGCGTCATCGCCGAAGTCAAGCGCGCCTCCCCCTCCAAAGGCTCCCTCGCCGACATCCCCGACCCGGCCGACCTCGCCGCGGAGTACGCCGCCGGGGGCGCCGCGGTCATCAGCGTCCTGACCGAGCCCAACTACTTCAAAGGCAGCCTGGACGACCTCGACGCCGTCCGCGCCAGGGTCGATGTCCCCCTGCTGCGAAAGGACTTCGTCGTCTCGCCCTACCAGGTGCTCGAGGCCCGCGCCCACGGCGCGGACGTCGTCCTGCTCATCGTCGCGGCCCTCGACCAGGACACCCTCGTGTCCCTCCACGAGCGCGTCACCGGCCTGGGCATGACCGCCCTGGTCGAGGTCCACACCGAGGCCGAGGCCGACCGGGCGCTGGCCGCCGGGGCGAAAGTCATTGGCGTCAACGCCCGCGACCTGACTACGCTCCAAGTGGACCGCTCGGTGTTCGAGCGGATCGCCCCGGGCCTGCCCCGCGACGTCGTCAAGATCGCCGAATCGGGCGTCCGCGGCACCCGCGACCTCATCCGCTACGCCTCCTCCGGGGCCGACGCCGTGCTCGTGGGCGAGGGCGTCGTGAAGCAGCGGAGCCCGCGCGAGGCCGTCGCCGAACTGGTCACCGCCGGGTCGCACCCGGCCACGCCACGACCGATCTAAGAGGGGAACCATCGTGACCAACCCTGACCTCAACGGGCATTGGGGTGCATTCGGGGGCAGGTTCGTCCCCGAGGCGCTCATCGCCGCGCTCGAGGAGCTCGAGACCGTCCACAACAAGGCGATGGAGGACCCCGAGTTCCAGGCCGAGTTCGCCAAGCTGTCGAGCGAGTACGGCAACCTGCCCTCGCCGCTCTACAAGGCCGAGCGGCTCTCCGAGGAGGCCGGGGTCGAGATCTGGCTCAAGCGCGAGGACCTCAACCACACCGGCGCGCACAAGATCCGCAACGTGCTCGGCCAGGCCCTGCTCACCAAGCGGATGGGCAAGACCCGGGTCATCGCCGAGACCGGCGCGGGCCAGCACGGCGTCGCCGCCGCCACCGCCGCTGCCTACTTCGGCTTCGAGTGCACGGTCTTCATGGGCGAGGAGGACACCCGCCGCCAGTCGCTCAACGTCGCCCGCATGCGCCTGCTCGGCGCCGAGGTCGTGCCCGTCACGACCGGCTCGCGCACCCTCAAGGACGCCATGAACGAGGCGCTCCGCGACTGGGTCGCCACCGTCGACGACACCCACTACCTGATCGGCTCGGTCGGCGGGCCCCACCCGTTCCCCAAGGTCGTGCGCGACCTGTGCCGCGGCATCGGCGACGAGGCCCGCGCGCAGATCCTCGACCGGGTCGGCCGCCTGCCCGACCTCGTGGCCGCCTGCGTCGGCGGCGGCTCGAACGCGATGGGGACCTTCACCGCGTTCCTCGACGACGACGTCAAGCTCTACGGCTTCGAAGCCGGAGGCGACGGCGCCGACACCGACCGCACCGCCGCCGCGATCAACTCCGGCGGCCTCGGCGTCCTCCACGGCGCCCGCACCTACGTCCTCCAGGACGAGGACGGCCAGACCAAGGAGTCGCACTCGATCTCGGCGGGCCTGGACTACCCGGCCGTCGGCCCCGAGCACGCCCACCTGCACGCCACCGGCCGCGTCACCTACGAGGCGGTCACCGACGCCGAGGCGATGGACGCGCTCGCGCAGCTGGCCCGCACCGAGGGCATCATCTGCGCCATCGAGTCCGCCCACGCCGTCGCCGGCGCCCTGCGGGCCGCCAAGGACCTCGCCCCCGGATCGCTGGTGCTGATCAACCTGTCCGGCCGCGGCGACAAGGACATGGGCACCGTCGTGGACTACTTCGACTTCACCAAGAAGCCCAGCGACAAGGGAACCGAGTGATGAAGAGCGCCGACGCATTCGCGAAGACCAAAGCTGAAGGCCGCGCCGCCCTGGTCGGCTACCTCCCGGCGGGCTTCCCGACCCTGGCCGACTCCATCAAGGCCATCGACATCCTCATCGACCACGGCGCCGACCTCATCGAGGTCGGCATGCCCTACTCCGACCCGGTCATGGACGGCCCGGCCATCCAGCGGGCCGCCGACCGGGCGCTGGCGGCCGGATTCCGGACCAGGCAGGTCTTCGAGGTCGTCGAGGCCGTCGCCGGGCGCGTCCCGATCCTGTCGATGACCTACTGGAACCTCGTCGAGCACTACGGCGTCGACGCCTTCGCCCGCGACTTCGCCGCCGCAGGAGGGGCCGGGCTCATCACCCCCGACCTGATCCCCGAGGAGGCCGTGGACTGGATCGCCGCCTCCGACGCGCACGACCTCGACCGGGTCTTCCTGGTCGCGCCCTCTTCGACCGAGGAGCGGATCGCCGCTACCGTCGCGGCCTGCCGCGGCTTCGTCTACGCCCAGTCGGTCATGGGCGTCACCGGCGCCCGCGCCGCCACCTCGGCGGCCGCCCCGAAACTGGTCGAGCGGGCCCGCGCCCACACCGGCCTGCCCATCGGCGTCGGCCTAGGTGTGCGCGACGGCGACCAGGCCGCCGAGGTCGCCGCCTACGGCGACGCCGTCATCGTCGGCTCGGCCATCGTGAACTGCTACCTGGAGACCGACGACGTCCCCGCAGGGCACCGCCGCCTGGCCGAACTGACAACCGACCTGGCCGAGGGAGTGGCCCGATAGCCGTCCGATACGGTTTATCGTCGTGGACCTCGCATTCATACCCAGTCCCAGCGAATCCGTCTGGCACCTGGGCCCGATCCCCATCCGCGCCTACGCGTTGGCCCTGATCGCGGGCATCGTCGCGGCCTGCTGGATCACCGAGGCGCGGATGCGCTCCCGCGGAGCCCCCAAATGGGCGGTGCTCGACATCGCCGTGTGGGCGGTGCCCTTCGGCGTCGTCGGCGGCCGCCTCTACCACGTCTTCACCAGCCCCGACGCCTACTTCGGGGCCGACGGCGACCCCTGGAAGATCCTCGCGGTCTGGGAGGGCGGCCTGGGCATCCCCGGCGCCGTCGTTCTCGGCGGCGTCGGCGTCTGGTTCGCCTGCCGCCAGCTCGGCCTGCCGTTCACGATGGTCGCCGACGCCCTCGCCCCCGGCCTGCCGGTCGCGCAGGCGATCGGGCGGCTCGGCAACTGGTTCAACCAGGAGCTGTACGGCAAGCCCACCGAGGTCTGGTGGGCGCTCGAGATCGACCCCGAGCACCGAATCGAGGGCTACGCCCAGTACGCCACCTTCCACCCGACGTTCCTGTACGAGGCGCTGTGGAACGTCGGCGTCGCGCTGGTCGTGTGGGCCGCCGACCGCAGGTTCAGGTTCGGGGCCGGGCGGGCCTTCGCCATCTACGTCCTGCTGTACGGCGTCGGACGGTTCTGGATCGAGGCCATGCGCATCGACCCGGCCGAGGCATTCGGCGGGATGCGGCTCAACCAGTGGATGAGCCTGGCCATCATCGTCGGCGCGATCATCTACCTGCTGCGCTCGCGCGGCAAGCGGCAGGTCCTGCTGCTCGACGGCGAGACCCTCGTGCCGTTCGACTGGGACTCCTCCGAGGCGAAGTCCGCCGGATACGTCGGCGGGGCCCTGCCCGCCGGGACCGAGCCGAAGCTCGAGGAGGACTCCGAGGAGTCCGATGACGAGGACGAACCCGGCGAGTCCGGGGATTCCGACGACGAGCCCCCGAAACGGGAACGAGACGGAGAATCCAAAGGACGGGGCCGAGGAGACGTATATTGAGGCGGGCCGCATCCGCGACGACCGCTGACCGCCACCGCTTCCCCCGGGCAGGTGCAACGTGCATAACCGTAGAGCCGTAGTCGTCGGCGCCGGCATAGCCGGCCTGGCCAGCGCCATCATGCTCTCCAAACTGGGCTGGCGGGTGGCGCTGCTGGAGCGGCGCGAGCGGTTGCGCGGCGACAACGTCGGAATGGTCCTGTGGGCCTCGGGCGTGCGCGCGCTGCGCGCCCTCGGCATCGACGCCGCCCTCGACGCGGGCGGGACGCCCGTCCACCACTTCGAGATCCGCACCGACGAACGGCAGGTCGGGTCCTTCTCGGCGGCCGCCGTCGGCGCCGACGACGGCGCGCCGTCGGTCATGATCCACAACGCCGTGCTCTACGAGGCGCTCGTCAGCCACCTCGGCCGCGACGTCGAGGTCCACCCCGACACCCAGGTCTCCCGGATCGACCTGGTCGACCTCGCCGCCGGGGACGCCACCAGACGCTGGGACGCCGACCTGATCGTCGCCGCCGACGGCGTCGACTCGCCCACCCGCGCGCTCATCACCTCCGGCGCCCCGACCGTCGACGCCGGGGTCGTGGCCTTCCGCGCCACCATCCCGGCCCACCGCGCCCCCGAGCGCGGCAGCGAGGCCGTCGAGATCTACGGGCCCGACCGGCGGCGCTTCGGCTACGCCGACCTCGGCCATTCCGGGGCCTGCTGGTGGGCCACCGTGCCCGGCGGGATGCGCCCGGAGTCCCCGCAGATCCAGCACGAGTTGATCAACCGGTGGTTCGGCGACTGGCCCGCGCCGGTGGGCAAGTTCATCGCCGCCACCCGGCCGACCGAGCTGACCCAGCAGGCGGTGCGCTTCGTCTGGCCGCTCCCGGCGAAGGTCTACCACACCGACGGCGACAGGGGACTGGTCCTGACCGGCGACGCCGCCCACGGGACCGCCCCGGTCCTCGCCCACGGCGCGAGCCTGGCCCTGGAGGACGCGGTCACCCTCGGTTGGGCGCTGCGGCACCACCCCGAATCGGTCCCCGACGCCCTCCACGCCTACGACCGGGCCCGGGCCGGCCGCATCCGCAAGGTCGCCCGGCTGTGCCGCCGCGCCCACCTGGTCGCCTCCGGCGGCCCCGGCGTCGCCCGCGGCATCCTGCGGGCCATGCCCGACTCGTGGCTGACCAGCCGCGCGGTGTCCCTGGCGGACTGGCAGCCGCCGCGCTGACCAAATATCGTATGACCATGCTCATCCGAGACGCCGAGCCGGGCGACTGGCCCGCCATGTGGGCCTTCATGAAGCCGATCATCGAGGCCGCCGAGACCTACCCGTGGCCGCCGGACACGACCGAGGAGTGGGCGCGGGCGTACTGGATAGAGCGGCCCGAACCCGCCTCGCGCCTGGTCGCCGAGATCGACGGCCGGATCGCGGGCACCGTCGAGATCCACCCGAACCTGCCCGGCCAGGGCGCCCACGTCGCCAACGCCGGGTTCATGGTCGACCCGGCCTTCGGCGGCCGGGGCCTGGGCCGCGCGCTCGGCGAGGCCGCGATCGAGCGGGCCGCCCGCGACGGCTTCCACGCCATGCAGTTCAACGCCGTGGTCGAGACCAACGAGCGGGCCGTGCAACTGTGGCACTCGCTCGGGTTCGAGACGCTCGCGGTCATCCCCGACGGCTTCCGCCACCCGGTCCGCGGACTGGTCGGGATGCACCTGATGTATAGGCTTCTCAAGTTATGAGCGCACTCCGCCAATCCATTCGCTCCCTGGGCATCCCGCACCCCGAGACCGCGATCGCCGCCCACAGTGCCATCGGCTCCGACCCGGCCGTGCTGGCCCACACCGGCGACCTGCCGCAGACTCCGGACGCGTTCCCGGCCTGGATCAAGTCGACCGTCCTCAACGGCAAGGGCACGCTGTTCGAGCAGTTCGAGAACGCCGTCCCCATCGCGCTCGGGGAGAAGCCCGAAGAGGAGACCGAGCGCCTGCTGCGGCTGCTGGCCGTCCGCCCCCGCACCGTGCCTGAGATCGCGCGCATCACCAAACGCGAGGACTTCGCCGGGGAGCTGGAGCGCCTGGCCGAGGCCGGGCTGGCCCGCACCGACCCGAACCCGCTCGAACCCGAGCTGCCGTTCTGGACCATGGGCCACCGGCCCGCCCGCTTCTACTACGCGGTGATGGAGCGCTACCTGCCCCAGTGGCGGCGCGGCTACATCGCCGACAGGCTGTGGGGATGGACGCGCGCCCGCTTCCGGCGCTACTGCTGCCGCCCGGAGTTCGTCTCCCTGGCCCGCGAATGGGCCCTGGGCGACCCCCGCACCGCCACGACCACCCGCATCCTCGTCCCCGACCCCGAGTACCGGCAGATGCGCACCCTCGAACTCGCCGCCTGGGACGAGCAGGGCGGCCTGGTCGCGATCGGCACCGTCCGCTGGGGCCTGCGCATGCGCGAACGCCAGCTCAAGCGGCTGCGCTACATCAAGCGCCTGCTCGGCGACCCGCCCGTGCGCCTGTACTGCATCGCCCCCAGAGTCGACCCGGCGATCGCCGCCGACCCCGACCCGGACCTGTTCCGAGTGGGCCCGGAACTTCTACTCAGAGAGTGACATAGAGCGCGATTCCCGCTGGGCGGACGCGCCCGGGCGGCGGGTAGGCTGAAGACTCCCTTTCCCCGTAGCCGAGAGCATGAGGAGCGACGATGGCGGCAAGCGTGGACGCGGTAGTGGCCGGAGCCGGCGGATTCATCGGCGGGCACCTGGTCAAGAACCTCCTCGACGAGGGCAAGACCGTGCGCGCCGTCGACATCAAACCCCTCGACCAGTGGTACCAGGTCCACGGCGAGGTCGAGAACCTCGAGCGCGACCTGGCCGACCTCGGCAACTGCCGCGAGGCGGTCGGCGACGGCGCCGCCGAGGTCTACAACCTCGCCTGCAACATGGGCGGCATGGGCTTCATCGAGAACAACAAGGCCCTGTGCATGCTCTCGGTCCTGCCCTCGACCCACATGCTCATGGCCTCCAAGGACGCCGAGGTCGGCCGCTTCTTCTACTCCTCCTCGGCCTGCGTCTACGCCGGCTACAAGCAGACCGAGGCCGACATCGCCCCGCTGAAGGAAGAGGACGCCTACCCGGCCGACGCCGAGGACGGCTACGGCTGGGAGAAGCTGTTCTCCGAGCGCATGTGCCGCCACTTCCGCGAGGACTTCGGGCTCCAGACCCGCATAGCCCGCTACCACAACATCTACGGCCCCGAGGGCACATGGGACGGCGGCCGCGAGAAGGCCCCCGCCGCCACCTGCCGCAAGATCGCCGTCGCCGCCCTCACCGGCGAGACCGAGGTCGAGATCTGGGGCGACGGCGAGCAGACCCGCTCGTTCACCTACATCGACGACTGCGTCCACGGCTCCAAGATGCTCACCCGCGGCGACGTCACCGAGCCGCTCAACCTCGGCTCCTCCGAGCTGACGACCATCAACAACCTCTACTACCTGGTCGCCGACATCGCCGGGATCGACATCACCCTCAAGCACATCGACGGGCCGCTGGGCGTGCGGGGCCGCAACTCCGACAACACGCTCATTCAGAAGTACTACGGCTGGGAGCCCTCGATCAGCCTGCGCGAGGGCATGGCGAAGACCTACGAGTGGGTCTACGACCAGGTCAAGGCCAAACTCAACCGCTGATGGCCGATCCCAAGCTCCGCCGCGTCGACGTCCTCGGCGTCGGCGTGTCCACCGTCAACCAGGCCATGGCCCTGGCCGAGGTCACGCGCTGGATCGACTCCCGGGAGCGCCACTACGTGTGCGTCACCGGCGTCCACGGCGTCATGGAGTCCCAGCGCGACCCCGAGCTCAAGGAGATCCACAACCGCTCCGGGCTCACCACCCCCGACGGGATGCCGATGGTCTGGGCCGGCCGCAAGGCCGGCGCGGAGTGGATGGACCGCGTCTACGGGCCCGATCTGATGCTCAACGTGCTCCAGCGCGCCGCCGAGCGCGGCTGGTCGTCGTTCCTGTACGGCGGCAAGGAGGGCGTGCCCGAGCTGCTGTCCAAGAAGCTCTCCGAGCGCATCCCCGGGGTCAAGATCGCCGGTTCCTACTCGCCGCCGTTCCGTCCCCTGACCGAGGCCGAGGACGACGAGATCGTCCAGCGCATCAACGACTCCGGCGCCCAACTGGTGTGGGTGGGGCTGTCCACGCCCAAGCAGGAGCGCTGGATGGCCGCGCACCGCGACCGGCTGGCCGCCCCCGCCATGTTCGGCGTCGGCGCCGCCTTCGACTTCCACGCCGGGCTCGTCCCGCAGGCGCCGCCGTGGATGCAGCGCAACGGCCTCGAGTGGTTCTACCGGCTCACCAAGGAACCGAAGCGGCTGTGGCGACGCTACTTCCGCAACAACCCCGCCTATCTGCGGGCGATCCGCCGCAATCCCCCTCACCTTCGCGACTAAGGGGGTGCCCGGTGGATCAGACCGGGCACCCCCTCGACGATAGGCTTTGGCCATGGTCGACATACCCAAGGAGAGCGCCGAGAAGACCCACCACCCGCGCGTAGCCGTGGTGTGGTCGGTGCTGTCGTCCGAGATCGAGCGGTTCGCGGCCGGGACCGGCGCGCGGCTGCGGATCATCGACGTCGGCGGCGGCTCCGGCGGCTTCGCGGTGCCCTTGGCCGAGCTCGGACACGACGTCACCGTCGTCGAACCCAGCGCCAATGCGCTCGCCTCGCTGCGCCAGCGGGCGGCCGACGCGGGCGTTACCGACCGGGTGACCGCCGTCCAGGCCGACGCCGACGAGATCCCCGAGGTGATCGAGCCCGAATCGGCGGACCTGGTGCTGTGCCACTCGGTGCTGGAGATGATCGACGACCCCGAGCTGGCCATCGAGGCACTGGCGGGCGCCTGCGCCCAAGGCGGAGCGGTCAGCATCCTCGTGGCCAACCGCATCGCCGCCGTCCTCGGCAAGGCCCTCACCGGGCAGTTCACGACCGCGCTCGACCTGCTGGCCGACGTCGACGGCATCGTCGACGGCACGGACACCCTCAAGCGCCGCTTCGAGACGGCCACCCTGACCGCCCTGATCGGCCGCTCCGGCCTGGTGACCGAGCAGGTCCACGGGGTCGGCGTGGTCGGCGACCTCATCCCCGCCTCGGCGGCCGAGGCCGAGGCCGGAGCGGAGGAGGAGCTGCGTGAGTTCGAACTGGCCACGGCCGCGAGGATCCCGTTCAGGGACATCGCCACCCAGATCCACCTGCTGGCCCGCAAGCCCGTACGCGCTCAGGCGTAGCGGAGAGTACGGTCTCGCACCGAGGCCGGGCGCCCGCCGCGACCGTAGGCTGAACCGGTGACCACGCACCGAAACGATTCCCGCGCCAGGCTGTGGCGGACCGCGGCCGACGCGGCGATCGCCGTGGTGCTGGCCGCCCTGGTGTCGGCCGGGACGATCGGAGCCGGCGGCGGGCAGCACCCCGGAGCGGGCGCGTTCGCCCTGATCTGGCTGTGCGCGGCGACGCTGTCGGTCCGGCGCCTGTGGCCCGAGGCGTCCCTGATCGGCTCCATGCTCGTCCTGTGGTACTACCTGGCCCTGGGCTACCAGGAGGGGCCGGTCTATCTCCTGCCCGCGGTGGCGGTGTTCTCCTACGTCATGGCCCGCCCCCTCAAGCACAGCCTGATCTTCGTCGGCGCGCTGCTGGTGGCGTTCCCGGTCTTCTACGAGCTCATACTCCACGACCGGGACCGCCTGCTGGTGAACATCGCCCTCACCGCCATCTACCTGTCCATCCCCACCGTCGGCGGCGTGATCGCCCGCGAGGCCCGGAACGCGCGCGCCCAGGCCGCCGCCGCGAACCGCGAACGCCACCGCGCCGACGAGCGTGTGGCGATGGCCCGCGAGATCCACGACGTGGTCGGCCACAGCCTCGCGGTGGTGAGCATGAACGCCGGAGTGGCCCTCCACATGCTCGAGAAGCGCCCCGAGGCGGACCCCGGCGTGGTCGAGAACCTGCGGGCGATCCGCGACACCTCGACGCGCGCGCTGGACGACCTGCGCTCCACGCTGGCCCCGCTGCGCGACGGGCAGGCCCCCGAGCTGAGGCCGACCCGCACGCTCGACGACATCCCGGCGCTGGTCGCCGACATCGGCAAGGGCGGCCTGACCGTCGACTACCGGCAGACCGGCGACGCCGCCCAGGTCCCGGGGCGGGTGGCCGCGGCGGCCTACCGGGTGGTGCAGGAGTCGCTGACGAACGTGATCCGGCACGCCGCCGCGAGCCGGGCGACCGCGCGCCTCGAGTGCGGCGAGGCGTCGCTGACGATCGAGGTGACCGACGACGGCCGCGGGGGAGAGGTCGACCCGGACCGGCCCGGCCAGGGCCTGGCGGGCATGATCGAACGAGTCGAGGCCCAAGGCGGGACGTTCGGCGCCGGACCGGCCCCCGGCGGCGGCTTCGCCGTCCACGCCGAGATCCCGTACACCGGCAGCTGACGGCACCTGGAGGAGAGCGCATGATCGAACTCGTCGTAGCCGACGACCAGAGCCTGATCCGGATGGCGCTTCGGACCCTGATCGCCGACGAGCCGGACCTGCGACTGGCCGCCGAGGCCACCGACGGCGAGCAGGCGTGGCGGCTGATCCGCGAGATCGGCCCGGACGTGGCCCTGCTCGACATCAGGATGCCCGGCATCGACGGCCTGGAGGTGCTGCGCCGCATCAGCCGCGACTCGAACCTCGACGCGACCCGGGTGGTCATGATGACGACCTTCGAGATCGACTCCTACATCTTCGACGCGCTCTCGAACGGCGCGGCCGGGTTCGTCATGAAGGACACCGACCCGGCCGAGATCCTCAAGGCCGTCCGCCTCGCCGCCGCCGGCGACTCCCTGCTGTCCCCGGACGTGACCCGCAAGGTCATCGACGCCTACGCCGAAGGCAAGACCGGCACCGCCCGCCCGCACCCGCGACTGGGCGAGCTGACCGAGCGCGAACTGGAGATCCTCCGCTGGGTCGCCACCGGCCTGACCAACGACGAGATCGGCCGCCACCTCTACATCAGCCCCGCCACGGTCCGCACCCACGTGGGCCGCCTGCTGTCGAAGCTCGAATCCCGGGACCGTGCGGGCCTGGTCGCCATCGCCTACCGCAGCGGCCTGGAGATCCCCGAGCCGTGACACTCCGGCACCTGGCGTCGGTCGTGGCGAGCCGCTAGCCTCGTGGCATGTCTTCTCAGGCGCATCTGGAACCGGTCCGACCCGCTTACGGCGCCGGAACCCTCGCCGATGTCATGCCTACCGCCCTAGCGGCGCTTGGGGTTTCGGTCTCAGACGACGCGATGCCGTTGCGGGCCGGGGAACTGGCCGGTGCACGGCGGATCGCGGTGCTGCTGCTGGACGGCTTCGGATACCACCTGCTCCGGCAGGCCGCGCAGGCGAGCGCGACCGTGGAGGCCATCCACAACGGGGAGCTCGGGCGGCTCACCGCGATCACCGCGACCGTGCCGTCGTCGACACCGATCAGCCTGGCGTCCTTGGCGTGCGGTACGCCGCCGGGGAATCATGGAATCATCGGTTTCACATTGCGGGTGCCCGAGTCCGGCGAGCTGGTCACGCACATCCGGTGGGACGGCGCGCCCGACCCCGAGCTGTGGCAGCGGGAGCCGACCGCGTTCGAGCGGGCCGCCGCCGACGGTGTCGTGTGCACGGTCGTCTCGGACGGCGCCTTCCGCGACACGGGCCTGACCAGGGCCATCTACCGCGGCGCCGACTGGCTCCCGGCGGCCACGCCCGAGGAGGTCGCCGAAGGGACGATCAACGCGCTCGCGCGCGGGGAGCGGAGCCTGGTCTACGCCTACCTGCCGAACGTCGACACGGCCGGGCACTTCTACGGGATCGGCTCGGCGCAGTGGCTGGACGCGGTCGCGACCGTGGCCAAGACCGTCGACGACCTGCTGACGTACCTGCCGCGCGACGCGGCGCTGCTGGTGACCGCCGACCACGGGATGGTCAACCTCACCGAGCGGCTCCGCGTGGACGAGCACCCGGAGCTGCTGCACGGGGTCGAGGCGATCGCCGGGGACGGACGGATGCGGTACCTGCACGCCGTGCCCGGGGCGATCGAGGACGTCGCCGCGACCTGGGGCGAGGCCGTGGGCGGCCGGGCCGAGATCCTGACCCGGGACGAGGCGGTGGGCCGAGGCTGGTACGGCCCCACGGTCACCGACGAGAACCGGAGGCGGATCGGCGACCTGGTCGTGGCCTGCAAAGACACCTTCGCCGTGGTCGGGGTCGAGGGGGAGCCGCCGCACGTGGCGCGCCTGATCGGCCAGCACGGCGGCCTGACCGGCGCCGAGATGGCCGTCCCGCTGTGGACGTACCGGACCTAGACCGGATTGTCGGGGGAGCCGGTTAGCCTACGGGTGTGGCCGGGGTTGAGTCGGAGTTCATCGGGCCCGATCTGTCCGATGACGGGCTTGGAATCATGCATGTCGACATGGACGCGTTCTTCGCGTCCGTCGAGATCGCTCGCGACCCCAGCCTGCGCGGCAAACCGGTCATCGTGGGCGGTCTCGGGCCGCGCGGGGTCGTCTCGGCCGCCTCCTACGAGGCCCGCGAGTACGGCGTCCACTCCGCGCTGCCGACCGCGATCGCCCGCCGCCGCTGCCCGCACGGGGTGTTCATCACCCCCAGCGGCCCCTACCGGGAGATATCGCAGCAGGTCATGGCGATGTTCCGCGAGTACACCCCGCACGTCCAGCCCATCTCGGTCGACGAGGCGTTCCTCGACGTCTCCGGGGCCCGCCGCTTCGTCGGCAGCCCCGCTCACATCGCCCGCGAGATCCGCCGCCGGGTGCGCGAGGAGCACGGCATCACCTGCACCGTCGGCATCGCCTCCACGAAGTTCCTGGCGAAGTTGGCCTCAGAGCATGCCAAACCTGACGGCCTCGGCGTCGTCCCGGCCGAGACCGAGCTCCGGTTCCTCCATCCGCTGCCCATACGCGCGGTCTGGGGCATCGGCGAGAAGACCGCCCAGAAACTGAACCGGCTCGGCATGCGGACCGTCGGCGACATCGCCGGGCTCTCGGTCGACCGCCTCACCGCTTCGGTCGGATCCGCCAATGCAGAACACCTGTACGCACTCGCTCGGAACATCGACACCCGCCCGGTCCGGCCCGAGCGGGTCGAGAAGTCCATCAGCAACGAGACCACCTTCGGCCACGACGCGCCCGACGCCTCGGTCTGGGGCCCGGTCCTGCTGGAGCTGTCCCGCAAGGTCGCCGCCCGCGCCCGCTCGGCCGGATGGGCCGGACGCGGCGTGACAGTGAAGATCCGATTCGGGGACTTCAAGACCATCACCCGCTCCCGGATGCTCGCCGCCCCGACCGACGTCGGCCACGAGATCCACGCCGCCGCCCGCGAGATGGCCGACGCCGCGGCCACCGCGCCGGTTCGGCTCATAGGTGTCAAGCTCGATCATCTGGTCGAATCCGCGAGCGTCGGGAGGCAGGTCGCACTCGGCGAGCCCGACCACGGCTGGCGCGACATCGAGACCGCCATCGACGACGCGGCCGCCAAGTTCGGCAAGGGCACGATCCGGTCGGCCGGGCGGCTCCGGAAAACCGACTCGTGAGTAGATAAAGGAGAGTGGCCCGTGGCATGCTTGGAACCGGGTTCCCGTGGGTATCCGCTCCAGGCTGGCGGGAACACGTAGATTCGAGGACGAACTGCCTTCCGCCTCGGGCGAAAGCCTCGTAGACTTGAAGCACAAGCACCTAGGCCCGCCGGAGCGGCGGACCTGCCGAGACTAGCGCAGGAGGAGTGTCGTGCCGCTCTCCGACCACGAACAACGCCTGTTCGAAGAAATCGAGCAGTCCTTGTCCGAAGACCCGCAGTTCGCCTCTGCTGTGCGCAACCACGACCCGGCGCACGTCACCCGTCGCAGGCTCATCCTGGCCGGCATCGTCACCGTCATCGGAATTGGCGTCGTCGTCGGCACCGTCATCGCCGGTGCCGCGAATTGGGGCGCTCCGATCGGCGCGGTGCTCATGTTCGGCGGTCTCATCATCGGGCTCATGGCCCAGCGCCGCGGCACGACCGGCAAGCTGACGGCCGTCGACGGCAAGGCCAGCCGCACCACCGGTGGAGGCGGCCGCGCGAAGGGCGCCCCGAAGCCGGGCGGCTTCACCTCCCGCATGGAGGAGCGCTGGCGCCGACGCCGCGACGGCGGGGACCTGTTCTGAACCGCTCTTGAATCTTGGACCGAATGGAGAAGCGGGCCGAGCCGTGAAGCTCGACCCGCTGTTTTCGTCTCTTCGATCTCCGCGGCTCAGCGGCCGCGCAGCATAGCCCGCCGGGCGGCACGGCCCTGGTTGGCGCTGGTGGGCATGGGGCCCTTCGGGATCGCCATGCCCAGGCCGAGCGCGTCGAGGCGCTTGGCGACGTGGTTGGCGTCCTTGGAGTTGATGTTCCGCGGCAGCTTCGTCAGGCGCTTGCGGACCTCGGTCACCGAGAAGTCGTCGTTCGGGGTCTCGCCGACCATGAACGTGTAGATCGGCGTCGAGCCGACCACCCGCGAGATCCGCTTCTTCTCCTGCCCGAGGAGCTTCTTCACCTTGCCGCCGCCCTCGCCCAGCAGCACCACGCCCGGCTTGCCGACCGCGCGGTGCACCATCTGGGTCTCCGAGACCGCGGCCACCCCCGCCGTGACGGTCCAGCCGCGCATCCCGTCGATGAGCGCGTAAGCGGCGCCCGGGCGGCCGACGGCCTCCCGGTTCACCACCTTGCTGGTGCGCATGTTCAGCACGATCATCCCGGCCAGGAGCGCGACGAACAGCGAGCTGACGAACCACAGCAGCGAGAACCCGGCGAAGATCACCAGAGCGGTGACGGCGATGAACGGCAGCAGAATCGCCGCGGCCTCCAACGGCAGGAACCATTTGTCCCGCTTGGCCGTGAACTTGATGGCCATGCCGATGGTCTTCAGCCGTGACCCGAATGTCTCTTTCTCCTGCTGCTTTGCCATGTGCTCAATTCTAGTGTGCGACCCGCGGGTTCGAGAGATGGGCCGATCAACGGCTCGCAAGCCCGCTCGCCGAAGTTTGCGAGGCGTAAATCTGCCGAGCCGAGGCGGCTTGGGACCGGGCCTCGACCGCCTGCTGGTAGAGGCGTCCGGCCCGGTAGGAGGAGCGGACCAGCGGGCCGCTCATGACCCCGGCGAAGCCGATCTCCTCGGCCTCGGCGCTCAGCTCCACGAACTCCTCGGGCTTGACCCACCGGTCGACCGGGTGGTGCCGCTTGGTCGGGCGCAGGTACTGGGTGATGGTGATCAGCTCGCACCCGGCCTCATACAGGTCGCGCAGGGCCTGCGAGATCTCCTCGCGGGTCTCGCCCATGCCGAGGATCAGGTTCGACTTGGTGACCAGGCCGTCCTCGCGGGCGCTGGTGATGACCCCGAGCGAGCGCTCGTAGGTGAAGGCGGGGCGGATCCGCTTGAAGATGCGCGGCACGGTCTCGACGTTGTGGGCCAGCACCTCGGGGCGCGAGGAGAAGACCTCGGCGAGCTGGTCTGGCTCGGCGTTGAAGTCGGGGATGAGCAGCTCGACCCCGCAGCCGGGGACGGCCGCGTGGATCTGCCGCACGGTCTCGGCGTAGAGCCAGGCCCCGCCGTCCTCGAGGTCGTCGCGGGCGACGCCGGTGACCGTGGCGTACTTCAGGCCCATCGTCTTCACCGAGTCGGCGACCTTCATCGGCTCGGCCCGGTCCAGCGGACTGGGCTTGCCGGTGTCGATCTGGCAGAAGTCGCAGCGGCGGGTGCACTGGGAGCCGCCGATGAGGAACGTGGCCTCCCGGTCCTCCCAGCACTCGTAGATGTTGGGACAGCCCGCCTCCTGGCAGACCGTGTGGAGTCCCTCGCTCTTGACCAGGCTCCGCAGTTCGGTGTACTCCGGGCCGGTCTTCGCCTTGACCTTGATCCAAGAGGGTTTCTTCTCGATCGGAGTCTCGGCGTTGCGCGCCTCCAGGCGCAGCATGCGGCGTTCCTTGGGCTGTTCGGAAGTCACGGTGCCTAGGGTACGCCGCGGGTCCGGGCGGCGGCAGGTGTCGCTGGGCACAGCGGCGCCGCGAACGAGTTGTGGGATGAATGCCCGGCTGCTGTAATGACACGGTGGAATTGATCTACCAAGGCAAGGTCCGCGACCTGTACGCCGACGGCGACGACTTGATCCTCGTCGCCTCCAACCGGGTGAGCGTCTACGACGTCGTCCTCCCCACCGAGATCCCCGACAAGGGCGCACTGCTGACGGCGTTGAGCGCGTGGTGGTTCGAGCGGCTGGCCGACCTGGTGCCCAACCAGATCGTCTCTACTGAGGACGTGCCGGCCGAGTTCGCCGGGCGCGCGGTGCGGGTCATGCGCCTGGACATGCTCAAGGTCGAGTCCATCGCCCGCGGCTACCTCACCGGCTCGGGCCTTGCCGACTACAACGCGACCGGCGCCGTCTGCGGCATCGCGCTCCCGCCCGGCCTGGTCGACGGCTCGCGGCTGCCCGAGCCGATCTACACCCCCACCACCAAGGCCCCGGTCGGCGAGCACGACGAGGCCGTCAGCTTCGACCACGTGGCCGCCGACCTCGGGGCCGAGACCGCCGAGCGGGTGCGCGAGCTGACCCTGGCCGTCTACCGGCGCGGCGCCGAGATCGCCGCCGAGTGCGGCATCATCATCGCCGACACCAAGCTCGAGTTCGGAACCGACGCCGAGGGGACCCTCCGCCTAGCCGACGAGGTCCTCACCTCCGACTCCTCGCGGTTCTGGGACGCCGCGAAGTGGGAGCCCGGCCGTCCGCCGCCGTCGTTCGACAAGCAGTTCGTGCGCGACTGGGCCTCCTCGACCGGCTGGAAGCCCGACGCCGGGCCCGCCCCCGAGATCCCCGCCGAGGTCGTCGAGGCCACCCGCGCCAAATACGTCGAGGCGTACGAGCGCCTCACCGGGCGGCGCTGGTGACCGCCGCCGGCAGCGATGGCCAGGTGCGCACCGGCGACCGGCAGGACCGCGGCATCGACTCGACCGCCGTGGTCGCCCTGGCCCGGGAGGTCAACCCGAACATCCTCACCTTCACCGCGCACTTCACCGACCCCGGAGCGGCACAGGAGATCGACGTGGCCGCCCAGACCGCCGCCGCGACAACGCCCGCAAGATCGGGGCGGTCCTGACCTTCTGCCTCTGGTACGGGCAGCTCAGCGCCACTCCGCAGCAGGCGGCCGCCTGGTTCGGGAGGGGGCCGCCCCCGCGCGGGCAGGGAACGGCCCGGACCGTCACTCGGTGAACAGGCCCTCGCCCACGAAGCCGCCCTCGGACGCGCCGGGCGGGACCGCGTAGATCCCGCTCCCCTCGGCGACGATGAACTCCATCAGGCGGTCCCCGCCGGCCATCTTCTCCTGCGTGTCGATGAAGACCTGCGGATCGGCCTGGAAGGACGCGAACAGCAGCCCCGCGTCATAGGGATGCTCGGCGTGATCGTCGTCGGGCGTGCCCGGCGCATGCTCGTGCTCGACCGCGTCCGAGGAGACGTCCCCCTGGGTCAGATACCCGTAGTCGTAGTTGTATCCGCGCCGGAACATCTTCGCCATGTGCGTCAGCGCCAGATGCGAGTCCGGCGGGACCGCCGGGAGCCCGCTGCCGTCGTCCGCCTCGAAGTCCGGGTGGGCGAACTCGCCGCCGCCGCTCAGCGGCGCCCCGGTGTCGCGGTCCTTGCCGATGGTCAGGTTCTGCTCCTCGGCGGTGGCCATCGACCAGTTCGGCAGCCGCATCCGGATCTTCCGGAACACCAGGAAGGTGCCGCCGGAGAACCAGTCGGGCTCTGAGTCTCCCGCCCAGACCCGCTCGTCGAACTCGACGCCGCCGAGCTCGGGGTTGAGCGTGCCGTCCTTGAAGCCCATGAGGTTGCGGGGCGTGCCGCCGTCGGCGGGGGTCGAGATGAAGCCCTGCTGCATCCACCGCAGCGTGGCCAGGCCGACCGCGCGCTTGCGCAGCTCCAGGAACGCGTTGGAGACGACCTGGAGGTCGTCGCCGCAGACCTGGATGATCAGGTCCCCGCCGGACCAGGCCGGGTTGAGCCGGTCGCCGTCGAACTCGGGGAGCTCGACCAGCCGCGTCGGCTGCGCCGACTCCAGCCCGGTCTTGGTGAACGCGCTCGGACCCAGCCCGAACGTGACCGTCAGCCGCGCCGGGTCGAGCCCGGCCGCCACGGCCTCGGCGTCGAAGTGCTCCTCGGTGTCGTAGGCGGTCGGCGGCGGGGCCTCGCCGCGCATGAGCGCGTCTGCGACCGCCGACCACTGCTGGAGCAGACTCTTGAGCGTGTCCGGGGAGGAGTCTCCGGCGAGGTCGAAGGCGACGAACATCGCGTGGGCCTGCGCCGGAGTGGCGATGCCGCTCTGGCGTTCGCCGAAGAACGGCTCGGCCCCGCCCCCGGCGGCGTGGTCGTGGGCGCCGTCGGCGTCCTCGTGCTCGTGGTTCGAGTCGAGGCTGTATCCGAAGCCCCCGGCGACCGCGGCGGTGGCCGTGGCCGCTCCCAGCGCGGTGCGGCGCGTGACGCCCTCGCTCGGTTCCCGGTCGGGCTCGGGTCGGCGGCGCCGCCACAGGCCGATGAGCACGTCGGCGATCAGGAAGGCCAGCAGCGGGATGCCGAACAGTGGCAGGAACCAGCCGACGAGCGCGACCGCCGGGACGGCGGCGGCGACCATCCACCACGGCAGCGAGCGCAGCGCCCCTGGCGGGTAGGGCCTGCCGAGCATCGAGTCGGTGGTGCGGCGCTGCCACCACATGCGGTAGCCCAGGAAGATCAGGGTCAGGAACGCCGACATCGCCGCCGCCAGGAAGATCTGGTTGGCCGGACCGAACAGCAGACCCATGTGCAGGGCGATGGCGACGCTGGTCGCCTGGGCCATGAACGGCCAGTCGGCGAAGCGGAGCTCCTCGGTGACCTGCGCGGCCCCGGTCTCGTCGACGGTGACGGCGATCTTGTCCTGCTGCACCGGATAGGACCGCTGGGTCTCGGACGCGACGAACTCGCCGCTCTCGCCGGTCGGCAGCGTCAGCTCCAGCGGGCCCTCCAGGCCGGCGTCGCGAGCGGTCTCGTACACCGTGTCGAGGGAGTCGACCGGGAGCATCCCGGCCTCGTTGTGGGCGTGGTCGTGGCCGCCGTGGGCGGCGTGCTCTCCGCCGCCTGCGGCCTCCAGCGACGGCGTCGTCCACGACAGCTGCTGCCGCAGCTCGCCGATGTGCTCACCGGCGAAGCGCGACCAGGTCAGGCCGGTGGCCGACAGGAACAGCAGCAGCACCGCCAGCCACAGGCCGATCGGCCCGTGCCAGGACAGCGACTTCGTGCGGCCGCTCGCGCCCCGCCGGGGCCACAGGAGCCTGCCCCCTCGGCGACGCTTGCGAGCCGTAAGTTCGCTCTGGCGGCGCTTGCGCCACAGCCACAGGACCAGCCCGGCCCCGACGATGACCCACAGCCAGCTCGCGGCCAGTTCGCTGTAGTTGCGCCCGAGGTCCCCGAGGTGGAGGGTCCGGTGGAAGGTGGCGACCCACTCGCGGAACGGTCCCGCCTGGGAGCTGCCGTAGGTGGTCGAGTCCCCTTGCACCTCGCCGGTGTAGGGGTCGACGTAGACGATGGCGACCGCGCCGGTCTCGCGGGCGACGCCGTCGTCCATCAGGACGCCGGTGGAGTCGTCGGGCTCGTGGCCGGGCCGCACGCCGGTGACGGCCCATTCGGGGTGGGCCTCGGCGGCGGCGCGCACCTGGTCGGCCAGCGGCACCGGTTCGCCGCCGGAGCCGGCGACGGTGCGCAGGTCGTCGTAGAGGACGTCCTCGACGGCGTATGCGGAGGCGTACAGCAGCCCGGTGAGGGCCGCTATGACAAGGAACGGGGATATGAACACTCCGGCGTAGAAATGCAGCCGGAGCAGCAGCTGCCGCAGGGCAGCCGGAACTCTGGTGTTGGACATGGCTCACTCTCTGAGGTGCCCGAGGTGCTCGGGCATGACGAAGCGGCGCCGAAGCGCCGAGGGGACTGACGGGGGTTCAGAGAGCGGGAACGGGTGGACCGCGGCGCGGGATCGCGACCGCGACCCACTCCAGGCGCCGCAGGGGCGCCGGTCCGGGCGGCGCCGTCCGCGGACGGACGACCACGAGCGTGCGAGACTGGCGGAGCCGCAGCACCCGCGCGAAGAACAGTGTCAGCAGGTCCAGCAGGGCCGCCAGCGCGGCCTCGCCGCGCGCCAGCCAGGCCGCCTGCGTCAGCCCCGCGATCAGGTGGGCCGAGAGCATCGCCACGCCCGAGCCGTGGTCATGGAGCTCGCCGGTGACCGCCCCGGACTGGAAGAAGACGTGCATGCCCACCTGGATCGCCAGGCACAGCGGTGCCAGTGAGCCGAAGCCGTGCTCGCGGCCGCCCACCGCGAACGCGAGCACGAAGGCCAGGATCAGCGCACCGGCGAAGGGAGCCGGGCGCGGGACGGCCCCGCCGCCCCAGATGTGCAGCAGGGCCGAGGCCGACACCGTCACGGCCGCGAACACGGCCGATCGGTACAGCCGGAAGGGTGCCTGCCTCACATGCACCCGAGCATTCTCTCACGTCCGCGCGGGACGCCCCTTGCCGTAGGTCAGCCGCCGCAGCAGCACCTCGAACGGTCCGCGCCTGCCTGCCCTGTCGAGCAGGACCGCGATCAGGATCGTCGTCGCCCAGGTGCCCATGGCGACCACGAAGGCGGCCAGGTAGCCCATGCCGTCGCCGAGCCCGAAGGCCCAGGCCGACAGCAGCGGGGCCATGATGATCGACTGCGTCAGGTAGCAGGTCAGCGAGCGCTCGCCGACCGCCGCGAGCGCGCCGGGCACGCCGCGCCGCCCGCGCGAGCGCCAGCGGTGGGCCAGCAGCGCGAACCCGCAGATGTAGCCGAGCCCGGCGTACATGCCGCCGAGCATCGTCACCCCGTAGGAGACCGAGTGCATGCTCGGTGAGGCGTCCCAGGCGCCGAGGGCGATCAACGAGATCGGCAGGGAGCTGGCGACGTTGACGGCCATCCCGGAGACGAAGACGCGCTTGAGCCGCAGCAGGTGCTCCTCGGGGTGGTCGATCCACCCGGCGCGCTGGATCATCATGCCCACGATCACGAGCGGAATGAACCACGCCGTCAGGACCGAGATGAACACGACCGCCACCGAGGCGATCGACCCGGTCACCAATTGATCCACATAGGGCGGTAGTCCCTCGACGCCGGGAGGCTCGGACCCGGCGCTGGTGAGCATGATCGAGAACAGCGGAGTGCCGACGACCGCGAAGTAGATGGCGCTGCCCCACAGCCAGCGGCGCAGCGCGCGGTTCGACAGGTGGACGAAGCCCAGCGCGATCAGCCCGGTCGCGCCGTAGGGGGCGAGGATGTCGCCGAAGAACAGGAGCGTGGCGTGGACGAAGCCGAACGCGATCAGCCACCAGGAGCGGCGGCGGAGGATCTTGCGGACGCCCTTGGCCTCCATGCCGCGCGAGAACATGCGCGAGGCCATCACGGCGATGCCGAAACCGTAGAGGATCGCGAACATCGGCCGGGAGCGTTCGGCGATGAACAGCTGCTCGATGAACAGGGCGATCGTGTCGGCCGTGCTGGAGTCGGCGATGTGGTTGTGGTCGTCGAGCGAACGGCCGTGCAGGTAGATCGGGACGTTGGCGAGGGCGATGAACAGCAGCATCGCGCCGCGCGCGATGTCGGGCGCCAGCGAGCGCTCCGATTTGGATATGGAGGTCGGGGGAGTGGGCGCGGCGGCTTCCGCCGTCGGCCCGGATGCGGTGGCCATGATCGGCTCCAAAATGCGGTGTAAGGGTTTCCTGCCCCCCAGTCTAAGGTTTCGCGGACCGCACCGGAGTCCCGTCGCGGCGGTGGCATGCCCGGAGCGGCCGAGCTCCGAGAGCGAGGACGGCGACCGCAGGGACGCCAAGGGCCCCACCGCTTTCGCGATGGGGCCCGAAAAAAGGGAACCTACGGCTCGGTGCTCTACTTCAGGTTCACTCCGCCTACGGCTTGGTGAACAAGATGGCGGCGTTGTGCCCGCCGAAGCCGAAGCCGGTGTTCATGGCGGCGACCAGGTCGACCTTGCGGGCCTCGTTCGCGGCCACGTCCAGGTCGAGCTCGGGGTCCGGGTTCTCCAGGTTGATCGTCGGAGGGATCACGCCCTCGACCAGGGCCATGATCGTCGCGATCGACTCGACCGCGCCGGCCCCGCCGAGCAGGTGCCCGGTCATCGACTTGGTCCCGGTGAGCACCGGGTGCTCGCCGATCTCCCGCTTGACGCCCTTGATCTCCGCCATGTCGCCGACCGGAGTCGAGGTGGCGTGGGCGTTGACGTGTCCGACGTCCTTCCGGTCGATCCCGGCCTGGCGGATGGCCGCGCGCATCGCGCGACCGCCGCCGTTGCACTCCGGATCGGGCTGCACGATGTCGAAGCCGTCCGAGGTCAGACCCGAACCGGCCACGACCGCGTAGATCCGGGCGCCGCGCGCCTCAGCGTGCTCGCGGCGCTCCAGCACCAGCGCCCCGGCGCCCTCGCCCATGACGAAGCCGTCGCGGTCGGCGTCCCAGGGACGCGAGGCCCGCTCGGGCTCGTCGTTGCGGGTGGACATGGCCTTCATCGAGGCGAACCCGGCCATCGGCAGGCCGCCGATGACCGCTTCGGAGCCGCCGGCGACGGCCACGTCGGCACGGCCGGCGCGGATCATGTCGGCCGCCCACGAGATCGCCTCCGCCGAGGTGGCGCAGGCGCTGGTCGGGGCGTGCACCCCGGCCTGGGCGCCGAACTCCAGTCCGACCACGGCCGCCGGTCCGTTGGGCATGAGCATGGGCACGGTGAACGGCGAGACCCGCCGCGGGCCCTTCTCCTCGAGGATGTCGTCCTGCTCCAGCAGCGTCAGCGCACCGCCGATACCGGAGCCGAACACCACCCCGAGCCGCTCCTTGTCGAGGTCGTCGCTCAGCCCCGCGTCGTCCCACGCCTGCTGCGAGGCGATGAGCGCGATCTGCTCGGAGCGGTCGAGGCGGCGGAGCCGCACCCTGGGCAGCACCTCCGAGGGATCGACGACCAGCTGCGCCGCGATGCGCGACGGAAGCTCCTGCGCCCACTCCTCGGTGAGAGCGACGACGCCCGACCTCCCGGCCACGAGTCCTTCCCATGTCGACGCCACGTCCCCGCCGAGCGGTGTGGTCGCGCCGAGTCCGGTGACGACTACCTCAGTCAACGTCAGCCCTTCTCGATGTAGGAGACGGCGTCCCCGACCGTCTTCAGGTTGGCGACCTCGTCGTCGGGGATCTTCACACCGAACTTCTCCTCGGCGGCCACGACGACCTCGACCATGGCCAGCGAGTCGACGTCAAGATCCTCGGTGAACGACTTGCCGTCGGCGACGTCGTCGGGGTTGACGCCCGCGACCTCTTCGAGAATGTCCGCAAGACCTTCGCGGATCTCGTCACGAGACAGTTCAGCCATGAGTAGTTTCCTCTCGATAGTTACGGGCAGCGGATGACTTGCCCGGCATAGGTGAGCCCGCCGCCGAACCCGAACAGCAGGATCGGGGCGCCGGAGGCGATATTGCCATCCTGTACGAGTTTCGACAACGCCAGCGGCACCGAAGCCGCCGAAGTGTTGCCGGAATAGACGATGTCCTCGGCGACGACGCAGTCCTCGCTGAAGTCGAGGCGTTTGGCGATGCCCTGGATGATCCGCAGGTTCGCCTGGTGGGGGACGAAGGCCGCCAGCTCGTTGATCTTCACTCCGGCCCGGTCGGCGACCTGCTCGATCAGCGGGGCCAGTTGCGTAGTGGCCCAACGGAACACAGTCTGTCCGGCCTGCTTGATGTACGGTACGTCCTCCTCGATGCGGATGACGTCGCTCATCGACGGCTCCGAGCCCCACACGACCGGGCTGATGGCCAGCTCCGGGTCGTCGGTGCCCTCCACCACGACCGCGCCGGCGCCGTCGCCGAACAGGACGCACGAGGAGCGGTCGTCCCAGTCGGTCACGGCGGTGAGCTTCTCGGCGCCGATGACCAGGGCCCGCTCGGCGGAACCGATCCGGATCGCCATGTCGGCCTGGGCCAGCGCGTACTCGAAGCCCGAGCAGGCGGTGTTGACGTCGATCGCGGCGGGCGTGGCGATGCCGAGCTCGTCGGCGACGCGGCAGGCGGTGTTGGGGCAGACGTCCTTGGCCGAGACGGTGGCGACCACGACCATGTCGATGTCGCCGGGACCGTGGCCGGAGTTCTCCAGGGCCTGGCGGGCGGCACGGACCGCCAGGTCGGCGACCTTCTCGTCCTCGGCTGCGATGCGCCGCTCCTTGATGCCGACGCGGCTGACGATCCACTCGTCGCTGGTGTCGACCATCTTCGCGAGGTCGTCATTGGTGAGGATCTTCTCCGGCTGGTAGTGGCCGAGACTGATCACACGAGAACCGATGCTCACTTGACTCCTTCACTGGCGGCGAGTTCGGCGGCGGCCTCGAGGTCCTCGGGGGTGTTGACGCCCAGTCGCTCGACGCCCTTGAGAGCCCGCTTGGCCAGCCCGGTGAGCGTCCCCGCCGGGGGCAGCTCGATCACTGCGGTGACGCCCAGTGTTCCAAGCGTACTCATGCAGGCGTCCCAGCGGACCGGAGAGGTGACCTGCTCCACCAGTTGGCGCAGCGCCTGGGCGCCGGTCTCGACGGCCTTTCCGTCGCGATTCGACAGGAAGGTCCGCTCGGGGTCGGCGGTGGGGACGTCCCCGGCGACCGACTCCAGGGCCTCCTGGGCGGGCGCCATGTGCGGAGTGTGGAAGGCCCCGGCGACCTTGAGCGGAATGATGCGGGCCCGCTCGGGGGCGTTCTCGGTGAGCTTCTCGATCGCGGCCACCGGCCCGGCGGCGACGATCTGGCCGGCGCCGTTGCGGTTGGCCGGCCAGGCCCCGGCGGTCTCGATGGCGGCCAGGACCTCGTCCTCGACCCCGCCGAGGACGGCGGCCATCGTGGTCGGCTCGATGCCGCAGGCGGCGGCCATCTCGCGGCCGCGCACGGCGGCCAGCCGGACCGCGGCCTCGGGAGTGAGGATCCCGGCCAGGGCGGCGGCGGTCAGCTCGCCGACCGAGTGCCCGGCTACGACGCTCGCGGCGCCCACCGGCAGTTTCCCGGCGGCCAGGAGGCCCGCGGCGACCAGCAGCGGCTGCGTGTTGGCAGTGTCGGTGATCTCGGCCTGGTCGGCCTCGGTGCCGAGGCGCACGAGATCGAGATCGATCAGCTCGGACCACTCGTGCAACCGCTCGGCGGCGGCGGGGTCGGCTTCGATCCACGGAGTGAGGAACCCGGGCTTCTGCGAACCCTGCCCGGGAGCGACTATGGCAAGCACATCTAAGACTTTCGCTCAGTGAACACCCGAAACGGGAGCGGTGGGAGGACTGAAAGCCCGCCCTGTTCTTGGAGGAATCCTACAACGTTCGTTGTCAACTGCGGGAACGCAGGCTCGCGGGGGCGTTGTCGAGCCGCCCTATGGTCAAACCCACACGCAGAACGAAGGCCTCATGCGGATCGGTAGGGGAGAAACCGGTCACCTCCTGGATGCGGCGCAGGCGGTACCGGACCGTGTTGGGGTGCACGTACAACTCGCGGGCGGTGCCCTCCAGGACCCCGCCGGAGGCGATGAACGCGTCCATGGTCTCCAGCAGCTCCCCGCCGGCGCGCCGCAGCGTCACGTAAACGCCCTCGCGCAACTGGCGGCGGGCCGCCTCCTCCCCGGCGACGGCGCGCTCGGGCAGCAGCTGCGTAGCCGAGACCGGACGCGGCGCCTCCGGCCAGGCCGCGGCCGACCGGTACCCGGACACGGCCGCGATCGCCGAAGCCGAGGCATCGGCCAGGCCGGTCACGCTGGGCCCGACCACGATCGGGCCCTCGCCGAACTGGCCGGTGAGCTTCTCCACGATCTCCATCGGCGCGTTCACCCCGCCCAGCAGCAGCACCAGGCGCGCGCCGTGGACGCCCGCCAGGATGTCCAGCCCGAGCCGGCGGGCGGCGCGCTGGACGCTGTGAAGGACCAGCGTCGACTCCCCGCCGGGAGAGCTCCCGCACACCACCGTGATCGACTGCGACTCCGACCAGCCGAGCGCCGCGGCGCGCCCGACCAGCTCGTCGGGCGAATCGCCGCGCAGCAGCGCGTCCACCAGCATCGCCTGGAGGCGCGCGTCCCAGGCGCCGCGGGTCTCGGCCGCTCGCGCGTAGACGCGCGCCGCGGCGAAGGCGATCTCGCGGCTGAACAGCAGCACCGACTCCCGCAGCGCCTCCTTCTCACCCTCGGCGGCCAGGGCCGGGACCTGCTCCTCGACCACGTCGATGACGACCTGGATCAGCGCCACCGTGTGCTGGAGGCTGATGGCGCGGGCCAACTCGACCGGGGCGGCCTCGAACACCATGTCGGAAGTGGTCAGATCCCGGCCGCCCTCGCGCAGCCACTCCAGGAACTGCCGCACTCCGGCCTGGGCGACCAAGGTCACCATCGAACGCTGCTCTGCCGGCAGATCGCGGAACCAGGGGAGGCGCTCGTCCATTCGGGCGAGCGACTGGGTCGTCAGCGCCGACGAGGAGCGCTCGATGTTCTGAATGGTGGAGGCCAGATCCATGCCCCCTAGCCTGCCAGACGCGGACCCGGCCGCGCGCCGACGTCGGTCGGAATACCGAAGGGGCCACTATCGTTGGTCGAGTAGCACCAGAAGAGCCGAAAGAGAGAGGCGGCCATTCATGGCCACGGTTGCACTTACCAAGGACACCTTCGAGGAAACCGTCACCGGCAACGACATCGTGCTGGTCGACTGGTGGGCCGACTGGTGCGGACCCTGCAAGCAGTTCGCGCCGACCTACGAGACCTCCAGCGAGAAGCACGACGACATCGTCTTCGGGAAGATCGATACCGAGGACCAGCAGGAGCTGTCGGCCGCGGCCGGAATCCAGTCCATCCCGACGCTGATGGCCTTCCGGGACGGCATCCTCCTGTTCAACCAGCCGGGGGCCCTGCCCGGAGAGGCGCTCGAAGAGGTGATCAAGCAGGTCAAGGCGCTCGACATGGACGAAGTCCGCGAGCAGATCGCCAAGGAGGAGGCTCAAGAGGGCCAGTCCGCCGAGGAGCACTCCCACTAGGCGTCCGGCCGAGGGGGGACAACCGCATACTCGTGACCGGGCGGGTGCGTTCCGTGCGCACCCGCCCGGGTTTGTCCGCTCTGCTCACATGCTACTTTGAAGCGAAGGTCAGCAACGGAAGTCGATTCTCGTCGAGGAGATCGCAGTGCCGACCGAACGCGCCCCGAAATCCCGCCGAAGCCACCGGCCCCGCATCCGGCTCCCCGAGCCCGCGCGCCGGGCCCTGGTCGCGTGCCACGTCCTGGCCTCGGTCGGCTGGCTGGCCTATGTGACGTTCGTGCTGGTACTGGCCGTCTACGTCTACTTCGCCGACGACCCGGTACTGGCCGGGGAGGTGTGGATGGCCGTCAAGGTCTTCAACGACCTGGGCGCCGGAGTCGTCTCGTTCGTGGTTCTGGGCACCGGCGTCGCGCTGGGCCTGTCGACCAGGTGGGGCCTGGTCCGCCACTGGTGGGTGATCGCCAAGCTCGGAGCGGCCGTGGCCGTCATCGTCGGCGGCCTGCTCGTGCTGCGGCCGAGCGCGACCTACCTGGGCGACCACCTCGTGGCCGTCGGCGGCACGCACCGCACCGCCCACCTCACGCTCACCGTCGGCGTCGCGCTCGCCTTCGCGCTGCTGGCCTTCGCAGCGGTGGTCTCATACGCGCGCCCGTGGGGCCCGGTCAGGCCGGCGGTCGAGCGCCCGCAGGACGACGGCCGCTTCGAAGTGCGGGTGCGCAGGGTCGCCGACCTGGCCGAGAAGGTCCGCTCGATCGAACTGGCGGGACTGCACAACCGACTCCTGCCGCCGTTCGAAGCGGGCGCCCACATCGAGGTCGAACTGCCCTCGGGCCTGGTGCGGCACTACTCGCTGTGCTCGGACTCCGCCGACCGGCTCGCCTACCGGATCGCGGTGCTCCGCGAGGACGCCGGTCAAGGGGGCTCCCGCGAGGCCCACCGGCTGCGGCCCGGCGACGTCGTCCGGCTCTCGCTGCCGCGCAACATGTTCTATCTCGGACTGCACCCGTACTACCTGTTCGTGGCCGGAGGCATCGGCATCACCCCGATCGTCTCGATGATCCTCCAGGTCGAACGGGCCGGGCTGCCGTGGCGACTGGTCTACACCGGCAGGACGCGATCGAGGATGGCCTTCGCCGACCAACTGGCGACCACCTGGCCCGGCAACGTGGTCCTCTACCCGACCGCCACGGCCGGACGCCCGAACCTGGTCGCCGAGGTCGCCGGGCTCCCGAGCGCCACCGGCGTCTACGCCTGCGGCCCCGACCGCCTCCTGAACGCGCTCGCCGGCACCATCGGCCGGGCCGCGCCCCACATCGAACTCCGCACCGAGCGCTTCTCCTCCGGCTCGGGAGTCCGCGAGCGCTTCGAGATCCTCGCCGAACGCACCGGCACCGCCGTCGAGGTCGGCGTCCAGCAGAGCGCCCTCGACGCCCTCAACGCCGGGGGCGTCGACGTCCCCTCCTCCTGCGAGATCGGCGCGTGTGGCACCTGCCGCCTCCGCGTCCTCGAAGGCCACCCCGAGAACCCGCCCCACGTCCCCGAACCGAACGCCCCCGACGGCGCCCCGTACTTCTACCCCTGCGTCTCCAGATCCGGCGAGCACCTCATAGTCGACGCATGAAATGGGGGCCCGGAGCGAAGCTCCCGGCCCCCATTTCAGCGTTTCTCAGGAGTCGCCGCCCGCTTCGCCGGCTTCGGCGGCGGTCGGGTCGGTGATCTGGTATTTGGCCGCCGCCTGGGCGGCCAGTTCCGGCTTGGCCTCGCCTCGGGCGGCGAGCTGCTGGAGGGCCGCCACCGCGACCGACTCGCCGTCGACGTTGAAGTGGCGGCGCAGCGCCCCGCGCGTGTCGGAGTGGCCGAAGCCGTCGGTGCCGAGCGAGGTGTAGTCGCCGGGTACCCACCGGGAGATCAGGTCAGGTACCGCGCGCATGTAGTCGCTGACGGCCACGAACGGCCCCTGGGCCCCCGAGAGCTTCTCGGTCACGTACGGGATCCGCTTCTCGGCCTCCGGGTGGCGCAGGTTGTGCTTCTCGGCCTCGACCGCGTCGCGGTTGAGCTCGGACCACGAGGTGACCGACCAGACGTCGGCGGCCACGCCCCAGTCCGACTCGAGCAGCTCGGCGGCCTTCTGCGCCCACGGCATGCCCGAGCCGGAGGCCAGCAGCTGGACGCGCGGGCCCTGGGCCGAGGACTCGGAGAGCCGGTAGATGCCCCTGAGGATGCCGTCGACGTCGACGCCCTCCGGCTCGGCCGGCTGCACGATCGGCTCGTTGTAGACGGTCAGGTAGTAGAAGACGTGCTCGCCGTCGCCGTACATGCGGCGCAGGCCGTCCTTCACGATGTGCCCTGCCTCGTAGCCGAAGGCCGGGTCGTAGGAGAGCACGGCCGGGTTGGTGTGGGCCATGAGGATCGAGTGGCCGTCCTCGTGCTGGAGGCCCTCGCCGTTGAGCGTGGTGCGCCCGGCGGTCGCCCCGACCAGGAAGCCGTTCGACAGCTGGTCGGCGGCCGCCCAGATCGCGTCGGCGGTGCGCTGGAACCCGAACATCGAGTAGAAGATGTAGAACGGGATCATCGGCTCGTCGAGCGTGTCGCCGGCGGTCCCGGCGGCGGTGAACGCGGCCATCGAGCCGGCCTCGTTGATGCCCAGGTGCAGCAGCTGGCCCTGCTCGGACTCCTTGTAGGACAGGAACAGGTCGCGGTCGACCGAGAGGTACTGCTGCCCCTGCGGAGAGTAGATCTTCGCGGTCGGGAACATCGCGTCCATGCCGAAGGTGCGCGCCTCGTCGGGGATGATCGGCACCCAGCGCTTGCCGGTCTCCTTGTCGCGCATGAGGTCCTTGAGCAGGCGAACCAGCGCCATGGTGGTGGCGACCTTCTGCTTGCCCGAGCCGCGCTTGACCGACTTGTAGGCGTCCTCGCCCGGCAGGTTCAGCGGGATGACCGTGTTCCGGCGCGAGGGGATCGACCCGCCGAGCTGGGCGTTCCGCTCGGCGAGGTACTCGGCCTCCGGGCTGCCCTCCTCGGGCTTGATGTACGGCGGCAGGTACGGGTCGGCCTCGAGCTGCTCGTCCTCCACCGGCATGTCGAGCGAGTCGCGGAAGCCCTTGAGGTCGTCAAGCGTCAGCTTCTTCATCTGGTGGGTGGCGTTGCGGCCCTCGAAGCTCGATCCGAGCCGGTAGCCCTTGATGGTGTGCGCGAGGATGACCGTCGGCTGGCCCTCGTGCTCCATGGCGGCCCGGTAGGCCGCGAAGATCTTCCGGTCGTCGTGGCCGCCGCGCCGCAGGTCCCAGATCTGGTCGTCGCTGAGGTGCTGGGCCATGGCCTTGGTGCGGGTGTCGCGGCCGAAGAAGTGCTCGCGGATGAACGCGCCGGACTCGGCCTTGAAGGTCTGGAAGTCGCCGTCGGGCGTGGTGTTCATGAGGTTGACCAGCGCACCGTCGTTGTCGGCGGCCAGGAGCGGGTCCCACTCGCGGCCCCAGATGACCTTGATGACGTTCCAGCCCGCGCCGCGGAAGTACGCCTCGAGCTCCTGGACGATCTTGCCGTTGCCGCGGACCGGGCCGTCGAGGCGCTGGAGGTTGCAGTTGATGACGAAGGTGAGGTTGTCGAGCTCGGCTCCGGCGGCCCACTGGAGCGCTCCCCGCGATTCGACCTCGTCCATCTCGCCGTCGCCGAGGAACGCCCACACATGCTGCTGCGAGGTGTCCTTGATGCCCCGGTCCTGCATGTACCGGTTGAACAGCGCCTGGTAGATCGCGTTGATCGGGCCGATGCCCATCGAGACGGTCGGGAACTGCCAGTAGTCGGGCATCAGCCGGGGGTGGGGGTAGGAGGGCAGGCCGCCCTGCGGGCGGGAGACCTCCTGGCGGAAGCCGTCGAGCTGGTCGGCCGTCAGGCGCCCTTCCACGAAGGAGCGGGCGTACATGCCGGGGGAGGCGTGGCCCTGGAAGAAGACCTGGTCGCCGCCGCCGGGGTGGGAGCGGCCGCGGAAGAAGTGGTTGTAGCCGACCTCGTAGAGGTTGGCGGCCGAGGCGTAAGTGGAGATGTGGCCTCCCACGCCGATGCCGGGCCGCTGAGCCCGGTGCACGGTCATGGCCGCGTTCCAGCGCACGAAGGCGCGGATGCGGTGCTCGATCTCCTCGTCCCCGGGGTAGTGGGGCTCGCCCTCGACCGGAATGGAGTTGACGTAGTCGGTCGTGGTCGAGGCCGGCACGGCGATCTGTCGCTTGCGCGCGTGCTCCAGCAGTCGCTGCACGACGTATCGGGCCCGAGTTCGCCCGCCGCTGTCGAGGAGGCCGTCGAGAGACTCCAGCCATTCGCTGGTCTCGTCTGGGTCAGTGTCCGGCACTTGGGTCGGCAATCCGTCACTGATGGGCGGCCGGTTCTGTTCCGTGGTCACGGGCGATCCCTCGTTCTTAGACTGCGCGTTGCGTTCGTGTTGGCAGTAGGGCAGAGATGTGCAATGGCTTTTTACCATCCTCCCTCGAATCTACCGCGACCATCTTGTGGCCACCCGGCTCGGAGCGGCGACGCCCACACCTGCGGGGGCGTTCCCCGTCGCCTACCTGGGGAATCGCTTGCCGACGGGCCCGCAGTCAAGATCACAGTCCTGTGAAGGTGCGCTCACCTCAGCTCCCGGCGAAGGTGCGTACCCGGGGACGATTCGGAGTCGTGCTCCGCGGCGCGCATGAGGCCCATATGCTTCACCTCATATGCTCTAGTTCATATGCTGTGCTACAAGCTCAGACAAGAATCACTACAGATGGAGGCGACGACGTGAACGCTCCGGGCAGCCCGGTGGACGCGACCAGCTTGGCCCAACGGCTCGGACTCGACGGCGTGGACGCCGTCATCGAGATCGGCTTCGACACCGACGTCGACGCGACCTTGCGTTCCGCCGTGATCGAAGCGGTGGGCGAACTCCTCGACGAGGAATCCGACGAGATCGTGGACGTGGTCCTGGCGTGGTGCCGGGACGACGACGGCGACCTGGTCGACCTCCTGCTCGACGCCCGCGATCCCCTGGCGGACGGCGGCATCGTCTGGCTGCTGACCCCCAAATCCGGGCGCGAGGGCCACATCGACCCGGTCACGGTCGATGAATCGGCCGAACTGGCCGGACTCAAGTCCACCAAGACGCTCAACATCTCCCCGGGCTGGGTCGCCTCCCGGATGGCGGTGTCCCGGCGCTAACGTCGAGCCCGTCAAACCGCCGAGCGCCCTCCGCGCGAGGGCATAGCAAGGAGCGTCCATGCCGATCGAACCCGGAAAACTCGCCCCCGACTTCACGCTCAAGGACCAGAACAACCAGGAGGTCTCGCTCGCGGACTTCCGCGGAGAGAAGCACGTCCTGCTGGTGTTCTACCCGTTCGCGTTCACCGGAGTGTGCGAGGGCGAGCTGTGCGGGATCCGCGACGACCTCGACACCTACCAGACCGACGAGGTCCAGGTCCTCAGCGTCTCGATCGACTCGCCGTTCGCCCACAAGGTGTGGGCCCAGCGCGAGGGCTTCGAGTTCCCGCTGCTGAGCGACTTCTGGCCGCACGGCGCGGTGGCCCAGGCCTACGGGGTCTTCAATGAGGAGAAGGGCATGGCCAACCGCGGCACCTTCGTCATCGACAAGACCGGCGTGGTCAGGTTCAGCGAGATGAACCTGCCCGGAGACGCCCGCGACCAGGGCGCCTGGCGAAAGGCGCTGGCCGAGCTCGCCGGATAAATCCGTACACAGTCAACATTTCACGCCGCTGGACCGGCTCCGGCGGCGTTTTTCTCTGTCTGGGCACTCTTGGCGAAGCTTGCGAGCCATAAATTGGTATTGACATCTCGGAATGTATTCGAGAGGCTGTAGCAAGCGGTTGCACAACCGTTTGCCAGCAACCCCCTGATCAACCCTCGAAAGGACGCATTCGATGATGAACGGTCCTGCTCGACGCCTAGTCGGCGCCGCCGCGGTCGCGGCGCTGGCGGCCACCGCCCTCGCCGGGGCGGCCCAGGCGCACCCCCACCACCCCGACCGCGACCTCGGCCGCCAGACGCTCGACTCCGACGACGGCTGGGCCGCCGCCGAAGGCGGCACCACCGGCGGCTCCGACGCCGACGACGAGAACGTCTTCACCGTCGAGACCTGGTCCGAGCTCAAGGAGGCCGTCCAGGGCGACGAATCCAAGATCGTCTACGTCGAGGGCGACATCGACGCCTGGACCGACGCGGACGGCAATGCCCTCACCTGCGACGACTTCAACGACCCCGAGTACAGCTGGGAGCTGTACCTGGAGACCTACGACCCCGAGGTCTGGGGGTGGAACGAGCCCTCGGGCCCGGTCGAAGACGCCCGCGACCGCTCCTACCAGGCATTCCGCGAGCACATTCTGCTGGACATCGGCTCCAACACCACCATCGTGGGCAAGCGCGGCGCCTCGGTCACCCACGGCTCCTTCTACCTCAGCGGCGTCGACAACGTCATCGTCCGCAACCTGGGCGTCCACAACGCCTACGACTGCTTCCCCAGCTGGGAGGGCGACTCCTGGGACTCCCAGTTCGACAACTTCGAACTGTCCGGCGCCACCCACGTCTGGCTCGACCACCTGGACATCTCCGACGGCGACTACAACGACCACGAGGACGCCCCGGTCATCTGGGACGCCCGGGTCGAGCGCCTCGACGGCGCGATCGACATCGTGCGGGCCTCGGACATGATCACCGTCTCGTGGAACCACATCGACACCCACGACAAGACCATGCTCATCGGCAACACCGACTCCGACCGCTACGACGAGTGGGACGAGCTGCGGGTCACCATCCACCACAACTGGTTCGAGAACATCAGCCAGCGCGCCCCGCGCCTGCGCTACGGCCAGAACCACGTCTACAACAACTTCTACACCTACGACCCTGACTCGGGGTACCCGTACTTCTACTCCATCGGGGCGGGGGCGCACTCGGCGGTCTACGCGGAGAACAACGCCTTCTACATGCCCTCGGTCGAAGCCGGGGACGTCCTCCGCAACTGGGGCGGCGACGCCGTCCACATCGAGGGCAGCCTCTTCAACGGCCGCCGCACCGACCTCCTGGACGCCTACAACGAGGCGTACCCGGACGACCCCATGAGCGGCGAGGTCGACCGCGGGCCCGAGTTCCACGGCCGGATCCACCCGGCCTGGGCCGTGCCGTGGCTGGTGAAGTTCAAAGCCGGCGCCGGGAACGCGTGATTCACTTACCGCCGACTCGTTCGGGGGAACCGGGACGCCGCCCGCGCCCGGTTCCCCCGGTTTCGTCCCCGGGGCCCTTACGTTCGGTTCCATGGCGAATCGGAGGCGTGCCCGGCAGCTCACCCTCGCCCTCGCCGTGCTGGCGGCCGCCTCGGCCGCGCCCGGCACGGCAGAGGCCGAGGAGCCGGGACTCTCGGTCCGGGTCGACGACGGGATCGAGCGGGCCGTGACCGGAGACGAGGTGGTCTACACCGTCACGGTCCGCAACCGCAGCGGGCAGGGCCTGGAGGACCTGCGGCTGGAGCAGCGCCTCCCCAAGGAGTACCAGTCGGCGAGCTCGCCGGGAGGCGAGGTCGTAGACGGCTGGATCGTGTGGACGGTCGACGTCCCCGCCGAGTCCGAGACCACCGTGGAGACCACGGTCCACCTCTCAGAAGACCTGCCTCTGGGCCGCGAGGCCGGGACCGTCGCCTGCGCCTACCTGCGCGGCCAGGGCCTGCCCGAGGACTGCGGCGGCGAGAGCGCCGAACTCTCGGCCGCGCCGAGCGAGTTCGCGGGGCTCCCGTGGATCGCGATCATCGCCGTCCCCGCGGCCGCCGCGCTGGCCGCGCTGGGGGTACGGGCCTACCGCGCCCATCCGCTCTACGCGGGCGCGCACCGCAGGAGGGGACCGGCGCGCCACGCCCAGCTCGGCGCCCTTCACCGCCACATACTCAGCTTGTCGGGGTTGCGCATCACCCAGAGGCGGTGAACGGTCCCGCGGTCGCAGTCGACCGCGACGACCGCGGCCACCCGGCCGTCCCGATCGCGGGCGACCAGCCCCGGACCGGCGTTGACCTCGGCCGACTCCAGAGTCAGCCCGGGCTCCCGGCGCCGGACGCCGAGCAGCAGGGCGGCCACGTTCGCCGCTCTCCGCACCGGATGGAGGGTGGCGGTGACCTTGCCGCCGCCGTCCGCGACCGCGGCGGCCTCCGGGTCGAGCAGCGCGATCAGGGCGTCCGGGTCGCCGGTCCGCCAGGCGGACTTGAGCGCCTCGACCGCGCGGCCGGCCTCGGGTCCGGCGACCTCGCGCCGCCGCCCCTCGCGGACCCGCCGCCGCGCCGAGGACGCCAGCCGGCGGCAGGCCGCGTTCGAGCGGCCCACGATCGCCGCGATGTCGTCGAAGGGGTAGCCGAAGACGTCGTGCAGGACGAACGCCACCCGCTCAGCGGGGGTCATCGACTCCAGCACGACCAGCATCGCGAAGCCGAGCGACTCGTCAAGCGAGACCAACTCGGCCGGGTCCTGCGCGCGCTGCGCCCCGGCGCGGCTGGTCCACGATGCCGAACCCGAGACCGGTTCGGGCAGCCACGGGCCCACGTAGCGCACGCGGCGGTGCCGCGCCGAGCCCAGCACGTCCAGGCACACGCGGCCGACGGTCGTCACCAGCCACGCCGTGGGCCGCTCGACCGCGTCGCGGCGGCCGGGGTCCATCGCGAACCAGCGCGCGTACGCCTCCTGTACGGCGTCCTCGGCCTCGGCGACCGAGCCGAGCATCCGGTAGGCCACGTTCAGCAGCAGGCCCCGGTCGGCTTCCCGTTCGGACGCCATTCGTGCTCCCAACAACAGATCTCCCATGACTCTACGACGAACGGGCGCGCGGGAATGTGAGTCGGCGCGCGGCTCCTCACGTTCGCGCCCCGGCCTTCGTCGTGGAATCGAGAGCGCACCGAGGCGCCTTGGAACTGAGAGGGAGCACCGCATGGAAATCGCAGCGACCGCGGTCATCGCGGCCACGATCCTGGCGAACGGGGGCATGGCCGTCGCCGACCTGCTGAGGGCGAAGTTCGTCCTGGCCAACTCGTCGGAGGTCGGGGTGCCCGAGTCCTGGCTGCCGGCCATGGGCGCGCTGAAGGCGGCCGGGGCGGCGGGCCTGCTGCTCGGCCTGCTCGGCGTCCCCTTCGTCGGTCTGGCCGCCGCGATCGGGCTGGCCCTGTTCTTCGTCGGCGCGATGATCGCCCACATCCGGGCGCGGGTCTTCTACAACATCCACTTCCCCGGGGCGTACCTCGCGCTGGCCCTCGGCTCGACGGCCGCGGCCTGGTAGGTCAGCGCCAGGCGGTGACCTCCAGGGACCGTTCGGTGCCCAGGTCGATGGAGTGCTCGGGTTCGACGAGCTGGGTCGGGGAGTCCTCGGCGTAGCCCACGTAGATCTCGGTCGCGTCGACCACGTCTTCCGAGTTGGCCGACTCGACCTTGTTGCGCCACATCATCCCGGCGTTGACCGACTCGCCCGGGGCGACGGTGATGGGGGTCGGGCCTGCGTCTTCGAGCGTGTCCGAGCCTTCGCGGACCTCGACGTCCGCCCCGGGGATCTCGATGACGGGGTAGCCGTTGACCTCGATGTCCGCGGAGCCGCAGTTGACCAGCTCGATGCCGGTGGCGCGGAGACCCATGGCCGCGTCCATGCCGCTGACGGTGACGCGGAAGCCCTCTTCGGGGCAGGTCGCGGCGTCGGGCTCCTCGGTCTCGGCGGGCTCGGTCGGTTCGGTCTCGTCGACTGGAGCGTCGGGCCCGGCGAGTTGCCAGGCGGTCAGGTCGGCGCGCTGGTCGGAGTTCAGTTCGAAGGGCTCGGCGACGTCCACTTCGAACGCGGCGGCCAGCGGCGGCGCGTTGATCAGCAGCCGGTCGACGGTGACCGTTTCCGCCTCGGGATCGACCGCTCCCCAGGAGGCGGTGGCGAACGCCGTCTGCCCGGCCTCGATCGGGAAGGACTCGGGCTCGTTCCCGTCGCGGCTGAACACGACGTCGCCGCCGAAGACCCCGACGTTCGGGCGGCTGTCGAGCAGCACCGTCTCCTCGCCGCAGTTGGACAGGCCGATCGTCAGGAATCCGGTGTCCTCGACCTGGCCGATGTCGGTGACGGAGACGCTGACGCCGTCCTCGGTGCAGCCGGTCCGCTGTGCCGACCCGCCCTCGCTTCCGGCCTGTCCCTGCCCGCAGGAGGCGAGCAGGAGCGCCGAGGCGAGCAGAGGAACGAGGAGCAGCGGATGACGGCGCATGAAGACCCTTCCTATTCGGGGCCGATCCTACCGGTTCAGACCCGCAAGGACCGGTCGAGCATTTCGACCAGCGCCTCGGCCGCCGCGGCGGCGTCGAAGCCGGGATCTTCCAGCCATTGGGCCACGATCGCGTCGACCGCCCCGTTGGCGATGACGGCGGTCGCCCGCGAGTCGATCTCGGGCCGGTAGTCGCCGGCGCCCTTGGCCGCGTCTATCAGGAGGCCGACGTTCTGCCAGCGGCTGGCCGAGGTCGTGCCGTCGCCGACGCCGCTGTCCTCGGTGATGGCCGCGATGATCATCCGAGCGTGGCCGTGGTGCGCGGTCATGTACGACACCAGCGAGCGCACGTAGGTCTCCAGCGCCGCCGCGCCCGAACGGGCCGACAGCTCGGTTCCGACGTGGTCCGTGAGCGCCTCGATCACCTCTGCGTAGGCGGCCTGGACGACCGCGTTCTTGGTGGGGAAGTGGTAGAGCACGGCGGCCTTGGACACCCCGGCGGCCTCGGCGATCTTCGCCAGCGAGGTCCCCGCGTAGCCGTGGCGGGCGACGAGGTCGATCGTCACCTGGATGAACTGGGCGCGGCGGGCCCGCTCGGTGAGCGTGGGCCGGTCCCGCCCGGCTGCCTTGGCTGACATCGTTCCCCTCTCGGCACGGTGTCCCCGACAATAGCAACTTACCGCATGGTCAGAAATTATACCAATCGGTTAGTATCATGGTGCAGTCGAACCCAGGAAGGAACTCCACAATGCGCAGAATGCTCTCTCGGATGCGGCGGAGCCGGACCGTCCGCATCACCGCGGCGGTACTGGCCGTGCTGGTCCTCGGCCTCGCCTATCTCCTCCGCGACCCGTCGCCGGTCGGCTACTTCCGGTCCGCCGAGGCCGAAGACGACTTCATGGCCGCCTACGACGAGGCCATGGCCGAACTGCCCGAGCCCGACCGGACGCTGGACGTGCGCACCGACTACGGGGTGGTGCGCCTCTACCACTTCGAGGGCGCCGAGCCCGAAGCCGCGCCGCTCCTGCTGCTGCCGGGCCGGGCCTCGGCCTCGCCGGTGTGGGCCGACAACCTGCCCGACCTGCTCCAGATCCGCAGCGTCTACACCGTCGACCTGCTCGGCGAGCCGGGCATGAGCGTCCAGCAGCGTCCGATCACCTCGGCCGAGGACCACGCGCAATGGCTGCACGAGGTGCTCATGGAACTGCCCGAGGAGCGCGTCCACCTGCTCGGGCTCTCGATCGGCGGCTGGACCTCGATGAACCTGGCCGTCCACCTTCCGCAAAAGGTCGCCAGTCTCTCACTGCTCGATCCGGTGATGACCTTCGCCGACCTGTCCGGCGAGGCCGTGGTGCGCTCGATCCCGGCCAGCGTCCACTGGTTCCCCAAGTCGTGGCGCGACGGCTTCACCAGCTGGACCGCGGGCGGCGCTCCCGTGGAGGACGAGCCGATCGCCCGGATGATCGAGGCCGGGATGCAGTCCTATGTCCTCAAACTCTCCCCGCCGGTCCGGCCGTCTGCCGAGCAGCTCGAGCGTATGGAGGTCCCCACGCTGGTCGTGTTGGCGGAGGAGTCGGGGATGCACGATGCCGAGGAGGCCGCCGAGGTCGCCCGCGAGACGCTTCCGGAGGCGACGGTCGAGGTCTACCCGGACGCCTCCCACGCGGTCAACGGCGAGTACCCGGAGCTGATCGCCGCCGACCTGACCGAGTTCTTCGACCGCGTCGAATGAGGATGTGGCCGGAGCCGTCGGACATGGGTCTCCGCGGTGGAACTCGCCGTTCTCAGAAAGCGACGATAGCCGAGAACGGCAGCTCCCAAGGGATCCCGAGTGCGCGGAGCGGGATTATGATCGGGTTGCAGCCCCTTCGATCCCAGAGGACCCGTTGTGACGACGAAGACCGAGACCGAAGTCCCCGCTCCCCGGCGCCGTCGGCTGCTGCCGTGGCTCATCACCCTCGCGGTGGTCCTCGTGCTGGCACTGGGGGCGCTGTTCGGCGCCGGGTGGTACTTCTCCGGGGAGGTCATCGACGTCGAGCACGGGCCCGATTCGTACTCGCTGACCGTCGAGGCCGTCGACGAGGAGACGGTGACGCTGCCGTTGGACGACGACACCGAGAGGCCGGGAGTCTGGGGGCTCGAATGGGAGGACGGCCGGGCCGTACTCGGCGAGGTCGTCTCCTCCGACGAGGAGACCGTGACCCGCTCGCTGGAGGCCGTCCAGTCCGGAGAGCTGGCCGAGGGCACCGCCGTCCGCATCGACAAGTGGACCTACGGCCCCGACCCGGCCGCGATGGGGCTGGAGTACGAGGACGTCGACGTCCCCACCGAGCTGGGCGACATGCCCGCCTGGTACCTGCCCGGGAGCGAGTCGACCTGGGTCATCACCGTCCACGGCCGCAACGCCTCCCCCGGCGAGACCCTCCGCGGCGTGGAGGTCTACAGCAAGCTCGGCTATCCGGTCCTGGCGGTCAGCTACCGCAACGACGAGGGCGCGCCCGACGCGCCGAACGGGAAGCACAGCCTCGGCGAGCACGAGGCCGACGACGTGGTCGACGCGGTCGAGTACGCGCTGGACAACGGGGCCGAGGACGTCGTCCTCCACGGCTGGTCCATGGGCGGGGCCGCCGTCTCGGTCGCCGTCCGCGACCTGGCCGGGACCGACGTGGTCAGGGGCCTGGTCCTGGACTCGCCGGTCATGGACTGGAACTCCACCCTCGACATGCAGGCCGAGGACCGCGACGTGATCGCCCCGATCACCTGGGCCGCCAAGCGGATCGTCGAGTTCCGCGCCGACATCGACCTCGACGACCTAGACCAGCGCAACTTCGCCGACGAGTTCGACCTGCCCGTGCTGCTGTTCGTGGACACCGCCGACGAGACGGTCGACCACACCGCCACGCTCGACTTCGCTGAGCTCCTGCCGCCGGAGCGGGCCACCGTAGTCACCACCGCCTCTGGCCACACCGCCTCCTGGAACGAGGACCCGGTCGCCTATGCGGCGTCACTGGAGGAGTACCTGGCTTCCCTATAGGAGCCTGGAGGGACGAGGACGGAACCGACCGGGAAGGTCGGACTCGGACTGTCGGGCCGGAGCGGGCGAAGGTTCGATCAGGCGGCGACGGCGCGGTAGGTGGTGTGTCGGGGTCGGTTGCCGGCAGTTCCGCAGGGTCGGGTCGGGGTTCAGTCGGGCGGCGACGGTGAGCTGGGGATGGTGGTGGGGTGTGGGCCTGGGGTCGGATCGGTTCAGGATCTTCGGGAGCCGGGAGCCGGGAGCCGGGAGCCGGGAGCCGGGAGCCGGGAGCCGGGAGCCGGGAGCCGGGAGCCGGGAGCCGGGAGCCGGTGATCGGTGACTGGTGTGCGTTGGGGTCCCTTGGAGGTGGGCATGGCGAGGGGCCCGACCCGCGTCTGGGGTTCGGGCTGCGCGACTCATTTGGTGCGCTTCCCCCGCCGGTCGCCCGACGGGGCGGGGTAAGAACGGGATCGGTTCGAGAGTGTCGGCAGT
>NZ_JAELXW010000002.1 GCF_016428645.1 Glycomyces salinus | reverse complement strand
CACCACGTAATCAACCCTCTATCACAGCCGGGGCGATTCAGACTTGGTCGTTCCGCCCGCGGTGCGTGCCGGACACAATCACAGTCTTGGTGGGAAGGTTCATGCCCTGGGAGAGGGTGCTGGTCGCGCACAGCACTCGTATCGCCCCGTCACGATAAGCGCGTTCAAGGCAATGGCGCACCGCCTGAGGGATCTCGGCATGGTGATAGGCCACGCCCAACTGCACCAGAGAAACGAGTTCATGGTCGGCCCCGACATGGTCGCTGAGCTCTTGTTGGGCGTCTTCACGTAGTTGCCGGATCCTCGCGGCCTCCTCACTGTGATCGTCAGCGGGCGGATACAGCGCGGTAGCGCCCGAGCGTTGGAGGGCGATCTGCAGTGCATTGGCGGCCGCGCGGGCGGTGACTTTGGTGGGGGCTGCGATCAGGACTGGGCCGAGCCGGTCGAAGTGCATTGCGAGCGCGGCGGCAACATCCTTGGGACTGTCGGGGAAGAGATTGGTCCGCCTCTTGCGGCGGGTGAGGACGCGCGGGAGGAAGAACTCCTCGGTGACAGTGCTGCCGTACTCGATCGCGCCGCGCTGGCCGTCGAGTGCGGGGCCTCGCCAGGAAAACACGCCAAGCCGCAGTTGCGACGGCGACCAGTCGATGGTGGCCTGGTTCGCGCCGTCGGCCGATGGGTCGAGCCAGCGGGCGATGTCTTGGCCGTTTGGCAAGACCGCGGATAGGAGGACAATCCGGGCCTCGGGTGTAGACCGGCGGATCCGTGTCAGCAGCATCTCCAGGCGAAGACCGCGATCGGAGACGTCAAGTGCGTGTCCTTCGTCGACGAGGACGAGGCGCAAGCGTATGGCGAGTTCGGGAAGGTTCCGCAGCAGCAGATCGAGTTTCTCGCTGGTTAGGACCAGCACATCGGTGAAATCGAGTATTTCGGTTTCGTAGCTGACGTGTTCGGCTCCGCCGAAGAGGGAGGAGACGCGCAGGCCGACTAGTTCCAGGTTCTCGGCGAGGTGTCGTTCCACTTGTGCGGCCAGGGCGCGGGTGGGGACCACGTACACTGCAAGCGCCCGGGTAGACCTCCGCCGGTCCTGATCGCTTTGGGGCGTGAGGGCGTGGAGGATTGCCCACTCTGCGATGTGGGTCTTGCCTGCCGAGGTCGGCATCGTGACGGCCATGCTGTGAGCGGTTTGGTCGAGCAGGCCGGCATTGAGGGCGGCCCTCTGTGAGGGCCATACCTGGGTCATCGGATGTCCGTTGGTGATGAGCGCCTTCAGATAGCGTCTCCAGGCGGGCCCCCAGGTGGTGGAGCGGCGCAGCAGTCGCCATGGAGCGGTGGCGGTGATGTCCTCAACGGCGTGGGCGAGGCAGTCGATCAGCGTCCAGGTGTCGGCAATGGAGGCGTTGAGGAGCTGTGAGGCGGCGGTGTGCAGGTCAGTGACGGCGGCTCGACCTGAGGTGCGGTTGCCGAGGCGCCATAGGGAAGCCAAGGATCGGGCGGCACGCCCGGCCAGGCCGTAGGCTGCGAGGACGGTCAAGTCCGCATGGTCGGCGGTGCCATTCTGGATGCCGTCGAGTAGCAGCGAGCCGATTTCGGGGACCTCGTGCTCAGCAAGTGCGCCGAGGAGCGCGGCCTGGTCGATGTCGCGCTGCAACACGGCGCTGGTCAGTTGTGTGATGCGGTGTGGAGCGCGGGCTGCCGCCTGCTGGACGCCGTCTCGATTGAAAAAGCGGTCCGCTTCCTGCCGGAAGGATCGGGCGAGTGTGGACGCGTTGGCTTGGTAACCGGCCAGGCTCCACATTGTCGCTGCGATGGCCAGGAGTTCGTTGCGAGTGGGTTCTCCTTGTGGATAGCGGTCGGCTAGGTCGGCGTATGCCTCGGCGATCTCGGTCAATGGCCTCGGATCGGATCGGCGCTCTCGAGGAGCACGGGTCAGCTGACCGAGCCTGGCCAGGGTCAAACCACGGCGCATTCCATCGAGGTCGTAGGTGAACGTGGCAGTGCCCTCGGTGCTGATCTGGTCGCTGAGCACGTCGGCGCGGAGTTGGGCTCGGAGGCGTGGTGCGGCCTCCCCAGACGTGAATGCCTGCTTCCCGATGTTGGACACGACGCCGTTGTAGTCCCTCATGCACTGGCACCTTGATCCTTTGCCCCCTGGCTGGGGGCCGATTCGGCGGCCGCGTAGATCTCGAGGATGAAGGACCGAAGCTCGTCGATTTTCACGACGGTCAGCTCGGTAGGCTCCGTTACCCTCTCAGCGAGGAGGTCAACCACGTCTTCCTTCCATGCTGCGGCGTCGTGGACGAAGACCATGTGTCGCTCAATGGTGCGGTCATCGGGCTCTCGGATGAGCGCGCCGAGGCGGCGGGCCAAGAACCCGTGCCCGCGCTCGAGGCAACGGGCCATCGCGAACGCGAAACTTTCATCCAGGCGGGTGAGCACCGCTTCGAGGCTCTCGTGCGCCTCAGGGCCCACCTGCTTATCGCGCGCAGTGCGTGTCTTGACCTCTACCACGGCGACTATCGGAGGCTGCTGTCGAAACCGAAACGCCAGCACGTCAGTGCCCTGTACTGCCTGGTTGCCGGTCTGCTTGTATCTCACTTTCAGGATCGGCACACACCAGCGTTCCACCAGCCGGTAGTGGGCTCCGGTCACGATTTCACCGAAATCGCCATGCCGTGTTCTCATCCATGAGGGGAACTTGTTCTCTCGCAAGTAGCTGGCCACCTCTGGTGTGCCAAGGTCATCGAAGACCGCCGCAAGCTCACCAGGTGCCAGGTAGTTGCGAACGACATCCTTCGCCAAACTGCCTACCATCGCCGGGCGGTCGAGCACACCCGCCTCCGAGAGTGCCGCATAGGAGAGAGGACCCTCCAATTGGTGTACCGGGTCTTCCTTGAGCCAGGAGGTGAGCGCGCGAGCGCTGCCACCGCCACCGCTGATCGGCTTCGCGCCGCTGCCAACGTCTCCCATGAAAGCAAGTGAAGCACATGAAGGGATCCGAGGTGAGCCTGTGATATCAGAGGAGCCGGTGGCGACGCCTATCCAGCCGCAGACCGAGGCGATCAGCGATGCGTTGACTACGGAAGTCGCAGCTGTACAGGCGGGGCGCGGGATCCGCATTGAAGCCAGCGCACAACGGCCAAAACTAGCATCCAGCTGGGAATCCGTGTCAGTGACGGCGTGAGGACGTCGCCGCTCGGCCTGGAAGGCCACGGGCTGCAGCGAACCATGCTCCTCGCTAGCCTCAAGGTCGTGAGCGGTGACGCCAGCGAGGGCAAGCAGTGGCCCGCGGTCATGCTCGCCGTCGAGAAGCCCGAGGCTTATCAGCACCTTCCCAGTCCCGCCAGCTCGCCAGAATCCTTCGCGAGCGGGCGGAGACGACCGATTCACGACTCACCGTCCCGAACTAAGCACACCGGGGCTCATAGCGGTCATCCGAGGTCCATAAAGGCTGGTCAGAGTCGCTCGCGGCCAGCTTTGGTTACATCGGTTGCCGTACTTTGCTGCTGTACAGCCCCCTAGGATTCAGCACCAAGTTTGAACACCTCAGCTTCAGCCACCATGCCAGTCAGCGTCTTGCTTACCTTTACGGCCTTTACTCCATCTATCTTTTTGAGCTCCAGACCCAATGCCTTGAATCCTGTATCAAATGCATCTGCAAATGATTCAGCTCTCGACTCTTCTAGGTTCCCTACCCAAATATCGATTCCAATGGCGTCTGGAGGAACTTGATCTCCCTCAATAGAGAGGTGATAGGAAATTAGGTTAGGCTCGTATGCAAGCGACGAAGTCATTACTTCACCTTTTCGATTAAAGCTACCGTCGGATAACCTTCGATCATAGCAGGAAACCAAGATGATGACGGTGATATAGCGAATGGGATCCGTCGACCCGCCACTGGATGCCGGTCGAGGACCGCGACCGCTACGTCGGTACCCCACACGAGCAGGGTTTCGACCGGGTCGGTATCACGGTCGGACGCGGCTATGACCTCCAGGTGTTCCACTGCGGCACTGATCCAGAGCACCCGCCATTGACGGTCATGGTGTAGCCGCCAGTAGGGCGACCGCTTTGGGAGCGAGGATGCAAGTCAAATCCGCGCGTTCGTACCAGGGTGCGACCATCATAGAACCAATGTGGATAATTCAGGGTAGCCAAAAAGGCAGCCATTTGTACCCGGAAAATGATGCCTAAGGGTGCCAAATGTAGCCCGACAATGACCATCGTGAATAGGCATCTACCTGCACCGGTGGTCTGCGAATCGGGCATGTAAGGCCGTAAGTCTGGCTTGAGGTGCTAGTGTCCTATGAACGGGGGCCGCAAGCCTCCCTTGTATACATCACAAAGGCCCGGGGCAGCGGCTGATCCAGGTCACGTAGACCGCTTCAACGGGGCAGGGGATGATGGCCGACCGCATCCGAGGCGGCGCCGCAGCCTCGTCAGGGCCGGATCGGCTTCGACTCGGTCGGACACGCCCTTGGCCTCTTGTCCAGGGGTGAAGGACGCCTGCAAGTTCTCGAGGCCTTGTTCCCGAAAAGCGCCGACACTGAACGCGTCCAGGTCCTCCGCGGCGACCAAGAGTTCGAAGCCGGAGTAGCTCACCGGTGAAGACCGTCTACCTCGACCGAAGCCCCGCTGCCGGGGGAATCTCCCCGGTTGTCGAGCCGACCGAGATGAGGCGTGGCTGTTACGACGGGACTCTCTAGAGTCGTCGGAATTCGAGAGTTTGGGACTCTGAGGCGATAGGGCTGCTGGGGCGTTGGTTTCCGAACCAATGAAGCGAGGAGTGGAGTCGGATACGACGAGGCGTTGAACGGCTGGTTGTCGGGGCGGAGTCCCCTGTCTGTCCACATAGACAGGGGTTCGGTTTCCACCTCGAACCAGCCTCGAAATCTTGCCACCGGTCGCCGTTGGCGGCACATGGCAGCCGACTACCTGCATGACTACCCTGACTACCCAAACGCCCCCGGTTCGACCCTGCGATCGAATCCGGGGGCGTTTTCCCAGGTCATAGCCT
>NZ_JAELXW010000199.1 GCF_016428645.1 Glycomyces salinus | reverse complement strand
CTCGGCCAGGTCGAGCACCAGGGCGGCGATGTTCCAGGAGTCGTCGGCCCCGCTGTGGTGGCGGCCCTCCAACGGGAGTCCCGCGATCTCGAGCGCGGTCGCCATTCCCGGCTTCCGGCGCAGCTCGCGGGCCTCGGTGAAGCGCAGTTTGACGTTGGTGTGCCGCCGCCCGAATGGGTAGCGCGTGCCGGTCGCTTGGCACTGGCGCTCGAACTGGCGGCGGTCGTAGTCGCCCCAGCTCGCCCAGGGCCGCGAGTCCGCCCGGTGTTCGTCGGCGAGGAGTCGGCAGGCCTCGGCGAAGTCCACTCCGGTGTCCACCTCGGACTGGGTGAGACCGGTGAGCTTGGTGCAGAAGTCCCCGACGGTCGACCGGCGCGGTCGCACCAGGATGCGGTGATTGGCGAGCCGCTTCCGTTCGGCCAGGTCGACCACGGTCAGCCCGATCTCGATGATCTCGCTGACCGACCCGGGTGGTGGCCGGCCCTCCCAGCAGGTCGCCTCGACGTCGATCACGTTCAGCAGGGGATGCGGACTGTCCATGCGAGGCAGCCTAAGCGCCCGCGTCC
>NZ_JAELXW010000198.1 GCF_016428645.1 Glycomyces salinus | reverse complement strand
GAAGGGCTCGGCGAATCGGGCCAAGGCCCGGGCCAAGGTCGCGCGGGTCCATGAGCAGGTCAGGGACCGCCGGGACGACTGGTTGCACAAGCAGGTCAAGACGATCGTTGCCGAGAACCAAGGCATTTACGTCGAAGACCTCAACGTGAAAGGGCTGGCCCGGGGTCGGGGTGCGAAGTCGATCCGTGACGCCGCGCTCGGGCGGTTTGCGGCCCTCCTCGAATCGAAGGCGGCTCACGTGGGCCGCACGTTCGCACGCGTGGATCGGTACTTCCCCTCCACACAACTGTGTTCGGTGTGCGGCGCCCTGACCGGACCGACAGGCATCGAAGGCCTCTCGGTCCGGGTATGGCGCTGTGGGTGTGGTGCGGTGCATGACCGTGACGCGAACGCGGAGATCAACATCAGACGTGAAGGCCGCCGCCTCATGCGAGAACACCAGGTCGCCGCCGGGCAGGCGGAGACCGTAAACGCCTGTGGACAGGATGTAAGACCGGAGCGATCCGGCAGACCTGGCAACCCCCGCGAGGGGAAGAAGCAGGAACCCATCCGTAGCCGGGCTGCTCCAGTGGCCCGCAAGCCGG
>NZ_JAELXW010000197.1 GCF_016428645.1 Glycomyces salinus | reverse complement strand
AGGCCCAGGTCGTCGCGCTGCGCGACGTGTCGGTCTCGTTCGAGGCCGGCGCCTTCACCGCCATCATGGGCCCGTCCGGCTCAGGCAAGTCCACCCTCATGCACTGCCTCGCAGGTCTGGACACCACCGACCGCGGCACCGTCGGCGTCGGCGACACCACCATCACCGGCTTGAGCGACAAAGCACTCACCAAGCTGCGCCGCGACAAGATCGGCTTCATCTTCCAGCAGTTCAACCTCCTGCCCACCCTCACCGCCGAGGAGAACATCACCCTCCCGGCCGCCATCGCCGGCGCCAAAGCCGACCCGGACTGGATCAAGCGGATCATCGACACCCTCGACCTGACCGACCGGCTCGACCACAAGCCGACCGAGCTCTCCGGCGGACAGCAGCAACGCGTCGCCTGCGCCCGCGCCCTCGCCGCCCGCCCCGACGTCGTCTTCGCCGACGAACCCACCGGCAACCTCGACACCCGCTCCGGCACCGAAGTCCTCCAATTCCTCCGCACCAGCGTCGACGAATTCGCACAGACCATCGTCATGGTCACCCACGACCCCACCGCCGCCGCCTACGCCGACCGCGTCATCTTCCTCGCCGACGGCCAAATCGT
>NZ_JAELXW010000196.1 GCF_016428645.1 Glycomyces salinus | reverse complement strand
CGACCGACTCCGGCGGCCTGCCCAACATCGACTACCTCGAAGTCTGACCACACCCGACCAGGACGCGGGCCCACTGGGGAGGGGCCCGCGTCCTCCGCATCACCCGGCCGGTGGTGCCCGCCTCATACCGCGGACAGCGGATCACAACGCTTGTGGTCCCGATCGCTCGATCGGGACCACAAGCGTCATGCGCGTTTAGGTCCAGTGCCGTTCGGTTGAGTCGAGGATTCAGGCTCGGAGCCGGCCGGGGCACCGGTGCCCTGAGCGACCCCGGGCTGCCGCGGATCGGGCCGGCCCGGTATCAGGCACGAACGGTGCCGAGCCCGGTCATCGGCGAGTCCGGGCCCGGACCGTTCGTGCTTGACAGGCGGCGAGCCGCCTTCACAGCAACCTGGGGTCACTCAGGGCCCGGGACCGGACTCGACCTCAGCGCCAGAGGACCGGGCCGTCCTGGCGATCCGGTCGAAACTCGCGGCCAGAAGATCCGGCTCCCAGGTTTCTACACGGCTTCGAGCGCGATGGCCGTGGCCTTCGGTCGGACGAAGCGAGGGGCGCGGATCCTCGTGTGGAGGACCCGCGCCCTTGCGGGGTGTGACTACTAGGTTTCGAGGTAGTCGATGTTGGGCAGGCCGCCGGAGTCGGTCG
>NZ_JAELXW010000195.1 GCF_016428645.1 Glycomyces salinus | reverse complement strand
GCCCCCTACGCCTCCCCGGTGCCCTCTCCCTACGATGCGACCGTCCAGTGCCCCACCCCCGAGGCGCTGATCGCCGAGCACTGTTGCCATGCCTCCTTCACTGAGCTCAAGGACGCCATCGCCGCTCTGCTGGCCGCACGGGAGTCCGAGCGGGAGGCGATGCTGGACGAGCTGTCCCAGCAGACCTTGCAGCGTATGGACCTGTGGCGGACCGAGGACGGCATGTGGGGCCTGGACGCGACCCTGACCGACGCCACCGGACGGCTCCTGGACAACTACCTCAAGACCGCCGTCCGGCCTCCCCGCGCCGAAGAGGCCGATGCCGACGGGGTGCTGCCGCCGAGCGCGAACCGGAACGCCGAGGCCCTCCACCAGCTCCTGGCCGCGGCAGGGACCGACCCGGCCGCGCCGACTCGCCACGGCCACACCGCCACCCTGACCCTCATGGCGGATCTGGACACCCTCAAAGGCGAGGACACCGGGCGCCTGCCGCGCCTGGAGGGCGAGCCGGTCAGCATCGCCAAGGCTCGGTTCTTGGCCTGCGAGGCCGGTGTGGTGCCGATGGTCTATGACTACGAGACCGGTGAGGTCATCGAGCAGTCGAAGGAACTGCGGGTGCCGAACACGGCGCTGCGCCGGAAGCTGGAGGCCGAGCAGGCCGGTGGATGCGCCTGGCACGGGTGCGGCCGACCGGTGTCCTGGTGCGAGAGCCACCACATCGAGCACTGGATCGACGGCGGTCCCACGACCCCGGAGAACCTGATCTTGCTGTGCAGGTTCCACCACGGGCGCATTCACACCGGCGAGTGGGTCGTGACCAAGACCGG
>NZ_JAELXW010000194.1 GCF_016428645.1 Glycomyces salinus | reverse complement strand
GCGGTGCGTCGGGCGGTGGCGGAGACCGGGTATGTGGTGAATCGGGCGGCGCGGAGTTTGAAGACCAGTCGGACCGGGTCGATCGTGATGGTGCTGTCCGAGCCGCAGGAGCGGTTGTTCGAGGATCCGAACTTCTCGGTGCTGATGCGGGTGGCGACCGGGCGGCTGGCCGACCGGGACCTGTCGCTGGTGCTCATGATCGCCGGTGACGACGGGGGCCGCGACCGGGTGGCCCGGTATCTGCGCGGCGGGCACGCCGACGGGGCGCTGCTGATCTCGGCCCACGCCGACGACCCGCTCCTGGAGCACATCGAGCGGGCCGAGATCCCGGCCGTGGCCTGCGGGGCGGTGATCGGGCGGGAGTCGGTCATCCCCTACGCCGCGGCCGACGACCGCGGCGGGGCACGCCAGATGACCGCATACCTGGCCGGGCAGGGCCGGCGGAGGATCGGCATGATCACCGGTCCTTTGGACACGCCGGGCGGGTCGCTGCGGCTGGCCGGGTTCACCGACGTGCTGGGGCGGCGGGCGACCAAGCAGCTGATCGAGGGCGGGGACTACACCCAGACCGGCGGCCAGGCGGCCATGCGCAAACTCCTGGAGGCCGTACCCGACCTGGACGCGGTGTTCGTCGCCTCCGACCTCATGGCCGCCGGCGCCCTCCAAGCCCTCCACAAAGCCGGACGGCGGGTGCCTGAGGACGTGGCCGTCGGCGGCTTCGACGACTCGGCGATCGCCACCGCCACCCGCCCCACCCTCACCACCATCCACCAACCACTCGGCAAAGTCGCGGAACGAACCGTCGAGCTGCTGACCGCCCTCCTCGACGAGCAGGAGGTCGAACCGATCGTCCTCCCGACCGAACTGGTCGTCCGCGACTCCGCCTAGC
>NZ_JAELXW010000193.1 GCF_016428645.1 Glycomyces salinus | reverse complement strand
GGGTGGTGGTCAGGCCCTCGCGCAGCTCGGACAGCATCCGGTTCAGCAACCGCGAGACATGCATCTGCGAGATCCCCACCTGCTCGGCGATCTGCGACTGCGTCATATCCCCCACGAACCGCAACGCCAGAATCCGCCGCTCCCGCTGCGGCAACTCCTCGATCAACGGCACCAGCGACTCGTGATTCTCCACCAGGTCGATCGCCGGATCCTCCTCACCGACCGTCTCGGCCAACGGCGCACGGTCGCCAGAGGCGAACGGCGCCTCGTCGAGCGAGACCGACCGATACGCCTGCCGCGCCACGTAACCCTCCTCCACCTGCGCCTCGGACAGACCCAAGTGCTCACTCAGCTCCCCCACCGTCGGGGACCGACCCAAGCGTTGGGAGAGTTCGGCGCTGGCCTGGTTGATCGACAACCGCAGTTCCTGCAACCGACGCGGCACCCGCAGCGGCCAGCTGGTGTCGCGGAAGTGCCGCCGCACCTCCCCCATCACCGTCGGCACCGCATAAGAGAGGAAATCGGCGCCCTGGTCGGGGTCGAACCGGTCGACCGCGTGGATCAGCCCGACCGCCGCCACCTGCACCAGGTCATCCCTGGCGATGCCCTTGCCCGAGAACCGCCGCGCGATGTGCTCGGCCAGCGGCAGGTACCCGGTGACCAGGCGCGCGCGCAGCTCCTCACGCTTCGGATCGTCCTCATCGAGCGCCCGCATCCGCCCGAACAGGGGCGCGAGGTGGTCGTACTCGCCCGGCTCGGTGCGATGGCGCTGTGCTGTCTGCTCCTTCATGATCGCTCCTCGTGGGCCCGTTGCTGACCGCCGGCATCGACACCGGCACCGTCCACGCGACCGCGACACGGCCGCTCCTGCCATCCGGGGACAAGGCATCTGACGAGTTGT
>NZ_JAELXW010000192.1 GCF_016428645.1 Glycomyces salinus | reverse complement strand
GGGGACTGTGTATCTAACGGTGTTACCGGCCTGTAGTTATCGGTTGTTTGCTATTGAACGGTGTCGATTCCCAGGCGGCCTGGGAAGGTCATCTCGAACGCCTGGAGTGCCAGCTTCCAGCGGGAACTCCAGCGTTTCTGCCCGGTCCCCTTCGGGTCGAGGGCCATCAGCGCCATGTAGACGCATTTGAGTGCGGCCTGCTCGGTCGGGAAATGCCCGCGGGCGTTCACGGCCCTGCGGATGCGGGCGTTGATCGACTCGATGGCGTTGGTGGAGCAAATCAGCTTCCTGATCTCGATGTCGTAGGCCAGGAACGGCGTGAAGGTCGCCCATTGAGCATCCCAGAGCCGGACGATGGTCGGGTAGCGTTCGCCCCACTCCGCGGTCAGGTCCTCGAACGCTTCCCGGGCGTCGGTCTCACTGGCGGCCTGGTAGATCGGTTTGAGCGCGCGTTTGAGCGCGTCCCAGTCACGGCGCGAGGCGTAGCGGAAGGAGTTGCGGATCAGGTGGATCACGCAGGTCTGCACCGTTGCTGCCGGCCAAGTCGCCTCGATCGATTCGGGTAGGCCCTTGAGCCCGTCGCAGACGGCCATGAGGACGTCCTTGACACCCCGATTGCGCAGCTCGGTGAGGACTCTGAGCCAGTACTTGGCGCCCTCGCCGTCGCCGGGCTCACCGGCCCAGAGCCCCAGCAGGTCCCGCTTGCCCTCGACGGTGACGCCGACGGCCAGGTAGATCGGTCGGTTGGTGACCGTCCCCTCGCGGATCTTGACGCGGATCGCGTCGATGAACACCACCGGATAGACCGGGTCCAGGGGCCGGTGCTGCCATTCGCGCATGGCCTCGAGCATCGAATCGGTGATGGCCGAGATGGTCTCCTTGGACACGCTCGCCCCGTAGACCTCGGCCAGGTGCGCC
>NZ_JAELXW010000191.1 GCF_016428645.1 Glycomyces salinus | reverse complement strand
CCCGCGTAGTCCTGGGTGCCGAACTCGGTGACGAACACCGGGATGCTGCCGGCCGCCCGCGAAAGGGTGTCCAGGTACTCCTCGCCGTGCGAGGCGGCGTAGAAGTGGAAGGTGTACATGATGTTCGAGGCGTCGACCGGATCGTCGATGACCTCCTGCTCATCGGTGCCTCCGGAGACGCCGAGCGAGGACCAGTCGGCGGTGCCGAGCAGGACGACGCCGTCGGAGTCGTGCTGCCTGATCACGGGGATGATCTG
>NZ_JAELXW010000190.1 GCF_016428645.1 Glycomyces salinus | reverse complement strand
GAGGCGGCGTAGAAGTGGAAGGTGTACATGATGTTCGAGGCGTCGACCGGATCGTCGATGACCTCCTGCTCATCGGTGCCTCCGGAGACGCCGAGCGAGGACCAGTCGGCGGTGCCGAGCAGGACGACGCCGTCGGAGTCGTGCTGCCTGATCACGGGGATGATCTGCTCGTGGTAGGACTTGATCTCCGCCCAGGAGACGCCGTTGGGCTCGTTGGCGACCTCGTAGAACAGGTTGTTCTGGTCGCCGTGCTCGGCGGCGATCTCGGCGAAGAAGGTCTTGGCGCGATCGAGGTTGTAGTGCGGGTCGCCGGGGGTGAGCATGTGCCAGTCGACGATGACGTACAGGCCGCGGGCGGTGGCGTCGTCGATGAGGTCGTGCATCCGGGCCGTGAAGCCCTCGGGGTCGGTCTCGTACCCGTCCTCCTGGATGTACATCGACAGGCGCACGACGTCGGCGCCCCAGTCGTAGGCGAGGGCGTCGAGCGAGGCGTCGCCCACGCACTGCGAGAACCACTGCAGCCCGTGGGTGCTCATGCCGCGAAGCTGGACCGGCTCCCCCGCGGAGTCGCAGAGCCGTGTGCCGCAGACGTGGAGCCTGCCGTGCTCGTCGACCGGTGAGGCGGCCGACGCGGTGATCTCGTCCTCGAGGGTCTCGCCGACGGCGATGCCGTATCCCAGGGGCGCGAGCACGATCGCCGT
>NZ_JAELXW010000019.1 GCF_016428645.1 Glycomyces salinus | reverse complement strand
CTTCTCACAGATAGGTCCCTCACACATACCGGGGGGCTTCAACACCACATCATGCGTATGCGCAGTCCCCGCAGGCCCCGGCACCCTCCGCTCCCGCACCTCATCGACCTCCACCGACCAACCCCGACCCAGAAGACCCGCGACATCACCGGGCGCATAGAAATCGACCGGATCGAACCCGTGCGACCGATCCACCCCGCCCGGATCATGCCCGACCACCAGCAGCACCCCACCCGGCGCCACCGACGCCACCAGCGCCCGCACCCCCGCCTCACCAGAGGCGCGCAGCAGCGGAAAATACTGCGCCGACACCAGATCGAACACCCCCACCGGGGGAGGAGCCACCGCCCAATCCGCCCGCACCCACTCGATGCGGCCGGCCACACCGGCCCCCGCGGCCGCGACCCGGCCGCGCTCCAGGGCCGTGGGGGAGATGTCGACCGCCCGGACCCGCCAGCCGCACCCGGCCAGCCAGACCGCGTCGCCGCCCTCGCCGCAGCCGACGTCCAACGCCCGCCCCGGCCGCATCGGCGCCACCTCGGCCACCAACGATCCGTTGGCGTCGCCACTGAAGAGCCGGTCCCGGCTGCGATACCGGTCGTCCCAGAACTGAGCGTCCATAGCGTCCTCTCGTCTCGCGGGGGAGCACCGGAAGAGCCCGCCCCGGCCGCAACGGTGCACCCGACCGCACCCGAGAGCCAACAGGTTTTGCAGAAACGGCAAAACCCCGACCGATCCGGCGCGGGCCTCGGGCACCATGAACGCATGAGCGACGACTTCGACGCGGTCCTGGCCGCCGTCGGGCCCCGGCTGCGCGAACTGCGACGCCGCGGCGGCATCACCCTGACCGCCCTCTCGGCGGCCACCGGCATCGCGATCAGCACCCTCTCCCGCCTCGAGTCCGGCCAGCGCCGACCGGGCCTGGAACTCCTGCTCCCGCTGGCCAAGGCCCTCGGCCTACCCCTGGAGGAACTCGTCGGCGCCCCGGCCACCGGCGACCCGCGGCTCTTCCCCAGGCCCGTGTCCCGCTGGGGAGCGACCGTCATACCCCTGACCCGCAAACCCGGCGGCCTCCAGGTCTTCAAGCAGATCCTGCCCGCCGGCGGCACCGAGACCGAACCCGAGCCGCGCTCCCACGAGGGCTACCACTGGCTGTACGTCCTCAACGGCCGCCTCCGCCTCATCCTCGGCCAGACCGACATGACCCTCGGCCCCGGCGAAGTCGCCGAATTCGACACCCACCTGCCGCACTGGTTCGGCGCCGCCGGCGATACCCCGGTCGAATACCTCAGCATCGTCGGACCCCAAGGCGAGCGGTTCCACATCAAGGCCCGATACCGCCCCGAAGCGACCTGACCGACCCGAACCGGCCGCGCTCGTGTCCGTTCTCGTTTGATCTGTCGCAGGCAGTGGGCTCTGGCCTGCATTGCGACAGATAGATAAATGTTGATCTCGGGTCAAGGTTCTCATTTTGTCTGTCACAAATCGCCGAGAGTCTGTTGGACCATTTCGTGCCATTCGAGTGGTATCGGCTCTTCGAAGAATCCGTGCTCGTAGTAGTCAAGCGGGTCAGCCCGTCCCGGTGGCCAGAACTGGAGCTGAAGGAGGACCCAACGGGGGATGGGTGGTCGACCGACAGGTGCCAGGCGGTCGAGCCAACTGGCGACAGTGCCGATAGCTCGTGGCGCTCCGCCGCGGATGAGCCCGAAGCGGTGGAGTTCACGGAAGAACTCAAGCTTTTCTCTGAGTGGGCTCCCGAGCATCACCGACCGCCAATGTGGTGACAGCAGCAGGGCGGCGAGGGCGATGATGTCGGGATAGTGCGCGGCATCGAAGTAGGTTCTGGGCAGACGGTCGGCCTGCGCTTCATCGAAGAATCTTCGCATGCGACATTCGAACTTGCGGTTCGCATCGAACTCGTGGAAGACCTCTTTGCTGTCTTCGTGTATCGCTATTGAGTAGGCGGTGGTGACCGCTTCCTGGACGGCGCTGAAGCCGAACCGGCGTGTCAGACGTCGGTGCCGGACCTGGGCTCGGATGGTCTCGGGTTGGGTTGTGAGGTTGACCTGGTCTTCGGGTCGGCAGTTGCGGTATCCGAGCCAGAGACGGTGCCGAAGGCAGATGGGGCGGTCTTCGCGGGCCCAGACGGTGACTTGCGTAGTCGCGGGAATGGCCTTGGTAGCGGTGCATCGCCGGCAGGCAAGCGTGGTGTCGACGAAGCGGCCGCTGAGGGCGGAGGTCTTCATCGGAGAGTTGTAGCGGAGTTCGGGGAGTCCGTAGAACAGGTGACGTTCTGGGACGCCAGTGGCTGCTGTGAGTCCTTCGATGGGAATGAAGGTTCGGTGTCGCCTGCTGGCGCCCAGGAGCTGGTGGAGGTCGTCGACGTTGAGTCCGTTTGCTTCGGCGAGCCGGTCGAGGTAGGACCGCAGCGTTTCTCCGAGGAAGGGTCTGACCCGTCTTGGGAGCGGTTGTAGGCGGGGCTGGCTGTGGTTCATCTGCCGGTGGCGCCGGTCTCGGCGACATGGTCGAGAGGGATCTGGTCTAGCAATGTGCGTGTGAGTTTCTCAATGCCGTCGAGGATGGCGATTTGGGCTCCGGCGCGGATGAGATGGGAGAGGCTGCCGATCATGCCTCCGGTCCGTTCGTGCAGGTATTCGGCGAGGTCGCTGAGGGCGCCTAGCTGGTGGTCGTAGAGGCGCAGCGCGCCTTCCATGGTGGCGACCAGGCGGTTCCATTCGGCGGTCCGGGGGAAGGCACCGGTGTTGATCATGATGCAGCGTCCGGCGATCTGCTTGCCGCGGAGGCCGTTGAACAGGCCAGACGTGTCGACGTTGATGCCGGCATAGACGAAGGTCGCCGGGAGGTGCTCGGTGAAGTATTTGAGGTGGTCGGACATGTCGGCGCCGGCGGCTGTCGCCAGGTTCAGGTTGTGGATCTCGTCGACGAGCACGAGGTCGACGCGGGCTTCGATGAGAACCCGGCAGACCGCGTTGGAGATTTCGGTGGTGTTATAGCGGCTCTTGAGGATCGGGAGGCCGAGGAAGCGCGCGAATTCGGCGGTCAATTGCTTAGCCGATCCCATCGGGGGTGTGGTGGCGTAGACGATCGGGATGCGGTCCTGGCCTGGGTAGCGGGCGCGGGTCCGAATCTCGTGTGTGCGCCCGAGTTCTTTGAGCGTGGTGGTCTTGCCGGTCGTCTGCGGCCCGGAGATGATCATGCCGCGACGGGCGCCTGTCTCGTTGCGGTTCAGCAGGGTCAGCAGCCGCCCTTGCTTGGCGACCTGCTGAACGGTGGAGGTGGCGACGACGACCATCTTCGAGTGGTAGTCGATACGTGCCTCGTCGTATGCCGCCCTTGCCAATTCGGGCAACCGCTGCCAGGGGGTGCGTGGGAGCATCGTGAACGAGGCGGGCGGGGCCTCGACGAATTTGCGCCAACCGGTCAGCGTCAGCGTCGGTTCACGGTCGTCCAGGTCTGCTTCGGGAATCAGTACCACTTCTCGGCTTCCTTCCTGGCGTCGAACACCGGCAGCGGGATCACCTTCCCGAACCGCTCGGGCTCCTCGTCGATATCAGGCTCGATGCTGGTGTCTTCGGGTTCGGCGGGAGGGAGGGGCGTGGTCGGGGTCGCTTCGCGGGTGCGAGCGGCGATGCGTTGCTCGATGCGGCTGGGGCCGGCCTCGGCTTGGTCGAGCAGATCCTCGACGACGGCGGCGATCGCAGCTTGGCCAGCGCGGTGCTCACCGCGTTCGGTCAGAATGCGTCGGGCGCGGTTCCAGATCTGCTCGCCGAAGGGGACGGGGGAGGAGGACAGGTGGGTCCAGGTCGCCTGGATCCAGCCGCCGTCGAGATGACCTCGGACCCAGACGCGGGAGAGGTCGTAGGGGTCGTAGTGGACTTCCCAGAGCCCGTTGTGCGCCCTGACGCCTGAATGGCGGCGTCGGTGGGGGCTGAGTTCGATCGCGTCGTAGCGGCGGTGGGCGATCTGGATCCCGTAGCTGTTGATCTGCCGCCACTCGAACGGCAGCAGTTCGATGTAGTCCTCGGCGGTGATCGGGGCGGAGACGAATCCGCAGGAGTCGACCGCGACCGCATACTGCTCGTTGGGAGTCAGGGCCTTGGCCGGCATCATCGGGTGGCGCAGTCCGTTGTGGGGCCGGTTCTGCCAGACCGCGACGATCCACTCGTCCAGCAGCGCCTGGAGCTGCGGCATCGACCAGACTGGCTGGGTTGCCGCTCCGGTGCCGCGCCGTTCGACGCTGCGGCCGACGAACCCCGCGACGTACTGGGCGAACAGCGTGTTGAGCGCGTCGAAGGACCGCTCCACCCCGCCTTTCTCCCAAGGCGATCCTTTGTGGGTGGGCTGGACGTTGATGCCCCAGGCTCGGCAGGCGTTGTCGAACGCGCGTGACCGGTAGACCTTGCCGTGGTCGACCACGATGGTCTCGGGGACGATCACCGGCCGAGCAGCGGCATCGGCGAGCCGCTGCTCGATATCGATGAGTTGGCGATAGGGGAGCACCGACCTCGACAGTTGCAGCGCCTCGGCCCAGCCCGGCCGCATCGGCTCGGGCGTGAGCGCGTGGGCCAGGAGGACCGCGGCGTCCGCGGCCCTGGTCGAAGGTCGCAGCAGCGCCGCCGGGATTGACCGGGTCGCCCAGTCAAGGATCCAGGTCAGCTCGACCCGGTCACTCATGCCGTTGTCCAGGACCACCTGGATGTCTATTGGGGTGGAGTCGATGAGCATCCACTCACCTGGCCGCGTTGCCGTCACCGCCCCGAATGGCCCCTCGGGGCGCCTTGCCAGGGACCGGCGGGTCGCGGCCGAGGTGAAGGTGTGCCGTCCGCGATCAGCCTCAGCAGCGAGCCGGTAGAACGTGGCATCCGAGGGCATGACCTCGGCGGGATCGACGCCGTCGGCTGCCAGTAGTTGCTCGACCCGGCGGCGCAGCCGAGAGACTGTGCCCGTGCTCTGGTCCTTCTCCGCAGCCATCGCCCGTTCGATCGCATCGACGACGCGCGCATCGGTGTAGGGCCGGGCCTGCCGGACATACCGCGCGTCGATCAGGCCCCAGAGCCCGAACTGCTCAAAGCGCAGGCGTTTCCGCTGGAGCGTCCGCAGCGACATCGAATGCCCCGCTGCGGCCAGCTCTGCCAGTTTCGCCTGCTCCCGCTGTCGCAGCGACCGCTGCTCGGGATCGTATTCGGGCCGGGGGACCACCGCTTCGTCAGCCTCAGGGCGCCGACCGGTGAGGACCTCGATCAGGTGGGCCTGCCACCACTCGGCCTGCTCGACCAGGCCAGGAGGCAGGGACTCCAGAACTCCTTGCGGCGCGAGCTCGACCTCCGGCCCGGCAACGACAGCGAACGACGGGTCGGCGAACACGTCGGCGAGCGGCAGAGACCAGACCATTCCCTGCGGGTCTCGGAGGCGGATATCCGCAGCGGTGACCGCGACGACCGTATGGACCTGGTCGTGGCAGACCACCTCCGTTCCGGTCGCCAGTTCAGCCGGCCGCGCGACGCTCATCAGCCACTCCCGTCTGTAGTACGATCGTCGACGCTGAGAGCAGCTCGGTTTCCAGGTCCGCGGCAAAAACTCCTGTCCAGAGCAGATGGAACAGGGTCGGCAGCACCTGCATTCGGCGCCCGAGGCCGTCCGCGAGTTCGTAGAGCCCAACCGGCCCGTCCGTGGCGCAAAGCCGCCGCGCGACTTCCGGATCGAGGCAGCGTGGATGCCGGTAGCCGGCCAGCCATCGCAGGTTCGCCCCGAACACCTCGCCGAGCGCACCGACCCGCAGGTATTCCCACCCGATCAGCGAGCAGGCTCGTGCGGTCTGGGCGAACCGCTCGGCGTCGGCATCACCGACTCGGTTGTCGGCGCGGACGTCGATGAGTCGTCCCTTCCCGCCGGCCAGCCGCGCGAAGAAGTCCGGGGCGTGCCGCCCCTCCGGCCATGACAGCCAGAACGGCTGGGAGGCAAGGGAGAGGACCTCGGGATCGAAGTCGAAGGCCATTATCCGATCCCGTTCCAACCAGGACTCATAACCGACATGAGCGCCGGTCGTCGCGAACCACCACAACCCCGGGTAGTGCCGTTGACCAGCATGTGAACCGAACTGTCGGACTGGGCGAACGGACTCGAACGCCGCAGTCCAACCGGTGCTCAACGGCTCCCGCTGGTCAACGCCTTCGGCATCGAGGTAGGACAGGACGAAGTCATCGTTCTCAACACCAGCCACTCCGACCCCCACCAATACCGGACAGTCGGCTAGAAATCTCCAGATCAGACTAAGGCGGGGGAGTGCCGTAGGTCCAGGTCTCAGTCGCCGATGCGACAGATGTAATGAGAATGGCGCGGGTGCCGGTATCCAGGAGCACGTGGGACCATACTCTAGGAGTTCCTGCCTGGCAGACCGTGCGCCGATCGGAGGCCCGAGCCCATGTCGACTGCGAGCATGTGGGTCAGCATCATCGCCATCATCAGCGGTGCCGCTACGGGCATCGGCGCGCCGATCATCTCTGAACGGATGCGCCGCAAGAGCACTCGGCGTGAGCTTCTCTTGAACCGCCGAATCGATACGTACGCAGCGTTGTTGCGTGTCGGCGCCACGATCCGAGACAACGCGATGACCTGGTCTGCAATCCCGCTCGCGGATCTGCAGGAGGAAGAAGACGAAGAGCTCAACCGGATCCTCAGCGAGATCCGCGTGGTAGCCAGCTTGGAGGTCTTCAACCTGGCGAAGAAGCTACTCAGCACTGTCCAGGCGTTCAATCGAACGCTCGTCTCGGAGGCGCGCCCAGCCCGAAGAGAAGCTGAGCGCCAAGGCCATGGCGACTCCGAACCTGCCATCAGGGCTCGGATGCGTCTAGCGGACTCGGCAACCGAGATCGATCAGATCTACCGCGACCTCATGAGCGCGATCCGCAATGATATGTCCGACTGAGTCCGAAACCTTCCGGTCAATCAAGCACAGATGAAGCGGAAAGTGTGCCGTGTCACACGGCACCATAGGTGCGCGGCGGAGTTCCGTCAAACGGTCGGCCGGGCTCTTTGTTTGCGTCGCATCGCCACTTCCGGCCGTGGTGGTCCGTCCAGGTGATCTGCCAGGCCACGAGGGCTCGAGTGTCGTGACTGACCCCGCATGGAAACAACTGTTCCTCACCCGGCAAGACGACTTGGCGGGAGAGCCCGGCAGTACGCGTTCCTTCCTTGGAATCTGGCGGCACCCACACTTCGGCGAGAACATCGAGGACAGGGTGCTCGCTGTGGTTGATCATTCGCAACGAAATGATGGATTTGATATGTTCCGTGCCTGGCTCCGGATCATGGACACCCATGTTGTTTACAAGCACTAGGCGTGCTTGCGCCTGAGCCTCAGCATCTTCAGCTTCCTGCTGCCGACGTCGTTCTCGCTCTTCAGAAGCCGCCTGTTCAAGACGTGCCTCCTCCTGCTTCTTCCAACCTCTGTGCGCTATCCACAGAGCTGCCAGCACGCCGGACAAAGTGCTCAATGCGCTGACAACCTGGACCCACGCCGTAAGACCTTGTTGCTCATCGGAGGTGGCTGCAATGATCATGAACTCAAGCTGGGGCATCCCTTAGTATCTCGCAAGTGCCCTGGCCGCCAAGCCGAAGGTTCACTCTCGAGAGTCCTGGGCTAGCCTGAGCAGGTATCGGGCATAGCGCCGGAGTAGTTCGCGGTAGTTGTCGACATCTTGGACGTCGCCAGGCTCTATGAGGGCCAGCTGGTAGACGTAGTCGACGAGGACGCCACTGGGATCCGCGAGCTCGTCGGATCGGTACGGCGCGAGGGAATCGCGGACGGCCGCGGCGGTGTGCTCGGCATACTCCCGCTGGACTTGATCTCCGTCGAAGCGAGGCCAGTTCTCAAGCACCCCGCCGATGGCGTTAGCGACCCCAATGGCTGCAGTCTGCTTGAGCTTGGAGTCCGCCACCCAGTCCGGCAGGGGCCACCGTGCCTGCAAGGTCTCCTCATCCTCGTCCATGGACTCATGATCCCACCACGCTGCGTCACCGCGCGGTCGGTTTCCCGAGCCGGATAACTGGCTTCAGTCCGACGCAGAGGGCGAGCCTCGGGGCTCCGGCAGTCTCGCGTGGCTAGAAGCTACGACAGTCAGATTGCGACTTGTGTCAGGTCAGATGAGAACTGTGACAGCTCAACTGAGAACCGACAGCTCGCGTGCACTCGGTTTCGGGCCCTCCGAAACATAACTTGCGGGAACGGTACTTCTCGTGAGTTATGTGGGAAGTGGCGACACGCTTGTTTTTATGGTTTTTGTTTTTTAAAACTGGAAATTAATAATGTAGGCTGTGGGCATGGCGAAAACAGTGACGTTGTGCAAACGGTGCGGGAAGCCGATTCCGCAGCAGGCCGGGCGCGGGCGACCGCGGCTGTACTGCGCCGAGGGCGATTGCGCCTCGCAGGCGAAACGGCAGCGCGAGATGCGCCGGGCCACCCCGGGGCTCGAAGGCGCGGTCGCCCGCGCCGAGGAGCTCTATGAGCAGATCGAGCAGTCCATGACCGCGGCCTTGGCGCCGCTGGCCGAGGCGCTGCGGGCCGAGACCGATCCGGCCGAGGTCGAGGCGCGCATGGCCGAGGTGCGCTCCGAGGCCGCCGGTGCCGTGGCCGCCGCCCGCGCCGAACGCGACGAGGCGGCCGGACGCTCCTCCGGCCTGGCCGAGGAACTGGCCGCCGAACGCGACGAGGCCGAGCGCCGGGCGGCCGAGGTCGAAGCGGCCCAGGTTCGGGCCAAGGAGGCCGTGGAGGCGCGGGTGCGGGCGCTCAAGGACGCCGAGGACGCCCAAGAGCGCGAGCGGGCCGCTCGGGACGAGGCGGCCGAGGCCGAACGGGAGCGCACGGGCGCTGTAGCGGAGGCCGAGGCGGCCCTGGGTCGGGAGCGGCGGGCGCTGGCCGAACGCGATGCGGCCCTGACCGAGCGGGACGAGGCCGCCCAGGCCGCCCAGGCGGCGCGGTCGGAGGCCGACCGGGCGCGGGAGCGGGCCGAGGCGGTCGCCGCCGAGGCCGAGGCGGCGGTCCGGGCCGGTCAGCAGGCGTTGGAGCGGGCCGACGCGAAGGCCGCGGCGCTGGCGGCCGAGCGCGACGCCGAGCGCGGGCGCCTGGAGGCGGTCCTGGGTGATCTGGCGGTGGCTCGCAGTGTTGCCGAGCGGGCCGGGTCTGAGGCGGAGGCGGCGCGGGCGGCGGTGGCCGAGCAGGCCGGGCTGTTGGAGTCGCTGCGGGGCGATGTGCGGGTGCTGGAGTCCAAGTTGGAGGATTCGGTGGCCGATGCGGAGGGGTTGCGCGGCGAGGTCGACCGGTGGCGGGGGCGGGCGGTCGCGGCCGAGGCGAGGTTGGCTGAGGCGGGTTCGGAGCGCGGGTGATCGGTGTTCCCGGTCGGTGCCCCGTGGTGTTCTGGTGGGCGCCGACCGGTTTCGTGCGGTCTGGGTCAGCGGAAGTGTGCGGCGGCCGCTTCGAGGCGGGTTCGGTGGTCGGTCCAGTACTGCCGGTCCCCTGGTGGCAGGTTGGAGTTGTGCTGGTAGAGGCCGGTGGCTCCGTCGATGGATTCGCGGAGGATGTCGGCGTGTCCGGCGTGGCGGTGGGTCTCGGCGATCATGTGGATCAGGATCCGGTGGAGGGTGACGTCGGCGGTTTCGGGTCGCCACCAGGGGACGCGGCCTGGTGTGTCGAGGTCGAGTTCGGTGATGACGGTGTCGCTGTGGTCCCAGATGCTTCGGTAGGTGCCGGTGATGAATTCGGTGGTCTCTTCGGGTGTGGCCCACATTTCGGCGTCGGGGTCGGTCTCGTCGTAGATCCATGGGAGGGCCTGGGGGTGGGGGCGGCCGAAGACGACGCTGAAGTATTCGGCTTCGGTGAAGGCGACGTGTTTGACCAGGCCGAGGAGGTTGGTGCCGGTGGGGGTGAGGGGGCGGCGGCGGTCGTATTCGCTCAGGTCCTCCAGTTTCCACAGGAGGGTGTCGCGGCCGGTCTGGAGGTAGTGCTGGAGCGTGGTTTTGGCGTTGTCGGTCACAGGATGAAGTATGCCTTTGGGTTGGGACGTTCGCTCAGGGGTTTTTGGGTTTGGCTTTGACGTGCATCTTCTCCCCTTGTGGTCCGAAGAGTGAGAGGAATTCGGTCGGGCCGGGGCCGGGGTTGGTGAAGGCGTGGGGGACGCGGGTGTCGAATTCGGCGGCTTCGCCGGGGCCGAGGATGAGGTCGTGCGGGCCCAGGAGGAGGCGGAGGCGGCCGGAGAGGATGTAGAGCCATTCGTAGCCTTCGTGGATGCGCTGGTCGGGGCGTTTGCCTGGGTCGGGGTCGGGTGGGCGGATCTGTTTGTAGGCCTGGAGGCCGCCGAGTTTGGACGTCAGGGGGATGAAGGTCTGGCCGTGGCGTTGGAAGGGGCGCATGTGGATGCGGGGGTCGCCGGTGGCCGGGGCGCCGACGAGGTCGTCGAGTTGTACGCGGTGGGCGGCGGCGATGGGCAGGAGCAGTTCGAGGGTGGGTCTGCGGCGGCCGGATTCGAGTCGGGAGAGGGTGCTGACGGAGATGCCGGTGGTCTCGGACAGTTCGGTGAGGGTGCTCCCCCGCTGTTGGCGCAGGTGTTTCAGGCGTGGTCCGACGCCGGTGAGGACGTCGGTGAGTTCGTGTTCCTCCATGCCTCCTATTTTGCCGATTCGGCAAGATATTTGCCATTGGTTCGGTGGGGCGGGCAGGATCGGTGCCAGGAGACCGCAGAGGAGGACTCATGGAAGCGAACACGACCGATCTGGCCGGGCGTTACGAGGTGGTGGTGGTCGGCGGCGGCGCCGCCGGGCTGTCGGGGGCGGTGGTTCTGGCGCGGGCGAGGCGTTCGGTGCTGGTCGTCGATGCCGGGTCGCCGCGCAACGCCCCGGCGGCGGGGATCCATTCGTATCTGACGCGCAACGAGATGGCGCCCGGTGATTTCGTCGAGGCCGGGCGGGCCGAGGTCGCCGGGTTCGGCGGGCGGGTGCTGGAGGGGTCGGTCGCTTCGCTGGAGCGGCTGAGCGACGGGTTCAGGGTGCATCTGGGCGGCGGGGGCTCGGTCGAGGCCGACCGGCTGCTGGTGGCCACGGGGCTGGTCGACCGGTTGCCGGAGGTGCCGGGTCTGGCCGAGCGGTGGGGCCGGGATGTGCTGCACTGCCCGTACTGCCACGGCTGGGAGGTGCGCGATGAGCCGATCGCGATCCTGGGGACTGGTTCCCTGGCCGTCCACGGGGCGCTGCTGTGGCGGCAGTGGAGCGATTCGGTGACGGTGCTGCGGCACACGGCCGGGGTGTTCTCGGACGAGGACGAGGAGCGTCTGGCCGCCCGCGGCGTACCGGTGGTCGACGGGAAGGTGACCGGCCTGGAGGTCGAGGCCGACCGCCTGGCCGGGGTCGTGGTCGAGGGCGAGCGGTCGGTGCCGTGCCGGGCGCTGGTGGTGGCCCCGAAGTTCACCGCCACCGCGCGGTTGCTGACCGATCTGGGTCTCAAGACCGTGGAGATGACGCGGGACGGTGTGGAGATCGGTTCGTACGTGGACGCCGACGTCAACGGGGCGACGTCGGTCCCGGGCGTGTGGGTGGCCGGGAATGTGGCCAATCTGATGGCGCAGGTCGTGACCGCCGCCGATGCGGGGGTGCGGGCGGCCGGGGCGATCAACGCCGATCTGGTCGAGGCCGGGGTGTGCCGGGCGGTCGACCGGCGGCGGCGGGAGCTGTCGCTGTAGTACTCCCCCGGCGGCCGGTCTCGCGGCCGGCCGCCGGGGTGTTCACAGGTCGATCGGTTGGGCCTCGAAGACGCGGATCTCGGTCTCTCGGGCGCGGTACCGGTCGATCTCGGCCGAGCCGGTCTCGTGGTGGGCGGCGGCCAGGTGTGCGTCGAGGCTGGCCTTGTCGGTCCATTCCTCGAGGCAGCCGAACCGGGTCGGGTCGTCCAGGTCGGCGTAGAAGCGGTAGTGGACGCATCCGGTGTCGGATTCGAGCGTGGAGGCCTGGAGGGCCCGGAGGGCGGCGATGAACTCGGTTCGGGCTTCGGGGCGGCATTGCAGGAACACGTGGACTGCGATCATGGGCACTACCGTAGCCGCGCTTGCCCCCTCGGCCGGTTTCGAGTGCGGTGGTTCAGCGGCGGCGTTCGCGCCAGGCGGCGATCTCGGCTTCGACGTCGACCGGTCCGAAGTTCAGCGGGGGTCCGTCGGGTGGTCCGATCAGGGCGGCGCGGATGCGGACGTTGAGGTCGTCGAGGGCCTGGCGCACCTGCTCTTCGCGGTCGATCGCGTCGAGGGTCTGGTGCAGGGCGCCGAATTCCTTGCGCAGCCGCATGGTCTTCGGCAGCGCCTCGTCGCCGATGTTCTCGCGGGTGGTCTTCTGGTGGAGCCACCAGTCCTCGCCGAGGTTCTGGCCCAGACCTGAGAGGGGCTTGCCGGCCCCTGGAAGGTTCTGGAACTCCTTGTCGGCCTCGCGCATGGCCCGCTCGGCTCCGCGTGCCTGCCGGTCGCTCATGGCGGCCTCCTCGTCCTCGCCTGCGACGGATTCTAGCTCGCCGCGCCGCTGGAGCCGACCACCAGTGCCACCGCCGCGAACTGAGTGACGTAGGCGGCCAAGGTGAAGGAGTGGAACACCTCGTGGAAGCCGAACCAGCGTGGGTTCGGGTCGGGGCGTTTGAGCGCGTAGACCACTCCCCCGGCGGTGTAGAGCACCCCGCCGGCGAAGATGAGGACCGTCGCGGCGATCCCGGCTCCGGCCACCAGCTGCGGGAGGACGAACACGGCCACCCAGCCCAGGATGATGTAGAGGGCGGTGTAGAGCCAGCGGGGTGCGCCGAGCCACAGGGTGCGGAAGCACACGCCGGCGACCGCGCCGGTCCACACGACCGCCAGCAGGCCGACGCGGGCGGTCCCGTCGAGCGCGAGGGCGGCCACGGGCGTGTAGGTGCCGGCGATGATCAGGTAGATGTTGGCGTGGTCGAGGCGTTTGAGGCGTGCGGTGGCCAGCGGGGTGAGCGTGGTGCGGTGGTAGAGGGCCGAGACGCCGAACAGGGCCGCGGAGGTGGCCACGTAGATCGCCGTGGTCAGCCGGGCGGCCAGGGTGGGGCCGGTGGCGACCAGGATCAGGCCGGCGATGATCGCGGCCGGGAAGGCGCCGAGGTGGAGCCAGCCGCGCAGGCGCGGTTTTGTCGCTGTCGGGGCCGAGGCGGTGGTGTCCATGGTTGAACCATACGCACCACCGGTTACTTGTCGGTAGTGTTCGTTCGGACACGGGGCGAATCCCCACCGATCTCCCACCCCTTGGGCCCCTTGCCGGTTAGGGTGCGCTTCGTGGAGATCACCGTAGCCGAGCAAGACGCCTTCGCGTTGGTGGCGGTCGCCTTCGCGGCGGTGCTGGCGCCGCTGGTGGCCGACCGGCTCGCCCGGTGGATCCTCATCCCCTCGGTGGTGGTCGAGATCGTCGCCGGTGTCGTGATCGGACCGGAGGTGGCCGGTCTGGTCGAGCCCGGCCCGGTCCTGGACGGGGCCTCCCAGATCGGGATGGCCATGCTGTTCTTCCTGGCCGGGTACGAGATCGACCTGCGTCGCGCCTCGGGGCGGGCCACGGGGCTGGCCGCGGCCTCGTGGGCGGTCTCGTTCGCGCTCGCGGCGGGCCTGGCGTGGGTCGCCGGGGCCGGTCCTGCGGTGCTGATCGTGGCGATCGGGCTGTCGTCGACGGCGCTGGGCACGGTCCTGCCGATCGCCCGCGACGCCGGTGTCCTGTCCGGCCCGGTGGGCGCCCGGCTGATGGCCGTGGGCGCGGTCGGCGAGTTCGCTCCGATCGTGCTGGTGGCGTTGTTCTTCGCGCAGGGCCAGCATTCGGGGCGCACCACGGTCGCGATCCTGGTCGCCGGGTTGGCGGTGGCCGCGGCCGCTCTGGGGACGCTGCGGCGCTCGGAGCGCGTGTCCAGGCTCTTGTCGGCGACGCTGGGCACCAGCGTGCAGTTCGCGATCCGCCTGTCGGTGCTGGCGCTGCTGGCGTCGGTGCTGCTGGCGGCCGAGGTCGGGGTCGATATCGCGCTGGGCGCGTTCGCCGCCGGGATGGTCATGCGCCTGATCCTGCGCACGATCTCCGATGAGGAGGTCGAGCAGGTCGGCTCCAAGCTCGACGGGATCGGCTTCGGTTGGCTGGTGCCGATCTTCTTCGTCTACACCGGAGTGACCTTCGAGCTCGGTGAACTGGTCTCCTCGCCGGTGGCGTTGGCGCTGCTGCCGGTGTTCTTGGCCGCGTTCGCGCTGGTGCGCGGGGCGGTGACGTGGTTGGCGTTCGCGCCGAGCCTGGCCAGGCCGGGCCGGGACGCGCTGTCCTGGTTCGCCGCCTGCCAGCTGCCGATCGTGGTCATCGCCGCCGACATCGGCGCCTCCCGCGGCCTGATCGAGGTCGCGACCGGTTCGGCGATGGTCGGGGCGGCGATGCTGTCGGTGCTGCTGTTCCCGCTGCTGGCGCTCCGGGCGGCCTCACGGTCCTAAGCGCGGTGCCGTAGGGGCGGATACGCGCGCGCGTCGAGGCCGGGCGGCGCGTGCGGCGGCGATGGTGGCCGGTATGAGACTCAATCGCCGCGCGTACCGCGCCACCGTCATCGTCCATGTGCTGGCTTCGGTCGCCTGGCTGGGGGTGAGCCTGTCGCTGCTGGTACTGACCGCCCTGGTCTGGTCGGCGACCGATGCGCCGACGCAGTTCGCGGCCGCGGCCGCCGCGGCGGCGATCGTGGGGACCCTGCCGGTCCCGGTCGGGGCGGTCGCGATCGGCACCGGCCTGGTCCTGGCCTTGGGGACCCGCTGGAGCCTGCGTCACCGGTGGGTGCTGATCAAACTGGTCGCCACCTGCATCGCCTTCGTGCTGACGGTGCTGCTGCTGCGTCCGGGCGCGGCCGAGCTGGCCGGCCGGGTCGAGCCGGGGTCGCTGATCGCGGTGGCCCCCGATGTGATGGCCGGGCCGATCGTCTCCTCGGGGATCTTCATCGGCGCGACCGTGCTGTCCTATGTCAAGCCGCGCGGACTGCTCGGACGGGCCCGGTCCGGGTCTGGGCGAGGGCGCGCTCGTAGTAGCCGATGAGGGCGTCGCCTTCGGCTTCCCAGGTGCGGTCGAGGACTTTGGTGCGTCCGGCCCGGCCCCAGCGCGCCAGCAGCTGGGGCCGGGCGGCCAGCGCGGCCACCGACCGGGCCAGGCCGGGGCCGTCGCCGAGGGCGAAGCGGTCGCCGTCGACGCCGGGTTCGACCAGTTCGGCCGCGCCTCCGGCGTCGACGCTGAGCACGGCCACGCCGGAGGCGTGGGCCTCCTGGATGGTCTGGCCGAACGTCTCGAACGGCCCGGTGTGGGCGAACAGGTCCAGGGTCGCGTACAGGCGCGAGAGGTCGTCGCCGGAGAGGTTGCCGAGGAAGACCGCTTCGGGCATGGCCCGTTCGAGGGCGCGGCGGCGGGGCCCGTCGCCGGCCACCACCAGGCGCACGCCCGGCAGCCGGGAGGCTTCGGCGAGCAGGTGGATCTGCTTCTCGCGGGCCAGGCGGCCGACGTAGCCGATGAGCATCTCGCCGTCGGGGGCCAGGGCGCGGTGGAGGTCGGGGTCGGCCCAGGCCGGGTTGAACCGTTCGGTGTCGACGCCGTGCGGGAGGACTTCGACGCCGCCGATGCCCTGTTCGGCCAGGGCGGTGGCGGTGCACCGGGACAGGGCGAGGTTGATCGCGGCCTTGGAGTGGATGCGCCGCAGCCGCCGCCACACCAGTTGCTCGAAGGCGGTCAGGTGGTAGGCGCGGGTGTAGGCTGGCAGGTCGGTCTGCCAGACCGCGACCGCGGGAATGCCGGTGGCCCAGGCGTATTCGGCCGCCCGGCCGGTGTAGCCGAACGGGGAGGCCAGGTGGATCACGTCGGGGGCGTAGTCGGCCAGGGCCGCGTCCAGGGCGCGGGTGGCCAGGCCGGCGCGGAAGTTCCGGTAGGCCGGGATCGGGACCGAGCGGACGTGGACGATCGGCCAGGGGCAGTCGGGCACGGTCCCGCCGCCGGGGGCGGGGGCGATCACGACCGGGGACAGGCCGCGGTCGTGCAGGTGCTGGGCGGTGCGGGCAACGGATCGGGCGACGCCGTTGACCTGAGGCGGAAACGACTCTGTGACCAGGGCAACTCTCATAGTGGGAGCGTATGGGCCCGGTCGGGCCCAAGGGGCGAATGCGATATGGCGGGCGTTTGAACCGTTGCCGACAGTCTCGGAAGGCGGCCGCGCCGCGGGCCGGTGTCACAGGCCGGGTGTAGGTGTTGGAGGATGCAGCCTGTGTTTTCGGAAGGAGCCCCCTGATGTCACTGTCGAGTACCGACATCGACCATCTTGCGGCCGTACTGGCGCAAGGGAAGCGGCCGAAGGTGATGTTCACCGAGTCGGCCGGGCAGGTCGCCGGCCGGTCCGGGAAGGTCGTCGAGCTCGCCCAGCCCAGGGAGGGCGATTTCGTGGTCGTGGCCTTCGGGTCCGACCAGTTGCCGTTCTCCCCGGCCGAGCTGCGGATGCCGGCCCGCGGCGAGACCGCCCGGTCCCGGACGCCCCGGCAGCGCGAACGCGAGCGCGCTCCGGCCGGTCCGGGGCTGCTGGAGCCCGAGAAGCCGACTGCCGAGTCCAAGCCCGCACGTGAGAGGAAGCCCGTGGCCGACCAGAATGACGCCAAGACCGATGAGGTGAAACCGGCCGCGCCGGCCCGCAAGCGGGCCGCCAGGCCCCGGGCGGGGGCCAAGCATCCGGAGTTGACGGTCACGTTGACCTATGAGGACGGGTCGTGGGCCGTGTCCGCGTCCAAGGGCGCCCGCACCGCCGTCAAGGGCGCCGAGGTCTCCCATGCGGCGGCCCTGGCCATGTGCGCGGCCGCCGAGTCCGAAGAGGTCTCGGAGCTGGTGTCCGAGGTGGTCGAGCGGATCCGCGCCGAGGCCGCCGAGGAGGCCGAGCGGCTGCGCAAGCGGCTGGAGGAGGCCGAGGCCCGCCTGGCCGAGCTCGGCCGCTAGGTGCGGGCGTGCTTGATGTAGATCATGACCGCCTCGCGGGTGGTCTTGACCCCGAGGGTCTTGCGGGCCGCGGCGATGCGCCGGTTGGCCGTGCGCAGCGAGACGAACTCGGCCTCGGCCGCGGCCGCGATCGTCGAACCGGCCGCCAGGCGGGTCAGCAGGGCCCGCTGCTCGGTGTCCAGGTCGAGCCCGTCGTCGATCTCGTCCTTGCCCGGGACGGTCCCCAGAGGTCCGACGCGCCGCAGGTCGGCGGCCAGCGCCAGCGCGATCTGGCCGGCCGCGACGGCCACGATCCCGGCGCCGCGGGCCGCGGCCAGGACCGCCTGCGAGGCGGTGTGGTCGTCGCCGACCTGGCCGTGGGCGACCAGGCGCCGCTCGGCCAGGTCCCAGGCCGGCTCCAGCAGCGCGAATCCGCGGTGGGCGCGCCAGCCGGCGGCGGTGCAGCGGCGCACGATCGCCTCGGCCTCGGGGGCGGTGGCGACCACGTGCAGCGGGACGGTGTCGGTCATGCCGGGCCTCCGGCGTCGAGCAGCACGGCCGCTTCGGTGCGGGTCTTGGCACCGAGCTTGCGCATCCCCGAGCGGATGTGGGTCTCGACCGTCTCGGCGGTGATGCCCAGGATCTCGGCGATACGGCGGGTGGGGTGGCCGGCGGCCACATGGGTCAGCACCTCGACCTCGCGGTCGGTCAGGCCGCCGGTGCCGCGCGCGCTGCGCCGGTCGCGGCGCACGTCGTGGCGGCGCAGTGAGCGTTTGGCGCGCCCGGCCAGGACGGTCAGGCCCCGGTCTTCGGCGAGCCGTTCGGCCGCTTCGAGTGCGGCCACGGCCGCCTCGGGCTGCCCGGAGTGGGCCGCCAGCGCCAGCAGGCAGCGGACCTGCTCGCGCGCCGACAGGCCCTCCCAGGTCTTGGCCGCGGCAGCGAAGGCGTCGCTGCGGGCCGCGTCCCACGCGTCGAGGGTCGCCCCGATCGGGCCGGGCCAGGTCCGGTCGGGGGCGGTCTCGGGGTCGGTGCCGGTGTCGTAGGCGATCCACCGGCCGGTGATGTGGGCGAGCCCGCCGACCAGGCCGGTCTGGGCCTGCGGCGCCTCCGGTCCGGGCTGGCCGTCGAGCCAGGCGGTCTCGTGTTCGAGCCAGTCGACCAGCGCCCCGAGCGCGGCCGGCGGGTCGGCCAGGCGGCCCAGGCGGGCGCGGGCGGCGCCCAGGGCGCCGGTGTCGGCCTCGGCCAGGGCGATGGCGGCGGCCACGAGCGTGTCGGCCACGGCCGGGAGGGTGTGGTCGGCCAGCGACTGGGCGGTGGCGATCAGGTGGTCCAGGCCGGTGCCGGACAGGACCAGGCACCAGGCGGCGGCGGCCAGGAAGCGGGTCTGCCAGGAGTAGGCGCCGGCCGCGCCGCACCGGGCGGCGGCCTCGCGGGCGGCCGCTTCGGCCTCCAGGAGGCGGGTGGCGTCGGCCAGGGCGGTCACGCGCTGCCAGGCGCACCAGTTGGCCGTCGTGACTGCTCCGGCGGCCAGGGCGGCCGCTTCGGCGTCGGCCAGGGCCGCCGGGTCGTCGCCGGCCAGGGCCGCGGCCAGTCCGGGGTGGTCGACCGGGCCGGGCCGGGAGCGGCGGATCTGCTCGGCCAGCGCGGGCCGGTCCGCGTTCGAGGCCGTCAGCAGCCGCAGCTGGTCGGTCTCGGGGCCCGGATCGGCCTCGGCCAGGGCTTCGGCGGCAGCTTCGGTCTCGCCGGTGGCCAGGTGGGCCCAGGCGCGGACGAGGGCGGCCTCGCTGCCGGTCGCTT
>NZ_JAELXW010000189.1 GCF_016428645.1 Glycomyces salinus | reverse complement strand
TGAGCTTTTCCGTGCAACTCATGCGTGACGGTCGGTGACGCGGGGGCGTTCGAAGTGGAACAGGGCGAGGCAGGCGCGTGCGATGGTGCCGATCCGCCACGGGTTGAGCCCGATCTTGTCCAGGCATTTGAATCGGACCTTGAGGTCGGCGTTGGCTTTCTCGGCCAGGGCCCGCAGCGCTCCGAGGACTTTGTTGTACTGGCGCTGGTCGACCGTCAGCCTCGCGCCTTTGGGTTTCTTGTGCCCACAGCGCACGGCCGGGAAGTCGCGGAACTTCTCATACCCCAAATCGACCAGGACCAGCAGATGATCCTCGGTAGGCACGCCGATGTTGATCAGCGCGACCGCCTCCTCGACGCCGGTGTGGCGCGCGGCGGTCGTGTCATGCTCGCGTCCCGGTCGTGCCTGGCCGATCCACAGCGGGTAGCCGTCAGCGGCGGAGATGACCTGGAGGTTGACCCCGTGCCGGTGGTGTTTACCCGAATAGAACAGGTCACAGCCTTCGGTAGGGCCCTCGACGGTGACCCGGCAGGTGGGGATCAGGGTGCCGTCCAGGCCGATGTGCTCGTCGCCGGCGGCCCGGGCGGCGTCGATGGCCTCGCCCAGGCCCGGCGCGGCCTGCGCGAGCACATCGAGGCCCTCGTGCAGGTAGTCGTACGTCGTCGAGGAGGGCAGCGCGTTGTCGGTCCGGAGTTGCTTGACGCGATCACCGTCGATCATCCACCGCAGGACCAGGACGGCCTGCGCCCAGGGGGTGAGGCGGCGGGTGCCCTTGCGGGTGCCGATCGCGCGGCGGTGGGCCGCGAGGTTGCGGGAGAACCAGGCGACGGCGGCCCGGTCGACAGGCAGGATCGCGGTATAGGTGACAATGGCAGACACGGAACCCCTTGGGAGCAGGCTGAAGCTGTGGTAACTCCAGTCTCTACCAGGGGGTTTCCTTGCCTCTCAACGGGTTTCAGTCACAG
>NZ_JAELXW010000188.1 GCF_016428645.1 Glycomyces salinus | reverse complement strand
CTAGGGCCTGTTTGAGAAGCTAGGGCTTCCAGTCGAGGATCATCGCGACCTGGACGGTGGCCTCGTATCGGACGGCGAGTTTGTCGTAGCGGGTCGCGACGGCGCGGAATCGCTTGAGCCGGTTGAAGAACCGCTCGACGGTGTTGCGGTCTTTGTATGCTTCCCGGTCGAATGCCGGAGGCCTGCCACCGGCGCGGCCCTTGGCCTGCCGGTTCCGCCGCTGGTCCTTTTTCTCGGGGATCACCGCCTGGATGCCGCGCCTGCGCAGGTAGGCGCGGTTCTTGCGGGAGGTGTAGGCCTTGTCGGCCATGACCCTTCCGGGTCGGGTCCGGGGTCGGCCCGGCCCGGGCCGGGACACGCGTATTCGCTCCAGCAGCGGACGGAACTGGGGACTGTCTCCAGCCTGACCTGCGGTCATGGTCATCGACAGGCCGACTTGGGCGTTGTCGGCCACAGTGTGGATCTTGGTGGTCCGACCCCCGCGGGACTTGCCGATGGCGTGGTCGGCCGGCTCGCCGGCCACGGGTCGGGCCGCGGCACCGGCGGCGTGCTGATGCGCGCGGACGATCGTGGAGTCGACGCTGACGTCCCAGGTCAAGCGGCCTGCGTTGTCAAGGAAGGTCAGGATGGCCTTGAGCAGCATCGGCCAGATGCCCTCCAGTTGCCAGGTGCGGAAGAGCCCGTAGACGGTCTCCCAGGGGCCGAATGCAGTCTCGGGAACGAACCGCCAGGGCGATCCGGTGCGGACTCGCCAGGCGATTCCGTCGAGCAACTGCCGCCTCGACCTGGTGATCGGCCGCCCGGTCACCGCGGGCGCCGGGACCCATTTGCGCAGGTGTCCCCACTGCTTGTCAGTGAGCACGGCGTGAGCAGGTACTCTTGACACTTGGAGCCTCCAGTGATCAGTTTGCTTGCAGCACAACCAAACTAACTGGAGGCTCCCTCACTTCTCAAACAGGCCCTAG
>NZ_JAELXW010000187.1 GCF_016428645.1 Glycomyces salinus | reverse complement strand
AATGAGCTTCTTCGGGCAAGGTGACGGGTACGCCGTGTGATCATGATCCGTTGGGAGACAACGAAACCTCTTGGGAGAGACTGGAGCTGCTACGACTTCAGTTCCACACCAAGAGGTTTCGCATCATTGAGTGTCGCATACACCGCATTCCTGCCTGTTGACCGTGCCGCCTGCGAGTGGTTCGCCCGCCGTCTGATCGCCCACCGTCGCTCCATCGGCACCAGGAAGGGCACTCGTCGCCTGACGCCCTGGTCGCAGGCGGTGTTCGTGCTCCGCTTCCTCATCGACGGCACCCGTATCGCCCAACTCGCCGCCGACAACCATCTGCCCTCGACCACTGCCTATGACAACCTCTGGGAGGGCCTCGAAGTCCTCAGCCAGACGGCTCCGCGCCTGCACGATGCGATCGACGCCGCCCGAGAAGCCGGGGACGGGCACATCGGGCTCGATGGCACCCTCATCCCCACCACCCGCGCCCAGGTCGAAGGCCCGACGAAGGGCGTTGACCTGTTCTGGAGCGGGAAACATCACCGGCACGGGGTCAACCTCCAGGTCATCTCCGCTCCCGACGGCTACCCGCTGTGGGTCGCTGAGGCCCGCCCCGGCCGCGAGCACGATGCGAACGCTGCCGTCAAGACCGGTGTCGAGGCCGAGATCGCCCTGCTCAACATCGGCGTGAACGACAACGAGCACATGCTGGTCCTGGTCGATTTGGGGTATGAGAAGTTCCGGGCCTTCCCTGCCGTGGTCGTACCCCACAAGGCCCCGAAGGGCGGCAAGCTGACCGAGGCGCAGAAGGACTGGAACCGCCTCATCGGCGCCAAGCGCGCCCTAGCCGAGAAGGCCAACGCCGATCTGAAGATGCGTTTCCGCTGTTTGCAGAAGGTCTCACTCAATCCATGGCGGATCGGGACCATCGCCCGCGCCTGCCTCGCTTTCTTCCGCATCGAACGACCCCGCCGCCTCGTCCTCACTCAGAGCGCATGATGCCTTGCTCGAAATGGCTCAAT
>NZ_JAELXW010000186.1 GCF_016428645.1 Glycomyces salinus | reverse complement strand
GCCATTGCCATCACCCACAGGGTGGGAAAGCATTCATGTTCACTACTGGAAACCGTTTTGCGGCAGATGGATCGGGCCCGGGAAGTTCGCGCTTGACATGTGGCAATCCGCATTCGCAGCAGCCGGGGCCCTCAGCCCAAGGCCCGCCACCCGCCTCCCCATCGCTGACCGGTTGACGCCGGGCCCAGTGCTGCCCGGCCACGGAGAACGACCCCGACCTCCCATACACCTCTTCATCGGTGACTGTCTGAACACTGACTCGAATCGGCTCGGCCACGACAACCCGGCCCCCGGACCTCCACCCACCCTCCGTCGCCGCCCGGCCAAGCCCCAACCTGCACCACAGCGTGCTTGGGGCCGCCGCCGTCGAGGGAGTCTCTTCGGTATGTCGCACCCGCGCGGGAGCATGGAGGTGTCGAAGGGAGCGCCACATGCCGTCATGGGAAGAGGTCGTCGCGATCGCCGAGCGGTACCCGGAGGTCGAGGAGACCACCAGTTGGGGAACCCCATCGCTGAAGGTCAAGGGCCAGTTCTTCGCGCGGCTGCGCACCGAGTCCGAAGGTGGACTCGCGATCGTCTGCGACGCCGCCGAGAAGGCGGCGCTGCTGGCCTCGGGAGATGAGGCCTACTACACCAAGCCGCACTACGACGGCTACGCGATGATCCTGGTGGACCTCGAGAAGATCGAGCCGGAGCGGCTGTCCGAACTGGTCGAGGACGCCTGGCTCATCAAGGCGCCGGTGCGGGTCCGCAAGGCGTTCGAGGAATCGCGGGAGTGAACGTATGGGCCGCCGAATGTTCACCGTCGCATAGCCAATGGATTGGACCGAGACCGAGTACGTCGAGTACCTCGAAGGCGAGCGGCGCCGCTACGCGTGGGTGATGCGGCGGTGCGGCGGACTCCCGCCTGCCGAGGCCGAGGAGGCGGCGCTCGACTGCTACCCCTACGAGGCGGACAACGCGCCGTGGCGAGGACTGATCTTCCACGACGAAGCCTGGCACTGGGCGATGATCACCCTTCACGGCGGGCAGTACTGGCTGGAGCGCCCCGATCTGGCCGAACCGCCGGCCGAGTACCGGGCTTTGGAGTGAACCGGCCAGGCCGATCTCGTTTGCGGCGCGTGGACGCGGGCGCTTAGGCTGCCTCGCATGGACAGTCCGCAT
>NZ_JAELXW010000185.1 GCF_016428645.1 Glycomyces salinus | reverse complement strand
CAATGCCGTTCGGTTAGGGGTCTGCGTAGACGATGATGTCGAGGGTGGCCTTGTAGGTTCGCCGGTCGATGTGGTTGCTGCGGGCGTGGTATTTCGAGATCGCTCGTTTGACCACGCGAGGTGCTTTGCGGAGTCGGCGTTCGGGTAGCGGGTGCGCGAGGATTTGCTGTCCGATCACGCCTTTGAGGTCGATCTGTTCGTCATCGAGGAGGTTCGCGGCGCGGATGAGCTGGTCGCGGGCGGTTTCCAGGGCGATGGTGAAGCTGGCTTGGAGTGGGCCGATCGGTTCACCGATCACAGCGTCGGCGATAGCGATGCGGATCGCCTGGTAGAGCGTCAGCAGTGCCCAGATTTCCTGGTCGATGGCCCCCGGGTGTTTACCGCGCAGGACCCGGCGGCGCAGGAGCGTGGATTTGAACTCTGCGTAGGCGGTCTCGATCTCCCACCGCTGGTGGTAGAGCGCGACGATCTGATCGGCCGGGTAGCGGCGCGGGTTGACCGCGCTGGTGAGCAGCCGGTAGTGGCCGGTCTGGGTACCGGCGGTGGTGGCGATGGTGATCTCGGCTTCGATCAGACGCAAGATCAGCGTGCCGCGGCGTACGAGCCAGGTGCCGTCGCGCAGCCGGTGCAGCCGGACGGGTTTGGTCCTGGCGCCCATGCGCACCAGCAGGTGGGCGCCAGTGCCGCGGATGGCTTCGATCAGGGCGGCGGCATCGAAGCCGCGATCGGCCAGGATGATCTGGCCCGCGCCCATCGCGCCGGTCAGTCGCGCGGCGTACTTCGTCTCGCCGGTGTCGACAGGTCCGAACGCGGCCGCTATGACCGCGCGCGACCCGGCTGCGACCAGGGCGAGCAGCCGGACCTGCGGGTAGCCGGCACCGGCCCACCGGGTCGCGCCGCTGGAGCGGTGGACTGACAGGTTGTCCTTCGAGGCGGGAATGTCGAGCAGGGTGCCGTCGATCGCGCACACCGCCAGGCCCCGCCACCGCGCCATCCCCGTGGTCGGGCCCGCCAGCAGCTCGAACAGCACCTTGAGCGGGCCGGGACCGACCCGGGTCCGCGCCTCCCAAAGTGCCGAGGCCGCCGGAGTGCGGGCCGGGCCGAGGCCGCCGCGCAGTTTCCGCCAGATCCCCATCCAGCCGACGCTCGCGAACAGACCGGACGCGAGCAGGAGATACACCACCACGCGGGAGGGGATCGACCGCAGCCGCCGCTGGTGGGCCCGGCACTGCTCAAGGGCCGCATCGACGGTCTCGAACGGCACGATCCGGGTCAGCTCGCCCAGATGCCCGGGCGCGAACACCCCCGAGGCGGCACC
>NZ_JAELXW010000184.1 GCF_016428645.1 Glycomyces salinus | reverse complement strand
ACGGCGATCGTGCTCGCGCCCCTGGGATACGGCATCGCCGTCGGCGAGACCCTCGAGGACGAGATCACCGCGTCGGCCGCCTCACCGGTCGACGAGCACGGCAGGCTCCACGTCTGCGGCACACGGCTCTGCGACTCCGCGGGGGAGCCGGTCCAGCTTCGCGGCATGAGCACCCACGGGCTGCAGTGGTTCTCGCAGTGCGTGGGCGACGCCTCGCTCGACGCCCTCGCCTACGACTGGGGCGCCGACGTCGTGCGCCTGTCGATGTACATCCAGGAGGACGGGTACGAGACCGACCCCGAGGGCTTCACGGCCCGGATGCACGACCTCATCGACGACGCCACCGCCCGCGGCCTGTACGTCATCGTCGACTGGCACATGCTCACCCCCGGCGACCCGCACTACAACCTCGATCGCGCCAAGACCTTCTTCGCCGAGATCGCCGCCGAGCACGGCGACCAGAACAACCTGTTCTACGAGGTCGCCAACGAGCCCAACGGCGTCTCCTGGGCGGAGATCAAGTCCTACCACGAGCAGATCATCCCCGTGATCAGGCAGCACGACTCCGACGGCGTCGTCCTGCTCGGCACCGCCGACTGGTCCTCGCTCGGCGTCTCCGGAGGCACCGATGAGCAGGAGGTCATCGACGATCCGGTCGAC
>NZ_JAELXW010000183.1 GCF_016428645.1 Glycomyces salinus | reverse complement strand
CCAACGAGCCCAACGGCGTCTCCTGGGCGGAGATCAAGTCCTACCACGAGCAGATCATCCCCGTGATCAGGCAGCACGACTCCGACGGCGTCGTCCTGCTCGGCACCGCCGACTGGTCCTCGCTCGGCGTCTCCGGAGGCACCGATGAGCAGGAGGTCATCGACGATCCGGTCGACGCCTCGAACATCATGTACACCTTCCACTTCTACGCCGCCTCCCACCGCGAGTCCTACCTCGACGCCCTTTCGCGGGCGGCCGGCAGCATCCCGGTGTTCGTCACCGAGTTCGGCACCCAGGACTACGCGGGCGAGGGCGCGAACGACTTCGCCATGTCCCAGCGCTACCTCGACCTCATGGAGGACAAGGGCATCAGTTGGGTGAACTGGAACTTCTCCGACGACCACCGCTCCGGCGCGGTCTTCGAGACCGGCACCTGCCCGGACGGGCCGTTCACCGGCACGACCAACCTCAAGGAGGCCGGCGAGTGGATCCGCGACCGGATCCGCGAGGGCGGCACGACCGACCCGCCGACCGACCCGCCCACCACCGACGAGCCCACCGACCCGCCCTCGGGGGATTGCACCGCGGAGCTGGCCGTCGTCGACGACTGGGGCTCGGGATGGACGGCCGAAGTGCACATAACCGCGGGCGGGGCCGCACTCGACGGCTGGACGGTGACCTGGGACTGGCCCGGCGGCCAATCGATCTCCAGCCACTGGAGCGCCGACCTGACCGAGAGCGGATCGACCGTGACCGCCTCCGACGCCGGTTGGAACGGCGACATCGCCTCCGGCGAGACGATCAGCGCCTTCGGTTTCGTCGGCAACGGCGACAGCGCGACCCCGACCGTGGCGTGCAGCGCCTAG
>NZ_JAELXW010000182.1 GCF_016428645.1 Glycomyces salinus | reverse complement strand
GCCTTCCCCGAGTGCTGCGCCACCAACCGATAGAACACACCGGGCTCGGGGTAGGACGGGCCGGAGTCATCCGATATGGACAGTTCGAAGCGCCGCATCGTGACCGCGCCGCCGAGGGACTGCGTGGCGTAGTTGAAGATCGCGAACCGGTAGCCCATGAAGAACTGCCAGTCGCTCTTCAGCGTGAAGTCCGGTCCGAGGCGGGTGAAGTCGGTCCCGTTCGTGCTGTAGGAGAACTGGACCCGGCGGCCCGAACCGGGGCGGATGTCGGACTCGGCGCGCAGCCAGACGGTGTCTCCCGCCCCGGCCGCGTCGGCCGCCTCCGAACCGGTCGAGATCGTGTTCCAGTCGCCGTCCATCTCGAGGCCGTTCACCACGACCACCCGGCCGGCGCCGTTGTCACGTGCGACCCCGATCCAAGCCGAGGAGTCCCGCAGCATCGCCAGTCCGGCCCGGTCCCCGTCCCGCATCGACGAGCAGTCGAGCTCGATCGTGGCCGTGGAGGCGGGCCCCTGGATGCGATGGGTGATGGTGTTCCGCGCCCAGTACAGGTCGTCGGTGACTGTCGCGGTCTCCAGGCGCAGGCCGTCACCGGTGGACCAGCGGCCGTCGTCGGGATTGTGGTTCCACTCCCACTTGGGATGCAGGTCCGCCCCGCCGAAGGTGTCGACGCCGGTCAGCGGCTCGGTCTGGCGCGGCGCCAGGTTCGGGAACGGGTACTCCCGTCCCCACTCGCCGTTCACGGTCTGTACCTGCGGCCAGCCGTCGCCGGTCCAGGTGATCGGCGCCATGGTCGGAACCCGGCCGCCCGGGTAGGCGTCGGTGAAGGCCATGTAGTACCAGTCGCCGCCCGGGGTGTCGACCAGCCCGCCCTGGTGCGGCACGCCGCCGCCGTCGATCGGTCCGGGCAGGTCGAGGAGGAGCTCCCGCATCTCGTACGGTCCCCAGGGCCCGGATGTCGACTTGAGGACGTACTGGCCGTTGGCCGGCCGGGTCAGGAAGATGTAGTAGTCGCCGCCGATCTTGTAGAAGCGGGCGCCCTCGAGCACTCCCGGCGGATTCGGGGTCTGGAAGACCGCCTGGTCGCGGACTTCGCGGGTGGCGTCGGCCGAGAGCTGGGCGACGCGGATCTCGGTGTTGCCGTAGGCGACGTAGACGGAATCGTCGTCGTCGAACAGCAGCCCCGCGTCGAAGTACGACCGGCCGATCTGCGCGTGCCGACTCCAGGGGCCCTCGACCGAGTCCGCGGTGTAGATGTAGGAGGCGGCGAAGTCGATCTGTCCGATCCAGTAGAACCGGTCGTCGCTCGGGCGGTGGTTCAGTGAGGACGCCCAGATGCCGCGGACGTAGCCGCGGCCGCCGTCGAGGTCGTATTTGGACCCGAAGTCGAGCCGCGGCACGGAATGGCCGGCGAACTCCCAGTTGACCAGGTCCCACGAGCGCAGGACCGGGGCGCCGGGGGAGTAGTGCATCGTGGAGGCCGACAGGTAGAAGGTGTCGCCGACGCGGATGACGTCGACGTCGGCGAAGTCCTGCCAGACCACCGGGTTGGCGAAGGTCTGCTGGGCCCGGGCCCCGGCGGCGGGGATGTTCACGACCGAAGCCGCGAACACCCCCGCTCCGGTGGCCAGGACCGCGCGGCGGGTGCCGGTGCGATCAAGCCATGACATGTGAGATCACTGCCCCTCAGGCGAGGTTCCAGCGTTGGTTGTCGCCGCCGTGGCAG
>NZ_JAELXW010000181.1 GCF_016428645.1 Glycomyces salinus | reverse complement strand
GGCTTGACACCAACACCCCAGCCCTAACCGAACGGCATTGGGGCTAGTCCATATTGTCCACTACGAACGGCGCGTGGCCGTGCAGGTAGTCGTCCCATCCGCCGGTGACCGGCGCGCCCTGGGACAACAGGTTGGTCGAGTCGTCGCCGACGTCGAGTTTCCATGCGGTCCAGGAGACCTGGTTGTCCGCCATCCAGTCGATCCAGAGCTGCGCCTCATTGAGGCAGACCTGGCCGTCCAGGCCGCCGTCGGCCGCGCTCGCGCCCCACTCGGTGACGAACAGGGCCAGCCCGGCGTCGCGCGCGGTGTCGGCCTTGTCTCTGAGCCAGCCGGTGTGGGTGCAGGAGTAGAAGTGCAGCGTGTACATCAGGTTCGTGCCCGAGACCGGGTCGCCCGCGGCCACGTCGACGTCCTGCGACCAGGTGGGTGAGCCGAGCACGATGATGTTGTCGGGGTCGTGCTCGCGGATCGAGGCGACCACGGCCTCGTGGTAGGGCTTGACGGTGTCGCTCCAGGAGACCTGCTCGGGCTCGTTGTAGGGCTCCCAGATGATGTTCGGCAGGTGCCCGTACCGGTCGGCCAGGTCGCTGAAGAAGTCGACCGCCTCGGACTGGTGCTGGTGCGCGTGGTGCGCGTGGAAGTCGACGATGACGTAGACGCCCGCGGTGGCGGCGTTCTCGATCACGGTCTCGACCTCGGCACGCCAGTGGTCCGGATCGGACAGGTAGGCGCCCTCGGGCTCGACGCCCATGGCGACGCGGAAGACCTCGATGTTCCAGTTGTCGCGCATCCACTCCAGCGCGGTGAGATTCTGCGCGTACGGCTGCGTCTGCCAGTGCAGCCACATGCTCGAGACGCCTTGCAGTTGCACGGTCCGGTCGTCCTGGTCGCACATGTATGCGCCGCAGACGTGGAGCTGCCCGTGCTCCTCGACCGGGGTGCCCTCGGGCGCCGGGTCGGTGGGCTCGGGATCGGTCGGTTCGGGGTCGGTCGTCGGGTCGTCGCCGCTCTCACCGCACAGGACGCCGTTGATCTCGGCGTCGGCGATGTCGCCGGCGGTGCCGTCGGCGGTGAAGCCGAAGACCTCGACGGTCTGACCGGAGGCGATCGAGCCGTTCCAGCCCGCGTCGGAGGCGGTGAAGTGCGATCCGCTCAGAGATTGGTCGGAGACGTTCCAGGCGCTGATGCCGGAGACAGCACCGGTGAAGTCCCACTCGACCGTCCAGCCGTCGATCGGCTCGCCCGCGGTGATGCCGACGTTGGCCTGGAAGCCCGAGCCCCAGTCGTTGACGACCTCGTAGTGGACCTCGCAGCCCTCCTCGGCGCTCGCCCCCTGCGCCGCGACGATCGCGACGGCGCCGGCACTGAACGCGGCGACGGCCGCGCCGAGGATCGCGGTTCGCCTTCGTCTTCGGTCTACTCGCATGTTTCGATGCCTTTCGCTGTACTGACTTCGACGCGGAAGCGCTCCCAATCAATTACATAGGAGTGTGTCAATATAGCGATCCGAAGTCAAGGGCTCGCCTCCAAGGCCGGTCACCGAGGAGGAAATGGGGGCACCCAGGCATCGAGAGCCGACTCTCGAGACTTCATATCCCAAATTCCGGACTCGGTGTTCACCAATCGGCGCATGCCCGCTCCAGGTGCGTCGGTCGGTGTGTTTCCGGGCGTGATGGTGTCGGCCATGTGGCGGCGTCCTCCTTTCCGTTGGCCGGTGGTTGCCGGTGGTTGCCGGTCGCGGTGGGTCGTCTCCTGCGGTG
>NZ_JAELXW010000180.1 GCF_016428645.1 Glycomyces salinus | reverse complement strand
GGTCCTGTTGGCGAAGGCTGATTTCAGGTTTGTGTCTGGAGTTGCAGGCGTGCCAGGTGGGTGGTTCTGGTGGTTTCTGACCGGTACCCGCAGCGCCAAGCGTTGACACGGATAAAGTTCATCGCGGTCGCCCCGAGAATATGCTGCAACGCGGTCTTATCAAGGCTCCGATATTTACAGCGGCGCATACCGATCCGGCCGGTGGCCTGACTGATCGCTCCTTCAACGCCCGAGCGTTGCTTATAGGATTCGCGCCATGGCTCGGTTTCCTGTTCGGCACGACGCTCGAGCATCGCTTTCCGATAGGCGCCGAGCATGACCTTCAGGCCGCGTCCTCGCTGGTTCTTGTCCATGTTCGCGCGGGTGCACTTGGCGCGAAGCGGGCAAGGACGACAGACGCCGACCGGGAAGGACACGTTCGCATAGGGAGTGCCGTTGTCCCCGATCCTGACCGACCACCCGGTGCTGCGTTGCCCAGCCGGACACGTCACCGTCCGCGTCGGTTCGTCAACGACGAAATCAGTGGGTTTGAACAGCACATCAGCGCCTTTGGTCGTCGACCAGTCCCCGCGGATCGGACCGTGCAGCACCGTCCCTGATGCGGCTTCACGGACGAGGTGGTAGGCGGCCACGTAACCCTGATCGACAAAATGCGTCCGCGGGCGCAGGCCCCGCGCACGCAACTGCCTGGTGATCGGCTCGGTGCAGCTCAGATCGGGCACGGTCGCATCGGTCGTGTAGACACCCACGATCACATGTGGATAGCCCGGCTCACAGGCCTCGGACAGATGCGCCTTATAGCCGTTCCACGACTGCCCGCGTTTGACGCTGTAGCGGGCATCGATATCAAAAGGGGACACGACCACCTCCTCCGAAGGCGGCAGATCGTCGGCCGTTCGCACCACGATCCGCCCACCACACCGCTCGAACTGCTGACCCCACACTCGCCGCAACACCGAGACCGCCTCCAGATCCGCAAGGGCCGCACCCGGCCCTCGCGCATCCGCCGCACATTGGTCAAGGAGCCAGAACCCGTCCTTCGCGAACTGCCGCAGCCGCTTATTGCGATCGACGGCCTTCTTCGGCAACCGCCAATTATCGACCGGCTTGCCATACCGCTCGACCTGCTGCCCGCTGATCCGCTCGGCCAACCAATCCGGCTCGGCCGCAGCGATCGCCTCCAACGCCGACCGCACCGTCTCCCCGCAGAACTCGAGCCGGTTCAACCACCGCACCCCGGCCAGCACCACCGTCGAATCGGTCCGCACCCGACCGTCCCTCTCCAGCAGCCCGGCCGCATCACAGCACTCGATCACCGCGTCGAAGACGCGCATGCCCAACTCGTGCTCGACCAACCGGGCACGGAATTCGGACAACACCGAGTAATCGAACCCCGGATCGGTCAACTCCAGACCGAGCGCGTACTTCCAGTCGATCCGGCCCCGAACCGCCTCAGCGGCCTGCCGATCCGCGAAACCTTCCACATGCTGCAGCACGCTCACCAGGCACAACGCCACCGGTGACACTGCCGGACGCCCCGTGGACGAGAACGCCCGAGCGAACTCCTCATCCGACCAGATAGGACCAAGTGTCTCCCTGATCCGCATCGCCAACGACCGCTTCGGAAACGCCGACCGCGCCACCGACACCGTCAATTCCGGAATCGAACCAAAATCCCTAGGCTCCAACGACATCACAAAACCTCCAACCCGAGCGGCCATCGAGCCCCCAGCATGCCACTCCAGTCAACTCAACCGACTTCGCCAACAGGACC
>NZ_JAELXW010000018.1 GCF_016428645.1 Glycomyces salinus | reverse complement strand
GGAGCGGCGGATCTGCTCGGCCAGCGCGGGCCGGTCCGCGTTCGAGGCCGTCAGCAGCCGCAGCTGGTCGGTCTCGGGGCCCGGATCGGCCTCGGCCAGGGCTTCGGCGGCAGCTTCGGTCTCGCCGGTGGCCAGGTGGGCCCAGGCGCGGACGAGGGCGGCCTCGCTGCCGGTCGCTTCGGCCGCCGCGGCGGCGGCGGCCCGGGGGCGTCCGGCGGCCAGGGCCGCGCGGGCGGCCTCGACGCGCCGGTCCGGGTCGAGCTCGGCCGCCAGCAGCAGGGCTTCGGCGCGCGCCGAGGGCCCGGGAGCGGCCTCGGCGGCCTCGATGGCGCGTCGCAGCGCCAGCGGGCCGTTGCCGGCGGCGTGGGCGTGGCGGGCGGCCTCGATGCCGCCGGTGGCCTCGGCCAGGCGGGTGTGCATCGCGACCCGGGCCGGTCCGTCGAGCAGGCCGGCGGCGATCTCGGCCATCCACGGGCTGGCCGGGCGCACGTGCTGGCCGTCGGCGACGGCCAGTCCGGCCTCCAGCAGCAGGGCCGCGCCTTCGCCGAGCAGGCTGGGGTGGGCCGGTCGGCCCAGGAGCCCGAGCGCGGCCAGGGCGGTGCGGCCCGGCCGGGGCAGGTCGGCGATCGCCGCGGCCGCGGCCGCGGCCGGGTCGGCGGCGGCCTCGAAGTCGACTTCGGCGTCCTCGGCGCGCCCGGCCAGGGCCGTCAGCGCCAAGGGGCTGCGTCCACCGCGGCGCACGACCGCCTCGACGCGGTGCTCGGGCAGGGCCGGGGCGGATCGGCGGACGATGTCGGCCGCTTCGGTCTCGGTCAGGTCGGGGACGGCGATGACCGTCGCCGCCTCGGTGAGGCGATCGGCCGCGGCCCCGGACAGCCGGTGGGGAGTGCGCAGGGCCGCCGCGATCGGGATCCGCTCGGCCAGGATCGGCAGGACGGCGATGGTGGCCGCGTCGCACCACTGGAGGTCGTCGATGATGAGCACGCCGCCGCGGACCCGCGAGTAGACCGCCTCGGCCAGCAGCGGCACGTCCTCGGCGGGCATGCGCGCCCGAGTGGCGCGCTCCAGGGCCAGAGCCGGGGCCGAGGAGAGCATGGCCAGGCCGCCGCCGGTGTGGACCGGGCGCTTGGCCGCCGCGGCCAGCCGTTCCAGGAGCCTGGTGCGCCCGCACCCGGGCGGGCCGGTGAAGATGACCATGCCGGTGCCCGAGGCCAAGGCCGCAGCGGCGGTGCGGAGGGCGTCGTCGCGGCCGGCGGACGCGACCGGGACCGGCCGGGGTCGCTGCAGGCCTGAGGGCGGGGACGACGGGGCGGCCAAAATGGGGGCTCCTTCACGCTGTGGCACGAATCGGGGAGGCGCGACGCGCCTGCTGTTTGTATGGTCGTTGTTGAGTCGACGGGTCGTCGACGCCTCTCATGATATTGCGGATGTTCCGATACCGCAGACCGGCGTCGGCGACTCGAACCTTGAGCACCGACACGAAAGGGCGGACCGGCGAGCATGGTGGCAGGGCAACTCTCCACGAGCGTGGCGAGCATGTGCGAGGACCTCGCTCCGAAGGTCTCGGACACCTCGCGCGCCGTGGTCGAGGACGTCGCCTCCCGGCTCGGGCAGCCGCTGCGGGTGGCCGTGGCCGGGCGCCTCAAAGCCGGCAAGTCGACCCTGGTCAACGCCCTGATCGGGCGGCGGGTCGCACCGACGGCGGCCGGCGAGTGCACCCGCGTGGTCACCCAGTTCCGCTACGGGCCGGCCGACCGGATCGACGTGATCGCCCGCGACGGCCGCAAGCACGCCGTGCCGCTGGACGCGGCCGGAATGATCCCCACCAGCCTGCCGATCCCGGCCGACGACGCGGCCCTGATCGACGTCCAGCTGTCCTCCGACCGGCTCCGCGACCTGATCGTGGTCGACACGCCCGGCCTGCAGTCGGTCAACACCGACATCTCCGACGCGGCCCGCGAGATGCTGTTCTCCGAGGACATCGACGACGACTCCCGCGAGGCCGTGGCCGGGGCCGAAGCGATCATCTACGTGTTCACCCAGCAGGTCCGCAGCGACGACATCGAAGCGCTCGAGGCGTTCGCCAAGGCCTCGCAGCAGCTGTCGAGCTCGCCGATGAACTCCCTGGCCCTCTACAACAAGGCCGACAAGCTCTCCCCCGGGCCCGGCCAGGACCCGTGGCCGGTGGCGACCCCGATCGCGGCCGACCAGGCCACGATCCTCAAACGCGCCGTCTGCGACGTCGTCCCAGTGGTCGGGCTGCTGGCCGAGACGGCCGAGGCCGGCCTGCTGACCGCCGCCGACTGCGAGGCCCTGCGGACCCTCGCCGGACTCGACGAGGAGAAGCGGGCCCTGATGCTGGCCAGCGCGGGCCTGTTCACCTCCACCGAAGGACCGGTCGACGTCGAGCAGCGCAAACGGCTGCTGGAGCGGCTGGACCTGTACGGCATCAACTTCGCGATCGCCCACCTGCAGGCGAACCCGCACCTGGCGACCGGCGAGCTGGTGCGGCTGCTGTTCGCCGCCTCCGGGTTCCCGCGGTTGCGCTCGACTCTCCACCAGATCTTCGGAGTCAGGGCCGACGTCATCAAGGCCGGGTGGGCCCTGTCGCGCCTGGAGGCGGCCGCCTCCTCGGGCCCGGCCGGCGACCGGGACCAGTTGCGCGGCGCCGTCGAGCAGATCGTGGCCCGCCCCGAATACCACCGGCTGCCGCTGCTGGAGGCGGCCGCGCAGGTCACCACCGGGCAGGTGCCCCTGCCCGAGGAAATGGAGTCCGAGGTCGCGCGCCTGGCCTTGACCGACGACGCCGGTACCGTCCTGGGCCTGCCCGAGGCCCCTCGTGCGCAGCTGCGCCGCTCGGCGATCGAGGCCGCCTCCCGGTGGCGGGCCTTCGCGAACGGCGGCGCCACCCCGGCTCAAGCCAGAGTGGCGAACGTAGTGCATCGTGGATTCCATCTGCTGGCCCAACGTCTCGGCTGATTTTCGATGAAGGAGAGCATTGTGACCATTCGACTCGGCGGGCCGCTGGTCGGGGCGCTGGCCGGCCTCGCCGCGGCAGCGGTGGCGGCGGTTCTGGTCGCCGGAGACACCCTGTGGACGACCCTCGCGGTGGCCGCCGGCGGCGTCATCGTCACCGCGGTCGTAGCGGCCGCCACCGGCCGGTCCATCACCCCCAAACCCGCCGCCGCGCCCGAGGCGGCCCCGCCGCAGGGCACCGGCGCCACCTCCGGGGCGATCCCGGTCGACCAGCTGGCCGAACCGGCCCGCGCCGCCCAGGCCACGGCCGACCGCACCGCCCTGGTCGAGACCTGCATCTGGGTGCGCGACCGCGCCACCTCCCCGGCCCTGGCCGCCCACCTGGACCAGACGTTCGAGAAGGTCGGGGTCCGCGCGATCGACGCGACCGGGCAGCGGTTCGACCCGGCCGTGCACGAGGCCGGCGCGACCGTCGCCGCCCGCGCCCCGGCCGAGGACGGCATCATCGCCCGCACCGAGACCCCCGGTTACGCCGACCGGGGCCGACTGCTGCGCCACCCGGTCGTGACCGTCTACCGCGGGCAGGTCCCGGCATGAGCGACGCGGTCGAGACCAAGGCCAAACCGAAGCCGAAACCGAACCCTGCCGCCCAGATCGGGAAGCTGTGCGCCAAGGCCGCCAAGGCCGGCACCGCCTCCCTGCGGTCGGTCGACGCCAAGGCCGCCGCCGAGGTCGACGAGGTCGCCCGCTGGCAGCCGTCCAAACCGGTCGCCGTCGTCGTCGGCGAGACCAAACGCGGCAAGTCGTCGCTGGTGAACGCCCTGCTGGGCATGCCGGGGCTGTCGCCGGTCGACGCCCAGGTCGCCACCAGCGCCTACCTCGAGTTCGCCTGGGCCGAGGAGGCGTCGGTGCGCGCCTGGCAGCCCGGCGCGGCCGACCCGATGCTGCTGGGCGTGGGCGACCTGCGCAACTGGGCCACCCAGCTGGGGACGCTCCCGCCGGGGATGGCCCCGCCCCGCCGCATGCTCGTGGGCCACCCCTCCCCGCTGCTCAAGCACCTGTCGGTGGTCGACACGCCCGGTACCGGCGGACTGGACCCCGACCACGCACAGATCGCGCTCGAGGCGGTCTCCCGGGCCACGTGCCTGATCATGGTCACCGACGCGTCCTCGCCGATGGCCAAGACCGAACTGGACTTCCTGACCGAGGCCTCCAAGCGCGTCAACTTCGTGGTGTTCGCGCTGACCAAGACCGACACCTACCCCGGGTGGCGGACGGTGCTGGAGGAGAACCGGGCCCTGATCGAGGCGCACGCGCCCCGGTTCCGGCACGCCCCCCACTTCCCGGTCTCGGCCATGCTCGCCGAGCACGCGTTGAACTCGACCGGCCCCACCCGGCAGGCCCTGGCCAAGGAGTCGGGCATCGGCCGGCTCCAGCGGTCCCTGGTGAAGGTCGCGGCCGCCGGGAAGGCCCTGATCGCGGCCAACGTCGTACGCGCGGCCCGCACCGAGTTCGCGCGCCTGGCCGCCGCCGCCTCGGCCGACATGAAGGCCTACGACCCCGACCCGGCCCAGGCCGGGCGCCTCAAAGAGGAGAAGAAGCAGGTCCTTGCGACCAAGCGGTCGGAGACGAAGAAGGCGAACCTGGCGCTGCGGGTGGAGACCCAGCGGGCCAAGATCGAGGTCCAGGGGCGGCTGCGGGGTCATCTTCAGCAGTTGGAGGAGGCGCTGCTGGACGAATTGACCAAGGCCAACAAGCAGACCCTGGAGTCGCTGCCGCAGCGCGTGGACGTGGCCTTGCAGGCGATCGCCTCCCGGTTGTCGGCCGAGCTGCATCAGCGGTTCGTGCTGCTGGCCGAGCGGGTCCTGCGGCAGGTGTTCAACGACGACGAGCTGCAGCAGGCGACCAACTCGATCTCGGCCGGGCTGCGCGCGGCCGCCTCGGGCCGGGCCCAGCGGGACGCCAACGCCGACGGGGCCCTGCTGGTGGCCTCCAGCGTCGGTATGGCCGCCATGGCCGGCAGGACCATCTTCTCCGGCGCGACCGCCGGCGCGGCCGCGATCGGCATCGTCGGCACCGCCGGGGCGGTCGCCGCGGCCGCCTCGGGCATCGGCATCGCCGTGGCCGCCGGCGGGTTCCTGCTGTACCGGCGCAAGATCCAAGGCGACCGGCAGGCCGCCAAGCAGTGGATCCAGCGCGTGATCGCCGAGGCCCGCGCCAACCTCAACGAGGAGATCGGGTTCCGCTTCACCGAAGTGGAGTTCGTGTTCAACTCCACGCTCGACGACGCCCTGGAGCGCCGCGGCACCGAATACGACTCCCGGATCGCGGCCGCCGAAGAGGCCGCCAAAGCCGACCAGGCCGCCCGCGCCAAGAAGAAGGAGGCGCTCAAGCAGCGCCGCGACTCGATGGCGCAGAAGGTCAAACAGCTCGACGAGGTGCTGGCCAAGGCCCGCACGCTCGTGCCAGGCGAGGAGGACGCCGATGGATGAGTTCGACGGATTCGCGCCCGGCGACGAGCCCGCCGACGGTTTCGACGGCGGCGACTTCGGTGACGATACCGGGCCGTCCTCGCCGTTCGACGACTTCGACGACGGCGAGGAACTGGGCGGCTTCGACGACTTCGACGACGGCGCCGACCCGGCCGGGCTCGACGCCGGCCTCGAGGACGACTTCGCCGTCGAGGACGACTTCGGCGGTGACGATTCGGTCCCCGAGGAGCCGGGTGAGAGCGGCGGCGACGAGACCGCCTACGCGGCCACCTACGAGGACATGCTGGTCGCCGACGCCGACAACCCGCCGCAGTTCCCGCCCGAGCTCGACCTCGACGTCCCCGAACCGGTCGACGGCTACCCGTGGGTGGACCTGGACACCCTCGGGGAGTCCGAGACCGAGCCGTGGGCGGTCAACACCGCCGCCGGCGGCGACTTCGCCGCCGGCGACCTCGACGACGACCCGGCCGCCGGGGCCCTGGCCCGGTTCTGGCAGCGGTGAATGTAAGCGAACGGTAAGGCCCGCTCAAGCGCCGAACAGCGGATACGGGTGGAAGATGGAGGCGTGAGCGATCGAACTCCTCCGAGACCAGCACCGCGCGCCTGGGCCGCCGCCGGAGCGGCGGCCGCACTGACCGGACTGGCCGCCTCCCACCTGGTCGCGGCCTTCACCGGTCCCAGGGCGGCGCCGCTGTCGGCCGTGGCCGACGTCGTCATCGCCGCCAGCCCGCCGCCGGCGACCGAATGGGCCATCCAGACCTTCGGGACCGCCGACAAGCCGATCCTGCAAGCCGGCATCATCGTCGCCCTGGCGGTGGTCGGGGCCGCCTGCGGGCTGCTGTGGCGCCGCAACCGGTGGGCCGGCCTGACCGTGATCGGCCTGTTCGCCGCCGTCGGGGCGGCCTCGGCGGCCACTCGCGAGGCCCTCGGCGCGGCCGCGATCGTCCCCTCCCTGATCGCCGCGGCGGTCGCCGCCGGGATCATGTTCTGGTGGTCGGGGCCGGGCACCGAAGCCGGCCCGACCGGGAGACGCCGCTTCCTGGTCGCCGCCGCGGGCGTCGCGGTCGCCGCGGCGGCCGGATCGTTCCTGGTCCGCCGCTTCGTGCCCGCGCAGGTCGAGGCCGACCGCGCCCAGCTCGACCTGCCCGAACCCGACCTGCCCGCGCCCGCGCCCGGCGAGGTCGACTTCGACCAGGACGGCCTGGCGTCCTGGCACACCGGCAACGACGAGTTCTACCGCATCGACACCGCCATCACCAGCCCCCAGGTCGAGGTCGACTCCTGGCGGCTGCGCGTCCACGGCATGGTCGGCCGCACCCGCACCTACACCTTCGACGACCTGCTCGGCCGCGAACTGATCGAACGCGACATCACCCTGTGCTGCGTGTCCAACCCCATCGGCGGCGAACTGATCGGCAACGCCCGCTGGCTCGGCGTCTCCCTGGCCGACCTGCTGGCCGAGTCCGAACCCGACCCTGAAGCCGACCAACTGGTCTCCCGCTCCCACGACGGCTGGACCGCCGGCAGCCCCACCGGGGCCGTCTTCGACGGCCGCGACGCGCTGATCGCGATCGGCATGAACGGCAGCCCGCTCCCGATCGACCACGGCTGGCCCGCCCGACTGATCATCCCCGGCCTCTACGGGTACGTGTCGGCCACCAAATGGCTCACCGAACTCGAACTGACCCGCTTCAGCGACTACGACCCCTACTGGATCCAGCGCGGCTGGTCCGGCCCCGGGCCGATCAAGACCGCCTCCCGCATCGACACGCCCCGCTCGAACGCGGCCGCCGGGACGGTCACCGTCGCCGGCGTCGCCTGGGCCCAGCACCGCGGCATCGCCGCCGTTCACTTGCGAGTGGACGATGGACCCTGGACCGAATGCGAACTGGCCGAAGCGCCCTCGACCGACACCTGGCGGCAATGGCGCTTCGAATGGGAAGCCGAACCCGGCGACCACGACCTGACCGTGCGCGCCACCGACGGCGACGGCCGGCCCCAGACCAGCGACGTCACCGACCCCAAACCGTCCGGAGCGACCGGCCTCCACAATGTCAAGATCTCGGTGGCGTGAATTTCTCGGACCGTGCGGCACCATCGGCGCCCGCTCGGCGGTAGATTGACTCCATTACCGTCGAGCGGTACGGCAGGCCCAGCCTTGGCGAAGCTCGCGAGCCATGGATCGGCATGGCCATGGCCGGACTCGCGAGCCCGCCGAAGGCACTGCGACCGTGCCGGCCCCATCCCCGTACGACCGACCGGGAGCACTGTGGTGAACGAACCGGACCATTACCGCATTCTCGGGGTGAGCCCACAGGCCCCGCGATCCGAGATCCAGGCCGCCTACCGGGCCCGGCTGCGCCAGACCCACCCCGACCGCGGCGGCGACGACACGGCCTTCCACCAAGTCCAGACCGCCTGGGAGACCCTCGCCGACCCCGCCTCGCGGCGCGAATACGACCTGCTGCGGTTCGGCAAACGCGCCGCCCGCCGCTACGGCAAGGCCGCCGCCCGCCCCGCCCACCGCAAAGTCCGCAGCTGGAACGTCGGCCCCACCAGACCCGCCGCCAGCCCGGCGGCCGCCGACGCGACCTCGGCACTGGTGGCCGTCCCCTGGTACGCCAGGCTCAGACGCCGCCGCGGCGTCGCCTCCCGGCCCTCACTGTGGACCGAAGCGGCGATCCTGGCCGCCGTCCTGGCCGCCTGGGCCGCCTCCGGCATCGCCTTCATCGACTCGGCGATGGACTCCGGCGCGCCCCTGCCGATCCGGGCCCTGTCCTTCCCGGCCGCCCTGGCCGCCATCGGCCTGGTCGCCGCCGCCACCGCCCGCACCCGGCGCCGATCGGCCAATCGGCCCCCGGCCGTCCCCCGCGCCCGCCTCGCCATCGCCGCCGCCGCGGCCGCGATCGCGATCTGGACGGCCGGACCGGCCTCGGCCCTGGGCTGGCAACTGGCCGTCTTCACCGCCACCACCGCCTGCGCCGCCTGGCCGATGCGGCGCGTCCGCTGGGCCGCGGCCCTGCGCCGCTCGGTCGGCGCCGCCCTGCGCCAGTACAACGCCTTCGGCCCGGCCGGAACCCGGCCGACCGCCGACCGCCGCACCGGACGGCTCCTGCGCGAAGTCCTCACCAACCTGCCGGCCGCCCGCCTGTTCGTGTCCCTGCCGACCTCACCGGAGCAGCGCGTGCCCCACGCCATCATCTGCGGCGACCGGCTCGCGCTGCTGTGCCCGCCGGTCGGCCGCGAAACCGGCGACGTCGACTCCGGGAACCTGGCCGCGGCCGTGGCCGCCCTCGACACCAGCCTGCCGAGCGCGCACGTGCGCGGCTGGGTCCTGTGGCCGACCCTCCCCGAACAGGGACCCGACGACGCCGACGGCGCGGTCGACCACGTCGCCGCCGACGCGGCCGCCGCCGACATCGGCCCCTGGCTGGCCGACGGCGGCGCCCACTACGACCTGCCGCTCCTGGCGACCCTGCGCACCCGCCTCGCCGCCGTCCCGGCCCAACGCGACACCGACGACCGCACCCCCGCCGTGCGGGCGTGACCGAAACCACCAGGACGAGCCGACCGGCACTGAGTACAGTGCAATGCAATGAACGCCACGCGCCAGGCCGACCGGATCGTCGCCGACCGCCTCCGCCTCGCCGCCGACCGCGAACGACTCCCGGCACCCGAGCCCGGCGCCACCGCCGCGCAGGCCGCTGCGACCGTCAGCGCCGGCTCGGCCCACGCCGGACGCTTCACCCGCGAAATCACCGCCGCCGTGGCCGGCACCGCACTGGCCCTCGAAGCCGCCCGCCCCCACCCGGACGACCTGTGGGCCGCCGCCGCTGCCGCACACCCCGACCCGATCGTCTGGTTCGAGCAGGCCGTGACCCTCGGCCACCCCACCCACCCCCTCGCCCGCTCCCGCGGCGACCTCACCGCCGACCAGATCCGCGCCTTCGCCCCCGAACACCGGCCACGCATCGACCTGCCCGCCTACGACCTCGCACCGACCCGCACCCGCGGCAGGCGGCCCTCCGGCGCCCGGCTGCCGGTCCACCCCTGGCAGGCCGAACGACACGGCCTGACCGGCCCGGCCCACCTCCACCGCGACGCCGCCCCCCTGATGAGCCTGCGCACCGTCTCCACCGGGCCCGACCACATCAAATGCGCCGTCGACCTCCAACTGACCTCAGCGGTCCGGCACGTCTCGGACGCCGCGGCCGCCAACGGCCCCATCCTCGCCCGGCACCTGCGGCGCCCGGCGGCCGCATGCGGCATCACCGTCCTGCCCGAAGCCGCCACCCAAGCCCTCGACCCCGCAGGCGAACCGATACCGGCCCTGTCGGCGATCATCCGCCCCGCCCCCCACAGCCTCGGCCTCGACCGCACCATCCCCCTGGCCGCCCTCGCCGAACCCTGCCCGGCAACCGGACGCCCCCTCGCCGCCGCCCTCGCCGGCGACGACCTCGAACCCTGGTGGGCGGCCCTGGCCCACACCCTCACCGGCGTCCTGCGCCTGTTCGAGACCACCGGCGTCGCCCTCGAAGCCCACGGCCAGAACCTCCTGGTCGCCTTCGACGGCGACCGCCCCACCGGCCTGGTCTACCGCGACTTCGGCGGCGTCCGCCTACCACCGGACTTCGCACCCGGCCTGACCGGAGACCCGCCCTGCCCCGACGCCGACGAACGCGCCCGCAAACTCCTCGCCGCCCTCTTCCCGACCACCCTGGCCGCCCTCGTCGACGCCCTCGCCGCCTGGACCGGCACCGACCCCGGCCGCTGGTGGAAGACCCTCGCCAACGCCATCGCCGACACCGGACAGATCGGCCGGACCGCACTCGAACAGCCCTGGCCGATCAAGGCCACCACCGCCATGCGCCTGGCCGACCGCCCCACCGACGACATCTGGACCCGCATCGACAACCCGCTGGCGGACACGTGAACCTCACCGAGGCGACCCTGGCCGCCGCCTGGCGCGAAAACCTCGCCGGCCTGCGCGACAGCGGCGAACGCATCGGCTTCGACGGCACCGAACGGGCCTTCAACCAGATCGAGATCACCAAAGCCCCCCGACAGGACCCGATCGAGACCCTCGAGACGATCCTCGGCGCCCCCGCCCCACCCCACCTGGCCGCCGAATACGACTCCGCCGATCTCGGCGCCCGCATCGCCGCACCCCGCGCCGAACGCCGAGCCCGCCACCTGGCCGCCCTCGCCGCCCGCGCCGGCGAGACCACCCTCGCCGAACTGGTCGCCCGCTGCACCGCCACCCCCGACCGGACCGCCCGCGCCCTCGAGACCCTCGCCACCGAAGGCCACCTCCTGCACCCCCTGGCCCGCACCCGCCTCGGCTGGCGGGCGGCCGACTTCGACCGCTACGACGCCGAGACCCCCACCCCGATCGGCATCCGCCTGATCGCCGACACCGGCCGCGTCCTGTCCCACTCCGGCCAAGACCTGCGCGACCACCCGATGCTGGCCGCACTCGACCTGCCCGACCCGGTCGTACCGGCCCACCCCTGGCAGCTCGAACACCGCATCCTGCCCGGCCACCGCGACCTGTTCACCACCGGCCGCCTGCGCCTGCTGCCACAGACCGTCCCGGCCTGGCCCACCGCCTCGATCCGCACCCTCGCCGGACACGAAACACCCGGATTCCTCAAACTCGCCCTCGGCATCCACATCACCTCCACCCGCCGCGACATCTCCCCCACCACCGCCGCACTCGCACCGGTCCTCCACGCACACCTGGCCGACCTCGACGCCGCCGCCTCGATCGGCTTCGTCCGCGACACCGCCGGAGCCTGGCTGCCCGGCTCCCGCGACCTCACCGCCATCGCCCGCACCCCCCTGGCCGACCCGACCCCGCCCGGCACCGCCTGCGTCCCGGCCACCGCCCTGGCCGCGACCTCCCCGGTCACCGGCCAGAGCCTGGCCGCCGAATACGCCACCTGGCACGGCGACCCCGAAGCGTGGATCCGCACCTACGCGACCCTGTTCACCCCGCCCCTGCTCGCGCTGGCCGCCGCCGGCATCGGCCTCGAAGCCCACCTCCAGAACAGCCTGATCGCCCTCGACGGCCCCCGACCCGTCCGAGCCCTCATCCGCGACCTGGGCGGCGCCCGCATCCACACCCCCACCACCGGCATCGACCTGCCCCCCGGTTCCCCGGTCAACGCCGGCGGCCTCGACGCCGTCCGCACCAAGATCGGCTACACCCTCTTCCAGAACCACCTGGCCGCCCTCGTCACCGCCCTCGAACGCGACTGCGACCTCCAAGCGGCCGCATTCTGGTCCGACCTGGCCGACCTGATAGCCTCCCTCGACCTGCCCGAGGCCGACCGCGACACCTACCTGGCCGCGACCGTGCCCACCAAGGCCCTGCTGACCATGCGACTGCACCCCGGCACCGACATCACCGCGACCGTGGACAACCCGATGCACCGGAGACGCCCGTGAACGACACCATCGAAGACCTGGCCGCCTCACTGCCGTCCCCGGCCTGCGCCTGGATCTGGGAACCGGACGCCCTGCGCGAACGGGCCCGCGCCGTGGCCGCCGCGCTCCCGACCGCCACGGTCCTGTACGCGATGAAAGCCTGCGCCAACCCGGCCGTGCTGGCCGCGGCCGTCGACGCCTGCGACGGCATCGAATGCGCCTCGGCCGGCGAGGCGGCCGCGGCCATCGACGCCGGAGCCGACCGCATCGCCCTGTCCGGACCGGCCAAGACCGCCGCCGAATGCAACCTGGCCGCCGAATTCCCCGACCGGATCCTCGTCCACGCCGAATCGGCCACCGAACTCCACCGCCTGGCCGAGGCCGCCTACACCGGCCCGGTCGCCCTCCGAGTCAACCGCGGCCCGGCCCTGCCCGGCAGCCACCGCATGACCGGCCCGGCCACCCCGTTCGGCATCGCCGCCGACGACGTGCCCGAAACCGCCGAGACCGCCCGCCGCCTCGGCCTGAACGTGGTCGGCTTCCACCTCCACGCCGTCTCCAACTGCCTGGACGCGGCCGCCTACGCCGCCCACGTCGCCGGCGGCCTCGACTGGGCCCGCGAAGCGGCCGCCGCCTCCGGCGTCGACCTGCGCTACGTCAACGTCGGCGGCGGCCTCGGCGCCGACCCCCGCGGCCAGGTGATCGACCTCGACCTGCTCGCCGACCTGCTGGCCCGCCTCGACCACGACGGCATCGAACTGGCCGTCGAACCCGGCCGCTACCTGGCGGCCCCGGCCGGGACCTACCTGACCGAGATCACCGACCTCAAAACCGTCGACGGCCAGGCCATCGCCGTCGTCCGCGGCGGCACCCACCACTTCAGGCTCCCGGCCGCCTGGGGCTACGCCCACCCGTTCACCCTCATCGCCACCGACACCTGGCCCCACCCCTGGCCCCGGCCCCGCCTCGACGAGGTCGACCTGCGCGTCTGCGGCGAACTGTGCACCCCCCGCGACGTCCTCAACACCGGCCGACACGTCGCCTCGGCGGCCGTCGGCGACCGGCTCCTGTTCGCCGGCGCCGGCGCCTACGGCTGGGAGATCTCCCACGACCGGTTCCTGGCCCACCCCCGGCCCCTCCAGATCACCCTCGACGGGCCCTATTGAATCGCCGGGACGGCGATTACCATGAGGACTCCGGCAACCGGCGGCGCGACCGCACACGCACCGCCACGCCCTCTGATCCCCTCCCACGAGGAGCCGCCATGCCCAGCAAACGAGGCGCCCGCAAGGCCGCGCGGGACGGCACCCGCCTGGCCGGCATCGGCGACCACGCCGCCGCCCTGGCCGCCTTCGACCACGCCGCCGCCGAATACCGCGAGCACCTGACCTACCGCACCGACCCCGACGCGCAACGGGACCTGGTCGACCTGCTGGAGAAGACCGCCGCCTCCCGCGCCGCCGCCGGAGACCGGCCCGGCGCCGCCGCCGCCCTGGCCGAGCGGCTCCGGCACCTCACCGACCTCGGCGAACCGGCCCGGGACCTGGCCGCGGCCGGCCTCGACCTGGCCGACGCCCACCTGAGCGCCGGACACCTGCTCAGCGCGGCCACCGTCGCCGACGACGCCGTCCGCGCACACGACCACAGCCGCACCGCCGAACAGCGAGAACACGACGCCTTCGCCGAGGTCGCGTGCGCGCTGGCCCGCAACGCCCGCATCCTCGCCGCCGCCGGCGACCCGGACCTGGCCGTGGGCGCGGCCGACCAGTCCGCCCGGATGCTGCTGTCGCTCAACGAGGCGACCGAGTCCCAGCGCCAGCACCTCCGGTCGGCGCTGACCCTGGCCTGCCGCCTGCACGCCGCGGCCGGACGGCAGTCCCTGGCCGCAGGCGCCGGGCGGCTGCTGGCCCGACATTTCGGCGAGACCGGGCCGACCGAGACCGAACAGGCCCGGCCGTTGAGCCTGCGCGGGGCCCTCGAGGCCGCCTCCCGCCTGGGCACGTTCGGTGACACGAGCCTGATCGACCGGCTGTGCCCGGACCCGGCCTCGCACGCCGCGCCGCCGGCGATCTCGGCCCGCTGCGACCCCGGCCTGGCCGCGGTCGCCCTCCACGCCGTGGCCGGGGCCGTCGAGCTCCTGCAGAGCTCGCACGCGCCGGTCGCCTGGCGGCTGGCCACCGAGATCCACTACCTGCTGACCGCCGCCGACCGTCAAGGCGAACGCAACCTGCGGTTGAACTTCCGCGACCACGGCCCGACCTGGCTGGGCATGATGCTGTGCCTGACCGGCACCGCCGCCCGCAGCCCCGCGCTGGGCGCCGACCTCGCCGGGGTCCTCGAGCAGCTGCTGGAGCGGCTGCGGCTGCGGCACGCCTCGGGCGGCCACGACCAGGCGGTGGCCCAGCGCTACATCGACCACTACCGGCAGCGGCATTTACTCGCCCAGGTTGGCCTCGGCGTAGTGGTCCATCGCCTCACGCAGGTAGGCGGCCAGGCCCACGGCGACCTCGTCGTAGGTTTCGCGGAACGCCGGGTCGTCGCAGTAGAGCGCGCCCAGTCCCCGGTAGGCCTCGCCGGTGGGCTCGGTGCCCCACAGTTCGGCGATGAACCGGTAGTGCTCGGCGATGACGGCCTGGACCCGCTCGTCGGCCGCCGCGGCGCCCTCGCTGTCGAGGGCGGCCAGGCGGCGGTGGAACTGTTCGAACTTCGCCGGGATCGCGGCCCGCTCGGCCGGGCTCATCTGCCGGATCGCCGCGTCTGCGGCGTCGACGGCCGCGTCGCCCCAGCGGCGGCGGGCCTCGGCCTCCCATTCGCGCCGCCGGGCGTCGTCGAGTCCTTCGAACCAGGTTTCGGGTGCCATCGGTCGGCCTCCTTCGAGTTGTCGGATGGTGTCATCGACGGTGGCCGCCAGTGCGTCGATCCGTTCGCGTTCGTCGGTCAGCTGCTCGGCGTGCCGTTTGAGCGCGTCCACGGTCTCCAGGCCGCCGGTCAGGATCTGGTCGATCGTCTCCAGGCCCAGGCCGAGGCGGCGCAGCAGCAGGATCTGCTGGAGCCGCAGCAGTTCGGTCTGGCCGTAGCGGCGGATGCCGCCGTGACCGACCGAGGCCGGGGCCAGCAGGCCGATCGCGTCGTAGTGCCGCAACGTGCGGGCGGTGACGCCGGCCAGCTTGACCACTTCGGCGGTCGACCAGGTGCGCATCGGGACTCCCTTGCTCGTCGATGTGCCCTCGACGTTAGAAGCTGACGCTACGTCAACGGCAACCCCGATTCGGGGCGATGCGCCTCACACGCGAACGGCCGGGCCCAAGCATCGCTTGGGCCCGGCCGCGGCGGTGATGATCAGGCGGCCTTGGCGGCGGCCTTGCGGAAGTCCCGGTTCAACTGCCCGATCACGTCGAGCCCGATCTCCTTGGGGCACGCGGCCGAGCACTCGCCGGTGTTGGTGCAGCCGCCGAAGCCGGACGCGTCGTGCTCGGCGACCATGCCGAGGACGCGGGTGTGCCGCTCGGGCTGGCCCTGCGGCATCCGCGCCAGGTGCGCCACTTTGGCGGCCATGAACAGCATCCCGGACCCGTTCGGGCAGGCCGCCACGCACGCCCCGCAGCCGATGCAGGCGGCCGCGGCGAAGGCCGCGTCGGCGTCCTGCTTCGCCACCGGGGTCGCGTGCGCGTCCGGGGCGGTCCCGGTCGGGGCCGAGATGTAGCCGCCGGCGGCGATGATCCGGTCGAACGCGGTCCGGTCGACCACCAGGTCCTTGATGACCGGGAACGCCCCGGCCCGCCACGGCTCGACGTCGATCACGTCGCCGTCGCGGTACTTGCGCATGTGCAGCTGGCAGGTCGTGGTCGCCGCCTGCGGCCCGTGCGCCTGGCCGTCGATCACCAGCGAGCAGGCCCCGCAGATGCCCTCACGGCAGTCGTGGTCGAACGCGACCGGGTCGGCGCCCTCGGCGATGAGCTGCTCGTTGAGCACGTCGAGCATCTCCAGGAAGGAGGCGTCTTCGGAGATGCCGTCGACGATGTACTCGACCATCCTGCCCTTGGCTTCGGCGCCGCTCTGACGCCAGATTCGCAGCTTGAGTTTCACTTGTAGCTCCGTTGGGTGGGCTTGACATATTCGAAGACCAGGTCCTCTTTGTGGAGCACCGGTCCGGTCTGGCCGTGCTCCCAGGCTGCGACGTACGAGAACTGCTCGTCGTCGCGTCTGGCCTCGCCGTCCTCGGTCTGGGACTCGGCCCGGAAGTGGCCGCCGCACGACTCGGTGCGGTGCAGGGCGTCGATGCACATCAGCTCACCGAGCTCGAAGAAGTCGGCCACCCGGCCGGCCTTCTCCAGCTGCTGGTTGAGCTCGCCTGCGCCGCCGGTGACCTTGACGCGCTTGTAGAACTCGTCCTTCAGGTCGCCGATGAGCCCGATGGCCTTGCGCAGGCCCTCGTCGGTGCGCTCCATGCCGCAGTACTCCCACATGATCTTGCCCAGTTCGCGGTGGAAGGAGTCGACGGTGCGGTCGCCGTCGTTGTTCAAGAAGAACTCGATCCGGTCGTTCACCGCTTCGCGGGCCTCGGCTACGGCCTCGTGGTCGTCGGCCACGGCCTCGAACGGCCCGTCGGCCAGGTAGTCCGAGATGGTGTTGGGCAGCACGAAGTACCCGTCCGAGAGGCCCTGCATGAGCGCCGAGGCCCCCAGCCGGTTGGCCCCGTGGTCGGAGAAGTTGGCCTCCCCGGTCACGAACAGGCCCGGAATGTTGCTCATCAGGTCGTAGTCGACCCACAGCCCGCCCATGGTGTAGTGCACGGCCGGATAGATCCGCATCGGACGCTCGTACGGGTTCTCGCCGGTGATCCGCTCGTACATGTCGAACAAGTTGCCGTATTTCGCTTCGACGGCGTCCTTGCCGAGCCGCCCGATCGCGGCCTCGAAGTCCAGGTACACGCCCAGGCCGCCGGGGCCGACGCCGCGGCCCTCGTCGCACACGGCCTTGGCCGCCCGGGAGGCGATGTCGCGCGGCACGAGGTTCCCGAACGCCGGGTAGCGCCGCTCCAGGTAGTAGTCCCGCTCGGCCTCGGGGATGTCCCCGGGGGCCCGGTCGTCGCCGCGCTCGGCGGGCACCCACACGCGCCCGTCGTTGCGCAGCGACTCGGACATGAGCGTCAGCTTCGACTGGTGGTCGCCGGACTGCGGAATGCACGTGGGGTGGATCTGCGTGTAGCACGGGTTCGCGAAGTAGGCGCCCTTGCGGTGCGCCCGCCACGTGGCGGTGACGTTGCAGCCCTTGGCGTTGGTCGACAGGAAGAACACGTTCCCGTACCCGCCGCTGGCCAGCACCACCGCGTCGGCGATCTCGGTCGAGACCTCCCCGGTGACCAGGTCGCGCACCACGATCCCGCGGGCCCGATCGTCGACCACGATCAGCTCGAGCATCTCGTGGCGGGTGTGCAGCTCCACCGTCCCGGCCGCGACCTGGCGCTCCAGGGCCTGGTAGGCGCCCAGCAGCAGCTGCTGGCCGGTCTGGCCGCGCGCGTAGAAGGTCCGCGAGACCTGCGCGCCGCCGAAGGACCGGTTGTCCAACAGGCCCCCGTACTCGCGGGCGAAGGGCACGCCCTGCGCCACGCACTGGTCGATGATCTCGGTCGAGACCTCGGCCAGGCGGTGGACGTTGGACTCCCGGGACCGGAAGTCGCCGCCCTTGACCGTGTCGTAGAACAGCCGGTGGACGCTGTCGCCGTCGCCGCGGTAGTTCTTGGCCGCGTTGATCCCGCCCTGGGCGGCGATCGAGTGGGCCCGGCGGGGCGAGTCCTGGAAGCAGTAGTTGGACACCCGGTAGCCCAGCTCGCCGAGCGTGGCCGCCGCGCTGGCACCGGCCAGGCCGGTGCCGACCACGATCACGCGCAGTTTGCGCCGGTTGGCCGGGTTGACCAGCCGCCCGGAGAAGCGCCGGGACTCCCAGCGCTCGCTGATGGGCCCGGAGGGGGCCTTGGTGTCGGCGACCGGGTCGCCCTCACGGAAGTAGTCGTCGGCGCTCATGTCAGTTCACCAATCCGAAGGAGACGGCCAGGGGCACCACGGCGAACCCGGCCACGACGATGACCGACACCCCCAGGGCCGCCGCCTGCCAGCGGGCCCTCCAGCGCGTGTCCGGTCCGGCGATGGTCTGCACGGCCGACCAGATGCCGTGCCGCAGGTGGAAGCCCAGGGCGACCAGGGCCAGGAGGTAGAAGACGGTGACCGGCCACCGCTCGGGCGCGAAAGCGGCCACGACCGCGCCGTAGGCGTCGGGGACCTCTTTGACCGGGTTGACCGTCCGGAAGGTCAGGTCCAGCAGGTGCCAGGTCACGAACAGCACGATCACGGCCGCGCCCCAGCGCATGGTGGCCGCCGCGTGCCGCGATTCGCCCTTGGCCGGTTTCTTGGAGGCGTACCTGACCGGGCGGGCGGCCAGGGCGCGGCGGGTGAGCACGACCGAGGACCAGATGTGGGCGCCGACCGCGGCGATCAGACCCAGGCGCATCACCCACAGCAGCGACTCGTGCGGGATGAGCGGCTCGCCGAAGGTGCGCAGGCCGTGGGCGTAGTCGTTCATCGACTCGCGGCCTTCGAACACGTGGAGGTTCCCGGCCATGTGGGCGATGATGAAGCCGACCATCAGCAGCCCGGAGACGGCCATGACCAGTTTCAGCCCGATCGAGGAGCGCAGGCGGGGCGAGCGGGCCGGCCGACCGCCCGCCTTCGCCGGCGCGGCTTTGCGCGGTTTCAAATCCGTAGACACGAATCCCAATGCTAAACGCGACCGGCGTCACGAGTCCAATTCATGGCAGCGAGGTTTTCCATGCCGATAAGTTATGGACATGCGCCCGCAGCAACTCAAAGCCTTCCTCGCCGTGGCACAAACCCACCATTTCACCCAAGCGGCCGATAACCTCGGTGTGACACAACCGTCACTGAGCAAACAGATCGCCGCACTCGAAACCGAACTGGGCGCACCGGTCTTCACCCGCACCCGCGGCCGTATCACCCTCACCGACATCGGCACCACCCTCCTGGGCCACGCCCGCCGCATCACCGCCGCCCACGAAGCCGCCCACGCCGACATCGACGACGTCCTCGCCGTCCGCGCCGGCCGCCTCCGCCTCGGCGCCACCCCCAGCCTCTGCTCCTGGCTGATCGCCCCGCTCCTGGTCCGCTACCGAGAAGCCCACCCCGGCGTCACCGTCACCCTCACCGAAGACGGCTCCGGACCACTGACCGAACGCCTCGCCGCCGGCGACCTCGACCTCGCCTTCACCATCGGCCTCGCCCACGCCGACGGCCTCGACCTCAGACCCCTGCTCACCGAAGCACTCGTGGTCGCCTCCGCCGCCACCCAGCCACCGCTGACCCGCCAGGCCCACATCGGCCTCGCCCAGCTGCGCGAACAAGCGTTCGTGCTCCCCGCACACGGCTACGACCTGCGCAACCTCACCGTCAACACCTGCGAAGCAGCCGGATTCACCCCCACCGTCGCCGTCGACGGCGGCGCCACCGACGCCGTCGCCAGCCTCGTCGAAGCCGGCCTCGGCATCGCCCTCCTCCCGGCCATGATCGCCGCCGCCGCACCCGGCCTGCGCGCCACCCCCATCGCCCCACCCGGAGCCTGGCGCACCATCGCCCTGACCTCCCGCACCGACACACCCCCCACCAAAGCCGCCGCCGCCTTCGCCGCCCGCCTCGACGAACACCTCACCGACCTCCACGCCTGGGGCCGCCTCCCCGAAGGCATGCACACGATCTAAACCGGCAACTCCCGATCGAACATCGCCGCGATCTGCCGCGCCGACGGCGTCCCCGCATCCGGATCGGCCCCCGCCTCCAACAACACCGACACCACCGCACCGAAATCCTTGAACACCGCCCCCGCCAGCGGCGACTGATCCCGATCATTGCGCCGCTCCACATCCGCCCCCCGGCCGATCAGCGCCCGCACCGTCTCCGCATGCCCGTGGTAGGCCGCCAGCATCAACAGCGAATCACCACTGCCACCGGCCAGATCCACCGGCAGCCCCGCATCGACGAACGCCAGCAACCGCTCGGTCTCCCCCGCCCTGGCCAAATCCAACGCCCGCTCGGCGATCGCCTGCAAATCCTTCTCATCACTCACGCCCAACAGCTTGACACACACCCCACCGCCCCGACCCCCGAACGCGCTGCCCAGGGGATTCACCCACCAAGGTGTCACCGGGGGTATTGACATCGCCGCGAAGCGGTGGCGAAGATGGACTGCGGGCGCGCACCGGCCGACCGGAACCGCGCCGCAACGGTGGGACACAAACAGGTGGGGGACTCGCGCATGAACGAGCCGAAAATACTCGGACAGTTCCAACTCGAACACCGCACCATCCAAGTCAGCGGCGACGACGGCTGCGGCACCGTCTGGCTCCAGCGAGTCCACCCCGACCCGCCCATGGCCCTCGGCTGCGTCGTCGAACTCGACTCACCCACCCCCCGACTGCGCCTCTACCGCGCCGAATGGCCCGAACACCTCCGCGAAGAAGCCAAAGAACGCACCCTCGAAGTCTGGAGATCCCGCCAGCACTAACCCAAGGGCCTCCACGACCCCGGCCGCCTTCGCCTCGGCCTCGGCCACCTCATCGGCGGCCACCGACCGCCACGTGATGCCCCCGCCCGCCCACACATGCACTGACGCCCCATCGAAGGCGACCGTCCGAATCGTCAACCCCAACCGCAAGACCCCGCCCGACCAGAAACCCATCGCCCCCATCGCCGGACCCCGCCCCACCGGCTCCAACCCCGACACCAGATCCAACACCGCCAACTTCGGCGTCCCCGTCACCGACCCCGGCGGACACATCGCCCGCAGCAGACCGGCCACATCACCCGCCTCGGCCAACACGCACGACACGGTCGACTCGGCCTGCCACAACCGCCCCCACGACCGCAACGCGAACAACTCCTCGACCGTCACCGACCCCGGCACCGCCACCCGCGCCAGGTCATTGCGCTCCAAATCCACGATCATCACATGCTCGGCGCGCTCCTTGACCGAAGCCAGCAGCTCGGCCCGGCCCGCCTCGGTCGCCGCCGCCGTCCCCTTGATCGGGAAGGTCGCCGCCCGCCCCTCACCGGCGATCAGGAAGCACTCCGGGGAGGCCGAGGCGACCATCCAGTCATCCCCGCTCATCACCCCGCCCCAAGCGGCACCGCCGATCCGCCGCACCGCCGCCGCGGCCGCGCCCGCCTCCCCAGACCAGGACGCCTGCCGATGCCCCACCAGGCACGCCTGGTACACATCGCCGCGCCCGATGGCCTCCTGAACCAGCGAAACGGCCTTGGCGTGATCGGACGCCGTCCACGACCGCCGCCACGGCCCCGCACCGAAACCCCCCGACACCGGCGCCGCACGAGACCGGCCGTGCCGGTAGGCCACCAGCGCCACATCCGGGACCGCCGGCACCGGAGTGACCGCACCGGCCGCGCCGCCGATCATCGCCGCACCGGCCGCCGCCGAGATCAGCACCCCCACCCCGCACACCGAACCCTCGGCACCGGTGTGCCGGCCCCGCCAGCGGTCCAGGAAATCGGCCACCAGCACCGCCGGGTCACCGCCCTGGCCGAGCCGCCACTCGAAACGATCGCACTCGACCAGGCGATCAGCGCACACTCCCGGCGCACCCGGAGGCACAGGCCGGACCGACGAGAACGCGGACATGCCACAAGTGTGAACGGCGTTCAGGCCCGGCGGTGTCGCAACGGCCACCGCGAGTGGACCACCTCACCCGGCCCGCAGCTGATCCAGCAGGCTCCCTCCCTCGGCCTCCACCAGCCGCCCGCCGGTCGCCTCGGCCAACAGCGACAGATTCCCCGCATCGGCACTGCCGAACCCGACCGTGTACACCTGCACCGGCACCGACTGCTCCGCCGTCGCCGACGACAACGCATCGGCCGTCTCCTCCACCGTCGGCGCACTGACCGTGTCGACCCCGCCGTTGGTCAACACCACCACGATGTTCTCCGCCCCCTCGACCGCGCTCTCCCCCAGATACGCGTGCGCGGCCGTCACCGTGTCGAACAGCGGCGAACCCCCCGAATACAGATCCGACGGATTCCACAGCGCCCCCTCCACGTCCTCACGATGCCCATCGGACAAATCCGCGACCTCCAAGACCTGCTCCCAATTCTGGCCGCCCCCCGCACCGGCCCCGAACTCCCACAAACCGACCCGCGACGACGAGGGCAACTCCCCCAGCAGCGACACCGCCGCCCGGATCTCGGCATCACTGGCCTGCACGTCCTCCCCGTTCCACCGCACCGACTCCTGCCCCCCGGCCTCCGACCGATCCAGCACCAGCAGCACGTTCACCGACGCCTGACCCGGCGCCCGCCACTGCCGCACCGCCTCCCGCACCGTGTCCCCCGTGATCACACCCGAGGCCGCACCAGCATCATCGACCGGCCCGATCCCGTCCTCGGCGAACGCCTCCAACGCCCCATCCGACTGCAGATACCCACCGAACATCTCCGCGATCCGCGCATCCGACTCCGACACCCACTGCGCCCCACCCGCATTGAACACCAGATACGGATACACCGCGTTCAACTCCGCACCCGCCGGCGTCACCGGCACCAACTCGAACCCCGCATCCGGACCCGAATTGAACTCCTCCACCTGATAATCCAACGCCGTATACGCATCGGCAAAACCCACCGGATCCTCAGCGTCCCGCGCCTCCGAGAACAACGCCTCGGCATTGTCGGCCGTCCGACCCGCCTCCAAAGCCGCCGCATAACGATCCATCTCGGCCAGATCGACCCCGCCCTCGCCGTCACTGACCGCATTCAGCATCGACTGCAACCCCTCAGTCGACGTCCGCGGATTCGCCGCCGCCAACCGCAGATCCCCCGCCTCGGCCGCATCCAGCACCGCCGCCCACGACGGCGGCTCACCCCCCAGCCAACCCAACGACTCAGCAGTCGCCTCCGGCACCGCCAACACCGTGTTCGACTGCCCCAGCACCACCGGCTCATCACCGAAATAATCCGCCGTGACCTCCGTGTCGGTCACCCACTCGGCCCACACGTCCGAATCAGGCACCCACGCGATCGGCAGATCCCCCAGCGACACCGTGTTCCACTGACCGGTCAACCCCCGCGCCGCATCCACCGCCGAAACCGGATTGATCTCCACACCCACGCACTCGCCGTCCAGCTCCGGAGCCTCCTCCTGCTCCCACTCCTGAGCCAGATCCTCCAACGCCCGCGCCGAGTTCCCCGCAGCCGCCACCGACACCCGATACGTATCCCCACTGCAACCGGCCCGCAGCAGCATCACGAACCCCACGGTCAACACCGACGCCACCAACACGCACACCAGCGTGATCACAATCCACGGCGCCACCGGCAACCGCGAACCGCCCTTCTTCCGGCGCCGCCCCGTCCGGTGCGACTTGACTGCACGCGTATGCCCGAAAACCATCAGCTTCTCTCCTGGGGGAACACTGGCAGCCAGTGTAGAACCACCCACACCCCCAGACGCAGCCCCACCGCCCAGGCTAAGACCCGAACGCCTCCGGCGGCGGACACGTACACGCCAGGTTCCGATCCCCCCACGCATTGTCCACCCGGCCCACCGGAGGCCAATACTTACCAGCACCCACACCCGCCGGCCACGCCGCCTCAGCCCGCGAATACACCCGATCCCACCCCTCGGCCGTCACCGCCGCCGCAGTATGCGGCGCCGACCGCAACGGCGAATCCTCCACCGCCACCACACCAGAGACCACCGCCTCGATCTCAGCCCGAATCGCGATCATCGCCTTACAGAACCGATCCAACTCCGCCAGATCCTCCGACTCCGTCGGCTCCACCATCAACGTCCCCGCCACCGGAAACGACATCGTCGGCGCATGGAACCCGTAATCGATCAGCCGCTTGGCCACATCCTCCACGCTCACACCCGACCGCCGCGACAGCTCACGCAAATCCAGAATGCACTCATGCGCCACCAGCCCATGCTCACCGGCATACAGGATCGGAAACGCCTCACCCAGACGCGAGGCCACATAATTGGCCGCCAGCACCGCCGACGCCGTCGCCGCCGCCACCCCGTCCGGACCCATCATCCGCAGATACATCCACGGAATCTGCAGAATCCCCGCCGAACCCCACCGCGCCTGCGACACCGGCCCCACCCGACCCGGCACCGCCGACAACGGATCCGAAGGCAGATACGGCACCAGATGCTCCGCCACCGCCACCGGACCCACACCCGGCCCGCCGCCACCATGCGGAATACAGAACGTCTTGTGCAGATTCAAATGCGACACATCCGCACCGAACCGCCCCGGCTTCGCCCACCCCAGCAACGCATTCAAATTCGCCCCGTCGACATACACCTGCCCACCCGCATCGTGGACCCGCCCGCACACCTCCACGATCGAAGACTCGAACACCCCATGCGTCGACGGATAGGTCACCATCAACGCCGCCAGATCATCGGCATGCGCCCCGATCTTCGCCTCCAGATCCGCCACATCGATGTTCCCGGCCTCATCACAGGCCACCACGACCACCCGCATCCCCGACAACACCGCCGAAGCCGCATTGGTCCCATGCGCCGAAGCCGGAATCAGACACACATCCCGACCACCCTGCCCCCGATCCTCCTGCCAAGCCCGAATCGCCAACAGACCCGCCAACTCCCCCTGCGACCCGGCATTCGGCTGCACCGACACCGCCGCATACCCGCACACATCCGCCAACCAGCCCTCCAACTGGCCGACCAACCGCCGCCAACCCGCCGTCTGCCCCTCCGGCGCCAACGGATGCACCTCAGCGAACTCCGGCCACGAAACCGGCTCCATCTCTGCGGCCGCATTGAGCTTCATCGTGCACGACCCCAGCGGAATCATCCCCCGATCCAACCCGTAGTCGACATCCGCCAACCGCTTCAAATACCGCATCATCGCCGTCTCCGAACGATGCGCCGAGAACACCGGATGCGACAAGACCGCACTCGACCGCCGCAACCCCACCGGAACCGCCACACCCCCCGAGACCACCAAATCCACACCGAACGCCTCGCACACCACCCGAAGATCCGCCTCAGTCGTCGTCTCATCGCACGCCACGGCCACCCGATCACCATCGACCAGACGCAGATTGATCCCCCCGGCCGCCGCCGAAGCCACCACCGCCTCAGCCCGACCCGGAACCTCCACCACCACCGTGTCGAACACACTCCCCGACGCCACGGCCGCACCCGCCGCCTCCAACGACGCCACCAGGCGCGCCGCGGACGAAGACACCTCCTCGGCAATCGCGACCAGCCCCTCCGGGCCGTGCCACACCGCGAACGACGAGGCCATCACCGCCGGCAGCACCTGCGCCGTGCAAATATTGCTCGTCGCCCGCTCACGACGAATATGCTGCTCCCGAGCCTGCAACGCCAACCGCAGCGCGGGCGCGCCGGTCGCGTCCTTCGACACCCCGACCAACCGCCCCGGAAGCTGACGCTTCAGCCCCTCACGCACCGCCATATAACCGGCGTGCGGACCACCGAACCCCACCGGCATCCCGAACCGCTGCGTCGACCCCACCGCGATATCCGCACCGAACTCCCCCGGCGGCACCAGCAGCGCCAACGCCAACGGGTCAGCGGCCACGGCCACCGTCGCACCGCGCTCGCGGGCCAGGCGGGTCGTCTCGGCCCAGTCGCGGACCTCCCCGTCGGCGGCCGGGTACTGCAGGAGCATCCCGAACATGGCCTCGGGCAGGTTGGCGGGGTCGGCGCAGTCGGTCTCGACCAGTTCGATGCCGACCGGTTCGGCGCGGGTGCGCAGGACGGCCAGAGTCTGGGGCAGGACACGGGAGTCGACCACGAACACGTCCGAGGAAACTCGCCGCGACGAAGCTTTCGAGCCGCGCCTTGGCGCAGGGGCGGCCCGGCGGGCCAGGAGCATGGCCTCGGCCGCGGCGGTGGACTCGTCCAGCAGGCTCGCGCCCGCGACCGGCAGGCCGGTGAGGTCGGCGATCATCGTCTGGAAGTTCAGCAGCGCTTCGAGCCGCCCTTGGCTGATCTCGGCCTGGTAGGGCGTGTAGGCGGTGTACCAGGAGGGGTTCTCCAGGATGTTGCGGCGCAGCACCGCGGGGGTGTGCGTGCCGTAGTAGCCCAGGCCGATCATCGACCGCAGCGGCCGGTTGGACGCGGCGATGGCGCGCAGTTCGGCCTGGGCGCGGGCCTCGGAGACCGCCTCGGGCAGCTTCAGGCCGTCCCGGGAGCGGATGAGCTCGGGCATGCAGGCGTCCATGAGCGCCTCGAGCGAGGGGTATCCCACGGTCTTGAGCATCGCGTCGCGATCAGCGGCGCTGGTGCCGATGTGGCGGGCGGAGAACGAACGGTCGGTCACGAGGGCCTCCGGTGACAGTCGACGGCTTCAGCGGTCCCCTCGTCTGTCACCGGTCACGGCGGCGAGCCCGACGGCTCGACGTGACGGCTTCAGAGCGGCCAAGGCCGGGCGGTCCTGGTACCTGAGAGTTTGAAGCGAGGGACTTGCCCCTTCGGTGTCGTGGAGCGCGTGTGGCCCACGATCTCTCCCGCCCGGTTTTCCGGCTCTGCGCACATCGTATGTCAGGATGCGGTGCGTCGTCGATGCGGCACCTGGCCGTCTTCGGCGCGGCGGGCCGCCAGCTGCTCGGGCGGACTGACGGGGGCCTCGGCGCCCGGGAGGGTGGCCAACCGGCCCATGACCTCGGTGACCGTGGAGCGCACGGCGATGCCGAAGACGCCCTGGCCGCCGCGCAGGAGGTCGATGACCTCGCCGGCGGAGCGGCATTCGTAGACGGTCGAGCCGTCGGACATGAGCGTGATCTCGGCCAAGTCCTTGACGCCGCGGGTGCGGAGGGCCTCGACGGCCTTGCGGATGTTCTGGAGGGAGACCCCGGCGTCGAGCAGGCGTTTGATGACCTTCAGGACGATGATGTCGCGGAAGGAGTAGAGCCGGTTGGAACCCGATCCGCTGGCGCGGCGGATGCTGGGCTCGACCAGTCCGGTGCGGGCCCAGTAGTCGAGCTGGCGGTAGGTGATGCCGACCACCCGGCAGGCGGCGGTGCCGCGCCAGCCGCGGATCTGGGAGGGCGGAACGGGGCTCCGGCCGGTCGATTCACTGTGGGCGTCCATCGCTCGTCCTCCGCACCGTCGGGCCTCTATGTTGGTGAGAGTAACGCGCCGACCCATCACAATGGGCCGAAAGAGAATATTGCTCGGCTGGTGGCGGCGGGTGCGGCTCAGCTTTCCTCGTCGAAGTCCTCGGGGGAGACCTCTTCGAGGAACTCGCGGAATTTCTCCACTTCGTCCTCTTGGCTGTCGGGCAGGACGACTCCGGCCTCGTCGAGGACCTCTTCGGCGCACCAGATCGGCGTCTCGGTGCGCAGGGCGAGGGCGATCGCGTCCGAGGAGCGCGAGGAGACGCGGGTCTCGCCGTCGAGGAGCAGCTCGGCGTAGTAGATGGTGTCGCGCAGCTCGGTGATCTCCACCGAGGTCAGCGTGACGTCGAGCGCCTCGAGGACGTCGCGCATCAGGTCATGGGTGAGCGGGCGGGACAGCTGGACTTCCTGCTGCTGATAGGCGATGGCGGCCGCTTCGACGGTGCCGATCCAGATCGGCAGGTAGCGGTTGCCGTCGCTCTCTTTGAGCAGGACCACCGGCTGGTTGGTCGGGAGTTCCACGCGGACCCCGACTACGGTCATCATCCGCACCGGTTCGCCTCCAACGGGTGCCGTCGTCGCTGATGCAGGGCCCGCACCGGGGCTTGCCCGGGCGGGCCTGTCGTCTTTCAGCCTACTCGCAAATCGATCGAATCGAACCGAGCGGACGGGCGGGTCAGGCCGCGGCGGCCTTGGGGCCGCTGATGAACTGCAGTCGGAACTTGCCGATCTGGACTTCGTCGCCGTTGCCGAGCGTGGCGGTCTCCACTCGTTCGCGGTTGACGTAGGTGCCGTTGAGGCTGCCGACGTCGCGGACGGTGAACCCGGCCGTGTCGCGGTGGAATTCGGCGTGGCGCCTGGAGACGGTCACGTCGTCGAGGAAGATGTCGGAGTCGGGATGGCGGCCGGACGTGGTCACTTCCGTGTTCAGCAGGAAGCGGGCGCCGGCATTCGGTCCACGGCGGACGACCAACAGCGCGGTTCCCGCCGGCAGGGACTCTGCCAGACGGGCTGAGTTCAGTTCCGCGTCGACCTCTCCGCTCTCCTGCAAAGCGGACAGGTTCATCGTGGCGGTCACGTCGGGCGGAGGGAACTCGTCATTCGAACGCGTCATGGATTGCCACCTTCTAGAAGATTGGACCCTCTGGTCACTCCGTAATAAGCTTCGCATACGCTCCCGCGTCCAGCAAAGCACTGAGAGAGCCGGAATCCTCGACCTCGATGTCGAACATCCAGCCCGCTTCGTAAGGGTCGCTGTTCACCAATTCCGGGGATTCCGTCAGTCGGTCATTGCACGCCAGAATCTTACCGGTCACGGGAGCGTACACGTCCGAGACGCTCTTGGTCGACTCGACTTCGCCGACCACCGTCCCCTCCTCGACACCGGCGCCGACCTCGGGGAGCTCGATGAACACGACGTCTCCCAGGGATTCCTGTGCGAAGTCGGTGATGCCCACGCGCACGACGGCGCCTTCGCGCTGTTCGACCCACTCGTGCTCGGCGGTGTAGCGCAGCTGCTCCGGAATCACCTGTAGCTCCCCTCTGAGAATCCCGCCGGGACCGCGGCTCGCAAGCGCCGCCGCGGAAGAAGGCGGGTCGGACGCCAATGACCGTATCGCCAAGGCTCGCCGTGCCGTCGGCGGGGCCGCGGGGGCGTGATCATTTCGATGGGCCGAAGGGGTTGCGCCGGGCGGTGCTCAGGCCGCCGCGTGGGACCGTGGACGGTCGCCGCGGACCAGCTTCGCCGCCTGGCGCACGTAGACGGCGGCTGCCATCCAGTACAGGCCCAGGCCCCACCAGGCCAGGGCCCACCCGAGCGGGGCGGCCCAGGTGTCGGCGTTGCTGACCAGGCCGGCGACCACGAGCACCGGGAAGGACATGAACAGCACCGCAGTGGCGGACTTGCCCAAGAAGTGGACTTGCGGCGGCGCGTAGCCGTGGAAGCGCAGGACCAGGACCATGGACACCATGACCGCCTCGCGGGCGAGCACGGCGATGGTGAACGGCCACGGAAGCAGCCCGACGTAGGTCAGGGCCAGCAGCGAGGTGAGGATGTAGAGCCGGTCGACGAAGGGGTCGAGGAGGCGGCCTAGCTTGGAGACCTGGTTGAGGCGCCGGGCGAGCTGGCCGTCGACCCAGTCGGTGCCGCCGCCGACCGCGAGGACGATCGCGGCCTGCCAGTAGTATTCGGTGGCCAGCAGCAGGTAGCAGAACAGCGGGATTCCGGCCAGGCGGATCGCCGTGACCAGGTTCGGCCACGTCCATACCCCCCAGCCGGCGGGCGCTGCTGTATTGCTCAATGCGGTCCTCTCGACGGCTCGCGAGAGCCGGTGGTTTCCTGTCGGCTCGGGTGGTCCGAGCCGTGGTGCGGCGGGTGTACCGCGATTCTAGCCGCACCGGGGCCTGACTGTATCCCTGAAATTGACCCGCTGTCGCTATGTGGCTGCCGGGCGAAGCCCGTCTTGTAATGGTCCGTGAGGTGCAGGGGGCCTGTCTACGGTGGAGGTTGAAAACCTCGATGTCGATATATATTTGATATTAATGGTGATACAGAACAACCCAGGCCGCTTCCGACCCGGGTTGTCCGAACGCGCTCTCAGGACTGCGGAGCCCCGGGAATGTACTTCTCGGGCTCCTCCTTGCGGAAGAACTCGTTGGAGCTGGGAACGGCCAGCAGGATGATCACCAGCACCGACCCGAGCGTGGCCAGGGTCAGGACCGACCAGTCGATCGCGGCCGTCCACGCCGGGAAGGCGCCCAGGGCCGCCTCGACCATCGGATCGGCGTCCAGCCCCTCCAGCTGCGCGTCGCCGGAGTTGTCCAGCGTCATCTGGAACGACTGGGCCATGAACAGCTGGCCGACGAAGACGAAGCCGCCGCAGACGAGCACCAGGGGCTGGGCGATCCAGGTGACGATGCGCGCCGGCCGGTTGCCTCGGGCGTTCAGCAGCGCCAGCAGCGCCACCACGACGGCGGCCACCAGGGTGAACACCAGGTTCAGCGAGCTGTCGAAGTTGCCGTAGCCCTCCGGCAGGTCTTCGGGCGCGATGCCCTGGGCGCGCACCTCGGCCTCGAACGCCTCCTGGGCGTCGGCGCCGTACATGTAGCTGACCACGGTGGTGGCCAGCAGTGCGAGTACAAGGAGCCACTGCACGGCGACCGCGAAGGTCACCGTGCCCGGTCGGGCCTTGCGCTGCGGGGCCTGTGGGGACTTGTCCATGGTTCCTCCAAGGGTGGGTTTGACACACGCTACCAACACCGGACGACCACCGCGGGGAGGAATACTCGTCCTACTCCGGCAGTACCTGCCCCTCCTCATCGGGGATGGCCCTCCGGCGGCGCCGCACCGCCAGGGCCGCCCCCGCCATGCACCCGACCATCGGCACGAACAGGATCCACAGCGCCCACGTCGACACCGACAGCACCAGCAGCCCGCCCAGGAGGATGCCGGTGCCCGACAGGTCCGCCCGCGAATCCGCCAGCGCCGCCGAGGCCAGGTCCCTCCAGGACGATCCGGGCTCCCAGGCCGCGGCCGCCCGCAGCAGCACCGCGGCCGCCGCACCGGCCACCGCCATCGTCAGCAGCGCCATCACCGCCCGGCCCGGGACGCCCTCCTGTGCGAGCACGAACAGGTCGGCCGCCAGGAGCGCTGCCGCGCCGAGCACGGCCAGGCCCGCCTTCCAGGCCCCTTCGGACCAGGCGGTGCGCAGGTCCCTCCAGAACCGCGCCAGCCCCGAGTCGGTGCCGTCGAGGAAGCCGGCCAGGTGGCGCGAGGCCGCCGCGAGCGCGGCCGGGAGCGTCACCACCGGCAGCGCGGCCGCCGTCAGCCACACCCCGGTCAGGATGCACTCGGCGAACAGCGCGAACGGCCTGGTGCCGTGCGAGTCGCGTCTGGTTCCGGCCACGCTCCCCGGCCTCCTCCCCTGCTCGGATCTAGCCCTTGACGCCCGAGGTGGCGATGCCCCGGATGAGGAACTTCTGGAACACCAGGAAGAACAGCACCACCGGGACCAGCGACAGCAGCGTCATGGCCATCATGCCACCCCAGTTGGTGACGCCCTCGGAGTTCGAGTACGACTGCAGCAGGCGCGGCAGCGGGAACTTCTCCATGTCGTACAGGTAGATCAGCGGGCCGAGGAAGTCGTTCCACGACCAGATGAAGGTGAAGATCGAGGAGGTGATGACCGCCGGCCGCAGCAGCGGCAGCAGGATCGAGAAGAAGATCCTGAAGTGCCCGGCGCCGTCGATCGTGGCCGCCTGGTCGAGCTCGCGCGGGATGCCCCGCATGAACTGGATGTAGAGGAACACGAAGAACGCGTCCAGGGCCAGGAACTTGCCGATCACCAGCGGCACGTACGAGTTGGTCAGCTCCATCTCCGAGAAGATCAGGTACTGCGGGATGAGCATGACCTGGCCGGGCAGCAGCAGGGTCGCGATGACGATGCCGAGCATGAGGGTGCGTCCGGGGAACCGGAGCCGCCCCAGCGCGTAGGCGGTCATCGAGCAGGAGGCGACGACCCCGACCACCGACAGCGCCGCGATGACGAAGGAGTTCCAGAAGAACCTCCACAGCGGAATGCCGGCCAGTCCGTCGAAGGCCGACCTGAAGTGCTCCCAGGTCACCGTCTCCGGCCACAGGCCGGTGTCGGTGATGATGTCGGCGTTGCCCTTCAGGCTGGCGGCGATGACCCACAGCAGCGGGTAGAGCACGATCGCCAGGACCGCGAGCATCGTCAGGTGCCACGCCCAGGATCTGGCCCGCTGGGAGGCGGGCCTGGTGTTGCGGACGATCTCGCGTCCGGAGGCGGTCCTGGTCGTCATTTGTCCTCCCCGGCGTAGAAGACGAGCTGCTTGGCGGCCCGGAACATGAGCAGGGTGACGATCCCGACCGCGAGCACCAGCATCCAGGCGTAGGCCGAGGCGTAGCCCATGCGGAAGTCGGTGAACGCAAGCGTGTAGATCCGCACCGTGTAGAACAGGGTCGACCACGCCGGGGCTCCGGCCTCGCCGCCGATGATGTAGGCGGGGCCGAATACCTGGAAGGCGCCGACGGTCTCCATCAGGACGTTGAAGAAGATGACCGGTGAGAGCATCGGCAGGGTGACGCGGACGAACTTCTGCCACTTCCCGGCCCCGTCGACGTCCGCCGCCTCGTAGAGCTCGTTGGGGACCTGCATCAATCCGGCCAGGAAGATGACCATGGGTGCGCCGAAACTCCAGACCGCCAGGATGACGAGCATCAGGATCGACACCGACGGGTTGCCGAGGAAGCCGCCGCCCTCCCAACCGAAGGCGCTCATGAAGCTGTCCTGGACGCCGTCGTCGGAGAACAGGGCCTTCCAGATCAGGGCGATGCCGACGCTCATGGCGATGAGGCTGGGCATGTAGAACGCGGCCCGGTAGAAGCCCATGCCGCGTCGCTTCTGGGCCAGCAGCATGGCCACGGCCAGAGAGGCGACGAGTTTGATCGGCACGGCCAGGGCTACGTACATCAAAGTCACGCGCACCGTGCGACCGAACATCGGGTCGCTGAACATGGCGATGTAGTTGTCGAAGCCGATCCAGCTGCCGCCCCGGATCAGGTGGTGGTCGGTGAACGACAGGTACAGCGACCAGGCCATCGGGCCGACGGTGAGGACCGCGGTCCCGATGAGCCAGGGGATCATGAAGGTATAGCCGGCCAGACGCTCGCCGCCCCGGACGCCCGGGGAGCGGCGCTTGGCCGCTCCCCGGGATCCGCGGTCCGGCGGCGCTCCAGCCTCACCGGCAGCGCCCGTCTGCGGCACGGCGGCGGTGGGAGGTGAAGCAGACACGGTGGATTCCCTCGGGTTGGTTATTGCTCGGACGCCAGCAGAGTCTCGGCTTCGGTGAAGAAGGTGTCGACAGCGTCGGCCACCGACAGCTCGCCGAACAGGACCTGCTCGTAGACCTCGCCGAACTTGACCTCGATCGATCCGGTCGCGGCCGGCGGGGCCGGGGGCGGGGAGGTCAGGTACTGCGAGACGCTGGCCTCGTAGTCGAGGACCTGCTGGGCGATCTCGTCGATCTCGACGTTCTCGCGGCCGACGTTGGTGGCCGGGACGCCTCGGTTGGTTCCGAGGATCTTCACGGCCTCGGGGTCGGTCAGCATGAACTCGATCAGCTTCGCCGACTCCTCCGGGTGCTCGGTGTTGGCGCCGATCACGAACTGCATCGACGGCTTGAGGTAGAGGCCGATGTTGTTCGGGTCCTTGGACGGAGGGGCCGCCAGGGCGAGCTCGCCGCCGTTCTCCTGGATCGTCGGGGCGAACCAGGGCAGGAAGTTGTCCCACAGGATCTGGGACCCGAGGGCGTCGAGGACCATGCCGTCCTCCTCCCACTGGGTGGTGATGTCGATCGGAGCGACTGAGCCGTCGGCGTTGATCTCCTCGTTCATCGACCACCACTCGGTGAGCTGGGCCTTGTCGAAGTTGAGCGCCGTGCCGTCCTGGGTGTAGAAGCTGCCGCCCTCCTGGCGCAGCCACAGCTCCATGAAGTGGTACTGGCCGGCGAAGTCGCCGCCGCCCCACTTGCCCTCCTCGGCGAGGTTCTGGGTCACCTGCCGCATCGCCTCCTGGTAGTCGGCCCAGGTGTAGCCGGGCTCGATGGTGACGCCGGCGGCCTCGAACCAGTCGGTCCGGTACATCATGGCGAGGGTGTTCCCGGCGATCGGCACGGCTACCAGCTCGTCGTTGACGTAGCCGGTCTCCAGGAATCCGTCGAGGAAATCGGAGGTGTCTACCAGGTCTTCGAGCGGCAGCAGCATGCCGTTGCCGCCGAACTGGAGCAGCCGCGAGTAGTCCATCTGGAACACGTCGGGCAGATCCTGGGCGGCCATGCGGGTGGTCATCGACTGCCAGTACTCGGGGAAGTCGGAGAAGTTCGTGGTGATCTTGATGCCCTCGTTCTTCTCCTGGTACAGGTCGAGGGCCTGCTGGGTGATCTCGGCGCGGTCGTCGTTGCCCCACCATTCGAAACTCAGTTCGATGGGGTCGTCGGCGGTGCCGGCGGGTCCGTCGTCGCCGCAGGCGGCGGCCGCCCCGAGGGCGGCGGCGCCGGTGGCGCCGGTCAGCAGGGTACGGCGCTTGGCGCGGTACTGGTGGCGTTTCATTGTCGGTGTTCTCCTTCTTTGAGAGGGGTCCCGCTCGCGCGGGCCTTCAGGATCGTTGTTCAGTTGGTCTTCTCGGCCGCGAGCCGCGCGGCCGGGTCGGTGTCGGAAAAGTCGGCGAGCCGCGCGGCGGCGTCGGTCCACAGCCGGCCCGAGGGGGCCGGTTCGTATCTGCGGGGCCGGGCCGAGGCTCGGGCCGCTTCGCGGCGGGGTTCGGGTCCGTCCGCGATCAGGCCGAGCGCTTGGGCGGTGACCAGGGCGTTGCCCAGGGCGGTCGCCTCGTCGGGTCCGGCCAGGACGGTCCGGCCTGTCGCCTCGGCGGTCAGTCGGCACAGCAGTTCGTTGTTGGATCCGCCTCCGACGATGTGGATCGTCTCGACCGGTGTGCCGGTGAGCGCTTCGAGCCGTTCGATGGCGCGGCGGTGGGCCAGCGCCAGTGAGTCGAGGATGCACGCGGTGGTCTCGGCCGGGTTCTGCGGGACCGGCTGGCCGGTTCGCTCGCACCAGGTGCGGATGCGTTCGGGCATGTCGCCGGGGGCGGCGAAGACCGGGTCGTCGGGGTCGACCAGGGAGCGGGCGCGCGGGAGCGCGGCGGCGGCTTTGATCAGCCGGTCGAGGTCGGCCTCGTGCCCGGCTCGGGCCCAGGCGCGCAGGGATTCCTGGAGGAGCCAGAGTCCGGCGATGTTGCGCAGGAACCTGGTGCGGCCGTCGGCGGCCCGTTCGTTGGTGAATCCGGCCTCCAGGGCGACTGGGCTCAGGACGGGCCGGTCGAGTTCGGTGCCGACCAGGGACCAGGTGCCGCAGGAGATGTAGGCGGCGTGCTCGTTCTCGTAGGGGACGGCCGCGACCGCCGAGGCGGTGTCGTGGCTGGCGGTGGCGACGATGCTGGTGCGGGCGTCGAGGCCGGTGTCGGCGGCGACGGTGTCGGTCGGGCCGCCGAGGACGGTGCCGGTGGGGGTGATCGGGCCCAGCAGGTCGGCCGGGAGGCCGGCGGCGGCGCACACTTCGGGCACCCAGGTGCCGGTGGCCTGGTCGACCAGGCCGGTGGAGGAGGCGTTGGTGGCCTCCCAGGCGTAGGCGCCGGTGAGCCAGTAGCCGATCAGGTCCGGGATCAGCAGGGCGCGGTCGGCCGCGGCCAGGGTCTGGGCTCGCTCGGAGGCCAGTTGGAAGACGGTGTTGAACGGCTGGTGCTGGATGCCGGTGCGCGCGTAGAGGGCTTCGGCGCCGAGTGCGTCGAGGATCCGGCCCCTCGTGCGGTCGGTGCGGGAGTCGCGGTAGCAGACCGGGGTGCCCAGCAGGTGCCCGTCGGCGTCGAGGAGGGCGTAGTCGACCGCCCAGGAGTCGACGCCGACGGCGGCGGGCCCGTCCAGGTCGCGCAGGCCCTCGAGGATGCCGTTCCACAGGCCGGTCAGGTCCCAGTAGAGGCGACCGGCGGCGCTGAGGGCCCGGTTGGGGAACCGGGCGGCCTCGGTCAGGCCGATCCGGTTCCCGTCCACGGTGGCGGCCATGACCCTCCCGGAGGAGGCGCCGAGGTCGACTGCCGCTATGAGCGCTGTCATCGCAGGAATCCCTGCGGGTTGCCCGAGTCGACCGGGACGTGGACGCCGGTGGTCAGCCCGAGGTCGGGGCCGACCAGGGCGTAGACGGCGTCGGCGACCGATTCGGGGAGGACCTCCTTTTTGAGCAGAGTGCGTCCGGCGTAGTACTGGCCGAGTTCTTCCTCTTTGACGCCGTAGACGGCCGCGCGCTTGGCGCCCCAGCCGCCGGCGAAGATGCCCGAGCCGCGCACGACGCCGTCGGGGTTGACGCCGTTGACGCGGATGCCGTGCTCGCCGAGTTCGGCGGCGAGGAGGCGCACCTGGTGGGCCTGGTCGGCCTTGGTGGCCGAGTAGGCGATGTTCTTGGGGCCGGCGAACACGGAGTTCTTGGAGACGATGTAGACGATGTCGCCGCCCAGGCCCTGGTCGATCATGAGCTTGGCGGTCTCGCGGGAGACCAGGAAGGAGCCTTTGGCCATCACGTCGTGCTGGAGGTCCCAGTCGGCGGCGGTGGTCTCGACCAGCGGCTTGGACTGGGAGAGCCCGGCGTTGTTGACCACCAGGTCGAGGCCGCCGAAGGCGAGGGCGGCCGCGGCGACGGCGCGCTTGATCGCATTCTCGTCGGTGACGTCGACGGCCACGGACGCGGCGGTGTCGGCGCCGCCGATCTCGGCGGCGGCCTCGGCGGCCTTGGCCGGGTCGAGGTCGGCGATGACGACGCAGGCGCCTTCGGCCGCGAGCCGGGCGGCGGTGGCCTTGCCGATGCCGCTGGCGGCGCCGGTGACCAGGGCGACGCGTCCGGCCAGCGGTTTGGGCTTCGGGAGCCGCTTGAGTTTGGCCTCTTCGAGCGCCCAGTACTCGATGCGGAACTTCTCGGCCTCGTCGATGGGCCGGTAGGTCGAGATGGCCTCGGCTCCGCGCATGACGTTGACGGCGTTGACGTAGAACTCGCCGGCGACGCGGGCGGTCTTCTTGTCGGCGCCGAAGGAGAACATGCCCACGCCCGGCACGAGGACGATCGCAGGGTCGGCGCCGCGCATGGGCGGCGAGTCCGGTTCGGCGTAGCGCTCGTAGTAGGCGGCGTAGTCCTCGCGGTAGGCCGCGTGCAGCTCCTTGAGGCGGTCGACGGCCGTCTCCAGCGGGGTGTCGGCGGGGGTGTCCAGGACCAGGGGTCGGACCTTGGTGCGCAGGAAGTGGTCGGGGCAGGAGGTGCCGAGCGCGGCCAGGTCGAACAGTTTCTCCGAGGCCAGGAAGTCCAGTACGGCAGCGTCGTCGGTGAAGTGGCCGACCTGGCGGCGGTCGGTGGAGGCCAGATTGCGGATGACGGGGGCCAGGGCGGCGGCGCGGTCGGCGCGGTCGGCCTCGTCGAGCGGTGCCCGTTCGGGCACGGTCGCTCCGAACGGGTCCTTGTCGCCGCGCTGGGCGATGAAGGTCTCGCAGCCGCGGATGATCTCCAGGGAGTTGGCCTCGCATTCGGCCGAGGTCGCTCCCCAGGCGGTGATGCCGTGGCCGCCGAGGACGCAGCCGATGGCCTGCGGGTTGGCGTCCTTGATGGCGGCGATGTCGAGGCCGAGTTGGAAGCCGGGGCGCCGCCACGGCACCCACACGACGCGGTCGCCGAAGCACTCCTTGGTCAGGGCGGGTCCGTCGACGGCGGTGGCGAAGGCGATCCCGGAGTCGGGGTGCAGGTGGTCGACGTGCGGGGCGTCGACCAGGCCGTGCATGGCCGTGTCGATCGAGGGGGCGGCGCCGCCGCGGCCGTGGAGGCAGTAGTCGAAGCGGCCGACCATCTCGTCCTCGGCCGCGACGCCGGGGTAGGTATCGACCATGGCGCGCATCCGGTCGAGCCGGAGCACGGCCAGGCCCTCGGGGCGCAGGGTTCCCAGGTCGCCGCCGGAGCCCTTGACCCACAGCAGTTCGACGTCGCCGCCGGTGACCGGGTCGGTCGCGACGCCCTTGGCGGAGGTGTTGCCGCCGGCGAAGTTGGTGTTGCGCTTGTCGGCGCCGAGCCGGTTGGAGCGGTCGATCAGGTCGTTCACTGGCGCGTGCAACTCAGGCCCCCCATCCGGCGGCCTGGCCGCCTCGGCGCGTTTCGACGATGGTCTCGGCGTAGCCGCTGGCCTTGTAGGCCGCGACCGGGTCGGCGTACAGGCCCTGCTCGCCCCGTAGTTCGGCCAGCAGCGGTCGGACGTCGGTGTTGTAGGCGTCCATCAGGACCGCGTTGGCGCCGAGCACGTCGCCGCTCGCCTGGGCGGCGGTCAGGGCCTCGTGGTCGACCAGGAGGGCCTTGGCGGTGGCCTCCTGGACGTTCATGACCGAGCGGATGACCGCCGGGATCTTGGGTTCGATGTTGTGGCACTGGTCGAGCATGTAGGCGATGCCCGATTCGGCGCCGATCGCGTCCCGCAGGGCCAGCTCGTGCATGATGCGGAACAGCTGGAACGGGTCGGCCGAGCCGACCATGAGGTCGTCGTCGGCGTAGAAGCGGGAGTTGAAGTCGAAGCCGCCGAGCTTGGCCTCGCGCAACAGGAACGCGACGATGAACTCGATGTTGGTGCCCGGGGCGTGGTGGCCGGTGTCGATGACGACCTGGGCCTTGTCCCCCAGCTGCGAGCAGTGGGCGAACGAGGTGCCCCAGTCGGGCACGTCGGTGTGGTAGAAGGACGGCTCGAACAGTTTGTACTCCAGCAGCATCCGCTGTCCTTCGCCGAGGCGGTCGTAGACCTCGGCCAGGACCTCGGCCAGGCGGTCCTGGCGGCCGGCGATGGAGTCCTGCCCGGGGTAGTTGGTGCCGTCGGCGAACCAGAGCTTGAGGTCGGTCGAGCCGACCGCGTCCATGATGTCGACGCATTCGAGCAGGTGGTCGGTGGCCTTGCGGCGCACGCCGGGGTCGGGGTGGCAGACGCTGCCGAGCATGTAGTCGTCGTCTTGGAAGGTGTTGGAGTTGATCGTGCCGATCGACACGCCCTGCTCGGCGGCGTGGGCGGCCAGTGCGGGGTAGTCCTCGACCTTGTCCCAGGGGATGTGGAGGGCGACCGAGCCGGCCGCGCCGGTGTGCCGGTGCACGGCCGCGGCGTCGGCGATCTTCTCGAAGGGGTCTCGGGGGACGCCTTGCTGGCCGAACACCTTGAACCGGGTGCCGGAGTTTCCGAACGCCCAGGACGGGGTCTCTATGTTCTGGCCGGCCAGCACCGTCTTCGCGTGTTTGCGCAGGTCACTCATGAGCGGGCTCCTTCAGCTCTGCCGCCGCCAATTGGTCCTCCAGGTGGAACACTTCCGGGATGACGTTGAACGACTCGTCCGCGGCCGAGGCGCCGATGTTCTCGAAGAACGGGGCCATCTCGGCCTGCCAGCGGGCGTTGACCTCGCGTTCGGCCATGGCCCGGCGGGCGGCGTCGAAGTCCTCGGTCTCGAGATAGCCGATCAGGAGGCCGTCCTCGGACAGGAACAGCGAGTAGTTCTCCCAGCCGGTCTCGGCCAGGGCGCGGAGCATCTCGGGCCAGACCGCGGCGTGGCGGCGCCGGTATTCGTCCAGGCGGTCACGGCGGACCTGCAAGGTGAAACACACTCGCTGTCTCACAGGGGTGCCTCCTTCTGAGGTGGGGGTCACGATTATTGCACCGGCATTATTGAATCGTTTCATGAGGGGTCCCGTAAACATAAATCGCGCTGGCCAGCGCTGTCAAGATCCCTCCGGTGACAATTCGATCGCGACTCCGAGCTATGCTCCGGGTGCCTTCCAAAACGGGTTGATTCGTTTCAACCTGCTGGTGGCACACGGCTCCCCGAATCGACGCCCGACCCCGCTCCGGCTCGCTCGCGGCGCCGCCGGCGTGGCGCCCCTCTATAGACTCGGTGAGGTGACGATGAGCACTACCAGCATGAAAGACGTGGCCAGGGCCGCGGGCGTATCGGTCGGCACGGTCTCGAACGTCCTCAACCGCCCCGAAGCGGTCGCCGAGGACACCCGCGCCAGAGTCCAAGCCGCCATCGCCGAGCTGGGCTACGTGCGCAACGACTCGGCCCGCCAGCTTCGGGCCGGGCGCAGCCGCAACGTCGCCATCGTCGTCCTCGACGTGGCCAACCCCTTCTTCACCGACGTCGTGCGCGGGGCCGAACCGCTGGTCGACTCCGCCGGCGGCGTGGTCACCGTGTGCGACTCCGGCGAGGACCTCGCACGGGAGCAGCGCCACCTGGAGATCCTCGAAGAGCAGCGGGTCCTCGGCCTGCTCATCACCCCGGTCGACGAGTCCTCGGCCGAGCGCCTGGCCCGGCTGACCGCCCACGACATCCCGGTCATCCTCGTCGACCGCGGCGCGGGCCGCTACCCGCACTGCTCGGTGGCCGTCGACGACGTGCACGGCGGCCGCCTGGCCGCCCGCCACCTGGTCGAGCTCGGGCACACCTCCATCGCCTTCTTCGGCGGTCCCCCCACCATCCCCCAGGTGGCCGACCGCCTGGCCGGATGCCGCGAGGTCTGCGAGGAGGCCGGAGTCCGCCTCGACACCTACGCCTCGGCGAGCCTGAACGCCGAGGGCGGGCGCGCCTCGGTCGACCAGATGCTGGCCCTGTCCGATGCGCCCACGGCGATCTTCTGCGCCAACGACCTGCTCGCCCTGGGGGCGCTCCAGGGCCTGACCATGCGCGGGGTCAAGGTGCCCGAGGAGTGCGCGATCGTCGGCTACGACGACATCGACTTCGCCGCCGCCGCGGCCGTGCCGCTGTCCTCGATCCGCCAGCCGCGCGCCCAGCTGGGCCGCACCGCCGCGCAGCTGCTGTTCGACGAGGTGGCCGAGGGCTCGGGCCACACCCACCGCAACGTGGTATTCCAGCCCGAGCTGGTCGCACGCGCCTCCACTGTCGCCGACCTGTAGTATCCCATGGGAATTTACCGATAAAACATCGTGCCGCCGACGGTCACGATCCTCTCTGGGAGGCACCCATGGCCCAACGACAAGCGCGCATCGCGTTCGACCCCCGCTTCACCGTCGCCGACGTGCCCGACCGGCTCTTCGGCTCCTTCGTCGAGCACCTGGGCCGGTGCGTCTACACCGGCATCTACGAGCCCGGGCACCCCACCGCCGACGCCGCGGGGCTGCGCGGGGACGTCCTGGAGCTGGTCCGCGAGCTCGGTCCGACCATGATCCGCTACCCCGGCGGCAACTTCGTCTCCGGCTACCGCTGGGAGGACGGGGTCGGCCCCAAACAGGACCGCCCCCGCCGCCTCGACCTGGCCTGGGGCGTCACCGAGACCAACCAGTTCGGCCTCGGCGAGTTCATGAAGTTCTGCCGCGCGGTCGGCGTCGAGCCGAACATGGCCGTCAACCTCGGCACCCGCGGACTCCAGGAGGCCCTCGACCTGATGGAGTACGCCAACCACCCCTCCGGGACGGCCCTGTCGGACCTGCGCCGCTCCCACGGCGACGAGGAACCCTACGGCATCAAGCTGTGGTGCCTGGGCAACGAGATGGACGGGCCCTGGCAGATCGGCCAGATGACCGCCACCGAGTACGGCCGCATCGCCGACCAGACCGCCCGCGCGATGCGCATGATCGACCCCTCGCTCGACCTGGTCGCCTGCGGCTCCTCCTCCCGCGGCATGCCGACCTTCGGCTCCTGGGAGGCCGAGGTCCTGGCCAACTGCTACAAGTCGGTCGACTTCATCTCCGCCCACGCCTACTATCACCCCGGCGACGGCGACATCCCCAGCTTCATGGCCAGCGCGCAGGACATGGAGCTGTTCATCGACGGCGTCATCGCCACCGCCGACGCGGTCGGCGCGGAGCTCAAAACCGACAAGAAGATCAACATCTCCTTCGACGAGTGGAACGTCTGGTACCAGCAGGACTGGGAGAAGTCCGAGCACGCCAAGTGGGTCGAGGCGCCCCGGCAGCTGGAGGACCGGTACTCGGCGATGGACGCGGTCGTGTTCGGCTCGCTCCTGATCACCCTGCTGCGCCGCGCCGACCGGGTCACGGCAGCCTGCCTGGCGCAGCTGGTGAACATCATCGGCCCGATCATGACCGAGCCGGGCGGTCCGGCATGGAGGCAGACGACGTTCTACCCCTTCGCCGAGGCCAGCCGGCACGGACGCGGCAAGGTCCTGCGCGTCTCCGCCGACTCCCCCGGGTTCGACACCGACAAGTACGGGGAGGTCTCCGCCCTGCACTCGGTGGCCGTGGCCGGCGAGGACGGCTCGGTGACCGTGTTCGCCGTCAACCGCGACCTGGACCGGCCGCTGACGCTCACGGTCGACGCCGGTGCGCTCGAATCGGTCGGGTCGGTGACCTGCTCGACGCTGACCGATGAGGACCCGGACGCGCGGAACACCATCGACGACCAGAACCGGGTCGTTTCGGTCGAGAACAAGACCGTCACCACCGAGGACGGCACGATCTCGGTCGAACTGCCCGCGATGAGCTGGAACACCATCCGCATCCGGCCTTAAGACAGCGACAGCACGGGGCCGGGACGCTTCGCGTCCCGGCCCCGTTCGCGTATGCGGTTACTGGCCGAACTCGGCGAGCATGGCGTGCAGCGCGGCGCTCTTGGCGGCGTCGCCTTCAACGGTCAGCGCCTCGGCGGGCAGGCGCCGCCACAGCCACATGAGCACCTCTCCGGGCGTCCCGGAGACCGTGGCCTGGGCGTCGGCGTCGATCCCATCGGCGACCTCGGCCGCTTCGGCGCCGACCCGCACGGTCCACGCGCGCTCACCGGCGTCCACGGCCACGACCAGACCGGCGGCGTCCGCGAGGACCTCCGCCAGTTCGTCTCGGGAGACCCTGCTCTCCCACTCGACCATGATCCGCAGCATCTCGTCGGCGGCGTCGGCGCCGAGCCCGGGGTCGACCGGACCGATCGTCTCCACGGCGGCCAGTTCGGCGTCGGCGCGGTGGACGACGGTCTCGGCGGCCATGCGCCGGATCCAGAACCCGACCGTCTGATCGGGGCCGTACCAGGTGTGGGAGAGGTCCTCGGGGTGGCGGGCGTCGAACTCGGCCAGCAGCCCGGCCAGGGCGGCGTCGAACCGTTCGGCGGGGCCGCCTTCGCGTTCGAGCCGCTCGCCGTCTTCGGGTTCGCGCAGCAGTCGCATGCACTGCGTCTTGTGGTCGTAGACCTCGGTGACGTGGTCGAGCAGGTCGGTCGCGGTCCAGTCGGGACAGGAGGGGACGCGGGCGTCCGGGTCGGCGCGGGCGGCGGCGGCCTTGAGCGCGTCCGCCTCGGCGGCGAGATGAGTTCGGAGGCTTGGAAAGTCCATGACGGCGATCATCTCAGGTCGGTGTGACGGCCGGCTCAGGAGCACTGCCAGGTGAACGCGGCCCGGTCGAACCTCCCGGCGGCCAGGTCGGATTCCTGGATGAGCCAGTAGAGCATGCCGACATCGCCCCACATCATGCCGGAGGCGTCGTCGGAGTCGATCTGCGCGAGCAGGTGCCAACGGTCGGCCTCACGGTACTCGGCACTGCCCGCGGGCCCGACGAGCTCGGCCGCGACCTGGTTCACCTCGTACTCGACCGGATGCTGCACCGACATCGGATACCCTCCGACCTGGTGGCACACGCTGACCGACACCTCCTCGTAGATCGCCTCGACGAAGGCGTCGGCATTGAGCGGATGGTCGTCCTTCTCCGCGGCTTCCGCTCCGAAGGCGCCGGCGACGGCGGCACTGCCGGGTTCGGGAACGGTCCACACCGGTTCGGCCCGCAGCAGCTGTCGCCGGTAGGGCTTGAGCGGTGCGGGGGCCGAGCGCCGCTCGGTGGCCGCGCCCGCGGGGACGTACACCACTCGCGCTCCGTCCTGCGTGCCCGGTACGAACGCGCCGACCACGGCGTCATGGTCGTCTGCCTGCCCGTCGAAGTAGAAGAACAACAGGCTCCCGGCCTCCGGCAGGGGAAAGCCGGCCACGCGCAGGGCCGCGCAGTCGAAGGCGGCGATGAAACTCAGCGGCCCGCGGCCCTCCCACACCGGCCAGGGCTCACCGACCGGCAGATCCGGATCTCCGCCCAGCTGAGCGGCCACGACATCGTTCCCCGCGGCCGAACCGAACTGGATCGCCGGTTTCAGCATCGCCTTCCACGGCGTGGCGATCGACGGGGGCAGATATCGGTCGGCGAGCTCGCTCAGCTCCTGGGAATCGGTCATCTGCGCACCGTAGCGCAGCCGTGCGACACCCACCGACCGACCGGAGCCTCACTCTTCCGCGTCGAGCCCGGCTTCGAAGGCGATCAGCGCGGCCTGCACACGGTTCTCGGTCCCGATCCGGGCGAACAGGGCGCTGAGGTACTGCTTCACGGTGCCTTCGGACAGATGCAGCGACGCCGCGATCTGGACGTTGGACAGTCCTTTGCCGACGGCGGCGAGCAGTTCGCGCTGGCGCGGGGTCAGGTCGCGGACGATCGCCTGGGCCCGAGTCAAGCGGTCGAGCGGCTGGCGCGCCTGGCGGCGCACCAGCCAGCGGCCCACGCGCGGCGAGAACGCGGCTCCGCCGGCGGCGAGGGCGCGCACGCCGGCGATGAGGTGGTGAGGGTCGTCGGACTTCAGGAAGAACCCGAGCGCCTCGAGCCTGAATGCTTCAGCGAGGTAGGTCTCGTCGGAGAAGGTCGTCAGCATCGCCACCGGCGTGCCGACGCGGTCGCGGCGCAGTCGTTCGAGGGTGCCGATGCCGTCCAGTCCGGGCATCTGGATGTCGAGGAGGACGACGTCCAGCAGGTGTCGGCGGATCAGGTCGAGCGCTTCGAGGCCGTCGGCCGCTTCGGCGGTGACCTCGATGCCGGGGGCGGTCGAGAGGATGCCGGCGATGCCGGTGCGCACCAGGACGTCGTCATCGGCGAGCAGCACCCGCACCGGACCCTCGCGTCGCGGCTCCATTGGTTCGGACACAGAGGCGGTCATGAGGGCGGAATCGTATCAGTGGCGACGACGCGGCCGTCCGAGAAGCAGATCCGGTGGACATCGTCGCGCTCGAAGAAACTGACCGTGGCCTCGTAGTAGCGGCACGTCGCCCCGAAAGGCTCGGGAAGGACCGCGGACGGGGCGTCGAGCATCTCCTCTCGTGGCAGCACCAGTTCCGTCTCGTCGCGATCATCGCCGACGCCGATGGACGCGAAGCGCTCGGGCGGCAGGACTGACGCGTACGTGAAATACACGAAGTATCCGATGACCACCAGCACCGAGACCAACAGTCCGGCGAGGGGCACCATCCACGCCAATCGCGTCGCGAGCCGTCCTCGCCGTCGAGCACCGGCGGCCTCATCGGCGATTTTCGCGATCCGGGACGGCTCGGGTCGCGTCCCGGTGCTCGACGGCATCGACACGCACGGCAGTCGCAGCGTCACCGCGAACTCTTCGCCGTCCTCCACTTCCAGGATGCCGCCGAGGATCTCGGCGCGGTGCCGCAACGCGACGATGCCGTGGCCGCTCGGTCCTGGAGCCGTGGCCGCGACCGCCACCGCGTTGCGCATCTCCAGCACCGCCTCCTCGCCGTCGACGTAGGCGGTGACATGCACTTCCGCACCCGGTGCATGTTTGGCGGCGTTGGTCAGCCCCTCCTGCAGGGCCCGAAGCAGCGCGGCGCGGCTGTAGTCGTTGGCGGCCCCCTCGACCTCCGGGCCGACGGTGCCGCGCACCGTGACACCGGAGGACCGCGCGCGCTCGATCACGTCTTCGATGCCGAGCCCGTTCAACGACCCCGCGACCTCCGAGGTCCTCCCCGTCAGCAGCCCGACCGTCTCGCCGAGCTCGTCCGCCGCCGCGGCGGCGTTCGCCCGAATGCCCTGCATCTCGTCTCTGACCCGCCGCGGCAATTCCTCGTCGAGGGAGAGCCGGGCGGCCTGCACGGCGATCAGCGTCAACCGGTGCCCCAGGCCGTCGTGGATCTCACCGGCCATCGCCTCGCGTTCCCGGGCCACGGCCCGCTCGACACGCACGTCCTGCTCCCGCGCCTCGGCGAAGGCCAGGGCCCAGCCTCGTTGGAGATAGCTCTGGCGTGCACGCACCGCTGAGATGATCAGGATGACGACGAGGAACCCGAAGGCGTAGAGCCCTCCGAAGAGAAAGCCCTCCACGGGGGCCGACCAGTACAGCTGTCCCATCGCCGTCGTGGTCCCGAACATCACCGCCGCCGCGACCGCGACCTGCGACCAGGCCGGTCTCAAGTACCAGACCGCCAATCCGACGACGGCCAGGCTGAACAGCAGCCCGAATAGGTTGTACGACGCCGAGAAGGTCACGGCGAGGCCGACTAGGACTCCTGCGACGGCGGCGGCTGCGGCGCGCATGCCACGCGAAGCCGGTAGCGGATTACGATTGGGCACCCCTCGAAGATAGGGAGCCGGCGCCGCCGCGGGCACTCACTTTCGTTAGTGCCGAGCCTCTCTTTCATCACTGTCCAGCGGCACGGCCGCGCCCATAACGTTGCCCGCATGTTGGACGAACTCACCCAGATTTCCAGCCTGCCGCTCGTTGCTCTGCTGCTGGCAGCGCTGGTCATCGCCGATTTCTTCGTTCCGATGGTCCCCAGCGCCACCACGATCGCGACCATCTCCGGCTTCCTCGTCGGCGACCCGCTCCTCATAGCGGGCCTGATCGCCTGGGCCGCCGGCACCTCCTGGCTCGGTGACGTGCTGGGCTGCCGTGCCCTGCGGTATTTCCGGGGGAGCATGCGCCGACCCGTACTGCGGTCGGCCACGATCACTCATGCGGAGATCAAACTGCGGGAGACGCTCAGGCTCCGGCCGGTCCGGACGACCCTCGTCGCCAGGTTCGTCCCCGCCGGCAGGACGGCGCTGGCCTGGGCGGCGGTGGCCACGCCCGACTATCGGCACGCCGCCATGGCCGCGTTCGCCGGTGCCGCGTGGGCGTCGTACATGGTCGGCGTCGGCCTGCTCATCGGCTGGGTCTTCGGTGCCGGACTGCTGTCGGCGGCCACGACGGTGACTTCAGTTGCCGCGTTGAGCGTCGCCTTGGGCTGGTGGTTCAAGGGGAGGCGGTCCGGATCGCCCGAAGCCGCCGTGGAGATGCGGGAGTGCGCATGACGCGGGAAACGGAAACGCGACAGCGGCGTCCGGCGTGGTGGACCGTGCCCAATCTGGTCACCGCGATCCGATTCGCGCTCATCGCGCCCATCGTGGCCCTGCTGGTGTGGGACTCCGATCCACTCGGCGCGGCCGCGCTCACGGCCTTGTGGGGCGCCTCCGACTGGGTGGACGGCTTCCTCGCCCGCAAACTCGACCAGGCGAGCCGCGTCGGGGAGGCGCTCGATCCGCTCGCCGATCGTGTCGGCATCGTGTGCATCGCTGTCGCATCGGCGCTCGCCGGGGCCGGTCCGTTGTGGCTGATTGCGGCCTTCCCCGTGGTGGATCTGGTCGTCGGCGGCCTGTACTGGTGGCGGGGTCGGGCCTGCCGGCTCAGGGTCTCCCGGATCGGGAAGGTCCGCACCGCCGTGTCGATGGCGGCGTTGTTCGCCGTGATGCTCGGCCTGGACCCGGATCTGGATTGGATGCTCCCGATAGGGCAGCTCGGCCTGGCGGTCGGGGCTCTGCTCCACATCGCCGCCGGGGCCGGGTATCTGCGCCAGATCCTCCGTTGAGCCGACGTGGATCCAGTCGCCGGCCACCGCGCGGACCGGGCGGGGCGCCCTGAAGTTGGTGTCGGCACCGGGCGACCGGGTGTGCGTGCCGGTGGCGGGTCAATCGGTCTTGGCGGTGTGGGCGCGCCAGCCTCCGGTGGTGGTGATGTCGGTGCCCGTGGGCACCGCGGCGACGAACCCGGTGGCCCAGTCGCCGTCGTCCAGTTCGACCTTGCCGAGCGTCATCGGCTCGGGCAGGGCGGTCAGGAATCGGCCCAGCGCGGTCGGGCTGAGCAGCCAGCGCTCGCCGGGCAGGGAGACGCCGCGGGCCGCTCTGACCACGGCCGGTTTCGGCGGATCGGTGTTCAGGGCGTACATGCGGTAGGCCGGTGCGGTCGCGACCGCACCGGCGTAGCGGGCGCCCAGGTCGGTCAGTTGGGTATTGAGCGGCATGCCGGTCATGTGGGCGCCGAAGACGACCAGTTCCGCCTCGGCCGGGGCGTACTGCGGGGCTTCGACACCGCCGAATCGGGCGGCCAGGTCGACGGCGACTTGGTCGTTGAAGGCCGGGACGATGACGCTGACGCCGAAGCCCTTGGTTCCGGCGCTGCCGGCCGGGACGGCGACGGCGGCCATGTCGAGCAGGTTCACGAAGTTGGTGTAGGTGCCCATCTTGGCGTTGACGGCGATGGGGTCGGCCCGCACCTCGGCGATCGTCGGGTGCAGGGGCGCGGTGGGCAGGGCGAGGGCGTCGAAGCCGTCGAGCAGGTCGCGGGCGGCCGCCCGCGCCGCGCGGAGCCGCTGCTGGTCGGCGGCGAGGTCGGCGCCGGTGAACTTCTTGGCGCCCATGACGATCTCGGCCACGGTCGGGTCCACTTCGTCCGGCCAGGCGTCGATGTACTCACCGAAGGCGGCGTAGCGTTCGCTCACCAGGGCGCCCTCGTAGAGCAGCAGGGCCGCCTCCAGCAGCGGCCGCACATCGATCGGGCGGCACTCGACGCCCGCGGCCTCGAACCGGGCGAGCGCCCGGTCCCACAGCGGCCGGAAGTCCGGGTCCAGCGGTTCGAGGTCGGACTCGCGGGGGACGGCGAGGCGGGGCCGGGGCCCGGCCGCGAGCCGAACCTCGGCGGGCCAGTCCCGGGAGGCGGGGTCGGCGTCGGGCCCGGTCATGGCGCGCATGGCCTCTACCGCACCGGCCAGGTCGCCGGCGAAGGCGGTCACGCAGTCGTAGGAGTGGCAGGCCGGGACGACGCCGCCGGTCGGAACCAGGCCGAGGCTGGCCTTGATGCCGACGATGCCGTTGAGCGCGGCCGGAACCCGTCCCGATCCGGCCGTGTCGGTGCCGAGCGCGAAGTCGACCACGCCGAGCGCGACCATCACCGCCGAGCCGGAGGAGGAGCCGCCGGAGATCCGGGCGGGGTCGGCGGCGGCGCGCACGGGACCGTGTGGACTGCGGGTGCCGACCAGGCCGGTGGCGAACTGGTCGAGGTTGGTCTTGCCCAGGCAGATCGCTCCGGCCGCGCGGAGCCGGGCGACGGCGGCCGCGTCGCGTTCGGGGGTGTAGACGTAGGCGGGGCAGGCGGCGGTCGTCGGCAGACTGGCGACGTCGATGTTGTCCTTGACCGCGTAGAGCCGCCCGGCCAGCGGCAGGTCCGCTCCGGCGGCGGCCCGCTGGTCGATGATGGCGGCTTCGGCCAGCACTTCATCTTTCTCGCGCAGGGTGATCCAGGCTTCGGGCCGGTCGATCCGAGCGATGCGGGCGTAGGCGGCCTCGACCCGTTCGATGGTGTTCACGTACTCCCCTGTCTGCTTCGCTTGCAACGTTATCGGCCCAGCACGACCAGTGGGGTGCCCGGCGCGGCCTGGTCGCCGGGCGCGGCCAGGACCCGCCGGACGGTGCCCGAGGCGGGCGAGGGGACCGGCATCTCCAGCTTCATGGCCTCCAGGACGACCACGGCGGTCCCGGAGTCGATCCGGTCGCCTTCGGCGACGTCGACGCGCCAGACGCTGGCGGCCATCGGGGCTTCGATGAGGGTCTCGTCGTCGGCCAGTTTGATCGCGGTCGCGGCGGGGGCCGGTTCGGTCAGGTCGCGGTCGAACTCGCCGGCCTCGGCCCACCGGCGCCGCTCGGCTTCGAAGGCCGCGGCCTGGCGGTCGGTGAAGGCGGCGATGGACTCGGCGTTGTCGGCCAGGAGCCTCCGGTATTCGGCGTAGGCGAAGACGCCTTCGCGGATGTCGATCTCGGTGCGGCCGGCGGCCAGTTCGCGGCGGGTCTCGGCCAGTTCCTCCTCGGAGACGCGTTCGAAGACGACGCGGTCGAAGAACCGCAGCAGCCAGGGAAGGCCGTCGCGGAAGGAGGCGAGGTCGCGCAGTCCGGCCCAGATGGGGGCGGTGCGGCCGACCAGCTGGTAGCCGCCGGGCGAGTCCATGCCGTAGATGCACATGTAGGAGCCGCCGATGCCGACCGTGCCCTCGGCGGTCCAGGTGCGGGCCGGGTTGTACTTGGTGGTGACCAGGCGGTGGCGGGGGTCGACCGGGACGGCGGCCGGGGCGCCGAGGTAGACGTCGCCGAGGCCGAGGACGAGCCAGCTGGCGTCGGTGGCGATGCGGGCGACGTCCTCGACCGAGTCGAGTCCGTTGATGCGGCGGATGAACTCGATGTTGGAGGGGTTGTAGAGGGCGTCGTCGCGGACGTTGGTGGTGTAGCGGGCGATCGCCTCGTCCACGACCGGGTCGTTCCAGGCGATCGGCATGCGGACCTCGCGGGAGGGCACGACCATGTCGTCGATGTCGGGCAGGTCGGCCTCGAGCTCGGTCAGCAGCCCGGTGAGGGTGCGGATCGGCATCACGTCGGGGTCGACGTGGAGGTGGAGGCTGCGCACGCCGGGGGTGGTGTCGATGATGCCGGGCACCTCGGCCGCGGCGATGGCGTCCATGAGCGCGCCGACCCGCATGCGCAGGCCCAGGTCGAGGTGCATGGGCCCGTATTCGAGGAGGATCGCGTCGTCGCCGGCGCGGCGGTAGGCCGCGGCCGGGCGGTTCCGGTCGCCGTCGATGGACGCGAGGGTGGCGTCGTCGTCGGCGGCGCCGATCAGCGGCACGGGGGCCGCGACCGGTGCGGCGCGGAGCCGGTCGGCCTCGTCCTCGGCGACCGGCAGGAACCGGACGGTGTCGCCCGGCCGCAGCTGGCCGAGCTTCCACCGGTCGGAGACGGTGACGGTGAACGGGCAGGCGAAGCCGCCCAGGCTCGGCCCGTCGGGGCCCAGCAGCGCGGGGGTGTCGCCGGTGAAGTTGACCGTGCCGACCGAGTACGGGTTGTCGTGGAGGTTGGACGGGTGGAGCCCGGCTTCTCCCCCGTCGGTGCGGGCCCAGGTCGGGCGGGGTCCGTCGAGGCGGACGCCGGAGCGTCCGGCGTGGACTTGGACGTTCCAGGCCGCCTCGTAGAGGGTCTCCATGTCCTCGCGGGTGAAGTAGTGCGGGGCCGGTTGGGGTCCGGGGGTGACCGCGAGGGTCCAGTCGTGGGTGAAGGTCGGTCGTGCTTCGGCCGGTATCGGGACCGGGGCCGGGGTTCCGGTAGTGCGGCCGGGGGTGAGGCGGTCGCCGGGCCGGAGCTGGTCGCCGGTGTAGCCGCCGATGCGTCCGGGCGGGAAGGTCGAGGCCGAGCCGAGGAAGGTGGGGACGTCGAGTCCGCCGTCGAAGAGGATGTAGGTGCGGGCTCCGGCGTCGGCGACCTGGCCGACGGCCAGTTCGGCTCCGGCGGGGACCTCGATCGGCTCCCACTGGCGGGCCGGTTCGCCGTCGACGGTGACCGGGGCGGGGGCGCCGGTGACGCAGACGGTCGTCGCCGTGGTGAACCGCAGGACGGGCCCGGCGACGGTGCATTCGAGCCCGGGGAGGCCCTCGTCGTTGCCGAGGGCGCGGTTGCCCAGGCGGAAGGAGTAGTCGTCCATCGGGCCCGAGGGCGGGACGCCGACCTGCCAGTAGCCGACGCGGCCCGGCCAGTCCTGCACGGTGGTCAGCACGCCGGGGGCGATGACGTCGATGCGCGGGGAGGTGTCGGCGATGGTGGCGACGGTTCCGGTGGTGTGCTCGGCGGCGGCGACCCGTTCGTCGACTGTGGCGGCGCGCAGTTGCCCGAGGTTGGTGTGGACGCCTTCGATCCTGGTGCCGGCCAGGGCCTCCGACAGCGCCTTCCAGGCTTCTTCGCGGGTGTCGCCGGCGGTGATGATCTTGGCGAGCATCGGGTCGTAGTGGGCCGGGACGTCGATGCCGCGTTCGATCCAGGTGTCGACTCGGGCCTGTTCGGGAAATTCTGCGCACGTGAGCAGCCCGGCGCTGGGCAGGTGGTCGCGGGCCGGGTCTTCGGCGTAGACGCGGGCCTCGACTGCGCAGCCGGTCGGGGCCGGGCCGCCCTCGGGGATCTGGTCGAGGAATCCGGTGTCGCCGGCCGCGGCCCGGATCATCCACTCCACCAGGTCGATGCCGAGGATCTGCTCGGTGACGGGGTGCTCGACCTGGAGGCGGGTGTTGAATTCGAGGAAGGACGCCTCGTCGCGGTCGGCGTCGTAGATGAACTCGACGGTCCCGGCCGAAAGATAGTCGGCCTGTGCTGCCAGGGCGCGCGCCGAGGAGTGCAGTGCGTCGCGGACCTCGTCCGGCAGTCCCGGCGCCGGGGCCTCCTCGATGACCTTCTGGTGGCGGCGCTGGAGGGTGCAGTCGCGGTCGGAGAGGCTGAGCACGCGCCCGGCGCCGTCGCCGAAGACCTGGACCTCGACGTGGCGGGCGCGGCGCACGTACCGCTCCAGGTAGACCGCGTCGTCACCGAAGCTGGCCGCGGCCAGGCGCTTGACCGACGCGAAGACCTCGGCGAGCTCGTCGGCGTCCTCGGCGGTGCGCATGCCGATGCCGCCGCCTCCGGCCGAGGCCTTGGCGATCACCGGGTAGCCGACGGCCTCGGCCGCGGCCAGGGCCTCCTCGACCCCGGGCAGGGCGTCGGTGCCGGCGGCCAGGGGCACTCCGGCGCGGGCGGCGGCCCCGCGGGCGGTCACCTTGTCGCCGAACAGTTCGAGCTGTTCGGGGGTGGGTCCGATGAAGACCAGGCCGGCTTCTGCGGCGCGGCGGGCGAACTCGGCGTTCTCGGAGAGGAAACCGTAGCCGGGGTGGACGGCCCGGGCTCCGGTGTCCTTGGCGGCGGCCAGAATCGCGTCGACGTCGAGGTAGGACTCCGAGGGGGCGGCCGGGCCGACGCACACGGCCCGGTCAGCCTCGGCCACGTGCAGGGAGGCGGCGTCGGCCTCGGAGTAGACGGCGACGGTCTCGATGCCCATGCGGTGGGCGGTGCGGGTGATCCGGCGCGAGATCTCCCCGCGGTTGGCGATCAGGATGCGGTCGAACACGGTGCTCTCCTCCGATGGGCGGTTCAGGGCCGGACGGCGTTGGCCAGGTTCGCCCAGGTGAGGGCGGATTCGGCGCGGGTGACGACGATGGACCGGGAGGTTTCGATGTGGCGGGTGAGGATCTTGGTCGACTCCTCGTAGCGTCCTTCGAGCGCGCCTTCGGCGATGGCGATGTGCTCGTCGATGGTCGAGGCCATCCGCTCGTCGGTGAAGTAGTCGAACATGCGGGCCGGCCGGATGCGGTTGTTGACGGCCTTGAGCGCCTCGGCCAGTTCGGGGTTGCCCGCCGAGGCCAGGAGCGTGACGTGGTAGCGCTCGTCGGAGTCGACGAATCCGGCGTCCGGGCTGGGCGGGGCGGCGCGCAGGGCGTACCAGCGGTCGAGTTCGGGCCCGATGATGTCGCGGTCGTGGACGGTCTCGGGGTCGGCCGCGGCCCGCGCCAGGCCGCGCAGCTCCAGGGTCAGCCGGACCTCGTAGAGGTCGTTGAGCTGGTCGATGCGGGGCCGGTAGGGGTAGAGGCCGTCGGTTTCGCGGGCGACCAGGCCATCGGCGGACAGGCGGGAGAGGGCCTCGCGCACGGGCGTGCGCGAGACGCCGTAGTTCCCGGCCAGGCGCTCCTCGCCGAGGCGGCGGCCCGGCTCGTACTTGCCGGCCATGAGGTCGGCGCGCAGGGCGACGTAGACGCGGGCGGCCAGGGGCTCCTCGGTCTCCGGCAACTCTGAGTAGGAACCTGGTTTCACTTTCCCTCCGATCGATTGGTGTCGTTTGGGTCGTCCGCTATGCGAAAACCAAGCAAATTGGACCTACCGTGGGGCTCACGGAATGTCAGGTCTGTGGAGCTGGTGTAAGACCGATGGACGAGGCTTCGTCCCTTGTTGCTCATGCGAGTCGGCGACCGTCTGTGAAGCAGAAAGCTCGACCTGTGAAGGTTGGGGCCTCCTGCAAAGGCAGGATGGGATGTCAAATGGCCATGGCCTCTCTTACGAGGACATTGCTCTCCGGGCCGGTATCGCCTCTTGAGGCGACCCGGCCCGAGCGGAGCACGTAGTAGCGCTGAGCTGCTTGGAGTGCGAATCCGAGGTGCTGCTCGACCAAGAGGACCGACAGTCCGCCGGTCCCGGCCAGGTCGACGATCGCCTGTTCGATCTCGGCGACGACATTGGGCTGGATACCCTCGGTGGGTTCGTCGAGGATCAGCAGGCGCGGCTCGGTGATCAGTGCGCGGGCGATGGCCAGTTGCTGGCGTTGGCCGCCCGAGAGCAGCCCGGCCTGGCGGCCGAGGAGGCCGCGCAGGGCCGGGAAGCGGTCGAGCGCGGCGTCGATGAGGGCCTTGCCGTTCTTGCGGCCGTCGGCGACCAGTCGGAGGTTCTCGGCGGCGGTCAGGTGCGCGAAGCACTGCTGGCCTTGGGCGACGTAGGCCATGCCCGCTTTGACGCGTTTGTTGGCGGCGCGGCCGGTGACGTCGGCGCCGTCGAACTCGACGGTGCCGCCCATGGCCGGGATGAGGCCGACCACGGCGCGCAGGAGGGTGGTCTTGCCGGCTCCGTTGTGCCCCATGACGGATACGACCTGGTCGGCGCCGATCTCGAGGTCGATGCCGTGGACGACGGCGGTGCGGCCGTAGCCGCAGGTGAGGTCACGCAGCCGCAGCATCGGCGGTCTCCTTTCCCCGTTCGGCGCCGAGGTAGACCTCCTGGACGCGGGGGTCGGCCGAGACTTCGTCGACGCCTCCGGCGGCCAGGACGGATCCGGCGTGGAGGACGGTCACACGGGAGGCGTTGGCGCGCATGAAGTCCATGTCGTGCTCGACCACGGCCACGGCGCGTTCGCCGGCGATGTCGCGCAGGAGCGCCCCGGTGGTCTCGCGTTCCTCGTGGCCCATGCCGGCAATGGGTTCGTCGAGCAGGAGCACGTCGGCGTCGCCGACCAGGAGCATGCCGATCTCCAGCCACTGCTTCTGCCCGTGCGCGAGGGTGCCGGCGGCGCGGTCGGCGTGTTCGGCCAGGCCGATGCGCTTCATGGTGTCGACGACGGATTCCGGCAGGTGCTTGCGGCGGCGCAGCAGCGTCCAGGGGCCGCGGGCGGCTCCGGCGGCGATGTCGAGGTTCTGGGCGACGGTGAGGTTGTCGAAGACGGCGGCGGTCTGGAAGGTGCGTCCGACGCCGGCGCGGGCGATGTGGTGGACCTTCTTGCCGCGCAGTTCGGTGCCGTCCTTGACGACCGAGCCGGTGTACGGGGTCAGGCCGGTGACGGCGTCGACCAGCGTCGTTTTGCCGGCGCCGTTGGGTCCGATGAGGAAGTGGACCTCGCCGCGCCGCAGGGTGAGGTCGACGCCGTCGACGGCTTTGAATCCGTCGAAGGCCACTTGTACGTCAGTGCATGTCAGTGCGATGTCGTTCATGCCGTTGCCTCCGCTGGGGTGCTGGCGGTCCGGGTCTTCTTCAGTCGTTTGGCCAGGGCCGGGATCGACGCGATCCCGCCCGGCAGGAGCGCGATGACGAGGACGAACAGGAGCCCTTGGGCGTAGGTCCACGCCGAGGGGAACTGCTCGGACAGGGCGGTCTGGGCCCAGGCGACGGCCAGGGCGCCGACGACGGGGCCGACCAGGGTGGCCCGGCCGCCGATGGCGACGCCGAGGATGAACATGATGGAGGGGACGATGCCGACGCTCGCCGGGGAGATGATGCCGACCACCGGCACGAACAGTGCCCCGGCGATCGAGGCGAACAGGGCGGCCACCGCGTAGGCGACGACCTTGACGTTGGCCGCGTCGTAGCCGAGGAAGCGGACGCGTTCCTCGGCGTCGCGGACGGCCACCAGCAGCTCGCCGTAGCGGGAGCGCCGCAGTTGCAGGGCCACCGCGACCACGCCGAGCAGGGCCGCGGCGGTGATGAAGTAGAGCATCCGCTGGTTGACCGGGTCGTTGATGGTGAACCCGAAGAAGTAGCGGAAGTAGCTGAGGCCGTTGAACCCGCCCAGCGACTGCTGCCCGATCAGGAGGATCGCGAAGGCTCCGGCGAGGGCCTGGGAGAGGATCGCGAAGTAAGCGCCTTTCACTCGGCGTTTGAACACGGCCAGGCCGAGCAGGACGGCCACGGCGGTCGGCAGGATCAGGATCGCGGCGACGGTGAATACCGGGGACGCGAAGGGGGCCCAGTAGGCGGGAAGTTCGCGGATGCCGGCCAGTTCCATGAAGTCGGGGACCGAGCCGGGGCCGCCTCGGAACTCGGCGTCGGCCATCTTCAGGTGCATGGCCATCAGGTAGGCGCCCATGCCGAAGAACACGCCCTGGCCGAGGGTGAGCATCCCGCCCCTGCCCCAGGCCAGGCCGATGCCGACCGCGACGATCGCGTAGCAGATGAACTGCGCGAACAGGCCGAGCCGGAAACCGGACAGGACCAGCGGGGCCAGACCGAACAGGACCAGCGCGGCGGCGGCGAAACCGCTCCAGGTTCCCAGTCTGGATTGGAGGAATTTGCTCATGCCAGGCTCCTTGTCCGCAGCGTGAACAGGCCCTGCGGGCGCAGTTGCAGGAAGACGACGATGACGACGAAGACGCCGACCTTGGCCAGGGAGGCGGTCGAGTAGGTCTCGAAGACCGCCTGGAGCGCGCCGAGGGCGACCGCGGCGACCACGGCGCCCTTGATGCGGCCCAGTCCCCCGGCGACGACGACCAGGAACGCGTCGACCAGGTACGACTGCCCGGTGGTCGGGCTGGTCGAGCCGATGAGGGTCAAGGCGACCCCGGCGACGCCGGCCAGTCCCGAGCCGATGAAGAAGGTCCCGGCGTCGACCCGGCGCGAGGAGATCCCGGCCGTCTCGGCCAAGTCGCGGTTGCCGACCACGGCTCGGATGCGCCGCCCGGCCGGGGTGAAGCGCAGCACCAGGGTGACCGCGACGACGGCGACCACGGCCAGGGCCATGATGAACAGACGGGTCTTGGGGACGGTCGTGCCGAGGATGTCGACGCCGCCGCGCAGCGCCTCGGGGACGGTGACGTTGACCGCCGGGGCCCCGAAGATGTCGCGGGCGACCTGCTGGAGGATCAGGCCGACGCCGAAGGTGGCCAGGAGCGTGTCCAGCGGCCGGTGGTACAGGTGCCGGATGAGCAGGGCCTCCAGGATCAGGCCCATCGCCCCGCCGACGGCGAAGCCGAACGGCAGGGCGATCAGGAGGGAGACGCCGGCGTCGCCGACCAGCTGCTGGGTGAGGTAGGCGGTGTAGGTGCCGGCCATGATGAACTCGCCGTGCGCCATGTTGATCACGCCCATCTGACCGAAGGTCAGCGACAGTCCGAGGGCGGCCAGCAGCAGGATCGAGCCGGTGCTCAATCCGGTGAACAGGGGTCCGACGATGACGTCCATGCGGTCTCCTTCCCGATCGCCTGCGTCGCTATTCGGTGACGGTCAGGTCGGCGGCCCAGTCGTAGCCCTCCAGGAACGGGTCGGGCTCGATCGGGCCCTCCGATTCCCAGACGGTGTAGAGCAGGCCGTCGTCGGCGATCTCGCCGATGCGGGCGGTCTTGGAGACGTGGTTGTTCTCTCCGTCGATCACGACCGTCCCTTCGGGTCCCTCGAAGGAGACGCCTCCGGCCGCGGCCTGGACGTCCTCGACGGCGAAGGATTCGGCGGCCTCGACGGTCGCGGCCCACAGGTGGACGGAGTTGTAGGCGGCCTCCATCGGGTCGGAGGTGACCCGGTCGGCGCCGTACTCGGCCTTGAACGCCTCGACGAAGGCGCTGTTGGCGTCGGATTCGACGGTCTGGTAGTAGTTCCAGGCGGCCAGCTGGCCCTCGATGTTCTCGACGCCGATGCCGCCGACCTCCTCCTCCGCGATGGAGACGCTCATGACCGGCATCTGGTCGGCCGTCAGGCCCACATTGGAGTACTCGCGGAAGAAGGCCACGTTGGAGTCGCCGTTGAGGGTGTTGAACACCGCGTCGGCGTCGGCGGCGTCGACCTGCTGGACGATCGTGGAGAATTCGGTCGAGCCCAGCGGCACGTAGTCCTCGCCGAGGATCTCGATCCCGTTCGCCTCGGCGTAGGCGTTGATGATGGCGTTGGCGGTGCGCGGGAAGACGTAGTCGGAGCCGACCAGGTAGAGGGACTCGACGCCGGTCTCGGCCAGGTAGTCCAGGGCGGGGATGATCTGCTGGTTGGTGGTCGCGCCGGTGTAGAAGATGTTCTCGCTGGCCTCCAGGCCCTCGTACTGGACCGGGTAGTACAGCAGGGAGTCGTTGTCCTCGAAGACCGGCAGCATCGCCTTGCGGGAGGCCGAGGTCCAGCCGCCGAAGACGGCGGCGACGCAGTCCTCGCGGATGAGCTTCTCGGCCTTCTCGGCGAAGACGGTCGGCTCCGAGGCCCCGTCCTCGGCGACGATCTCGATCTGCTTGTCCAGAACGCCTCCGTCGGCGTTGATCTCGTCGACGGCGAGGTAGATGGCATCGCGGACGGTCGTCTCGGAGATGGCCATGGTGCCGGACAGGGAGTTCAGGGCGCCGACGGCGACCGTGTCGCCCGAGGTGTCCAGGCAGGATTCGGCGGCGGCGGCCGACTCGTCGCCGGCGCGGGAACCGCAGGCGGCCGCGACGGTGGCGGCGAGCAGGGCGGCCGCCGAGGCCGCCAGTGCGCGGGCGGGGCGGCCCTTGAAGGGGCTGAAGCGGTGTGGCATGCGGTTATCGACCTTTCGCAGAGGAGTGTCCCGGCCGCTGGGGGCGCGGGGTCTGCACGGGCGCCGCCGCAGGCAGCGGCGGTGTACGGGTGCGTATACAACGGCGTATCCGCTTTCAGGACAAGTTAGGTTCGCGATGTTTCACCGCCATGCCTGTCAAGTACAGGCAGGTGAACTGTGATTTCTGGGCAGTAAAAAAGCCCGCACAACCGGATGGCGGTGCGGGTGATGAATACCGGGGTCAGTCGCCGGTGCGACGCAGGCGCAGCGTGCCCGCCCAGACTCTGAGCGCGGCCGCTGCGATCGTGGCGGCGGCCAGTGCGGTGAGCAGAGCCGCCAGGTCGGGCACTATGAGTCGCAGCAGATGCAGGTCTCCCCCGGCCGCGCTCGGCAGTCCGATCGCTGCGGCGTAGGCGACGGCGAGTCCGCCGGCGCCCCAGGCGGCCGTCGCGGCGATGGTGCGTCCGCGGTGGGCGGAGGCCGAAGGGCGGCGGATGCGCCGGACGTTCCAGGCTCCGATCGCGATGGCCGCCAGGAGCAGCGCCGACAGCGAGGCCAGCAGGGTCGGATAGAGCGGGCCGACTTCGCGGTCGCTCACATCGCCTCCGGCCAGGAGCCGGGCGGCGTCGAGGGCGGTGAAGATCAGGGGCGTGTCGGCGAAGTAGTGGTAGAGGTTCTGGTGGAGGACCACGGCGCGGTCCAGTTCGGGCAGGAGCACCAGGACCGCGGAGAACCCCGGAGTGCCGCCCGAGTGCCAGATGGTCCTGGTGCCGAGGTCGTCGTTGAGGCCGGAGTCCTTCCAGCCCAGGCCGTAGCTGGTCGAGCCGCTCATCGTCGCGGTCCCGGTGTGCATCCGCTCGACCGTCTCGGGCTCGAGCACGCCGCCGCCTCCGCTGAGGTTGGCGGCGGCGAAGGCGGCGAGGTCTTCGATGGTGCCGCCGAGGTAGCCGTAGCTGGGACCGGTCGGGTCGAACCGCAGGCCCATGCCGACCGGTCGACCGAAGAAGTAGGAGTGGCCTTCGGCTACTCGCTCGGACCGCTCGGTGGTGGTGATCGCGCCGTCCATGCCGAGCGGGTCGAGCACGGCCCGCTGGAGGTAGTCGGCGTAGGTCTCGCCGGTGACGGCCTCGACGATCGCACCGAGGACGAGGTAGTTGGCGCTGGCGTACAGGTGCTCGGCGCCCGGTTCGGTGACGGGCTCGGCATCGGCGAGGTCGGCCACGGCCTCCCCGTAGGGGTCGGCCCGGTCGGTGATGCCGGTGTCGGCGGGGATGCCGCTGGTCTGCTCCAGCAGGTGCCGCACGGTGATCCGGTCCGAGTGGTCCCGGTCGGCCAGATGGAAGTCCGGCAGGTAGGTCGCGGCCGGCTCGTCGAGGTCGATCGCGCCGTCCTCGACGAGCGTCATCACGGCGGTGGCGGTGACGGGCTTGGCTACCGATCCCCACAGGAACGGAGTGGTCGCGGTGACCGGACCGCCGTCGCCGTCCTCGCCCCGCGCGGACTGGTGCTCGATGCCCGCTGAGGAGACGACGGCCCAGGCCGCTCCGGGGACTTGGAGGTCGTCGAGCCGCTGTTCGATGAAGGAGTCGATGTCGGCATGGGCGGTGTCGACCTGCGCCGGGGGTGCGGGTGCGCCGGTGAGGGCGGCGGCGACGGCGATGATCAGGGTGTTCTGCACGGGGTCTCCAATGGTCCTCGATAACCATATGCTCGTATGGTTTCATCATAACCATACAGCGGTATGATCAACGGATGCCGAGGACCGCCGACCATGACCTGCGTCGCACGCAGATTGCCGAGGCCGCCTACGACCTCATCGCGGGCGCGGGACTCGACGCGGCCACGATGGCCGCCGTCGCCCGCGAGGCCGGCATCTCGGTCGGCCTGGTGCAGCACTACTTCGGCTCCAAGGACGAGCTGCTGCTGTTCACCTACCGGCGGACCATGGACGGCGTGCTCGAACGGGCCTACAAGCTGGTCGCCGAGGGCGAGGCCGCCCACGGGACCATCGCCGGGATCCTGCTGGAGTGCCTCCAGCAGCTGTGGCCGCTGGACGCGCGGCGGCGCGGCGAGCACCGCGTGGCCGCCGCGTTCCGCGCCCGCTCCATGGACAGCCCCGAAGTCGCCGAGGTGGCCCGCGAGACCGCCGCGAACATCCGCGGCCTGATCGCCAGTTCGATCGAGAACGGCAAGGAATGCGGCGAGACCGAGCCCGGCACCGCCGCCGAGACCGCGGCCATGGGCGTCCTCGCGCTGGTCGAGGGCCTGGCCGACCAGCTCTACCGGGGAGCCGGGCAGGCCGTCGACGGCCGCCCCGCCGGTGAGGCGGCCGTCGTGATCCTCCGCGGCGCCCTGGCCTCGACCCTCCCGGGCGAGTGCCGCCGGTACCGGTGAGTCAGACCAGGCCGACCGCCAGCGTCCCGGCCGCTAGGGCCGTGAAGACGAAGATCAACGGCGTCTGCTTGGGCCAGAAGTCCGCCCGCAGGTGCGCGAAGATCGCGCAGGTCCAGAACAGGACCAGGCCCCCGGCCGCGGCCACGCCGATCCAGTGCGGGCCGAGCAGACCGGCCAAGAGGCCGAGGCCGCCGGCGGTCTTGGCGACCCCGATCGGGAAGACCAGCCACGAACCGGGCACGCCAACGCGCTCCAGCAGCGGATAGATGATCTTCAGCCGCATCATCGAGGCGACGCCGGAGAAGAGGTGGGCACCCGCCGCGGTTGCGGCGAGCACGATGTAGAACGTGGACATCGGATCTCCCTGCGGTATCAGTAGGCGACGGTGACGGGCCGCGCGAAGGCTCGCGGTTCGTCGACCGCGCCGAGCATGAAGTGCGCGGCGTCGGCGCGGCCGAGCCGGAAGGCGCGCGGCAGACTGACCCCGTAGGCGACCTTGTAGACGCCGGTGAGCGGCGCGTCGACCAGGTAGGGCACGCGCACCGAGGTCCAGTCGAGACCGCTGCCGGCCAGGATCTCCTCGGCCGTGGCCACATCGGCCATGTGCTCGCCGATCACCGCCCTGGCGAGCGGCGTGGCGAAACGGCGCATCACGAATCCGGCTCCGGGTTCGCGCTTGGCCGGGTTCGGCCGACCGGGCGTGCGGACAGTGGAGATGCCGACGCCGGTCACGATCAGGACCCGGCGGGCGCCGGCCGCCGCCATCGCCTCGGCGATCGCGGCGGTGCCGCGCGAGACGATGCCCCATTCGCCCCTGCGGCGTGGCCCGATCGCCGACAGCACCGCGGCGGCGCCCTCCATGGCCGAGGCGAGCACGGCGGGATCGGGACGGGAAAGGTCGGTCGGGACCACATGGACGTCGGCCTCCACCCTGCGCGGATCGCGCACGACGGCGGTGATGTCGTGTCCGGCTTCGAGTGCCTGGGCGACGACGGCGCGGCCGATGCCGCCCGTCGCGCCGATGACGGTGAGTTTCACGGTCTTCGCTCCAGAATGAGGTTCGGAAGAGGTCTGCGCGAAGCGCGCCTGCCTGGGCGGTCAGCGCAGGTGGGTGAGCTTGTCGGGGTTGGTGACGGCGTAGACGCCGGTGACGCGGTCGCCTTCGGCGTCGAGGTCCAGGACCAGGACGCTCACGATCCGTCCGTCGCGGTACATCAGCGCGGCCGGGGCCCCGCCGACCGACCGGTAGTCCAGTTCCACCTCCTCTGAGAGCCCGAAGCCGCGCCGCAGCAGCAGCCCGCCGACCCTTTCGGCCCCGTGCAGCGGGCGGGGCCCGGCCGCCGGAGCGCGGCCGCCGCCGTCGCAGATGAGCGTGACATCCGGCGCGAGCAGGTCGAACAGGCCGTCCATGTCGCCGCCGGCCACCGCGGTCATGAACCGCTCGGTGACCTCGCGGTGCACCCGCGGGTCGACCCGGTACCGCGGGCGGCGGGCCCGGACGTGCGAGCGGGCGCGGTGCGCCAGCTGGCGGACGGCCACCGAGCTCTTGCCGGTCATCTCGGCGATCTCGGTGTGCCCGTAGCCGAAGACCTCACGGAGCACGAACACGGCCCGCTCGGCGGGGCTGAGCGATTCGAGGACGACCATGAGCGCCATCGAGACCGACTCGGACCGCATCAGGTGGTCGGCCGCGTCCGGCTCCTCGGCCCCGGGCAGCGGTTCGGGCAGCCAGGGACCGATGTAGGTCTCGCGGCGCCGCTTGATGGCGCGGTCCCGGGCCATTGCGGCGTTGACCGCCACGCGCACCAGGTAGGCGCGTGGATGGTCGATCGCCCCGGCCGGGAAGCGCCGCTCCCAGGACAGCCAGGTCTCCTGCAGGACGTCTTCGGTGTCGGCGACCGTGCCGAGCATGCTGTAGACGATCGCGAACAGCAGTTCGCGGTGCTCGGTGAACGTCTCGGTCGCCGCCGCGTCGGTGGTCATGGGTCCTCCCGCTTGGCGAAGCTCGCGAGCCGGGCGACGAAGCCGCGGCTCGTGCGTGGTCACCGAACCGAGAGGTCTGTGGCGTAGCCGCTGTGACTTTCAGGGCCGAGGATGTGACGGATCCCTCATCACCGGCAGAGTCCCTATACCTCGTTTCCGATATATATCAGAGATTTCAAGGCGTGTCGGCCCGGTTCCAGGATGCCCCGCAGCACCGGCAGGACCGTACGCGGCCAGTACAGGTGCGTGCCCTCCGAGGGGTGGATCACCTCGGCCTCGCGGCCCGCCGCGCCGTCGATGATCTCGCTGCGCAGGCCGCGCGCGGTCGCGACCGCGCGGCCCTCGGACACGTCCGCGACATGGCCGTCGCGGGGAACGCACCAGCCCCCCTCCCCGGTGTAGAGGACGCGCTCGGTCTCGATGATGTGCACGCGGGCGTGCCAGCCGTCCACGGCCGCCTCCAGGGAGGTGGTGACCGAGACGTCCTCCCAGGGCTGCCAGGCGATGGTGATGACGCCCTTGTCGTCGACCACGCCCTCCTCGGAGTCCTCCCGGCCCCGCCAGTGGTGGCCGTCCTCGGACAGCAGCAGCGCCCCGTCCGGCACCGCGCACTCCAGGTCGACCCCGGCGATCGAGCGCGAGAAGCCCGCCAGGGTCGAGTAGGCGAGCTTGGCGTAGGTGTCCTGCGCGCCGCGCATGCCCTTGACGTGCACGGCCTGCCCGTTGAGCCGGGTGACGTTCCCGCCGCGGTCGCGCACGTGGACCGCCCGCGCGGCAGAGTGCGGCTCGACGCCCGGCCCGGGGGCGGGCGCGGTCTCCTCGCCCCAGAACGGGTGGTCGGGCCCGGCCAGGAGCCCGGTGAAGATCTTGGTGGCCCACCACGGCGATCCGGCCGTCAGGTACTGCTCGACCAGCGAGTCGCCGGTGTACCCGTAGCCGACGGTCAGGCGGCCCTCGCCGTCCAGGATCGGCCGGTCCCACCACCAGTCGAGGTGGCGGCGGGAGAACCCGGCCGCCTCGGCCCACGGCACGGCCTCGACGTCGGCGGCGGCCAGCGCGCCCCACAGCGATCCCTGCGCGAAGCGGTAGCCCATGCTGCGGCCGTAGGGGACGCCCGCGCCGTCGGCGCCGAACCAGGAGCGGAACTTTCGGGCGAAGGCGGCCGCGTTCGCCACGTAGCGGTCGTCGCCGCTCAGGCGGTAGTGCAGCAGCGCGTAGGTGTGGAAGGCGAAGGGGTTGTAGTAGTCGACCCTCCCGCCGGGGCCGTCCTCGAAGACGCTGTCGCCCAGCAGGAACTCCCCCATGCGCTCCAGGTGCGCCTCGGCGACCTTGGGGTCGCGTTTGACGCCGACCTTGTCGAGGCCGTGCCCGGCGAAGACCGGGAAGTAGTGCCAGTTGGAGTCGACCGTGTCGTGCAGGTACGCCTTCGACAGCCAGGCGGCGACCTTGTCCCTGGACCCCGGCGCCAGGGGCTCCCACATGTGCTCCGGCGCCAGCGCCAGCGCCCATCCGACCGAGGCGGACTCGACGGTGCGCTGGCCCTCTCCGGCGCCGATGTACCACTCGTCGTCGGGATCGGTCGCGCGCACGAGGGTCTCGGCCAGGATCTCCCAGACCTCCCCGGGGACTGAGTCCTTCGCCGGGGCCAGGCCCCACAGGGGGCGGGTGAGCAGCTCGAACCAGTTCTCGTGCTCGGAGTGGTTCGACATGGTGACCGTCATGGCCTCAGGGCCGCGCGCGGCCAGTTCGGCGGCGGGCCTGCCGACGGCTACCGCGGCGGCCTCCCAGCCGCTGTGACTGTGTTGCAGGGGTCCGAATGCGCGCAGCGGTGAGTTCACAGGCGCCGACGCTATCAACGGGACCGCCGGTCCGCAACCCCTTGCAGGACCGGCGGTCCCCGGAGAGCCGAAGCCCTCCGGGGCCTCACCGCTCGGCCGCCTCGACGGGCGAGCCGCGGAACCACCAGCCCAGGACCACCGACAGCGCCACCACCGAGGTGATGGTGGTGGCCGCCGACAGCAGGCCGGGCCCGAACACGGCCGCGATCAGCAGGCCGACCCCGGTCATGTAGGCGGCCCACGCGATCCCGGCCATGAGCGACATCCGCGCGTGCCGGTAGTCGGGGGTCACCACGGCCGCCCAGGCCAGGGCGGTCCGCCCGGCCGGGAGGAAGCGGGCCACGACGGTAGTCCAGCGCGGGTGCCGCCGCAGCGATTCGCGCAGGCGGATCTCCAGCCGGGTGACCTTGGCCGAGGCCAGGATGGGCCGCTTCATGCGGCCCCGGGCGTGGCGGAGGGCCCGGTAGCCTAGGACGTCGCCCGCCCAAGAGGCGCAGGCGGATCCGACCACGAGGATGACCAGCAGCACCGGGCTGCCGATCAGGAAGCCGGCGAGCGTGGCGATGGTCGTCGCGCTCGGCAGCATCGGTACGAAGAAATCGGCGATCACGAGCGCCGCCAGCAGTACGGCAACGATCGCCACAGTCAGGCTCATCTTGAGTTCTTCTTCAGTTGGCGGGGCAGGAGGCGGGCGCCCTCGGCTCGCCGGACGAGCGGCGGGTCCGCCCCCTGCGTCCGGGCTACTTCGCCGAGGCTCCGACGAATTCGCGTTCGTCGGTGCCCTCGGCCGTCGCATTGTCGGCGAGGCGCTGCTGGAGCTTCTCACCCTCGACGTCGACGTTCGGCAGGATGCGGTCCAGCCACTTCGGGATCCACCAGCCGCCGCGGCCCACCAGGGACATCAGCGCCGGAATGACCGCCATGCGGACGATGAACGCGTCGAAGGCGACCGCCGCCGCCAGTCCGAAGCCCATGGCGGCGATGAAGACCTCGCTGCTGAGGATGAACGCGGCGAAGACGCTGATCATGATCAGGGCGGCGGCTACGACCACGCGCGAGGAGTGGGCGTAGCCCTCCTGGATCGCGGCCTTGGGATCGGCGCCGTGCACGTAGGCCTCGCGGACCCGGGTGAACAGGAAGATCTGGTAGTCCATCGCCAGGCCGAAGACCAGTCCGATCATCAGGATCGGCATCATCGACATGATCGGGCCGGGCTGCTCGACGCCGAAGACGTCGGCCATCCAGCCCCACTGGAAGACCGCCACCAGGGCCCCGATCGCGGCGAAGACGCTGAGCGTGAACCCGAGTGTGGCCAGGACCGGCACCAGCAGGGACCGGAATACCAGCAGGAGGACCAGCGCCGCCAGGCCGACCACGACCAGCATGTACGGGATCAGAGCGTCGTTGAGGCTGTCGGAGATGTCGATGTTGACCGCGGTGCCGCCGGTGACGGCCCAGTCGGCGCCGGAGTCGTCGGCCAGGGCGTCGCGGATCGCGTGGACGAGGTCGTTGGTCTCCTCGGCGGCCGGGGCCGTCTCGGGGATCACGTTGAACAGCACGGTGTCACCGGCCTCGTTGGCGACCGGCGGGTAGACCACGGCGACGCCGTCCATCGCCGACAGCTCGTCGACCACCTCCTGGCCGACCGCCATCGGGTCCGAGCCCGGGTCGACGTCGCCGATGACCAGCATCTGGCCGTTGAATCCGGCTCCGAAGCCCTCGCTGATGAGGTCGTAGGCGCGGCGAGCGGTGTTGTCCTCGGACATCGACCCGTTGTCGGGCATGCCGAGTTCCAGGTCGGCGGCCGGGATCGCGACCACGCCGAGGCCGATGAGCCCGATCAGGCCCACCAGGATCGGGTGGCGGGTGATGAAGCCGCCCCAGCGGCGCCCGCCGCTGGGCTTCTCGTCGTGCCGGCCTTCGGCGATCCGGCGCCGCTGGCGGCCGGTGAAGATCCGCTTGCCGGTGAAGCCGGCCAGGGCCGGCAGCAGGGTCACGGCGATGACCACGGCGATCAGGACGGCCACGGCGGCCGCGACGGCCATCTCGGTCAGGAACGGGATGTTGACGACCGACAGGCCCAGCAGGGCGATGATGACCGTCAGGCCCGCGAAGAAGACCGCCGAGCCGGCGGTGCCCACGGCGCGGCCCATGGCGTCGATGCGGGCGTTCCGGTCCTCGACGCGGCCGTCGGAGGCCAGCTCGTTTCGGTAGCGCGAGAGGATGAACAGCGCGTAGTCGATGCCGACCGCCAGGCCGATCATCGTCGAAAGCGTGCCGGTGTCCTGCGAGATGTTCATGAAGGAGGTCGCGGCCATGATTCCGGCCGTGGTCAGCATGACTCCCAGCACGGCGGTGATGATCGGGAGCCCGGCGGCCAGCAGCGCGCCGAACGTGACGATCAGGACCACCAGGGCGACGCCGATGCCGATCAGTTCGGTGATGCCGCCGAGCTCGATCTCCTGGAGCGCGTCACCGCCGATCTCGACGGTCATCCCGGAGTCGCGGGCGGTCTCGACGGTGTCCTTGAGGTACTCGGTGGTCTCCTCGTCGAGTTCGAAGGCGTTGGCGCTGTATGAGACCTGGACTACGCCGATGGTCTGGTCCTCGGAGAGCATCCCGACCGGGTTGCCCTCGGGGTCGAACAGGCCCATCACGCCGGACTCGTCCACCTGCGGCGAGTCCATCATCTCGGCGGTCAGTTCGTTGACGACGGCGGCGTTGTCCTCGTCGAGGAGGGTCTGGCCGTCGTCGGCGGCGAAGACGATCTGGGCGCTCGCGCCGTCGTTGTTCCGGTCGGGGAACCGGTCCGCGAGGAGGTCGAACGCCTCCTGGGATTCGGTGCCGGGAAGCTCGAACTCGGGGTTCGTCTCCTCTTGGAGGGTCGCGGCGGCGGAGCCGACGCCGGCGACGATGAGGACCCAGAGCGCGAGGACGAGCCATCGCAGCCGATAGGACCCTCTGCCGATGCGGTAGAGGAAGGTTGCCACGGAGGGTGCTCCAATCGATGGCGACCGCCCGGACCGCCTCGATCGGGTGTGGCGGCGGTCCGGTGGGCCGTGGTGGTTCGCCGACTTCTTCGGCGGCGGGTTTCCTGGTATTTCGCTTTATTCGGTTATGGGTCTGGTGATCCCGGTCTCGAACTGGGCGAAGGTCCGGGTGATGACCTCGGCCAGCGGGGCGTGTTGGGGATGTTCTATCCAGTGCTCGTTGGCGACCTTCATCGCGACGAGCGCGCTGCCGAGGACGAGCCTCGGGTAGAGGTCGGCGGGGTCGGTGCCGGTGGCCTCGGCGACGATGTCGACCGCGGCGGTGAACAGTTCGATGAACTTGCCGGCCTGCACGGTGATCAGCGTCGGCGAGTTCTTGACCAGGTCCTCGCGGCACTTCATCGTCGCCACGTCGAAGCGCCGGTCTATGTGGAGGCCGATGCTCGCGTCGCGCAGCGCGTCCCAGATCGGCTGGTGCCGGGCCCGCTCGCGGAGGTCGGCGAGGAGGGCGCGGGCGACCTCGTTGAAGTCGTGGAGGAGCGCGTCTTCCTTGCTGTGGAAGTAGTTGTGGAAGGTGCGGGTGGACACGCCCGCCTCGGCGGCTATCTCGTCGGGGCTGACGGCCTCGAGGCCGCCCTTCTCGGTGGCGAGCCGGAACGCGGCGAGGCCGAGGGCCGCCTTGGTGGCGGCCTTCTTGCGCTCGCGCAGTCCGGTCTGCTCTGCCATGTGGCAACCCTAGTGAGGGTTGCCGCCGTTTACAAGGTTCCCTCAGCGAAAGTTTTCAGTCGGCGCAAGTTTTTCTATCCGAGCGGGGTGACCCGGGCGACGCCGGGGCATTCCCAGACGGTCTCGGCCGCGGCCTCGCCGCTGGGGTCGACTCGGGTGACGGTGCCGCTGAATTGGCACGCGACCAGCAGGTTCCCGTCGTCGGCGAGCACGGCGTCGCGCGGCCAGGAGCCGCCGACCGGGACCGCGCGCACCAGGGCCGGGCCGGCCGGGTCGATCACGGCCAACTGGTCCGTGCCCCGCACAGTGACGTAGATCAAGCCGCGCCGCTCGTCGGCGACGACCGCGGCCGGCAGAGGCCGGGGGGCGTCCTCGGGCAGGCCGATGTCGGGCAGCGCGGCCAGATCGGCCTGGTCGGTGCCGGGCAGCGGCAGGGTCGGGCCGAGGTGGAACTGGGCCGAGCGGGGATCGAAGGTCGCGGACTGGACCGCGTTGGCCAGTTCTCCCGCGATGAGCGCGCGTTCGCCCTCGATCACCAGGTGGCGGGGGCCGAAGCCGGGCTCGAGTGCCGTGGCGGCGACCGGCTGGAGTCTGCCGTCGCCGTCGAGGTCGAAGGCCCAGATTCGATCGGATCCGAGGTCGACGACCAGGACTCGCCCGGCGTGGCACACGATCTGGTGGGCGTGGGGGCCCTCCTGGCGGTCCGGGTCGGGCCCGGAGCCGTCCAGTTCGAACACGTCGGTCGCCTCCCCCAGGGCGCCGTCGTCGCCGATCGGGAGGACCGCGATCGAGCCGCTCCCGTAGTTGGCCACCAGCAGCCACTTCCCCGAAGGGTGGACCACCGCGTGGCAGGGCGATTCGCCGCCGACCGACCTGGGGAGGCCGACCGGGACCGGGGCGAAGTCGGGACCGATCCGCCACGCGGCGGCCGAGCCCCGCTCGGTCTCGGCGACGGTGTAGACCGTCCCGCCGGGCCCGCCGGTGGCCACCCACGAGGGGTTGGCGACGGCCGCGGCCCCGCCGAGCCCGTCGGGCCCGGCGACCACGAGCCCGGGTCCGCCTTCGGTGGTGTAGTCGCCAAGGAGATACCGCATTCCGCAGATCTTAATGGTCGGCCGCCGCCCCGGGGCGGCTCGGCTGCCTAGACTCGGAGACATGAACGACGAACAGTGGCGCCAGAAGCTGACTCCGGACGAGTACCGGGTGCTGCGCGAGGCCGGCACCGAGGCGCCGTGGACCGGCGAGTACGTCGACGAGAAGCGCCGGGGCGTCTACCGGTGCCGCGCCTGCGGCGCCGAGCTGTTCGCCTCCGACACCAAGTTCGACTCCCAGTGCGGGTGGCCCTCGTTCTGGACCCCGCTGGCCGGGGAGCGGGTGAAACTCCTGACCGACCGCAGCCTGGGCATGGAGCGGACCGAGGTGCGCTGCGCGAACTGCGACTCGCACCTGGGGCACGTCTTCTACGGCGAGGGATGGAACCTTCCCGAGGATGTCCGATACTGCATCAACTCCATCAGCCTGACCCTGGAACCGGCCGAGGACGCCTGAGCGGGACCCGACTAAGCTCGGGGTTCCCTATACGTGAATTCCCGCAGCGAAAAGAGGGCCAGTGCACCCCGGGACGCTCATCGCCGGCCGCTACCGACTCGACGACCGGCTCGCCGCCGGCGGCATGGGAGAGGTGTGGCGCGGCACCGACACCCGCCTCAACCGCGCCGTGGCCGTCAAGCTGCTGCACGCGGGCCTGTCCGGCAACGACCGCTTCCGCGCCCGCTTCCACCAGGAGGCGCAGGCCGTGGCCGCCCTGCAATCGCCGGGCATCGTCGCGCTCTACGACTACGGCGAGGAGCACAGCCCGGAGGGCCTGACCTCGTACCTGATCATGGAGCTGGTACGCGGCACCTCCCTGGACAGGCTCATCGCCCAGCGCCGCCGCCTGTCCCCGAACGAGACGCTCAAGATCGTCGCCAGCGCCGCCGAGGCCCTGGACACGGCGCATCGGGCCGGGATCATCCACCGCGACATCAAGCCCGGGAACCTGCTGATCGGCGACGACGGCACCGCCAAGATCGTCGACTTCGGCATCGCCGCGGGCCGGGCCCAGGCCGGACTGACCGAGACCGGCACGGTCATGGGCACCGTCGCCTACGCCTCCCCCGAGCAGCTCCAGGGCGCGCAGCTGACCGGCGCGACCGACATCTACTCGCTCGGGATCGTCGCCTACGAGTGCCTGGCCGGGCGGACCCCGTTCAACGGCGCCGACCCGACCTCCGCGATCACCGGGCACCTGACCGGCACCCCCGACCCGCTGCCGCCCGACGTCCCCCAGCCGATCGCGCAGCTGGTCATGCGCTGCCTGGCCAAGGACCCGCGGCAGCGGTTCGCCTCGGCCGGCGAGCTCGCTCGGGCCTGCCGCGACGGGGGAACCTCGCAGGGCGGCACGACGGCGATCCTGCCCCCGGGCCGGGCGGCCGCCGGGGCGGCGGCCACGCAGCGCATGCCCCAGGGCGTGGTCCCGGCCGGAACCCAGGCCATGCCCAGGAGCGAGTTCGACTCGCCTCCGGCGGCCGAACGAGACTGGCCCGCCCCGCGCGAGCCCGAGGAGCCGGGGCGCAGCCCGGTCGTGCCGATCGTGCTCACGGTCCTGGGAGTGATGATCCTGGTCGTCGCGGCGGTGTGGCTGTGGCCCCGCGACGGCGACCCCGATCGGGCCGGCGCCGAGGACACCACGACCACCGAACAGGCCGAGGACGAGGAGTCCCCTGAGGACGAGTCCGAGGAGACCGCCGACGAGGGCTCGGACGAGGAAGAAGACCAGGACGAGGACCAGGAGCAGGACACCTCGGACGACGAGGAGCAGCCCGACCCCGGCGACCACACGCTCGAGGAGCCGCAGGGCGTCGCGGTGCCCGACGTGACCGGGCAGGTCCTGACCGACGCGGTCGGCTCGCTCAGCGAAGCCGGCTTCAACGACGTCGGTTGGGCCGCCGAGTCCGACGACGGGCTGATCGAGGACGAGGACGCCGGAAGCTGCCGGGTCGAGACCCAGGATCCGACTCCCGAGGACGGCGAGCGGGACCCCGACAACACCCGTGTCGAACTCACTTACTGGGACGACGGTGAGGGCTGCGGCGTGTGAGCCTCAGCCGGTGGTCTCCACCGCGTTGCCCTCGGCGTCGAGGACGAACCAGACGCCGCCGACCCCTTGGCCGTCCACGTCCCCGGGCGCGGTGTCGGCCGCCCAGTAGTACAGCGGCCAGTCGTTGTAGGTGACCTGCGTGGAGCCGTCGTCGCGTTCGGTGGTGCCCAGCAGCGCTTCGTCGGCGGCACCCCCGACGTCCGCCGTCCCCTCGACCAGCAGCGGAGGCCAATTCTCCTCGCACTGCTCGTAGCAGGTGGAGGTGCCGTCGGTGTCGTCGGTGAACAAGTAGAGGGTCATGCCCTCGCCGTCGACCAGGACCTCGCCCAGGGAGGTCTCGCCCGTGGCCACGGTCGCCGACGCCGCCTCGGTGGTCGTCTCCTCCTCGCCGTCGGTATCGGGGACGCCTCCGTAGCCTCCGCCGCCGTCCGAACCGCCGTCATCGCCGTCGCCGCAGGCCGCCAGGGCCATGGCCGCGGCCAGGATCGCCGCGGCGGCCCCGAGGCCGCTCTTTCGAAATACACGTCTCATATAGAAAACGATAGATTCACTCTCCCCCGCTCGCAGCCGATTCCGCACCCGCGACAATGGTCGGCATGTCCGAGCCTCCCGAGCTGCCGATCCGCCAGGCCCTCCCCGATCTGCTGCGCGCCGTCGACGAGACCGGGACCGCGGTCCTGTCCGCACCCCCGGGCACCGGCAAGACCACGCTCGCGCCGCTGGCCCTGGCCGGTCTGCTCGACGGCGGGACCGAGCGGACGGTGCTGGTCGCCGAGCCGAGGCGGCTGGCGGCGCGCTCGGCCGCGCGGCGGATGGCCGCGATCCTCGGCGAGCCGGTCGGGCGGAGCATCGGCTACCGGATCCGCGGGGAGTCCAAGCGCTCTGCCGCCACGCGCGTCGAGGTGGTGACCACCGGGGTCCTGCTGAACCGGCTGCTGGGTGACCCCGAGCTGCCGGGCGTCGACGCGGTCATGCTCGACGAGTGCCACGAACGCCACCTGGAGACCGACACGGCCTGCGCGTTCCTGATCGAGACCCGGCAGATCCTCCGCCCCGACCTGGCCCTGGTCGCGGCCTCGGCGACCGCCGACGTGGCGCTGTGGACGCGCCTGCTTGAGGACGCCCCGACCGTCTCCTCCGCCCCGGCCAGGCACCCGGTCGCGATGCACTGGGTGCCGCCGCGGGAGCGGATCTCGCCGCCCGACGGCCTGCGGGTCGACCCCCGGGCGCTGGCGCACGCGGCCTGCACGATCGAGCGGGCCCTGGAGGCCGACGAGGGCGACCTGCTGTGCTTTCTGCCCGGCGCCGGCGAGATCCGGAGGGTCGCCGCACAACTCGAGTACCTCGACGTCGATATACATCAATTGCATGGCTCGATTTCGTCGACCGCTCAGGACCGGGCGATGCACCCCGGCGACCGGCGCCGGGTGATCCTGTCGACCGACATCGCCGAGTCCAGCCTGACCGTGCCGGGGGTGCGGATCGTCGTCGACGCCGGACTCGCCCGCCGCCCGGTCGTCGACCACGCCCGCGGACTGCCGGGACTGACGACCACGGCCGCCTCGCGCGCCTCGTGCGACCAGCGCGCCGGGCGGGCCGGACGCGAGGCGCCCGGCGCGGTGTGGCGGTGCTGGAGCGAGGCCGAGCACGCCCGCCGCCCCGCCCAGCCGACACCCGACATCGAGACCTCCGACCTGGCCGCCTTCGCCCTCCAGGCGGCCTGCTGGGGCACGGCGGTCGAGCGGCTCGCGCTCCCGGGACGGCCGCCCGGCGGCGCGCTGGAGGCCGCGCGGGAGACGCTGCGCTCCCTCGGCGCGGTCGACGCCGACGGCAGCGCCACCGAGCGCGGCCGGGCCCTGGCGAAGGTGGGGCTCCATCCGCGCCTGGCGCGGGCCCTGATCGACGGGGCCGAGCGGGTCGGGTCCGAGAAGGCGACCGAGGTCGTCGCGCTGCTCGGGCTCGACCGGCGCGGCAGGTCCGACGACCTGCTGGCCGAGTGGCGCAGGGCCAGGTCCGGAGGGGACGGCGAATGGCGCAAGGAGGTCAGGCGGCTGAGCGTCAACGTTCCCCGGGTCGACCGGCGCTCGTCCGACGACGAGGCCGCGGCGACCATCGTGGCATTGGCGTTCCCCGAGCGCGTGGCCAAGCGCAGCGGCGGCCAGTGGCTGACGGTGGCCGGGACCGGCGCGGTGGTCGCGGACGGTTCACCGCTGTCGGGGAGCGAATGGCTGGCGATCGCCGACGCCGACCGGTCCCCCGGACGGGCCGCGGCCACCGTCCGCGCGGCGGTCCCGATCGACGGCGAGCTGGCGGTCGAGCTCGGAGGCGCCACCGAGACCGCCTCGGTCATCGAATGGGGCTCCGGCGGGCTGCGGGCCTCGCGGCTCACCCGCCTGGGCGCGATCGTCCTGTCCTCGCGGCAGATTCCCGACCCCGATCCGGAGTTCATGCACCAGGCCCTGGTGGGCGCCCTGCACGCGGGGGTCGGCCTGCTGAGGTGGACCGAACCGGCGAAGCGGCTGCGCGCGCGGATGCGTTGGTGCCACGAGAAACTCGGGGAGCCCTGGCCGGACGTCGGCGACGAGGCGCTGAGCGGCGACCTGGACTGGCTGGAGCCGTGGCTCTCCCGGGTCCGCGGCGAGGCCGACCTCAAGCGCATCGACGTGGCCGCGGCGCTGCGGAACCTGCTGCCGTGGCGGGAGAACATCGACCGGGTCGCGCCCGACTCGATCGAGGTTCCCAGCGGCCGCACGGTCCGCCTCGACTACGGGCGCGACGCGGTCGTGCTGGAGGTCAAGCTCCAGGAGATGTTCGGGACGTCGAAGGTGCCCGAGGTGGCCGGGGAGCCGGTGGTGGTGCATCTGCTCAGCCCGGCCGGTCGGCCACTGGCCGTGACCGCCGACCTGGCCTCGTTCTGGGCCGGACCGTATCGGGAGGTGCGGGGGGAGATGCGCGGCCGCTACCCCAAGCACGACTGGCCCGAGGACCCGCTGACCGCCGAGCCGCGGTGGCGGACGGTCAAGCGCCGCAGGGCTTAGGACGGCCGCAACCAGCCCCATTCCTCGACCGGCAGGAGCATCCAGGTGCCCCAGGCGGCAGCGGCGATGGTGGCCAGGGAGAACAGGAAGATCCACAGCCCGGCCGGCAGCGGGGTGATCCCGGCCAGCTGGTCGGCGTCGGAGGCGCCGGGAGTGCGCCTGCCGCGGCGGCGGGCGCCGAGTTCGAGGACCGGTTTGACCGAGCCGAGCAGCAGCAGCCAGGCTCCGAGGTAGGCGGCCACGGTCTGGACGATCGCGTTGCCGTACCAGGTGGCGGCGAAGACTCCGGCGCCGACGATCACCAGGGCCAGCGCGCCGTACCAGTTGCGGATGAACGCGAGCATGACCGCCAGCAGCACCAGGGTGATCCACAGCAGCGCCACGATGTACCCCGCGCCGGTCAGGGCGGCCGCGGCCAGGCCGAGCGCGGCGGGGGCGATGTAGCCGGCCAGGAGCGTCATCGCCGCGCCGAACCCGGTGGGCTTGCCGCGGGAGAAAGTCAGCCCCGAGGTGTCGGCGTGGAGGCGGATGCCGGTCAGGCGGCGGCGCATGAGGACCGCCATGAGGGCGTGGCCGCCCTCATGGGCGATGGTGACCAGGCCGCGGCTCCAGCGCCACAGCGGCGCGTACAGGACCATGACCGCCGCCGCGCCAAGGCAGGCGAGCATGACGCCCGCCGGCGGGGCCGACTGGGTCTGGGTAAGGCGGTCGATGACCGCGTCGAAGGTATCCAAGGGGCCTCGTCTCCGGGGGATCGGACGCTCGGTGATCGGACTTCCAGTGTCCAGCCGTATCGTAGAGGAGGCAGGCATCTCCTCCGCACGGAAGGACAGCCCCAGATGGGCACCGACGATCGCCCCGATCCGCACTTGAACTTCCTCGAACTGACCGACCAGATCGTCGAGGAGCTCGCCGTCCACAATCTCAAGGCGCGCGAGAAGCTGCGGGAGGGCATCGCGTGGCTGGAGGCCCGCCGGATGGACGCGACCTCGGATGAGAACGCCGACATCGAGATCCTGCTGGCGCAGTGCCATGACGCGCTCAAGCGGATGGAGTCGCTGCGGGACACCTACCAGGACGTGCGCGCGATCAACGCCGCTTCGCACGCCGAGCACGTGGAGTGGCTCGAGAAGCGGATGCTCGGCGGCACCGAGTCCCCTGAGGAGCGGCGGGAGCGCCAGAACCGCCTGGACCGGCTGAGCACCGAGCGGCGGGAGCGCCTCGACGAGCTCCGCCAGCACTCCCGGGAGCGGCGCAGGCCCGAGCCGGGGGCCGAGGAGTCCGGGACTTGAGGCCCGGGTCCATCCGCCGCGCCGGTTGAAAGCGTTTGATCCTCGCCGTCCGGCGACGAATCGGCCCAGTTGGATTGACATACATTGATATGTTCGGTAGAAACATGACTCTAGACCGATGAGAGAGCGCTCTCTCATTAGCGTTCTGCACTAGCTCAGAACACAGAGAGCGCGATCCCTCTCCTACGACTCAGGAGTCATCATGACCGCAGACAGAACCAGATCCCGGCGCCGCCTCCCGGTTCGCGTCGCCGCCGCGCTCGCGGCCGCCGTGGCGGTCACCGCCGCGGCCGCGCTCACCATCACCTCCGCCGGGGCCCAGACCCCGCCCCAGGCATCCCAGGACTGGGAACTGGTATGGTCCGACGACTTCGACGGGCCCGCCGGCCAGCTGCCGTCGACCGACAACTGGCGTTTCGACATCGGACACTCCTACCCGGGCGGTCCCGACAACTGGGGCACCGGCGAGATCGCTTACCACACCGACGACCCGGCCAACATCTCCCTGGACGGCGACGGCAACCTGAACATCACCGCCCTGCGCGACGGCTCCGGCAACTGGACCTCAGGGCGCATCGAGACCAACCGCGACGACTTCCGCGCCCCCGAGGGCGGGGCCATGCGCATCGAGGGCAGCCTCCAGCTCCCCCAGGTCACCGGCGACGCCGCCCTCGGGTACTGGCCGGCGTTCTGGGCGCTCGGCTCGCCCTACCGCGGGAACTACTGGAACTGGCCGGGCATCGGCGAGTTCGACGTCATGGAGAACGTCAACGGCTCCGACACCGTCCACGGCGTCCTCCACTGCGGCACCGCCCCCGGCGGCCCGTGCAACGAGAACAACGGGCTCGGCGCCACCACCACCTGCGGCGGCAGCTGCCACACCGGCTTCCACACCTACGCGTTCGAATGGGACGACTCCGGATCGACCGGCGAGCTGCGCTGGTACGCCGACGGGCAGCTGTACCACACCGTCCGCGAGTCCGACCTGCCCGCCGGCACCTGGGCGGACATGACCGAGCACGCCGGATACTTCATCCTGCTCAACCTGGCCGTCGGCGGCGCCTTCCCCGACGGGGTCTCGGGGATCGCCACCCCCACCGGCGCGACCGAGCCGGGCCACTCGCTCCTGGTCGACTACGTCCGCGTCTACACCCGCGGCGGCTCGACCGACCCCGACCCGACCACTTCCGAGCCCGATGAGCCCGGCGACGGCCACGACGCCTACTCCCCCATCGACGCGACCGACTTCGACGACGCTGAGGGCGCCACCGTCTCCGGATCGGCCGTCGGACCGCTCGGCGACGGCGCCTGGCTCCGCTATGACGACGTCGACTTCGGGTCGAGCGGCCCGATCGACTTCGTCGCCACGGTCGCCTCCGGCGCCGCCGGCGGGGTCAGCGGCCTGGTCGAGGTCCGGCTCGACTCGGCCACCGCCGATCCGATCGGCTCGTTCGCGGTGGGGAGCACCGGAGGCTGGGAGTCCTGGCGGGACGTGCCCGGCAACGTCGCCTCCACCACCGGCGTCCACGACGTCTACCTCACCTTCACCTCCGGTCAGCCCGACCCGTTCGTGTCGGTCGACCAGTTCCATTTCCGCAGATAGAAGGGCATTCTTCCGGTTTCGGGAGGGTATGCGACCGACCACTCGCCGGTACCGGCCGCGAGGGCGCTGGCTACCCTTCCCCTACTGGCGGTGTTCACGCTGCTGGGCGGGTACATGATCGGCGCGATCATGCAAAGTGCGGCGAAGGGCTGGGCGTAAGGCGATGGCGAGCAGCGGGAACGGACGACGGCGTCCGACCCTCGAGCAGGTGGCCGAGCGCGCCGGTGTCTCGCGCGCGACGGTCTCGCGCGTGGTCAACGGCCAGACGACGGTGGCCGAGCATCTGCGCAAGGCGGTCGAGGAGGCGGCCTCGGACATGGGCTATGTGCCGCACGCCGCGGCCCGGTCGCTGGTGACCCAGCGGACGGACTCGGTGGCGCTCATCGTCCCCGAGGCGCCTACCCGCGTGTTCTCCGACGACCAGTTCTTCCCCGGGGTGATCCGGGGCGTGGCCGCCGAACTGGACGCGGCCGGGAAGCTCCTGGTGCTGATGACGACCGGTTCGGCCGAGGGCCGCGATCGCGTCGAGCGGTACGCGGTCGGCGGCCACGTCGACGGAGTCATGTTCGCCTCGCTGCACGACGCCGACCCGCTGCCGGAGCTGATCGTGCGGCGCGGGGTCCCGGTGGTGGTCAACGGGATGCTGCCGCACTCGACGGTGCCCTACATCGACGTCGACCATGTCGGCGGCGTCCGGAAGGCCGTGGAGTACCTGCTGGCGCGGGGCCGGACGCGGATCGCGACCGTGGCCGGGCCGCAGGACATGGTCGCCGGCCGGGGCCGCCTGGCCGGCTACCGGGCGGCCCTGGCGGCGGCGGACCGGCGGGCGATAGTGGCCGTCGGCGACTTCACGGCCCAGTCCGGGCTCGACGCGATGCGGCAGCTGCTGTCCGACGAGCCGGACCTGGACGCGGTGTTCGCCGCCTCCGACCTGATGGCGCACGGCGCGCTCATCGCCCTGCGGGAGGCCGGGAGGCGCGTGCCCGAGGACGTGGCGGTGGTCGGCTTCGACGACATCGCGATGGCCTCCTACAGCGAGCCGCCGCTGACCACGGTGCGGCAGCCGATCACCGATATCGGCCGGACGCTGGCGCTGCACATGCTCGCGCTGCTGGCCGGGGAGCCGGTCCAGCGCGAGACGATCCTGCCGACCGAGCTGGTGCAGCGCGAATCGGCCTGATCAGTCGACGTCGATGCGGTAGTTCAGCTCGTACCGGTCGCCGGGGAATACGATGTCGCAGGTCTCGACCGGGGTTTCTCCAGCGAAGTGGGTCCGCTCTATCAGCAGGACGTAGGACCCTTCAGCCGGTAGGTCCAGCCGCCGTATCTCTTCAGGCCGCGCGGCGCGCGCATTGACCTTCTCGATCACATGATCCACGTGCACGCCGACGGTGTCCATACGTGCGATGACGCCCACTGCCGCACCGTCTTCGGGGTACTCGGCCGAGGTGTTCTCGGTCAGGGAGAGCGGCTCGTACGAAGTTGAGATCTGGACGGGCTCGCCGTTGACCTGGAACAGGTAGTTGGTGCGCATGACCGGATCCCCTGCTTCGATGCCCAGTCGCTGTGCGATCGCATCGGAGGCACGGGTCTTGACGCTCTCGTGTTCCCATCCCCCGCGCTGCCCGGACTCGCCGGCATCGCGTTTGAACGGAGAGACGTCGGCCGTCCTGTTCCGAGAGTACCGGCCCGCACTGTCGCGTATGACCTTCCGGACGCTTCGCACTCTGGTGCCCTTGCCGTGTTCGGTGATCACCAAGCCTTCGGATCGAAGGACCTTGACGGCGTTCCGAACCACGATGCGCGACTTCTTGTATTGCGCTTCGAGGGAGCTCTCGCTGGGAAGAAGTTCGTCCGGAGCGAGGTCGCCGCCGATGATCCGGTCCCGAAGGTCGTCGGCGATCCGGAGATAAGCGGGGCGTCCGGGCTTGGTCACATCGGCCTCCTTCCCGCTCAGTACAACGAGTATTCCATGTTCCCCGACGCTACTGCACTTGTCCGATTATCGGCAGTCCACCCGGCTCGACATCTCATTATACTCGTTATAATATGTTATCCAGACACGAGCTCTCCGACCACGAGCGCTGAGGAGACGACCATGGGCACGAGCCAGCAAACCGGCGACTTCTACGAAGACGACTTGGAATACAGCGAGCGTGCGCTCGGCGAACTGTTCGAGCATGGGCGACTTCTACGAAGACGACTTGGAATACAGCGAGCGTGCGCTCGGCGAACTGTTCGAGCATGAACGCTACATGCTCCGCCTCAATCTGCCCGAAGGACTGAGCTTTCGCGAAGCCGACGCACTCGCTCACCAGATCATCACCGAGACCGCCGACCGCCATGAAGGCGCCGCCGACTGGGCTCATCTGGGTCGCGAGTTCGACAGGGACTCATTCGCGCTGCTGAGCAGGAAACCCGGCACCACCATCAGCGGCAAGACCACCCGCGACTGAAGGCAGCCGGACGAGGCACCTGCGGATGTCGGTGGGCCGTGCTTGGCTGGAGGGGTGGAGGTAGCGCTGGTGCCGGGTCGCGGCGGGGACGGCTGGACGATGTCCCTGCCCGGCGGGGAGATGCGCCACCACTCGGACCTGGCCGAAGCGGTGGCGTCGGCCGAGGCCGACCAGGCTCCGCGGTGGGTGCTGGCCGACACCGCCCGCGACTATCCGCCGCTGCTGGCGGCGGGCGCGCGGTTGTGCCGGGGCCGGGACCTGCGGCTGGCCGAGCGGATCCTCTCGCGTGTCGAGCAGCACGAGCCGCCCGCCGCGGTGGCCCAGTCCGATCCGGACGCCGGGACGCTCTTCGAGCGCGAGCCCGAACCGGTCGACGGCCCGGCCCTGCTCACCCGCCTCCAGGCGACCTGGCTCGACCAGCGGCGGCGGCTGCGGTCGGCCGGGCTTCCCGGGCTGGAGACGCTGCTGGCCGCCGAGTCGGCCGGCGCTCTGGTCGGGGCCGAGATGGCCCGCACCGGCGTGCCGTTCGACGTGGCCGTCCACGACGAGCTCCTGCGGGAGCTGCTGGGGCCCCGTCCCACCAAGGGCATGCGGCCGCGCAAGCTCCAGGCCCTCGCTGACAAGGTGACCGAGGCGTTCGGCCATCAGTTGAATCCGGACTCGACCAAGCAGGTGCTGGCGGCCTTCCACGCGGCCGGATTGAACGTCAAGACCACGCACGCCTGGGAGCTGCACTCGATCGACCATCCGGCGGTCGGGGCACTGAAGGTCTACCGCGAGCACGCGCGGGTGTGGACGGCGTTCGGTTGGAATTGGGCCGACGAGTGGGTGGCAGAGGGACGGTTCCGGCCGGTCTACGCGGTCGGGTCGGCCGACACCGGACGCTGGGGCACCGACGGCGGCGGGGCGCTCCAGATGCCGCACGCCGTCCGCGCGGCCATCCGCGCCGAGCCGGGCTGGAAGCTGGTCGTCGCCGACGCGGCCCAGCTCGAACCGCGACTGCTGGCGGCCATCAGCGGCGACGAGGCGATGATCGCGGCCACCGCCGCCGACGACGTCTACACCGAGCTGGCGCCCGACCTCGGCGGGGAGCGGTCGAAGGCGAAGATCGCGCTGATCTCGGCGATGTACGGCGGCACCGCCGGTGACGCGGCCGCGCTCGTGCAGCTCATGCGCGAGCGGTTCCCGGCCGCGTTCGACCGGGTCGAGTCGGCCGCGCGCATCGGCGAGAAGGGCGGCGTCGTCCGCACCTGGCTCGGCCGCACCGTGCCTGTCCCCGGCGACAAGTGGTGGAAGCGGCTCAACTCCGAGGACGGCACGCAGGTCGCCCGGGGCCGGGGCCGGTTCACCCGCAACTTCATCGTCCAGGGCACCGCCGCCGAGTGGGCGAACGTGGTGCTGGCGCTGCTGCGGCGGTCGCTGCACGAGCACGGCCTCGGCGAGCTGGTGTTCTTCCTGCACGACGAGGTGATGGTCCACTGCCGGGCCGAGCACGCCGAGGCCGTCTCGGCGGCGATCGAGGAGGCCGCGGCCGGGGCCACCCGGACGCTGTTCGGGGACGTGCCGGTGCGGATCCCGCTGCGGCCGAAGACCGTCGACACCTATGCCGAGGCCAAGTAGCGCGGGCGCGGTGGGGCGTCGGGACTACTCGCGGCGTAGTACCGGGGTATGACCGGGGGCCGCGAAGTTCAGGCCCGAGCCCGATGGAACCGGGCGGCGGCGGCCGTAACGTCGTGTCCATGATCGAAATCGAGCACCTGACCAAGCGCTACGGCAAGAAGACCGCCGTGGACGACCTCAGCTTCACCGTCAAGCCGGGTGCCGTCACCGGCTTCCTCGGCCCCAACGGCGCCGGGAAGTCGACCACGATGCGCACCATCGTCGGCCTCGACGCCCCCACCTCGGGGACCGTCCGGGTTGGCGGCCAGCGCTACGACCGGTTCCGGGCGCCCCTGACCGAGGTCGGGGCGCTCCTGGAGGCCAAGTCGGTGCACGCCGGCCGGTCGGCGTACAAGCACCTGCTGGCGCTGGCCCACACCCACGGCATCCCCAAGCGGCGGGTGTCCGAGGTGATCGACATGGTGGGCCTGTCCGACGTCGCCGGCAAGCGCGTCGGCGGGTTCAGCCTCGGCATGGGGCAGCGGCTCGGCATCGCCGTCGCCCTCCTGGGCGACCCGGCCGTGCTCATCCTGGACGAGCCGGTCAACGGCCTGGACCCCGACGGGGTCCGCTGGATCAGGCAGCTGCTCAAGCGGCTGGCCGCCGAGGGCCGGACGGTGTTCCTGTCCTCGCACCTGATGAGCGAGCTGGCCCAGACCGCCGAGCACCTGGTCGTCATCGGGCAGGGCAGGCTCCTGGCCGACACCACCGTCGACGACTTCGTCGAGAGCCGCGGCGGCGGCGCGGTCAAGGTCGTCTCGCCCAACGCCGCGGCGCTGGCCGAACGCCTCCAGGGGCCGGGCGTGTCCATCACCAGTCCCGAGTCGGGGGTGCTGGAGGTCCGGGGCACCGGGTCGGCCTTCATCGGCGAGACCGCGGCCGCCCACGGACTGGTGCTGCACGAGCTGCACACCCAGCGCGCCTCCCTGGAGGACGTGTTCATGGAGATCACCGCCGACTCGGTCGAGTACCAGCAGAGCAAGGAAGGAGTGGCGGCCTGATGACCTCCGCGACGCTCATTGAGAACCGGGCGGTCTACACCCCGCCCTCGGACTACCGGCTCACCGCCTTCGGCCTGATGCGCAGCGAGTGGACCAAGTTCTGGTCGCTGCGGTCGAGCTGGATCGTGCTGGTCTGCGCGGCCCTGTTCGGGGCCGGGATCGCAGTGGCCGTCTCGGCCGACTACAGCGCCAACTACGACCCGAGCGCGGACGGCTTCGGCATGGCCCCGGGCGACGTCCTGTTCGGGTTCCTGCTCAGCGGGGTGTTCATCGCCGTGCTGGGGGCCCTGTTCATCACCGGGGAGTACACGACCGGGTCGATCCGCTCGACGATGTCGGCCGCGCCGCGCCGGACCGGCGTGCTGTGGGCGAAGGCGGCCGTGTTCGCCGCCGTCGTCGTGGGCGTCTACTCGGCGGTGGTGCTGGCGACCTTCTATGGGACGCAAGCGATCCTCAGCGGCACCGACCTGGGCGGGGCGAGCCTGTCGGACGCCACCACGCTGCGGGTGCTCACCGGGTACGTGGCGACCATCGCCTACCTGGGCCTGCTCGGTCTGGCCCTGGGCGCGATCCTGCGCAACTCGGCCGGGTCGATCGCCTTCTACATCGGCGTGATCATGATCCTGCCGCAGCTGGCGACGATGCTGCCGTGGCAGTGGGTCGCCGACGCCGTCCCCTACACGCCCGGGGAGGTCGTCAACACCCTGTCGATGTCCGACACCGCCGGAGCGAATCTGACGCTCGGCGAGTCGTGGACCTGGATGGGCATCTGGATCGTCGTCACCTTCGGACTCGCGGCCGTCCTCCTCAGGCGCCGCGACGTGTGACAATGCCGACGTGTCGGAAGTGACGGGCAGGCGGGCCGTGAAACCGAGGAAACCGGGACTGCTGCAGCGGGTGTGGGGATTCGATTCCCGGCACCCGCTGTGGTGGGACATCGGGCCGGTGGCGGTCGTCGGGCTGGCGATCCTGATCGGCGCGGCCGTGATCGACATCGGCGCCGGCGAGCGGGTCCTCGCGATCGCGCTGATCCTCATGCTGATGGTGCCGGTCGTGTGGCGGCGGCGGTACCCCTTCGCGGTGTTCCTCAGCCAGAACGTGCCGATCACGCTGTACTACCTGTCCATCTGGCGGCCGGAGGGCCCGCAGGCACCCGCGCCGGTCGACGCGGCGATCGCGCTCGCGTTCGTTCCCGTCCTGTTCAACCTGGTGCTGCGCCGGTCCACCCGCCTGATGTGGGTCGCGGCGGGGATCGTGGCGGTCCAGACCTCGATGGAGATCTGGATGACCGGCATCGACGCCGACGCCTCGGAGGTGGCCACGGCGCTACTCGGCGGTGCGACCATATTCTGGCTGGTGGCCCTGATCGCGCTCGTCATCAAGACCCGCCGGTCCTTCCACCAGTCGGTCAGCGACCAGGTCGCGCGGGACGCGGTCTCGGCCGAGCGGACCCGGATCGCCCGGGAGATGCACGACATCATCGGCCACAACCTGGCGGTCATCAACGCGCTGGCAGACGGGGGCGCGTACGCGGCCACGGCCGCACCGGAGCGGGCCAAGGAGGCGCTGGAGGCGATCGGGGCGACCAGCCGCCAGGCGCTCGGGGAGCTGCGGAGGGTCCTGTCGGTGCTCAACGCCGACGACGCCGACCAGGTGGGCGAGCTGGCCCCGCAGCCGGGCCTGTCCGAACTGGAGACGCTGATCGAGCGGGTCCGGGAGGCGGGACTGCCGGTGTCGGTGCGGGTCTCGGGCGAGCGGTGGGACCTGACCGAGAACCAGCAGCTGGCGGTGTACCGGACGGTGCAGGAGGCGCTGACGAACGTCCTCAAGCACGCGTCCGAGCCGCGCCGAGCACAGGTGACGCTGGACTACCGGGACGACGGGCTGGCCGCGTCGGTGGGCAACTCCGGACCGGCGGTCGCCGACGCCGGGCCCATGCGGGGCCTGGCGGGACTGCGCGAACGCGCCTCGGCCTTCGGCGGCACAATAGAGGCCGGGCCGCAGCCGGCCGGGGGCTGGCGAGTGGCCCTGTGGCTGCCCCGGAACGGGCAGGACCAGGATTCGCAGACCACGCCGACCGAGGAGTCACGGCCTTGACCACACTGCTGATCGTCGATGACCATCCCTTGCAGCGCATGGGTTTCCGGATGCTGGTCGAGAGCCAGGAGGACCTGTCGGTGCTCGGTGAGGCCGAGACGGGGACCGAGGCGGTGCGCATGGCCGCCGAGCTGGCCCCGGACGTGGTGCTGATGGACGTGCGCATGCCGGGCATGGACGGGATCGAGGCGACGCGGCGGATCATCGCCGCGGGCGGCCGCAGCCGGGTCCTGGTGCTGACCACGTTCGACCTGGACGAGTACGCCTACGCGGCGCTGCGGGCGGGGGCGAGCGGGTTCCTGGTCAAGGACGCCCAGCCCGAGGAGCTGCTGACGGGCATCCGGGTGGTGGCCGCCGGGGACGCGGTGGTGGCCCCGAAGCTGACGCGGCGGCTGCTGGACCGCTTCGCCGACCAGTTCCCGGTCGACGGCGAGCCGGAGGACGCCAAGTCCGCCGAGCGGCTGGCGGTGCTGACCGAGCGGGAGCGCGAGGTGCTGACCGCGATCGGCCGGGGCTGGAACAACGCCGAGATCGCCGGGCGCTTCCACCTGGCCGAGTCGACGGTGAAGACGCACGTGGGCCGGATCCTGGCCAAGATCGGGGCCCGGGACCGGGTGCAGGCGGTGATCTTCGCCTACAACACGGGGCTGGTCAGTCCGGACGGCGAGTGAGGACCAGAAGGTCGCAGTCGGCCTCGACCGGGCGGGGCTCGGTCTCGGCGGCGGCGTCGGCTTCGAGCGCGGCCATGCCGTCCTCGTATTCGGCCTCGGTCAGGTGCTCGTAGACCGACAGGGCCCGCAGGCGCTGGCGTGCGGCGTACTCGGCCAGGCTCTCTGCCGAGCGGTGGCGGACCTCGGTCAGGGCGGTGTGCTCGAATCCGGCGGCGTCGAACAGCTCGACGGTCTCGGCGAGGGTCGGGAACAGTTCGACGTCGATCTGGCGGGTGCGCGGGAAGTAGCGGTAGAGCAGCAGGTCCTTGAGCCGGTCGGCGAAGGTCGTGGCCATCAGCAGGCGCGCGCCGGGGGCGAGGGCGCGGGCCAGTTCGGCCGCGGCGGCGGCCCGGTCGGGCACGTGGTGCCAGACCAGGAACATCAGGGACAGGTCGGCGGCGCCGTCGGGAAGGGGCACGTCGGCGGCCGACCCCTCCGCGTAGGTGACCGCCGGGTGGGCCGACTCGGTCCGGGCGATCTCGCGCATTCGCAACGAGGGTTCGACGCCGACCACGTCGGCGTCGAAGCCGTCGGCCAGGACCGGCGAGAATCGGCCGGTGCCGGAGCCGACGTCGAGGATCATCTCGATGCGGTCGTCTCCGGCGTGGATCCGGAAGGCGCGCAGCCAGGCGGCCCGGCTGACCGGCAGCAGGGCGCGGCCGCGGGCGTAGCCGGGGTGGAGGGTGCGGTCGTAATCGACGCGTTTGAGCATGTGGGCGTTCTCCGTGGTCGGGCTCGGCTCCTGGTCCGGTGGGCACCCAGAATCGGAGCTTCTTGCCGCGCTGGTCCTCGAAGACGCCGCCGTTGCGTTCGATGACCTTGCGCGAGGCGATGTTGTCGTAGTCACAGGTGATGAGGGCCTTCTCGACGCCGAGGGCGGCCACCCGGGGCAGGGTCGCGGCGAGCATGGCTGTGGCGTGGCCCTTGCAGCGGGCGCTTGGCCGCACATCGTATCCGATGTGCCCGCCGATCTCGAAGAGGCGGTCGTTGAGCCGGTGCCGGACGGAGATGCGGCCCAGGTAGGTCTCGACCTCGACCCACCAGTAGACGGTCATGGGCACGAAGTACTCGGGCGGGTGGGTCTCGAAGCGCCGCTCGTAGGCGAGGAAGTCGGCCACCCATGCGGCGCCGTCGGCGCCTCGGGCGAAGTTGCGGATCAGGTCGCCGGTGAGGCTGTGGTCGCCCGGTCCGCCGCGGCCTTCGGCGATGAACTCCTCGATCGCCTCGGCGAAGGAGTCGGCGAGGCGGACGGTCGGGGCGATCAGTTCTGCCATGCCCCGACGCTAAGCGAGGTCGGGCCGGCGCACAACCGTATTCGGAGTTCACGTGGGATTGGTACCGTTGCGGGTCGATCACGATGGGAGAGGCGCATGGACACTCCGACCGAGCTGCGCGCGCGGGTGCTGCTGTTCGACATGGACGGGACGCTGGTGGACTCGGCGGAGGTCGTCGAGGACTGCTGGAGGCGGTTCGCGGCCCGGCACGGCCTGGACGCCGAGGCGATCCTGGCCGTCTCGAGCGGGCGGCCGACGGTCGAGGTGATCGAGCAGTTCGCGACCCCGGGCATGGATCCGGCCGCCGAGACGGCGCGGATCGAGGATGAGGAGATGGACCGGACCGAGGGCATCAGGGAGGTTCCCGGTGCGGGGCGACTGCTGGCGTCGCTGGAGCCGGGCCGGTGGGCCGTGGTCACCTCGGCGCCGCGGGAGCTGGCGCGGCGGCGGCTGGTCGCGGCCGGTCTGCCGGTGCCGGCGGTGCTGGTCGGGGCCGACGACGTGAGCGCGGGGAAGCCGGACCCGCAGGGGTACCGGATGGCCGCGAAGGCGCTCGGGGCCGGCGCGGGCGAGGCGGTCGTGTTCGAGGACGCCGAGGCGGGCCTGCTGGCCGGGCGGGCCGCCGGTGCGGCGACGGTCGTGGTCGGCGCCTACGAGGGCGGGGCCGCCGCGGGGCTGCCGCGCGTGGCCGATCTTTCGGGGGCGGCCGTGGTCGCGGACGGCGCGGAGCTGCGGGTGGTGCTCTAGGCGACCGGCTGGGCGGCGTCCATGCTGGCGACTCGGGCCGCGCGGAGGCGTCCGGCCAGGTCGCGGGTGGGGCCGCCGCGCAGGAGCAGGACCAGCCACGGGTCGTCGTCCATCCTGGCGGCGCTGACGAGCGCGACGGCCATGATGTGGGCGCAGACGTCGCGGGAGTCGGCGCAGTCGCAGGAGGTCTCGATCCGGTTGTAGGGCTCGGCGACGTACTTCTTCGGCAGCAGGCGCATCCCGGCCTCGGCCAGGACGTCGTCGATGCGTTTGGGCAGGCGTCCGGCCAGGAGCCCGGCCACGCACGCGGGCGAGAGCGACAGGGCGGTCATGCCGCGGTTCCAGGTGGGGCCGTCGTAGACGGGGATGTGGATGGCCGACTCGAAGGTGCCGGTCGCGTCGGCGACGCGTCCGGACACCGTGCCGGGGTCGATGGCCAGCTCGGAGACGGCGCCCTGTCCGGCCAGGGACCGGCCCTTGACGATGCGCTGGTCGGGGTAGTTCAGGCCGATGGTCTCCAAGGCGCGCCACCATTTGCGTCCCCACCAGGTCCGGCCGTACGGGTCGCTCATCAGTAGCCTCCGCCTTCGTCGAGTTCGATGAGTTTGCGCAGTTGCGAGTCGTCGAGTTCGCCGAGCCAGTCCTCGCCGGTGCCGACCACGGCCTCGGCGATGGCCCGTTTGCGTGCCAGCAGCTCGTCGACGCGTTCTTCGAGGGTTCCGGCGGTCACGAGCTTGTGGACGTGGACGGTCTGGGTCTGGCCGATGCGGTGGGCCCGGTCGGTGGCCTGGTCCTCGACGGCGGGGTTCCACCACCGGTCGTAGTGGACGACGTGGGAGGCGCCGGTGAGGTTGAGGCCGGTGCCGCCGGCTCGCAGGGACACCAGGAGGATCGCCGGGCCCTCGCCGACCTGGAACTCGTCGACCAGCCGGTCGCGGGCGGCCTGGTCGAGGCCGCCGTGCAGGAACGGCGCGTCCACGCCCAGTTCGGCGGGCAGGTGCTCGGAGAGGATCTCCCCCATCTGCCGGTACTGGGTGAACACCAGGGCCTTGGCGCCCTCGTCGGCGACCTCGGCGAGCATCTCGGTGACGCGGTCGAGCTTTCCGGAGCGCTCGGCCAGGTCGCCCTCGCGGACGCCGATGGCTTGGGCGGGGTGGTTGCAGACCTGCTTGAGCTTGGTGAGCAGCTTGAGGACGCGGCCGCGGCGGGTGATGCCGTCGCCCAGGCCCTCGTCGAAGGCCTCGCGGATGGTCTCCTTGTAGAGCCCGGCCTGCTCGTCGGTCATGGTGCAGGCGACGGTGGATTCGATCTTGGGGGGCAGGTCGGCGGCGACCTCTTCTTTCATGCGGCGCAGCACGACCGGGTCGATGCGGGCGCGGAGGAGCGCGGCGGCGGCGGGGTCGCGTCCGATCTCGATGGGGTCGGCGAAGCGGCGCTTGAAGTCGGTCTGCCCGCCCAGCAGGCCGGGGTTGACGAACTCCGAGATCGACCACAGTTCGGCCAGGTGATTCTCCACGGGTGTGCCGGTGAGGGCGACCCGGACCCGCCCGGTGAGGTCGCGGACGGCTCCGGCGGTGCGGGAGCGGTGGTTCTTGATGGCCTGGGCCTCGTCGATGACGATGGTGTCGAAGGCGATCGAGCGGATGAGTTTGACGTCGCGCAGTGCGATCGAGTAGGAGGTGACGACGACGTCGGCCTCCAGGAGCGGTTCGGCGTGCTTGGTGCGGCCGGGCCCGTGGTGGAGGTGGACGGTCAGCTGGGGGGCGAAGCGGGCGATCTCCCGCTGCCAGTTGCCGACCAGCGAGGTCGGGCAGACGACGAGGTGGGGGGCGCCGCCGGCGCGGCGCACGAGCAGGCCGATCGACTGGAGGGTCTTGCCCAGGCCCATGTCGTCGGCGAGGATGACTCCGGCCCCGCCTTCGGCGGCGGCCTCGAGCCAGGCGATGCCGTGGGCCTGGTAGCGGCGCAGGTCGGCGTTGACGCGGACGTCTCCGGGGTCGGTGTGCTGGGCGGTGACGAGGCGCAGGTTCAGGCCGGAGTCGGAGCGCTGGAGCTCGGTGTAGGACTCCACGAAGGAGGCGACGGCCGCGGCCCGGGTCCACACGTGGTCCTCGGAGTGGGGTGCGGCGTGGCCCTCGGGCGGCAGTTCGTTCGCGATCTTGTCGAGGTCGTCGAATTTGTCGTCGGCGACGGCTCCGGCGACGCGGGCCCAGGCGGCGACCGAGGGGGTGATGTCGGGGCGGGAGGCGACGCGGGCCAGGGCGGTCAGGACCGAGCGTGCGGGGATGGCGATGCCGGTGACCTCGGTGAGGTCTCCTTGCAGGTACAGGCGGGTGGTAGCGGTGTCGCCCGGGGGGAGTCCGAGTTCGCCGGCGGCGCGGTGGGGGTGCTCGCCGCCGTAGAAGAGAAGCCGACCGTCGGCCGGTGAGGCGAGGTCGGGAAGGAAGGTGGCGTGCAGTTGGCTGGGTGGCACCAAGGCTCCTACGGGTTCTGGTGACGTCTCTGCCAATTTGCGGCTCGCAAGCTTCGCCGAGGGTGCCTGCGGGACCCTACATTCGCAGAGCAGACGAGCCATTTTGCCACAGGTTGGATCACGATCCCAAACGCGCGCGGTGGTTTTGGGCGTTTTATGGGTGTTCAACGCCGAACGGGACGGCGCATTTCATATAGGAAACGGTCGCCGTCCCGTTCGGTCTTCGGGGAGGCTAGGCGGTGTTTAAGGACCACTGGCGAATCGGTATCCGAGTCGATTTGTTCGCTCGCAAGGCGGAAGGCCTTCCAGATCCCGGGGTTGGATCTGCAAGGCCGACAACGCAGCGAGCGGGCGAATCGGCCGGATAGCGGCCGTCAGGGGTCCTTAAACACCGCCTAGGGGCCCTCGACCTCGTCGAGGAGCCACTGCTGCGAGGCCGAGTCGCTCGGTGCGTCCTGGCTGATGCGCGAGCCGGGCTCGGTGGAGTCCTCCCAGACCGTCATCGACAGCGCCGAGAAGCGGTTGAGGAGGGTGACGGCGCCGCCGGTCTGGCCTACCTGCCACTGCTGGTTGACGCCGTTGAGGTCCTCCCACTGGGCGATGGTCGCTCCGGGCTGGTCGTTCCACTCCCAGATGTCGAGCGCCATGCCCGAGGCGCGGTTCTGGAGGCGGTAGAAGCCGTTGTCGGAGTAGACGAATCGCCACTGCTGGTGGGTCTCGCCGGTGGGGGTCTGCTGGACCAGGGGCGCGCCGCCCTCGGTCGAGGCGCCCTCGATGCCCAGGGCGAGTCCGGAGTGCGCGCTGGTGATCTCGTACCAGGCGTCGGGGTCGACCGCCGGACTCGGCTCGCCGCCCCCGGCCGGGCCGGACAGGACCGGCCAGCCGCGCTTCCATTCCAGGCGTTCGACGCCCATGGCGAAGCCGCCGGCCTGGTCGTAGGAGTGGTAGGCGATCAGGCGGCGGTCGAAGCTCTGCCCGCCGGTGGCGACGTTGGTGCCGTGCTCTCGGAGGACGACGGTGCCGCCGCCGTCACGCAGGTCGACTCCGTCGGCGTCCCGGAACGGCCCGGTCGGGGAGGTCGAGCGGCCCACGGCGATCGCGTAGGTCGAGTCGGCTCCGGCGCAGCAGACGCCGGTCGAGATGAACAGGTAGTAGTGCCTGCCGTGCCTGATCATCGAGGCGCCCTCGGGGCCCTCCTCGGGGTCGGCGGCCAGCTGGATCGGTTCGGCGCCTTCGGCGACCTTGCCCGAGGGCCAGTCGAGTTCGACGATGTGGATGCCCGACCACCAGGAGCCGAAGGTCATGTAGTGCTTGCCGCGGTGGGCGACGGTGATCTCGGCGTCGATGGCGTTGTAGGGGTCGCCCTCGTGGGATTCGAAGACCTTGCCGTGGTCGACCCATTCGTAGTCGGGGTCGGACGGGTCGAGGGTGGTGTTGGTGGCCAGGCCGATCAGGGACCGCTGGGAGCCGAAGGTCGAGGCCGAGTAGTAGACGTAGTAGGTCTTCGAGCGCTTGTCGAAGTGGACGGCCGGCGCCCACAGGTTCGACACGCCGGGGATCTCCTCGGAGACCCAGTCGGGTATGCCGTCGAAGACCGATCCGACTGTGCGCCAGGAGCGGCCCTCGTCGAGCGACTGCCGGATCGGGACGGCGCCGCCGGCGTAGCCCTCCCAGCCGGTGGCCAGGACGTACCAGGGTTCGCCGTCGCACCCGACCACCAGGGCCGGGTCGTGGGAGCCCAGTTCGCCGAGCATGGGCCCGTCGGGGGCCGCGGGTTCGCAGTCGTGCCGCTCCCCGGCGCCAGCTGCCGGGGCGACGCCGAGGAGGGCGGCGACGAGAGCGAGGATCAGGGCCGCGCCGAGCCAGGGGCGGCGAGGGGTCCGCGCGGTGGGGGCGCCGCGCTCGTCAAGGGGCTTCACTGTCACACCTCTTGGTTGATCGATAAAGTACGTGGGACCAGTAGAGATTAGCCACGGACTCCACGATTGTCAATGCGTCACATCCCGGCCCCCGCCGCCCCGGCGCAGCGCATGGACAGATCCACCTCGGTAAGGGAGCGGAAGAGCCGGTAGTTCTCCTCGAACGCCTCCCGGTCGCCGGGCTCGACCGAGTCGACCATCTCCTCGGCGCGCACCCCGAAGTCGGCCGCCATCGCCCCCAGCTCCGGGTCGGCGATCTCGGCGGCCAGGATCTCGATCTCGTCGACGACCCGGCCGAGGTTCTCGTGGTCGGCGGTGCCGAGCAGCTCCAGAGCCTCCCAGGTGCGGCGGCAGTCGTCCACCAGCTGCTGGTTCTCCTGCTCGATCTCCTCGGGCGCCGGACCGGTCGGGTTCGCGCCGCCGAGGCACTCCGCCAGGAGCCACAGCAGGATCAGCACCCCAATGGCCCAGGCGAAGAGCTTCGTCAACTGGGTACCGGTCATCGCTCACACCCTCGGCCCTCGGGTCGCCTCCACCTTAGCGCGTCCGCACCGGTCCACACGGTGGCAAGCGCTTGTCAGCGGACCGGTAGGCTGTGGGCAGCCTACGCTCTAGGAGTTGCCGATGGAAGTCCTCTGCCTCGGAGAGTCGATGGTCGTCCTCGCTCCGGCGCCGCACCACGACCTGCGCCGCGCCCCCGAGCTCAAGATCGGCGTGGCCGGGGCCGAGTCCAATGTCGCCATCAGCCTGGCGCTGCTGGGAGCCCGCTCCGGCTGGCGCGGCAAGGTCGGCGACGACCCCTTCGGCGAGCGCGTCACCGACGCCCTCGCCGCGGCCGGAGTCGACGCCGGCGGCGTCCAGGTCGACCCCGAGCGGCCCACCGGCGTCTACTTCAAGAACCCCGGCCCCGACGGCACCCGCGTCCACTACTACCGGTCCGGCTCGGCGGCCTCCACCATGGCCCCCGGCCACCTCCGCGGCGCCGAGCCTCCCCGCATCCTGCACCTGTCCGGCATCACCCCGGCGCTGTCCGGGTCCTGCCGCGCCCTGGTCGAGGAGCTCCTGGTCGACCGGGCCCTGGCTCCGGCGCAGGTCAGCTTCGACGTCAACTACCGGCCGGCGCTGTGGCCGGTCGAGACCGCCGGCCCGGTCCTGGCCGACCTGGCCGACCGGGCCGACATCGCCTTCGTCGGCCTCGACGAGGCCGAGACCCTGTGGGGCGCCGAGAGCCCCGACGACGTGCGCGAGCGGCTGCCGGGCGCCGGAACCCTCGTGGTCAAGGACGGCGGCGCGGGCGTCACCTGCTTCAGCGGCGACGACCGCCGCTACTCCCCCGCCGAGTCGGTGGAGATCGTCGAGCCGGTCGGCGCCGGCGACGCCTTCGCCGCGGGGTTCCTCTACGGGCGCCTCAAGGGCGCCGGAGACGCGCAGTCCATGCGCCTGGGCCACCGGCTCGCCGCCGGGGCCCTCCAGACCGTCGGCGACCTCGCCGCACCGCCAGATCCGGCCACCGTCACATCGATCCTGGAGTCGCGACAATGAACCAAGGCGAGTACTTCGACCAGCTCTTCGAGGGCCAGCGCGTGATGGCGATCTGGCGGGGCCTGCCGCCGGAGGAGACCGTGGCGCTCTCGACGGCGGTCTGGGACGGCGGGGTCGGCCTCGTGGAGGTCCCGATCGGACAGCCGGGCCAGGAGGAGGCCCTGGCCGCGGCCGTCGCGGCCGGGCGCGAGCGCGGCCTGGCCGTCGGGGCCGGCACGGTCGTCTCGGCCGGGCACGTCGAGCGCGCGGCCGAAGCCGGAGCGGCCTACACCGTCGCCCCCGGCCTGGACGCGTCCGTCGTGGCCGCCTCCCATGAGGCCGGGCTGCCCCACCTGCCCGGCGTGGCGACCGCCAGCGAGGTCCAGCGGGCCCGCGAGCTGGGCTGCACCTGGGTGAAGGTCTTCCCCGCCTCGGTGCTGGGTCCGGCCTGGTTCAAGGCGATGCGGGGGCCGTTCCCGGACGCGCGGTTCGTGGGCACCGGCGGGGTCGGCCCGGACGAGGTCGGCCGGTACCTGGAGGCGGGGGCCTCGGCGATCGGCATGGGTTCGGCGCTGGCCGACCCGGCCAACCTCGCCAAGCTGGTCGGCTGACCGGCCTGTCAGAGCCTGCCGAGGAGGGAGACGACCGGGTGGCCGGTGAGCCGGTCGCGCCCGGAGAGCGCGGCGATCTCCAGCAGCGCCACGCAGGCGGCGACGGTCCCGCCCAGGCCCTCGACGAGGCGCACGCCCGCGGCCATGGACTCGCCGGTGGCGATGACGTCGTCGACCAGCAGGACGCGGTCGCCTGGCGCGACGGCGTCGGCGTGGATCTCGACCCGAACCTCGGCGTATTCCCCGTGGTAGCTCTCGGCGGCCGCGTCCCTGGGGAGCTTGCCGGCCTTGCGGATGGGGACGAGCGGCTTGGCGGTGCGGTCGGCCAGGGGCGCGGCCCACAGGAACCCGCGGGCGTCGAAGGCCGCGATCGAGTCGAAGGGGTGGGCGGCGCAGGCGTCCTCGAGCCGGTCGATGGAGGTGCGGAACGCCTCCGGGTGGGCCAGCAGGGGCGTGATGTCGCGGAAGCCGACTCCCGGCTGCGGGAAGTCGGGGACGACGGGCACGTAATCGGTCAGTTCCACCGGGCCAGCCTATCCGGTGGCCGCGGACCGCGCCCCCGGCCGCGGGGCCGGGGGCGCGGTCGGTCTCAGCCCTTGAGTCCGGACTGGGTGACCCCTTGGACGAGGTACCTCTGGAGGAACAGGAACACGAACACCAGCGGCAGGATGGCCACGGCGGCGGCCATGAACAGCTGCGGCAGGTTGATCGTCTGCGCGGTCAGGAAGGTCGACAGGGCGACCTGCACCGTCCACGAGTCCGAGCTCCGGCCGATCACCAGCGGCCACAGGAATGCGTTCCAGGAGGTCACGAAGGTGATCACGCCGATGGCGGCCAGGAAGCCCTTCGAGTTGGGGATCACGATCCGCCAGAAGGCGCCCCAGTACCCGAGCCCGTCGACGCGCGCGGCCTCCTCCAGCTCCCTGGGGAAGCCGAGGAAGTACTGGCGGCAAAGGAAGCACACGAAGCCGTTGAACAGGGTCGGGATGATCAGGCCCCGCAGGTCCGAGACCCAGCCGAGGCTGGAGACCAGCACGAAGCTGGGCACGAAGGTGATCGCGCTGGGGATCATCAGCGTGGCCAGGATCGCGTAGAACACGTGGTTCGAGAACCGGTTGGGGATGCGGGCGAGCCCGTATCCGGCCGTAGTGCACAGGAACAGGGTGCCGACCGTGGTGAGCACGGCGACTACCGTGGAGTTCCAGAGGCTGCGCGCCATCGGCACCATCGGGTCGTTGAACAGTTCGGCGAAGTTCGACCACTGGATGTCGGTGGGGAACCACATCCACTCGGGTGCGGTGATCTCCTGGGTGGTGGAGAGCGCGTTGCGCACGATCAGGTAGAACGGGATCAGGAAGACCGCCGCGAGCGCCAGCAGCCCCACGAGGTTGACCACACGCGAGGCGCGGGAGCCGACGCCGGGCTTGTATCCGACCGGTTTGCGCCGTTGCGGCTTAGTGTCCAGCATTCCGCTCACCGTCCTTCCGATTTGCCGAAGCCGAGGAACCTGCCCTGGAGCAGGGTCACGATCGCGATCAGCAGCGCGAGAATGAGCGCACCCGCCGAGCCCCTTCCAAGATCCTGGCCCGTACCGAGCGCGGTGTTGTAGAGGTAGATCAGCGGTGTCCGCGCGTAGGGCACGTTGCCGTTGTTGGGCAGCAGGTTGTAGAACTCGTCGAACGCCTGGTATGCCTGGATGACGATGAGCATCAGCACCGCCACCGAGGTGGCGCGCAGCCCCGGCATGGTGATGTGCCAGAAGGTCTGCCGGCCGGGCTTGGCACCGTCGACGTAGGCGGCCTCATAGAGCTGCTCGGGGATCTGCTGGAGCGCGGCGATGAACAGGATCATGTAGAAGCCGCACTGGATCCAGATTCGCAGGGTCACGATGACCAGCCAGAACCACGGCGGGTCGTTCCCGGCGAGCCAGGCGATGTTCTCGACCCCGAACCACTCCAGGACGGTGTTCATCATGCCGTAGCGCACACCGGTGAAGATGGACATCTTCCACACCAGCGACGCCACCACGTAGGAGCAGGCGAAGGGAAGGAAGAACACCGACCGGAAGAAGGCCCGCATGATGCGGACCCGGTTGACCGCCAGGGCCAGCCCGAGCGATGCCGCGAACGTGAGCGGCACCACGAACAGCGCGAACACCGTGAAGGTGATCAGGCTCCGCCGGAAGTTCTCGTCGGTGAGCATCGTGGCGAAGTTGTCGAGCCCCACGAAGTCCTCGGAGGCCGGGGTGACGGTGTTGCGCGCGTCGAACAGCGACAGGTAGGCCGACCAGCCCACCGGGATGTAGGTGAAGATCGCCAGGCCGATCAGGAACGGCCCGACGAAGTACCAGAAAGCGAGGTTGCGGCCGCCGAACAATCGGCGGCGGGGGCGCCGGGGCGCCCCCGCTGCCGATGATGCCGGTTCGGCCGACTTTCGGGTGACGGCCACTCAGTTCCCCTTAACCGAAGATGCCATCGAGTTCGGAGTTGACCGTCTCGACGGTCTTGGAGAGTTCGTCCACCGGGTCGGCGCCTTCGTTGACGACGTTGCTCAGCCAGTCTTGGACGGCGGTGTTCATCGTCGGAGTCCAGTCGGGATCCTCGGCCCAGCCGTATTCCTGGGACATGGCCACGACCTCCGCGGACGGGCCCGAGCTGAGCTCGTCGGCCTGCTCGCGCAGCGACAGCCGCGCCGGGATGTGGAAGCCGTAGCTCAGGCACCAGTCGAGGATGTTCTCGGTGTTGTCGACCCACAGCCACTTGGTGAAGGCCTTAGCCGCCTCCACGTTGGAGCTGTTGGCGTTGACGAAGGCCGACCAGCCGCCGTTGAAGACGGTCGGCGAGCCGTCGACGAAGCCCGGGTTGGGGAAGACGCCGATGTCGTCGCCGAGGTTCTCCAGCAGCACCGGCATGGTCCACAGACCGGTCCAGGACATCGCGGTGAGACCCTGGCTCATCGAGGAAGGATCCCACCAGTCGGTGGGGGCGCCGAGCAGCAGCGCGTCGGACTGGTTGAGCCGCACGACCTGCTCGGCGGCCTCGGCCATGCGCGGGTCGTCGAAGCCGGCCTGCTTGTCGTCGCCTATGAACGACAGCCCGAGGCTGTGGATCATGTGCTGGCCCAAGCGGTCGGTGCCGCCGGCCGCGCCGAAGTCGATGCCCTTGACGTCGCTGGTGGTCAGCTCGATGGCGATGTCGACCAGCTCTTCGAAGGTGGTCGGCGGCGCGGAGATGCCGGCGTCCTCGAACATGCTGGGCCGGTAGACGATGTACTGCGGGTCGTCGATCATCCGGACGCCGTAGATGGTGCCGTCGAGGGTGTTGCGGGCGATGTCGCTCTCGGGAATGTCGTCGATGACGTCGGCCAGGATGTCGTCGAGCGGCTCGACCTGCCCGGCCTCGACCATGGCGCGGTTGAGGTGCCACTCGAAGACGTCGGGGGCGTCGTCGGTGAGCAGGGCGGAGCTGATCGCCGCGTCATAGTCGCCGGGAATCCACTCCACGGAGACGCCTGCGTCCGTGTACTCCTCGGCGTACCGCTGGACGGCCTCTTGGGTGCCCGCCTCGCCGTATTCGTGGTACCACTGCAGCAGCGACGCACCGTCGCCGTCGCCGCCGTCATCGCGTCCGGTGTCGCCGCCGCAGGCGCTCAGCGCGCCCGCTCCCGCGGCCATGCCGCCGAGGGCGAGCATGCGCCGCCGGTTCACCATGAAGTCTGCGAACGCTTTCTTTGAATTGCCTGAAGCAACCATCTTTTTTGCTCCTCGCTACGTTGAGAGGTCAAGTGAAGGGCTCCCGTGCGACCCCGGGTCTTGGTCGACGCCGCGGAGGAGAATCAACACTTCTCGATCCGATTCCCAGTGTTACGGGACACACTGGCTTTGTCAATGGGTTGGATTAAGTTCTCGATAACGATTTGTGTTCGAAGATGTTGGAGAGCGGTGCCTCAGCGGCGCGCGCGTGCCCCGACAGTGTTTATCCGACTCAGATGCCCCTCCAGTGCCAGGGCCGCGGCCCCCAGGCCGACCATGTTGCGACGCTGGTGATTGACCTTCAGTTGCAGCGACCCCAGTGTCGCATCGAGGCAGTAGGCGGGGAGGCGACTTTCGATCTCCGGCAGCAGCCGGTCGCCCAGCGCCCGGGTCACCCAGCCGATGAGGACCACCAGGTCCGGGTTGAGGACGTTGACCAGGTTCGCCAGCCCGGCCGAGAGCTTGACGGCCACCGACTCGATCGTGGCGGCCGCGGCCGGCTCGCCCGCCGCCCAGGCCGCGGCCAGGGCCGCCATCGCCTCGTCCTGCGAGCCGTGTGCGGCCCGCTCGTCGAGCTCGCCCCACTGGCGCAGGATCGCCGGGGCGCCGATATATGCCTCGATGCAGCCGCGCGAGCCGCACCTGCACTGCGGCCCCTCCAGGTCGATGACGGTGTGGCCCCACTCCCCCGCGGCGTTGGACGCGCCCCGGTAGAGCTCGCCGCCGAAGGCCAGGCCCGCCCCGCAGCCGGTACCGAGGTTGACCACGGCCAGCCGGTCGACCCCGCGCCCGTCGCCGAACCACAGCTCCCCGACCGTGACGGTCTTGAGCGGGTTGTCCAGATAGATCGGGGCGTCCAGGTCGAGCCGCTGCTCCAGCAGGTCCCTGAAGGGCACGTCGCGCCAGTTCCAGTTGGGCGCGAACGTCGACACGCCCCCGGCCACGTCCACCTGCCCGGGCAGGCTCACGCCCAGGCCGAGGATCGGCCTGCCGTCCAGGCGCTCCCGCGCGGCCTTGACGCCGTCGACGATGTGGCCCAGGACGGCCCCGGGGCTGTTCTCGCTGGTGTCCAGGCGCTCCTCGACGCGTTCGAGCACGGACAGTCCGAGGTCGTAGACCTCCATCTGGACGTAGGTCTCGGCCACGTCGACGCCGATGAGGACGCCGCCGCCGGTGTTGGGGGCCAGCAGCGCCCGCGGCCGCCCGCCCCCGGAGTCCTCGCGCCCGATCTCGACGACCACGCCGAGCTCGATGAGGTCGGTGACCAGGTTCGAGACGGTCGCCACGCTCAGATCGGTCGCGCGCGCGAGCTGCTGCCGCGAGGTGGGCGAATCCGCAATGAGGTGCCTGAGCACCGAGAAGCAGTTGCGGATGCGGATGTCGCGCGAGGTGGACTTCATGTATCGAAGCCTACGACGGCAGGCGACCTTTGTAAATGGGTTATATGAAGTCACGCCGGTCAAACCGTATAGAACGTTGCCCGTTGGCGGCGGCTATGCTCGCCCGCATGGAGCAACGAGTATTGGGAAGGACCGGCGTGCCGGTCGGCGTCATCGGTTTCGGCGCCTGGCAGATCGGCGCGGCCTGGGGCGAGGTCGGCGAGGACGACGCGAACGCGGCCCTGGAGGCCGCGGTCGAAGCGGGCGTGAACTTCTTCGACACCGCCGACGTCTACGGCGACGGCCGCTCCGAGCGCCTGATCGCCGGGCTGCGCCGCCGCCACCCGGAGATCACCGTGGCCACCAAGATGGGGCGGCGGGTCGAGCAGGTCCCCGAGCACTACAGCGCCGAGAACTTCCAGGTCTGGAACGACGACTCGCGCGCCAACCTCGAGGTCCCGACCCTCGACCTGGTGCAGCTGCACTGCCCGCCCACGCCGGTCTACCACTCCGAGGCGGTCTTCACCGCGCTCGACGAGATGGTCGAGGCCGGCCGCATCCGCGCCTACGGGGTCAGCGTGGAGACCTGCGAGCAGGCCCTGGCCGCGATCGAGAGGCCGGGCGTGGCGACGGTCCAGATCATCCTCAACCCGTTCCGGCAGAAGCCGCTGGAGGCCGTGCTCCCGGCCGCCGAGAAGGCCGGGGTCGGCGTCATCTCCCGGGTTCCGCTGGCCTCGGGCCTGCTGTCGGGCAAGTACACGGCCGGGACCGAGTTCGGCGCCGACGACCACCGGAACTTCAACCGGCACGGCGAGGCCTTCGATGTCGGTGAGACCTTCGCGGGCGTGGACTACGCGACCGGGCTGGCCGCCGTCGAGCGGATGCGCCCGCTGGTGCCCGAGGGCATGACGATGGCGCAGTTCGCGCTGCGCTGGATCCTGGACCAGCCGGGCGTCACCGTGGTCATCCCCGGCGCCCGCAACGCCGAGCAGGCCCGCGCCAACGCCGCGGCCGCCGACTTCGCCCCGCTGCCCGGGTCAGTGCACGGGCAGGTGGCGGCGGTCTACGACGAGCTGATCCGCCCGCAGGTCCACCACCGCTGGTAGCCGGTCACCGGACGGCCGCCCTGGCCTCGCGGGCGTCGGCCGCGGCCAGGGCCGCGGCGGCCATGGCCGCGCAGTCGGCGCCGGTGCGGGCGGCCAGCTCGGCGCGCACCTCGCCGAGCGCCGAGGGCGCCATGGACAGGCTGGTGACCCCGAGCCCGACCAGGACGCAGGCCAGCAGCGGATCGCTGGCGGCCTCGCCGCAGACCCCGACCGGCCTGCCGAGCTCGCGCCCGGCCTCGGCGGCCAGGGCCACCAGTTCCAGCAGCGCGGGCTGCCAGGGGTCGAGCAGCTCGGCCAGCTCGCCGTTCATCCGGTCGGCCGCCATCGTGTACTGGCCCAGGTCGTTGGTGCCGAGGCTGGCGAAGTCGCAGGTGCGCAGGATCTGGTCCGCCCGCAGGGCGGCCGCGGGGACCTCGATCATGGTCCCGGCCGTCGGCAGTCCGCGGGCGCGGCAGCGTTCGGCGAAGTCGGCGGCCTCGGCGGCGGTGGCGACCATCGGGGCCATCACCCACACCTCGGCCTCGCCGTCCGCCGCGGCCGCTCCGATGGCCTCCAGCTGGTCGTCGAGCATCCGCGGGTGGCGGCGGGCCATCCGGATGCCGCGCACCCCGAGCGCGGGGTTGTCCTCGTGGCCGTGGTCGACGAATGCCAGGGGCTTGTCGGCCCCGGCGTCGAGGGTGCGCACGACTACTTTGCGTCCGGCGAAGGCCGCGAAGACCCGCCGGTAGGTCTCGGTCTGCTCGGCGACGGTCGGCTCGGCGGCCCGGTCGAGGTAGAGAAACTCGGTGCGGAAGAGGCCGACGCCTTCGCTGTCGGCCCCGGCCGCGGCCTCCAGGTCGGCGGCCGAGCCGAGGTTGACCAGGAGCTGGACGTGCCGGCCGTCGGCGGTGCGGCCGGGGCCGCCGCCCGCTTCGAGGGCGGCGCGGCGGCGTTCCTCGGCTTCGAGGGCGGCCTGGACCGCGGCCGGGTCGGGGTCGGCGGTCACGGCGCCGGTGCGTCCGTCGACCAGGACCGGGTCGCCGTCGGCGAGGCCGCCGGCCCCGGGGCAGGCGACGACGGCGGGGATGCCGATCGACTTCGCCAGGATCGCGGTGTGGCTGGTGGGGCCGCCCGCTTCGGTGACGACGGCCAGGACCCGGGCCGGGTCGAGTCCGGCGGTGTCGGCCGGGGCCAGGTCGCGGGCGACCAGCACGAACGGGTGGCCCGGGTCGGGCAGGCCCGGCATCGGCAGGCCGAGCAGTTCGGCCAAGGTCCGGTCCCGCAGGTCGTCGAGGTCGGCGGCGCGTTCGGCGAGGTAGCCTCCGGCGGCCTCCAGGGAGGCCCGGAAGGACGCGAAGGCCTCGGCGACGGCGCGGGGCGCCGACCGGCCGTCGGAGAGCGCCTTCGAGATCCGCTCAGCCAGGGCCGGGTCGCGCGGCATCATCGACTGCGCGAACAGGACGTCGGCGGACGGGCCGGAGGCCCGCGAGGCGCGGGCGTCCAGTTCGGTCGCGACGGATTCGAGGGCGGCCTTGATCCGCTCGAGTGCGGCGGCGGGGTCGGCCTCGGGCCCGGTGTCGGCGGGCGGTTCGGGCGGGGCGGCGAGCCGGGCGACCGGCCCGGAGGCCACCCCCGGGGCGACCCCGATCCCCGACGTCTCAGCGTTCATGTCGGCTTCTCCGATGTGTCGTGGTCGGTTTCGAGGACGGTCTCGAGCGCGTCGAGCGCCGCTTCGGCGCCCTCGCCCTCGGCGTGGAGGACGACCTCTTCGCCGCCCTTGGCGTCGAGTCCGATCACCGAGAGGATGGAGCGGGCGTCGACCGGTTCGACGCCGTCCTTGCCGATGGTGACCGGGACGTCCTGGGCGGCGGCGGCCTGCACGAACAGGGCTGCCGGGCGGGCGTGGAGCCCGACCCTCGAGCCGACGGTGACGCGGCGTTGCGGCATGTCTCTTCCCTTCTCAGATGGTGGCCATGGCGCGGTCTTCGACTTCGGCGGCGCGCTCGCTGCGGGCCACCGACTTCAGGCCGAGCACGACCGCGCAGGTGACGGCGGTGCCGACCAGCAGCGCGATCAGGAAGCCCCAGGCGTTGCCGATCAGGCCGATGACCCAGATGCCGCCGTGCGGCGCCCGCAGGGTCGCGTCGAAGGCCATGGAGACGGCCGCGGCGGCGGCGCCTCCGGCCATGGTGGACGGTATGACGCGCAGCGGGTCGGCGGCGGCGAACGGGATCGCGCCTTCGGTGATGAAGGAGGCGCCCAGCAGCCAGGCGGCCTTGCCGGCCTCGCGTTCGGCGCGTGTGAACCGGCTCCTGCGGATGACGCTGGCCAGGGCCATGCCCAGCGGCGGCACCATCCCGGCGGCCATGACCGCGGCCATGATCGCGAAGTTGTCGCTGGCGATGGCGGCGACGCCGAACAGGTAGGCGACCTTGTTGACCGGTCCGCCCAGGTCGAAGCCCATCATGGCGCCGAGCAGGAGGCCCAGCAGGATCGCGTTGGTGCCCGAGAGCCCCTCGAGCCAGTCGGTCAGGCCCTCCTGGGCCGAGGCGATCGGCTGTCCGACGAGCACCAGCATGACGAAGCCGACGGCGAACACGCTCACCAGCGGTATCACCACGATCCGCATGATGCCCGAGAACGCCTGGCCCGCCTTGATGAGTTTGAGGGCCATGACCACGGCCCCGGCGAGCAGTCCGGCGACGAGGCCGCCGAGGAATCCGGCGCCGATGTTGACGGCGATGAGGCCGCCGACGACGCCGGGCGCGATGCCCATGCGGTCGGCCATCCCGAAGGCGATGAAGCCGGCCAGAATGGGCACCAGCATCGAGAAGGCGAGCCCGCCGAGGTAGAACATGAGCCCGGCGATGCCGACCTGGGCGAGGATGTCGGTCGGGTTGGCGATGGCCTCGTAGGTGACGCCTTCGAATTCGCCGCCGTTGACCTTGGGGGCGATCTCGGCGCCGCCGATGACGAAGGCGAGCGCGATGAGGATGCCTCCGGCGGCGACGAACGGCAGCATGTAGGACACGCCGGTCATCAGCCAGATGCGGAGCCGGGCCCCGGGGCCGACCTTGGGCGCTTCGGCGGCCGGGGCGGCGGGCGCGGGAGCTCCGGCGGTGGCCGGTGCCTTCTCGGCGGCCTCCGCGGCCTCGGCGACCATGGCCGCGGCGTGGTTGATCCCGCGCTTGACGTCGCCGGAGACGGTGGGCTTGCCGGCGAAGCGCTCCTTGTCTCGGACTTCGACGTCGGCGGCGAAGATGACCGCGTCGGCCGCGGCGATGTCGGCCGGGTCGAGCGGTTCGGCTCCGGCCGCTCCTTGGGTCTCGACCTGGATCTCGTGTCCGGCCTCGGTGGCGGCCTGCTCGAGGGCCTCGGCGGCCATGTAGGTGTGGGCGATGCCGGTCGGGCAGGATGTGACGGCTACGAACTTCACTGTTCGAGCACCTCTTTCTTTATCAGGGCGACCACTGCGTCGGCGTCGGGCGCGGCGCGCAGGGCGTCTTTGAACTCCTTGTGGACCAGCCGCCTGGCGAGCGAGGCGAGGATGGTCATGTGCTCCGAGCCGCCGCCTTCGGGGGCGGCGATGAGGAACACCAGGTCGGCCGGACCGTCGGCGGCGCCGAAGTCGACGCCCTCGGTGGACCGTCCGAACGCGAGCGTCGGTGCGGTGACGTGGGCGCTGCGGGCGTGGGGGATGCCGATGCCGCCTTCCAGGCCGGTGGGCATCTGCTCCTCGCGGGCCCGCACGTCGGCCAGGAAGCCGTCGAGGTCGGTGACCCGTCCGGCCTCCACCAGGCGTTCGGCCAGTAGGGCGGTGGCCTCGTAGCGGTCCTCGCCGGTCAGGTCGAGGTCGACGAGGTCGGCGTTGATGAGATCCGTCATTGGCTGTCTCCTCTGTGGTCTGTCAGGTCAGGACCCGGGCGGCGTCCGGGTGCGATGTGGTCTCGACCGCCTGCAGGTCGATGTCGTGCGGGTGGGGCATGCGGCTGCCGGGCAGGGTGACCGCGGCGGTCCCCCAGGCGACGGCCGCGGCCAGGGCCCGCGCTCCGGCGCCTCCGGCGGCGAGGAACCCGGCCAGGGCGGCGTCGCCGGCGCCGACGGTGCTGGCCACGGG
>NZ_JAELXW010000179.1 GCF_016428645.1 Glycomyces salinus | reverse complement strand
ACCATGGTCAAAACCTCCGAACGCGCCCTGGTCACCTTCGGCGTCGACACCGACGGCGACGGCGCCACCGATGCCACGGTCACCGCGACCGACGAACACCCGATCTGGGTGGCCGACCTGGCGCAGGTGCCGATCGAGGACGTCTTCAGCACTGATCCGGCCGAGACCGATGCGGCTGACACCCCGCACGTCTCACACGATGAGTCGGCCGACGGTTCAGGTTCGGGAGGCGGTGGCCCACCGGTTGCTACCCTGTCGGCAACAACCGAATACGACAATCACCAGAGTGCCGGGCCCGAAGAGGACGCCGCCGTATCGACCGAGCCGCCGAGTGAGTTGCCTGGCCAGTGGGTTGACGCAATCGACCTGCAGATCGGCCAGCTCCTGCGCACCAGCGCAGGCAGCTGGATCCAGATCACCGCGGTCGATGCCAAGGTCGAGACGGCAATGGTCCACAACCTCACCGTCGCCGACCTCCACACCTACAGCGTCACCGCAGCAGACACCAACCTGCTCACCCACAACGCGGGCGGATGTGATCCCGCTAAAGATAGGCCAGGTAGCGAGGCGAGTGAGGAAAAACTGGCCGACCAGACACTAGGGGCCGGGGAGCACGCTCAAGAGGGAGTCGCGCTCATAGACGGCGATATTGACGCCCCGCCGGTGCGGGATATGGTGAATGAGGCTGGAGACAGATTTGGGTGCCACACCTGCGGTGCGTCGACATCTGGATTGCCAAGTGGAAATTGGATTCCAGATCATCAACCGCCGACGAAGCTAGTATCCCCCGGAGCACCACAAACTGCGTATCCGCACTGTGCAAGGTGCTATAGGAGTCAGGGCGGACTTGTATCGAACCTAATCAGACGTTCAAAGATTTGAGGTCTTCAGTATCCCAAGTTTTTATTCGAAACCTACGTTGAATAGGAAGTGATACTTCTGTACTCTGATCGCGAAGGAATGGTGAGCGCACTCGACCTCCACTCTCATCATGGAATGATAGTGGCAAGGTTCGAAAGCCTGCTCGAGATCAACTATCTTGATGAGCAAGTTTGTCATCGAGACGATGAGTTCGAAGACACTATCCAGCTATACACTCTTCCTGCCGTTGATGGGCCTATCAGAGTAGTGCTTTATAGGGCAGGCAAGGCTGAGTCGGTGCTCTCAGCTCTGGTGAAGATAGGTGAAGTCGAATGCGGAAGAGGTGAATCAAGGTTTTCTGATGTGAATGAAACAGCGATCCTGGGATTGCGCCTCAACTCTGTCGTCAATAGGATAAGCCTATACGTCGATAGAGTCGATTTTGCTACCTTTATCGCCATTGCGGTATAGAGGCATCTATTGATATAGCAGACCTGAAGCTTTTTGGCTGGCCCTCTGGGATGAGGATCCGGTTGTCGACGCCTCCCTTGCCGAGCCATCCAACCCAGGCTAAGCGTGACAGTTTCCCGTGACCGATCACAACTCGGCGCGTGCGGGCACGAATGTCCAAAAGTGAAGTGCTCTTTGGGCGTGATACCGGAAGGAGATTGTTTGGATGGTAGTAGACCGATATGAAAAGCTCGAGGGCTGCCTCAAGATACTTACTCCGGCCGAAGCAGGGCTTTTCGTAGCTTCTGGCTGTGAAAGGGTCAGGCCCTATTCGCGGTGTCTTCTTGAGACTGACCAACGGCCTGAGTTTGAGCTCGGTATGCGGGCCGATAAAGGTCTGTGGAATCGGGTCATGAACGGCACTGAACTGACCTCGGAGATCTATGAATCTGTCCTGTCATTCCTGGATGGAGTTTTCGAAGAAGATGAGGAGGATGAGCCGCAGGATTTGCTCTATCACCTGCCGTACGACGCTTTTTGTGTCATTGAGTCTTTCCGTGCAAGCCAGGCGATACGGACTGTGACTGAAACCCGTTGAGAGGCAAGGAAACCCCCTGGT
>NZ_JAELXW010000178.1 GCF_016428645.1 Glycomyces salinus | reverse complement strand
GAAACGCCAACCAGCAGTTCAACCTCCAACGCACCTGACACAGACCAACCGGTGCGCCACCGACGGCGCACCGGCCGAATGAGAATGGAGTACTCGATGTCCCAAGACGAAGCCCGGGAGAAGGCCCGGCGCCCGGCACTCCGGGCCGGTCCGCGCTCGACGCGGTCCCTTCATGCCAGAATCCTCGCGCTGTCGGCGGTCGTCCTCACCGTGTTCGCCGTCGGCGCGACCGCCAACAGCGCCTCCGCGCAGGAGGTCGACGCCAGCGACGGCTGCGGCACCGCCCCGTCGCTGACGAGCGGCACGCACAACATCAACGTCAACGGCACCAACCGCAGCTTCATCCTCAAGGTGCCCGACAACTACGACAACGACTACGCCCACCGGCTGATCTTCGGACTCCACTGGTGGGGCGGCACCGCGAACGACGTCGCCTCCGGTGGCAGCGACGGCGCCGTCTACGCGCACTACGGACTCGAGGCCCAGGCCAACGGGACCGCGATCTTCGTCGCGCCCCAGGGCATCGACAACGCCTGGCCCGACACCGGCGGCCGGGACGTGGCCTTCGTCGACGCCATGATCCAGCAGATCGAGGCCGACCTGTGCGTCGACCAGTCGCAGCGCTTCTCGCTCGGGTTCAGCTACGGCGGGGCCATGAGCTACGCGCTCGCGTGCGCGCGGCCGAACGAGTTCCGCGCGGTCGCGGCCATCGCCGTCCCCGGACAGGTCAGCGGATGCAACGGCGGCAACCAGCCCGTGGCCTACATGGGCATCCAGGGCGTCACCGACAGCATGCCCCAGGCCCGCGGGATGCGCGACACGTTCGTGAACAACAACGGCTGCACCCCGCAGAACCCGCCCGAGCCCGCCTCGGGCAGCGGCACCCACTACACCACGGCCTATTCGGGCTGCCAGGAAGGCTATCCGGTGGTCTGGGCCGCCTTCGACGGCGGACACCAGCAGGGACCGGTCGACGGCTGCACCGGCTGCGAGAGCGGCGCCAACAGCTGGGTCAAGGGCGAGATCTGGGAGTTCTTCACCTCGCTCGGCGACTTCGACCCGCCGGACGACAA
>NZ_JAELXW010000177.1 GCF_016428645.1 Glycomyces salinus | reverse complement strand
TCTACTCCGGCGGTTCGCGCAAGTGCCTGGACGCCGAGGGCGGGGGCACCTCGGATGGGACGGCGGTGATCGTCTGGGACTGCCACGGCGGGTCGAACCAGCAGTGGAACGTGGGCTCGGACGGCTCGATCACCAGTGCCGCTTCGGGCTTGTGCCTGGACGTGTCGGGGGCCTCCACGGCCAACGGCGCCCTGGTCCAGCTCTGGTCCTGCCACGGCGGCGACAACCAACGCTGGAACCTCCAGTGATCCGTACGACCGCGGCCTGACCGCGGTTCACGCGACGACCGGGTGGCCCGTACGGGCCACCCGGTCGTCAGTAGAGATAGGCCTGCCCGTCGTCGTCGATGAAGACGGAGGGGTCTATCTCGCCGTTCTCGACCAGCGGATGCCCGAGGGCGTCCTCGAACGGCCCGGTGGGGCTGTCCGCGACGCCGACGCCGATCGCCATCCGGCCGGTCGCGTCGTTGACGACCGGGACGTACCAGTAGAACTTGCCGTTGCGCTCGACGGCCTGGCCGGCCCACGCGTCCTGCCTCGCCCATTCGAAGGTGTCGAGGCCCATGGGGGAGCCGTGGTCGGTCCAGTTCACCATGTCGTCGGAGGACCAGACCCGCCAGTCCTCCATCTCGAACCAGGTCGCTCAGTCCTCGTCGTGGCTGGTGTAGAGGTAGATGCGACCGTCGTGCACCAGCGTTGCCGGGTCGGCGGTGTAGACGGTCTGGATGATCGGGTTGTCGGCCTTCGCCGTCGCCGGGGCCAGCGCCAGGGCGAATATCAGCGTTACGGCCGCGGCGAGGACGCGCCGGAACACGGATCCGGCGCGCGGTTGACGTCTCATCGTCGTTGCTCCTCTCGGGGGCGGTCGTGGGAGGCCGGGTGTCAGGTGCGTTGGAGGTTGAACTGCTGGTTGGCGTTTC
>NZ_JAELXW010000176.1 GCF_016428645.1 Glycomyces salinus | reverse complement strand
TCGGACATATAGGCAGTTACATCTCATATCAAATGATCCGGGTTTGGCTATCACTGGTTATGACCAGAACTCCCCCGCCTCAGCTGCCCATCGGCGGCTCCGAAGTGGTCGCCGATTCGGCATTCCGGGGGACGCGCTCGGCTCCGACGCTAGGTATGGTGAAGACGCTCCTCTAGTCTCGATCACTCGTGAAGTTTGAGAGGTTAATCCCGTTCATCGGTTTCGGTTGCGGGCCAGGGTGAACGGTCCCGACGTCGTGTAGTGTGGTTTGTCCTGGGGCGGTTCGGTTGCGGCTGTCGGGTTCGGGCTTGGCGAGCGTGTGTGGCGGCGTGGTTCAGGCGGCCGGGATAGGGATGGCGCAGATCCGGGCCCAGGCAGTGCGCAGGCTTCCCAGAGATGGCCAGGAGCCCGGGGGCAGGTGGAGGTAGGAGCGGCGGCCAGGGACGTGGAGGATCCGGTAGCGGAGCCCTTTGATCTCGGCGTTGCGCATCGGGTCGGCTTGGTCGAAGCCGAGAAGGCGGGTGGCCGCCGCGAATTGATCGGCGACCACGACCAACACCAGCCATGCGGTGTTGATGTGCCAGAGCCGAGATGGCAGCAGTCGCAGATCCATCTGCTTGCCTTGGCGCATACGGTCTTCGACGACCGCGTGCTGGCGGTGCTCGGCCTCCTCACGCTGGGCCGAGACGGTCTCGCTCGCCGGGATGTCGGTGGCGACAACTTGGTGGCGCCAGCCGGTGGCCGCCTCCCAGAGCGTGAGTTTCGCGCCGGGGTGGGGCGCTCCCTGTGGGCGATCAGCCGCATACCCGCAGGCCAGGGGGCGTACCAGTCGGGGGTGGTCGCGCGGGCCGGGTCGGTGATCTCGACCGTCTGGCCGCGTGCCGTCAGGTCGGGTCGCGGCGGACCAGGCGTCCTCGGGCACTGCGACGATCGCCGCCTGGATGACGGCGTCGATCCAGACGCCGACCGAGAACCGGATATCAAGACCCGCACGATCATCGGTGTCGGTGTCGGCTCGGAGGGCACATATCTGGGCCGGGAAGTCGTGTGTGAACCCCGCCGTGTCGCACCATACCCGAATCGGGCCGTCCATCCACTCGTTCGGGAGCGAGGCGAAGGCGTCGAAGAGTACGTCGATGTGGTCGGATGCGGTGTTGGATCCGGCGTTGCCCGGGCGGGGCTTCCCGACGACGAAAGCAGTCCAGGTTCGGGCACGAGGCCATGAGCGGATGAAACCCGAACGTCCGTTTCCAGGTCAGGACCGCGCCTTCCTTCTCCGTTCGGCAGCAGGTGATCGTGGCGTTCAAATCGATGACCGTCGCCGTCATCTGGCCGCCGGCCGCGGCCACTGGCGGGGGCGCACCGCCACACCCGGCAAGGTCCGCAGTCCGCCCCAGCGACGCGGCACGAGCGGCACGAATCCGCTCGGTCGCTGGAGCATTGATGTCGCCGAGGCTCCGCCAGATCGTCGAGGCCGATGCCACCGGTCCGAACAGGTCCGGCTCGGCCCGCAGTGCGGCCAGACCCTCGATGCACGAACCACCGTCGACGAGGCCGACCGCGACCCGACCGGAGCGTGATCGCGTTTCCTGCCACCGGGATCGAGCGCGTTTACCAGGGCGGTGGTCAGACCGGTCCGGTCAGCGACCAGACGCGTTCCGACACGCCCAACGAGGCCGTCGAACTCGCCGCCTACCTGCAACCTGGGTCGCGAACCAGTACCGTTCACTCTCAGAGTGCCTTTCCCTGCGGTGGTACTTATGGACTCGACACCCATATCATCGCAGGTAGAAAGGCACTTCTCGCGTCACGACACCCCAACCCGATCAGCACTCATGAAACAGGCAGGGTAAGATCTGGTAGCTCAGTGGCAAATTTATCGCAAATTATCGTCATGCGACTCAAAGCAATGCTCCTTGATTCCTGGTAAACCATCTTCGTGCGCTCGATGGATTCATGATTCTGACCGATAAACTCGAGTTGGCGGAGCTGAGCATTCACTTCATGTTCTTCGATATCTTCTGGACTAGAAGAGATCTCCGCAAGGCGAGAATCTATAAGACCGCAGCTATCTAGCAATCGCCTGCTACAGTTAACAATTCCGCTAGCTCCTTCGTAGCTCAAGGCAGATATTGCGTACTCAATGA
>NZ_JAELXW010000175.1 GCF_016428645.1 Glycomyces salinus | reverse complement strand
GCCGCGCGGCAGCCAACCCGGCCACCGCACCAACCCTGAAAGGCGCACTCATGCCGACAGTCCCCAAGCTACGGTCCTCGGATACGGGCGCTACGAACCGCACCCCCACAGACCATCTGTCCACTCTGCTCCAGGATCTCGACCTGGCCGGAATCTTCGAGCGCATCGATATCGCCGAGACCGAGATCACCAAGGCCGTCGAGCGGCACCCGCATGCCGCTGACCGACTCTGGCACGCATTCAAACTGCTCACTCCGACGCATGAGCGCATGGACCACGAGCCGGTCTACCGCGCCCACTGCCGCGAACTGCTCGACCGCGTCGCCGAAGACGACGACACCCGGCCCGCCACCGCGGCCGAGATCTGTTGCGCCATGTTCGACATCAGCAAGGTCACCCCTCTGAGCTCGCTCGCTATGGGTCTGTACATGCGCGCCTGGCTCAAGGCGGGCCTGCCGGACATCGCGAAGATCGCCGAGGACAGCGAGCACCACGAAGCACTGGAGCGATCGCGCATCGACCAGTACGAGCACGACACGCGGCGCGCGCTCGCCGTGGACACCCGCAAACTCGGCACCATCGAATGCCGTGGTCGCCACCACGGCGAGCCGGTCGACTGCGCCTACACGACCGGCCACGCCAGCGACACGGAGGTTCGGTCATGAACTCGCGAAACGCCCACGACCTCCCCTGGACCCCGCCACCTGGCAAACCGACCACCTCGCGCTATCGCGACCCTGGCGTAGCCAACCTGATCGCGGTCAATATCGCCTGGCAGCTCGGTGACGACTGGAGCCACGGCTTCGACCACCGCAACCGCAAGCTCATCACCGGACCCGACTCGACACAGATCGAGGTCGCCGCCTACGCCGAATCCGGCACCTGGCGGCTGCTGCTGACCGGCCGGTTCCCGACCGGATACGAACCCGACCGCCATCACGCCATTTGGGTCGAGGCCACCCTGCCGCCATCGGCCATCGCCGCCCAAATCCGCAGCAGACTCCTGCCGGCCTACGAACCGGCCCTCGGCCGGGCCGTCGCAGCCGAACAGGCCGACCTCGCCCGACACCAACTGCGCTTCGACCGCGCCCACGCGCTCGCCCTCACCCTCGGCCCTGGCTGGCGCGTCCGGACCTGCGCCGGTACCGGCCCGGTCCAAGTGGTCCCGGACCGCGCCGCGGGCGCGGACCTGCCGTTCCCGGCTCCGGAGGGCTTCACCGTCACCGACACTGGCTGCCAGATCGCCCTGACCGTCGACCAGCACCTGGCCGCCTATCTCGCCGCCTCCATCGCCGCCTACCCCGCCATCCGAGAGGAGATTGAGAAACTATGAACAACACCGACAACACTCACGTTCTCGGCTGGCCGCTCAACCACGACGCCGAGCGCATCATGCGCTCGGTGGCCGGGCTGGTCCTGGCCGAACTCCGACCGTCGTCCTCAAACGCTGAAACCAACCGGTCATCGACCTGGTCACCGACACCGCGCACATCCTCTATGCGACAACGGTGTCGATACGCAGCGTTACGCGTTCCCGATCATCGACTACGCACTCGAGCATCTCGCCTCCTGCTTCCCCGGCCTCGAACCGCCCACCGCGCCCACACCGTCACCGTCCCTGCCCCCTGGATGCGACCGCCGCAACGCCTGGATCGCCTCCCGCCTGAACCACCTCCATCCCTCGACCGCCCGATCTGCCCTCCTGCGACACATCAGCCGCGACTACGAGCCCACCTCCGGGAAAGCGAAGCGCGAGGTCGAGGGCCAGATCACGCACCACGAGCGGTTGTTCGCGACGATCCACGGCGGCGTCCACCGAGGACTGCGCCACTTCGGTCTCATCGACGAGCTGGGCCGCCGCGCCGAGGCCGAGGCGTGGAAAACCGCCGAGTTCGACAACCTGGTCGAGACCATCATGTCCAGCACCCGTGCCGATCTCAGTCCCGTCTTCGGCGACGTCATCGTGGCCGAAGTGATCGCTTTCGTCGAACGCCACGAGCTCTGAACCGCACTCGCTGAAACGCGGGCCGCTCCCGTCCCGCGCTTCCCCTCTTCCGCTTTGATCCAGCAGCGCCATAGCGGCCCACCGCAACCCGGCGGTGCGGGATGGCCGGCTGCCGCTGCGGGGCGCTGACGCTACCCGACGGTCGGGGC
>NZ_JAELXW010000174.1 GCF_016428645.1 Glycomyces salinus | reverse complement strand
ACCTCCTCCATGATCATCTCCTTCTTGAACCCGACCACCAGATGAATCGAATGCCGACTGAACCGCGAGGTCAGCAACCGCAACGACCGGCTGAGAATCGTCTCACCCGAATCCAACGGCGTCAGCGGCTTCGGATGCGGGCGCCCCAATCGAGACCCCACCCCCGCAGCCAGAATGACAATGTTCATCGACATCGAAGTTTCCCGACCAATCATGAGTAGGTTCGACGAAGTTTACCGCCCGTTCGCCTCAAGTTCGCATCACCCGCCTGCGGCGGAAGACGGCCCGACCACCTTGGAACCCGCATCCTCGTAAGTCTCTTTGACCGCGCGGCGGAAGACGCCGACGAGCTCCTCGGGAGCGAAGTCACCCAGGTAGTACTCGCGGACTTCTGACCGGATCGCCTCCCGGGAGTCGATCGAGAGGAGCTGGTCAAGGACCTCCTCGACGTTCCCGGCGTCCTGTTCGAGCAGGTAGGCCGCACGCGCCAGTGGGAACTCCTCGAAATACTTCGAACCGAAGCCTCGCGGGTCGGTCATGGCGAGAGGCCGCCCGCAGTAAAGCCAGTCCGAGGCGGTCCCAGAGATGTCGGATACCGCGGCGTCGGCGGCGTTGATGCAATCGGTAAGCGTCGCCTCGGCCTCAGCGCGCGGCCCCCACCAGTGGTCACGCCCAGTCGCGGCGGCGTCGGCGGCTATGATCTCTCGAATCTGGTCGGCCAGCTCCCGGTAGGCGCGATTGGCGGCCGTGTACGGATGCGCACGGAAGATCAACCGGACACCGCGTTCGAGGAGCGCGGACACGATCCGCTTCCCCTGTTGCAGCGAGGAGTAGTCGACCTCACTGGTCAGCCCCGCCCAGGTCGGCGTGTAGAGGACCGTCAGAGCGTCGCCTTCCGATCGCGGCCGCGGCCCGACCTGAATCTGGTGCAGTTGGGGGCGCCCGATCCTGCGGAACTTGTACTCGGGAATTTCCACGCCGTGCCTCAGGTAGCGGTCGACACCGGCCTGTCCGGCGACGAAGACCCGGTCATACATCTGCGAGACCGGGCTGCGGCTGATCGCCTTGTCGGAGTCGCCGTGCATCAACTGGACGTGCACGTACTTGTCGAGTTTGATCAGCTGAGCGTTCTTGGCCGCATGGTTGACGTAGAAGCAGGCGCCGACGCTGTCCGGCACCAGCCGGTCGAGCACGGACTGGGCCGGGACGAGGACGATCGGGGCACCGGTGCGGGAGGCGATCCCCTCGAGCAGGTAGCGGTCACGCACCAGGATCACATATGGATCGCCGACCTGGTCGAAGTACTGCAGCCACATCGCCAGCTGGTACTCCGAGTGCCGCGCCCCGGCGAAGTGGACCACGAACTTCGGGCCGATCCGGTCGACGGCGGCCTTGACGCGAAGGTCCACCGGGTGCGATTCGCTACGTCGCATCAGCTGCTTCTGCAGCACTGCGGCACCGATCCAGCCGAAGACGGCTACGGTGACCGCCAGGAAGATCGCGTCGGTCACGCGTGCCTGTGGGAGAGCGGGCACGGCCGCGAGCACGTACAGCACCCCCAGCAGGTTCACCATGAGCCCGATCGACGGCGGGGTGCTCAGTCGCTCGGAACGGCTGCGCTCGACGTCGATGGCGATGGTCTGCAGGTAGGCGATATGGAGGGCCCTGGCGACGATATCGGCATAAGCGAGGAAGAGGGTGATGCCGATGCCGGCCACCAGCAGTGCCGAGCGACCGGTCCCCCCGGAATACCAGGTCTGGATCAGGACCGCGATCGCGGCGAGCGTGCGGGCGATGCGCATGGCCCCGACAGCGCGTGGGCTGCGCCATAGGACCGTGGCGAATACGACCAGCGACAGTAGTATCGTCGCCCATTTCATGTGTTGCAGGGTGACAGCGGTGGTCACGGCCGCGACCGCCAACAGGTTCAGCCGGACGGACCATGATCGCAGCAGCTTCTTCAACTCGGAATGCCTCTACTCGCTCTGGCGGCGGGGGACGTGCCGGTCGCTACTTGAACTGCTTATTGGCGTTGGTGAGGTCGTCGGCGAAGTCGATCTCGATGACGTTGTGCTGCGAGATGTCGACCGCCTCGAACTTCAGACCGTCCTTCTCGATCGCGGCCTCGATGCCGCCCTCGAAGTACTCCTGGTCGTCGACTTCGGCCAGGCGCTTTGCAATGACGGCGCGGTCGTCGGCCGAGACGTAGTTGATTCCCACCGCCTCGCCCAGGGCGCCGTCTGAGACTCGCTTGGAGAGCCTGCTGATGTAGCCGTCGGCCCCGAGAGTGTACTTGACCTCCTCGTCGGAGACCTTGGCGGTGTTGACCGAGATGAAGGAGTGGTCCATGGCGATGTGCGGCAGCAGCACGTCGAGCACCTGGGGGTCGAACACCACGTCGCCGTTGAGCCAGAGGACTCCGCCGGGCCCGAGGATGTTGAAGGCCTTCAGCAGGCTCTTGGAGGT
>NZ_JAELXW010000173.1 GCF_016428645.1 Glycomyces salinus | reverse complement strand
TCCAGCAGGATGTCGCCTGCCACGTCGATGACGACATCGACTGAGGTCGGACAGTGCCTGGTAGACCAGCAGCAGCGCCCAGGCCTCCTGGCGGACCAGGTCAGGGGTCTGCGAGCGGAACCGCACACTGGTCCCGCCGCGCAGCTCGGTCTTGACCGCGTCGTAGAGGATCTCGGACTCCCAGCGGGAGGCGTACAGGCCCGGGAAGTCCCCGATCGGCCACAGTTCGGGGTCGAGCAGGCTGGTGACCAGGGTGATCGTCTCTCCGGTGGTCTCGGCCCCGGTGTCGGGGTCGGTGACGTAGACGGTGTATTCGATGACGCGGACCAGCGGCCCGCCGGCCTTGAGGTGGGCGGTGTAGGACCCGTCGGGCAGGACCTGGACCGGGGCGAGGCCGAACTGGGCTCCGGCGCGCATGATGACCTCGCATCCGGTGGCGGTGACCTGCTCGTAGAGGTCGGAGCCGCAGAAGCCGGAGTCGAAGACGGCGAGCATCCCGCGCCGGAAGGAGGTGACGAGCCGCATCGTCAGGGCTTTCTCGCTGGTGGCGTAGGCGTCGAACGCGGCGTCGATGACCGCGCGGGTGCCGGTCTCGCAGTGGGCGACCAGGCGGATCTGGGGGAAGGGGCCATCGGTCGGGCCGCCGAACGCCTCCCGGTTGGCGGGCGTGTTCGCCACGTCCAGGCAGGTGCCGTCCACCGCGGTCAGGCGCAGGCCCCGCCACCACGCGCCCGGTGTGTCGGGGCTTGCCAGGCGCCCGGCGGTCTCGGCGAACAGCAGCGCGAGCGGTTCGGCCCCCAGCCGGGCCCGGGCCCGGGTGATCGAGGAGGCCTCGGGCGCGCCGGTCGCAGGCAGGGCCAGGCCGTCGGCCCCGCCGCTGAAAGCGCAGCCGTCGGCGAGCCGACGCCACACTTCCTTATAGGACAGGTTGCGCCACAGCCACAACGCCAAGACCAGGTACAAGGTCAACCGGGCGGGCAGGTCCCGCTGCCGCTCCCACACCGCGCCGCCCTCGGCGGTGACGGTGTCGACCAGGCCGGGGTCGAACGTCTGGGTCAACACTCCAAAAGAGGCACGGTCAGCCGCGTTCGTCACGCCTCCAAGCATCTCCCAGACCGCACCGGCCCCGGACGCGACCCCACCGACCAGCGACGATCACCGAACCACCAGAACCAGCAACCCCGCAACCAGCACCTCCACCTAAACGCAACGGTGTTGGTCCCGCTGCCTGGTAATTGTCGTATAACGAGCGAGAGTATACAGACCATCACCATCGATCAGACTCGATCGAAAAGCCGGATGCAAGAAGTTCATTAAGTGATGGGTCAATACTGGGCCACAGCCGCTCCAGCAGATCCACAAGTAACCACGTAATCAACCCTGTAACACAGCCGGGGCGATTCAGTACACTCCCGAGGCACGACGTTTCTCGTCGATTTGCCCGCACAATTCGCTGAGCTGAGTATCGTTAGGTTCGAATGGGGAGCAGCAGTTTCGCAATACTTCGAACTTCGCCATTTGGTCGAGTTGATCCCAATCACCGCGATCACTTGCATATTTGACGACCGCCAGCGGCTCATAATACCTGCCGTCCCATTCAAGCCACTCAAGCCATCTTGCCGCAGGCCCCTGGAGCCTGAGCTCCTTCTCATAGACCTCAATGATGGACCATATCAACCTTCTATGCACATTCGCAAGGATGGGACTCGCCATGAAGGGATCTTCAATCGGCCTCTCTTCGAAGAACTTTACATGATTTAGAGTCTTCGCGAGCATCTCCATTTCGTAAATGTCGCCGAACTCCAGGTTCATTAATTCTCCTATCCGAACGGGTTGGATCCGGCAAACAACAGATCAACATTTGACAACTTAATGGAACCCCGATGGATGAATTCGTTCACTTGATCTCCCTTCCGGATTGGCATGCCTTCAGGAGCATTGAACCCGATAAGATACTGACCTCGATCAGGGTGTTGCCCAGCATGAAGTGCCATGTTGGTCTCAGACGAGGATAGTGCCTCCTGCGTAAGATAAGTGCGGTTCTTCGAGTCAGGCTTAATCACACCAGTCTCGGAGATCGCATCGAATCCATCTCCATCAGTGTAATGGAAGAACGTGTTCTCTCCGAGGTTGTCGGCGAGCTCATCTGCATCACCACACGCTCCTCCGGCATTGTGGGTGAGGAAGTCGGTGTCGGCGGCTTTGACGTAGTAGGTGTGGTATCCAGCGACTGTGAGGTTGTAGACCGTGGCGTGTTCGGTGCGGGTCTCGAT
>NZ_JAELXW010000172.1 GCF_016428645.1 Glycomyces salinus | reverse complement strand
TCTGCATCACCACACGCTCCTCCGGCATTGTGGGTGAGGAAGTCGGTGTCGGCGGCTTTGACGTAGTAGGTGTGGTATCCAGCGACTGTGAGGTTGTAGACCGTGGCGTGTTCGGTGCGGGTCTCGATCGCGGTGATCTGGATCCAGGTGCCTGCGCTGGTGCGCAGGAGCTGGCCGACCTTGAGGTCGATCGCGTCCACCCACTGGCCCGGCAATTCGCCCGGCGGCTCCGTCGCCGAGGCGGCATCCTCGTCCGGTCCCGCTGCCTGGTGCTTGTCGTATTCGGTTGTAGCCGACAGGGTAGCAACCGGCGGGCCACCGCCACCCGAACCCGAACCGTCGGCCGACTCATCGTGTGAGACGTGCGGGGTGTCAGCCGCATCGGTCTCGGCCGGATCAGTGCTGAAGGCGTCCTCGATCGGCACCTGCGCCAGATCGGCCACCCAGATGGGGTGCTCGTCGGTCGCGGTGACCGTGGCATCGGTTGCACCGTCACCTTCGGTGTCGACACCGAAGGTGACCAGGGTGCGTTCGGAGGTTTTGACCATGGTCGCATCGACCACGGCCG
>NZ_JAELXW010000171.1 GCF_016428645.1 Glycomyces salinus | reverse complement strand
ATGATGCGCGAGCCGCGGGTGACCCCGCCGTACTCGGCGGTACTGGACCAGCCGTTTGGTCCCGAGCGCCAACGGCACTGGGCTCGTCCGGCTAACAACGCTGGCTCAAATTCGGCCGTAGCTGGTGTGATGAAGCCAGCCTTCGTCGCTCCACCCTGCTCCCACAATGCCAGCGGAGCCTCACGGCGGTCAGTAGGACTCCATATATAATCCATATAGGCATTTGGTGCTCGTGAAATCCGTGTGTCTTGAGGTAGCAGGATGCATCGTCAGTGCAGACCCGCGGCGGGAAGTGATTAATGTTGTCTGGCGTTGAGATTGTGGTTGGCGCAGCCATCGGATGGTTGGTCCCGCGGGTTCGCAGGGCCGCCGGTCATGCGAGTGAGATTGCGGACGAGGCAATCAATGCGGCGTTGAACCGCCTGCATTCCCTGGTCGCAAGCAAACTCGCAGGAGATCCTGCTTGGCATAAACTCACAGTGGAAGCCGCTCAAGATCAAGGCGTGAACGATCGGACCAGCAAACGTGTAGAGCTAGCCCTGCAGGACGCCGTCGAGGACGATCGGAATTTTGCCATTCAGCTTCGAGAAGCAGTATCCGAGTTGCAGGCCATGCAACAAAGCGATACCCCCGATATCGCTGCCGGTCGCGACGTTATACAGCAAACAGGCGCAGGAACCATGATCGTCCACACCGGCTCCGGAAACCTGAACTCGTCGCCGCAGGATGGAGAAGTTGGTGAGTGAACAGCAACCTAATGTCAACAGAGACTTCATTCAGCAATCCGGTGACGGACATATGCCAGTCCACAGTGGCTCCGGGGATCTTAACATCTACAACATTGCACCGACATCTTCGACTCAACATATGCGCCAGGTCCGCAGGGGCAGAGGGTTCTGGCGGTCACTTGTAGTTGACGGACGATGGTATTTCCTTATCACCATCGCTTCGGCAGGCACTCTCGCATGCGTGCCCTTCTTTCACGCTGCCGCACAACTCAAGCGTCGACTCCTGTATCTGTACGCCTCATCCTTTGCGGTGGTCGGCCTCGTGATAATTGGTCTTGTCTCAGTGGCACCCAGTCGTGATGAGGCAGAGTCCGATCCCCTGAGGTCCACAGTAGGCGGCATCGAGCTGATAGTGATCGTGGTCGCCTGCTTCTTGCTGGTCCGACTGCGCGACCAGACCTACCCAAAGAACCAACGCACCAAGTCCGATCGCTAGGTCGACCCGCCAGTCGCAACGCGACGCCCAACCTCAGGCCTCATCGGCCCGGCACCTCGAAGGCTCCCCTGTGTTCTCCAAGACTCTCAATACATTCGAGGGCTCAGCGGTAGAGGTCGGTGAGGCCGACCAAGAGGACGTCGTTCCTCTCTGACGCGCGGCGGGCCAGGTGGTCGTTGAACCCGGCACCGGACATGCACATGAGACGCGTCTCGGACGTGTCGAACTTTCCGGCCGAGGACAGCAGGGTCCGCAGGTGTTCGAGCCGTTCGAGGTGAGCCCGCCCCATAACGTCCTGCCACTTCGCCTCCCCGATCGCGAGGAGGCGCGGCCGCCCGGCGTCGGAAGCGGCGATCACGGCGACATCGACTTCGTGGGAGGCCTTGGCGGCCGGATCGTTGACCACCCCGCTGGCCACAGTCGTCGGCAGTCCTCCGAACAGATCGGGGTCAGCGTGGTACAACGCCCAGTCCCGGCACAACTGCTCGAAGTGCGGACCGAGTATCTTACTGGCGAACCGGTGCCGGCTCCCCTGCCATACCCGCGAGGCCATGCCCGGGCGCTGCAACTGGTCCCACACGGGCCGCATCATGCCGGCGTAGAAGGCGATCAGCGGCTCGGCGATCCGATACGCGGAACGGTTCTTGCGGAAGGAGTCGGCATCCCGACGCAGGAGCCCGATGTCCTCCAGCACGTGGATCGGGTGGGCGATGTCGACGGCTTTGCGCTCCAGGTAGGCGGCGATGCCGCTGCGGGTGGCATTGCCGTCTGCGACAGCCGAGAGGACCGAGAGGTACAGTGCCGGGTCGCGTATGTCGGCTTCCTCCGCCAGCAGGTACCGGCCCTCCCTGAACAGCGGAGTCTGGGGATTGAGCACCGTACGGATCACCCAGTCGTCGAAATCCTCCAGGTCGCGCGGGACGTCGCCACGCAGGAACTCGTTCGGGTAGGCCGGCGTGCCGCCGACGATCGCATGCGTTCGTACCGCCAATCCAGGGTCCTCGATTCCCCAGAATTCTGCCGCCATTCGGTAGTCGAGCGGGGACACCAGTAGCTCGAGCCCGGCTCTGCCTCGCAGCGGAGCGCCACCGGACAGGAGCCGGCCCATGAACGACATCGCGGAACCGCACAGCAGCAGCCGGGTCCTGGATTCGGCCCGTTCAGGTCGCAGCGGGCCGAATGCCTGCTGGAGGATAGAGGGCAGTTCGGGATTGACTCGGGCAAGGTACGGGAACTCGTCGATGACCACCGGGACAGGTCGTTCGCGCCCGAGTGCGAGGATCGCGTCGACCGCCTCGAACCAGTCCGCGAAGTGGAATGCGGTCGGTGGGTCTGCGAATCGGCTGAGCGAATCGCTGAACCGGCGCAGCGATTCCGCGTCGGCGGCTTCGGTTGCTCCGAAATAGAATCCGCCCGCCGCCCGCACCACGGCATCGAGCAAGAAGGTCTTGCCCTGGCGCCGCCGTCCCGATACCACCCCGAGCGTCGCACCCGCTCGGGAGTCCGAGACGAATCGGTCCAGAGCCGACCACTCGGCATCGCGATCGAACATTTCCAGCGGCTTCTCCACCCGTCCTCCATTTCATAGGGATACAGTTTTATAAATCGTACCCCTAAAAACACTCTTCGGTCGAAGCGACTCGCTGGACACACGCACCAACGGCGCCACAGCCGGCGGATGGCTTCGAGATGTGACCGCGGACAGTGCGAGGGGCCGGGGACCGCTTCGCGGTTCCCGGCCCCTCGTGCGTT
>NZ_JAELXW010000170.1 GCF_016428645.1 Glycomyces salinus | reverse complement strand
GAACGAGACCGACACGTCGCGCAGCGCGACGACCTGGGCCTGACCGGAACCGTAGGCCCGCCACAGACCCGAAGCGGTCACGGCCGCACGGGTCACCGGGGGAGCGGGGGGATTTGCGAGTGGCACTGGTCCGCCTTTCTTGGACGCGTTCTCGGCGGTGGAATCTCACGGCCCGCGAACTCCACCGAGATTGCTCGCGAGCCTTGAACTGGCCCTTGTGGTCCAGTGCAACCAAGGCTATGGGCGAACGGGGCCGGCGACTTCGGTCGGCGGACCGGACTCGGGGCTCCTCCCAACGGCCGACGCGCCCGCCGCCCCTCGGCCATTGGGCCGAGGCGGCCCGCCGGGACTCGACGGACACGATGAGGGGCGGCGCTTCCGCGCCGCCCCTCGTTCCCGGTTTCCTTCAGACAGTCAAGCTATTCGTAGGCGATGGCCCCCAGCACGTTGAGCTTGGCGGCTCTCGCCGCCGGGGCGATCGCGGCCAGCAGACCGACGATCACCGCGGCGATCAGGTAGGTGACGATCAGACTCCATGGCAGGGCGAACGACGACAGGCCCTCGGATTCGAGCGCCTGCTGGACCGTCCAGCCCAGCCCGATGCCGACGGCGATGCCGAGCACTGCGCCGAACATGCAGATGATGATGCTCTCGACGGTGATCATGCGCCTGGCCTGGCCGCGGGTCATGCCCACGGCCCGGAGCAGTCCGAGTTCCCTGGTGCGTTCGAGAACCGACAGGACCAGCGTGTTCACCACGCCGATCACGGCGATGATCATCGCCAGCGCGAGCAGGATCTGCACCGCCCCGAGGATGACGTCGAGCTGGCCGGTCTGCTGCTCGACGAATTCGGCGTTGTTGGTGACGCTGACCTCGGGCTCGTCGGCGAGGATGTCATCGACGAGGCTCTGGACCGCCGCGACGTCGGCGCCGTCCTCGACGGCGATGAACGCCTGCATCGGCTTGGGCAGGGTGAAGTGCTCGATCTGCTCGGGCGCGACCCACCAGCCGTTGGTCAGGTCGTAGCCGTCGAGGATGGCCGCGACTTGAAGTTCGGCGGTCTCCCCGTCACCGAAGGTCACCTCGACGCTGTCGCCCAGGGCCAGGTCGCGGTCGTCGGCGGTGCCCTCGTCGATGACCACCGAGTCGGCCGGGAGGTCGTCGATCGAACCCTCGGCGACCGAGCCGCCGAGGACCCCGAGGCTCGCGCCCAGGTCCTCACTGGAGGACAGCACGGCCTCCTGGCCGTCGACCTCGGTGCCGAAGAAGTCGGCGTACACGTCGCCGACCGAGGCGACCTCGGGCACGGCCCTGATCTCCTCGAGCGTCTCGCGCGAGAACGAGGGGATGTTGGCCCCGCCCTGTGCGCCGCTGACGATGAGATCGGAGTCCAGATTCAGGTCGAGCACTTCGGACGTGGTGGCCTTGATGCTCGAGACCAGCGTGGCGATGCCGGTGATGAGGGCGACCGCGATCATCAGCGCGGCCGCGGTGATCGCGGTGCGCCGCGGGTTGCGCCCGGCGTTGAGCTTGCCCAGTTTGCCGGCGAACGACCACGACATGAGCGCGCCGAGCGCGGCCACGAGCGGACGCGACAGGATCGGCGTGAGCAAGGTGATCCCGACGAAGCTGACGCCGATGCCGGTCAGGATGACCATGAGTTCGTTGTCGCCCAGGTCCGCCAGGAGCCCGAGCGCGAGCATGCTCCCGCCGACGGCGGTCACGATCGCGCCGGCGATCGTGATGGTGCGCAGCGGCTTGGGCGGATTGACCGCGTCCCGCATCGCGGCGACCGGCGGCACGCCGGAGGCTTTGACGGCCGGGACCAGCGCCGACAGCAGGGTCACGCCGATGCCGACGACCAACGCCCAGAGCGTGGTCGGCGGGACCAGCAGCGTCACCGGCATTCCGTCGAACATGGTCGAGCTGACCAGTTGCGACAGTCCCCAGCCGAGGAGCACTCCCAGGCCCAGGCCGACGGCGGAGGCGATGACGCCGATGACCAGTGCCTCGGTCAGGACCGAGCGGATCACCTGGCCGCGTCCGGCGCCGATGGCGCGCAGCAGGGCCAGTTCCCGCTGCCGCTGGGCGACGATGATCGTGAAGGTGTTGATGATCAGGAAGATCGAGACGAACACCGCGACCAGGCCGAAGCCGAGGAATATGTAGCCCATGAAGTCGGCCACGACGGCGAACGCCTCGGCGGCCTCCTCGCTGGCCTCTTCACCGGTCTGGACCCGGTAGTCCGAGCCCAGGACCGAGGCGAGCTCGTCGGTGTCGACGTCGCCGGCGACGTAGATGGTGGTGTAGACGTCCTCGCCGTCGGTCATGAGGCGCTGGGCCTCGGCGGTGGTGAAGGCCATCTGCGTCTCACCGGCGAGCGAGTCGCGGTCGCCGGAGAGTCCGAAGACGCCGACGATGGTGTAGTCGGCGCGGTCGGAGCCGTAGGAGTAGGCGGTGACGGTGTCGCCGAGTTCGAGCCCGGAGTCGGTGATGAACTTCGCCGAGACGGCGACCTCGTCGTCCGCGGTCGGGCCGCTGCCCTCCCGGATCTCGGTGTAGCCCTCCTGGGCGTCGAGGGACTCCCAGTTGAATCCGATGGTCGGTGCGAAGGTGCCGACGAGTTTCCCGTCGGAGCCGATGGCGTTGACCTGGCCTTCGACGGCCGGGCCCACTACCTCGACGCCGGGGGCCGATTCGAGCTCCCCGACCGCCTCGGCCGGCAGCGTGCCGGTGTTGCCCTGACCGGTGGACCAGTCGGTCTCGGACTTGGCCGAGGTGACGACGGCGTCCACGCTGGAGTAGCCGTCGGCGATCGTGCCGCTGACGGACTTGTCCATCGTGGCGGTCAGGATCATGGCCGCCGCGACGAACATGGTTCCGAGGAGGACCGCGAGGCTGGTGAGTACTAGGCGGGCCTTGCGGCTCGCCATGCCTTTGAGTGTGGCGCGCAGCATGGGTCAGACAGCCTTGCCTTCCGCGGCGGCGACGAGCTCTTCGAAGTGCTTCATCTTGTCGATCACGGCGTTCGCGGTCGGGTCGCTCATGTCCTCGACGATTTGGCCGTCGGCGAGGAAGATGACGCGGTCGGCGTA